>CAWCIO010000012.1:0-615580 GCA_963795585.1 uncultured Sphingobacteriaceae bacterium | reverse complement strand
AGATGAATTGCGCATTGCCTTCTTATTGAAGAAACACGCCCAACTGACTGAAAGTAATGTGGCCAGGTTCCTGTTGTCTGACTGGGCAACACAATCAGCCCATTTCATCAAGGTATTCCCTAAAGAATACAAAGCTGTATTAATGAACAAAGCTAAAGCCACCGTTTAAGACCTTAACCAAATGACTAGTAATAATCAATTAAACAAAGCATAACCATGGGAAAAGTAACTGGATTTTTAGAATATGAAAGGACTGCTCCTGGGAAAGAAGATGCAAAATCACGCTTAAAGCACTACAATGAATTTGTAGACGCTTTGGAAGAGCAGGAAGTAAATAAACAAGCTGCAAGATGTATGGACTGCGGCGTACCATTTTGCCAGTCGGGTTGCCCACTTGGAAATGTTATCCCTGAATTCAATGAGGCAGTATATAAAGCAGATTGGCAGCTGGCATCTACTATTTTATTGAGTACCAATAACTTTCCTGAGTTTACAGGAAGGATTTGCCCGGCACCTTGTGAGTCGGCCTGTGTTTTGGGTATCAACAAATCGCCAATCTCCATTGAGGAAATCGAAAAACACATTATTGAAACCGCCTTTAAAAAGGGCTATATAAAAGCGGAGCCGCCTTTGATCCGTACGGGTAAAAAAGTAGCGGTAATAGGATCGGGTCCCGCAGGCTTAGCTGCAGCGGCACAGTTGAATAAAGCTGGCCACGAAGTAGTTGTATACGAACGCGACGATACACCGGGAGGTTTGCTGAACTATGGTATCCCTGATTTCAAACTGCAAAAAGACGTAGTGACCAGACGTATTGCCTTGATGGAAAAAGAAGGAATTGTGTTCAAGTGCAATTCAAATGTTGGGGTAAATGTGGAACTGAATACTTTATTAAGAGATTATCAGTCGATCGTTCTGGCAGGTGGTTCTACCATTCCCCGCGATCTTCCTGCAACAGGCAGGGATGCTAAAGGCGTACATTTTGCGATGGATTTCCTGAAGCAGCAAAACAAACGTGTAAAAAACTTTGAGGTTACGGGAGAAGCAATCCTGGCAACAGGGAAAGACGTGATCGTGATAGGTGGTGGTGATACCGGTTCAGATTGTATCGGTACTTCTAACCGCCAGGGTGCTAAATCAGTTACCCAGTTTGAGATCATGCCAATGCCTTCAACTGCAAGGACAAACAATATGCCCTGGCCAACTTATCCGATGCTACTTAAGGTGACATCTTCCCATGAAGAAGGTTGCGAAAGAGGATGGGGAGTAAATACCAAAGAATTCATCAAAGATGAAAACGGCAATCTCAAAGCAGTGAAAGTGGTAGATGTAGAATGGGAAATAGATCCATCAGGACGTCCGCTGAATTTTAAAGAAAAGCCGGGTACGGAGCGAGACCTGCCATGCCAGCTGGTATTATTGGCGATGGGTTTCCTGCATCCGCAGAAAGAGGGGATGATTGAGAAGTTAGGTGTGGAGCTGGACAACAGAGGTAATGTAAAAGCTGAGGAGGGTAAATACCAGACCAATATAGCTAAGATCTTTGCTGCTGGTGACATGCGCCGTGGACAATCTTTAGTAGTTTGGGCGATCTCTGAAGGTAGGGAAGCTGCCCGTAAGGTAGATCAGTACCTGATGGGACATAGTAGTTTGCCTTCTAAAGACGGTATCCCCTTCGCTTAAACACAGCATCTTTTTAACTATTTGATATAACGAAAAGACACCGGCATTGCAGTCGGTGTTTTTTTATCAGCAATTTTTTACCCCGAAACGCTATACTTGTATTGATTTTAATATATAATCAAATGACCCAGAAATCAATTGCTTCACTCTTTTTTTTAATCCTAATTTCCGCTGCATTGAATGCACAAGAATTGCCAAAGTATAAAAATGCCCGTCTGGCTGTGGAGGAACGTATCAGTGATTTATTGAGACGCATGACTACTGAGGAGAAGATAGGGCAGATTTCTACCCTTTTAGGCTGGGAAATGTATGAGAAGCAAGGGGAAAATGTAGTAGCCAGTGAAAAATTTAAGGATGCGATAAAAGAACAACACACGGGAATGCTATGGGCGACGCTTCGTGCAGATCCATGGACACAAAAAACTTTAAAAACCGGATTAAATCCGAGATCCGCAGTTATGGCAACTAATGCACTCCAGAAATATGTTTTGGAACATACCAGGTTAGGCATACCGATGTTTTTTGCGGAGGAATGTCCGCATGGACATATGGCTATTGGAACCACAGTGTTTCCAACCTCGATTGGACAAAGCAGTACCTGGAATGTGGGACTTATCCAGGAAATGGCAGCTGCAATTGCCTCGGAAGCCAGGGCGCAGGGCGCTCACATAGGTTATGGGCCAGTATTAGATTTAGCGCGGGAGCCGAGGTGGTCTCGTGTTGAGGAAACGTATGGCGAAGATCCAGTATTGAATGCAGCTATGGGAGTAGCTATGGTTAAAGGATTTCAGGGCACCAATCTTAAATCAGGTGTAAATGTCATTTCAACATTAAAGCACTTCACTGCATATGGCGTACCCGAAGGCGGACATAATGGCGGTAGTGTGGCTATTGGTGCCAGGGAATTACATCAGAACTATTTGCCACCCTTTGAGGCTGCTGTTGCTGCCGGTGCAAAATCAGTGATGACTGCATATAATTCCATTGACGGTATTCCCTGTTCGGCTAACCCTGTGTTGCTGAAAGATATTTTAAGAAATAGCTGGGGTTTCAAAGGCTTTGTTGTATCTGACCTTGGAAGTATATCAGGGATAAGGTCTAATCACCATGTTGCTGCCACTGCAGCGGATGCAGCTGCACTTGCCATTAATGCCGGTTTAGACGCAGATTTGAGTGGTTATGGTTACGGAAAAGCACTAAAGCAGGCGTTGACCGAAGCTAAGGTGAGTCCATCTGTGCTGGATACTGCTGTTGCCAATGTGTTGAGACAAAAATTTGAAATGGGTCTTTTTGAAAATCCATACGCTGATGCGGGTAAAGCTGTAAAGCTTCTGAGAAATGCCAGTCATGTAAAGTTGGCCAGAAAGGTTGCTCAGGAATCTATCGTGTTGCTAAAAAACACCAATAACCTGTTGCCATTAAGTAAGACCCTAAAACACATCGCTGTAATCGGTCCAAATGCAGATAATATATATAACCAGCTGGGAGATTATACTGCTCCGCAAGCGGACGATGCAATAACTACGGTGCTGGAAGGAATCAAGGTAAAGCTAGGTTCTGGTACCAAGATCAGCTATGTAAAGGGATGTGCAATCAGGGATACTTCTAATTTAGAAATCGAAGCTGCTGTAGCCAGGGCAAATCAGGCAGATGCTGTAATTATTGTTTTAGGTGGCTCAAGCGCACGTGATTTTAAGACGGAATACCTTTCTACAGGTGCTGCTTCAGTTAAGGCCTCGGAAGTTAATGTTAGCGATATGGAAAGTGGGGAAGGCTATGACCGTTCTACGCTTGATCTGATGGGTAAACAATTGGAGTTGCTACAGGCGGTTGTTCGTTCAGGCAAGCCGGTAGTACTGGTGATGATCCAGGGGCGTCCTTTAAATTTGAACTGGCCTTCTGAGCATGTACCTGCAATTTTAAATGCCTGGTACCCGGGACAAGAGGGGGGAAATGCAATCGCAGATGTAATTTTTGGGGACTATAACCCGGCGGGGCGTCTGCCTATTTCAGTTCCAAAGTCGGTTGGCCAGCTGCCTGTTTATTATAATGCAAAGCGCCCTGTCTCCCATGATTATGTAGAAGTTTCCGCGAAACCATTATATCCTTTCGGGTATGGGTTAAGTTATTCGCAGTTCAACTATACGGATCTGGAGGTCAAGAATGTTTCCTCAGGCCAGGACTACCGGATCAATGTAAAGTTTAATCTGGAAAACAAGACCAGCATTGCAGGAGATGAAGTAATACAGTTGTATTTGCGTGATGAGCTGAGTTCTGTTGTCAGTCCGGATAGACAGCTCAAAGCCTTTAAGCGCATTCACCTTCAGGCATATGGCAAACAGACTGTTGAATTTAACCTGACCGAAAAAGACTTCAGACTTGTCGATTCAAAAATGCAATGGACTGTAGAGCCAGGAGATTTTACAATATTGATTGGTGCCTCCTCCGAAGATATTCGTTTGAAGGGTTCGTTCAATCTTAAACTCTAGGACCTTTTTACAATCTTAATTTGGCAAAGAAATCCCAAAGGACAATTCCGGCAGATATGGTAATATTAAAGGAATGCTTTGTTCCGAATTGAGGGATCTCGATGCATTCATCAATTACCTTCATGACTTCATCATCTACACCGTTGACTTCGTTTCCAAATATCAAGGCGTATTTTTTATCTCCTAAGGGCTTAAAGGTGTTTAGCATGGTACTACCTGAGGCCTGTTCGATAGCAATGATTTCATAGCCCTCATCCCGTAATGATTCTATAGCAGCTAAGGTAGTTTGAAAGTGCTTCCAGGAAACCGATTGAGTAGCACCCAAAGCAGTTTTCTCAATTTCTCTGTGCGGAGGTTGAGCTGTGATGCCGCACAGGTATACACCGGCGATGGAAAAGCCATCGCCGGTGCGAAAGATAGAACCGATGTTGTGCATACTACGTACATTGTCGAGTACCACTACTACCGGGAGTTTTTCCTGATCTTTAAATTCCTCGACACTTACCCGGTTCAGTTCGTCTAATTTTAATTTCTGCATGCTGCGAATCTGTGATTAAATGGCGCTGGCACCGTTGCCGATTTCACTGATATAGATATCGGGAGCATAGCCGATGCGTTCTTCGTAATAGGCCGTAAGTTTTTCAGTGAAATCCTCTTCTTGTCCTTTTTTCAGTAATGCGATGGCACAGCCGCCAAATCCGGCACCCGTCATGCGTGCACCGATCACTGGTTCATAGCCGGCACAAAAATCTACTACCGTATCCAGTTCTACACCCGATACTTCATATAATTCCCTTAAAGATTGATGTGAGGCATACATTAAACGGCCAAATTCATCAAGTTCACCTTCACCCAGTGCTTTAGCTGCAAGGTGTACACGGTCATTTTCTTTAATAACGTGGGTAGCACGTCTCAGTACTGTTTCGTCAGTGATGAGGTGACTGTGCAGCGCAAATTTCTCAGCAGTCAGTTCACACAAGGCATGCAATTTAATTTCCTGGTTCAGTTGCTCTAAAGCAGTCTGACATTCCGCTACGCGTTCGTTGTATTTAGATTCAGCCAGTTTACGTGGCTTGTTTGTATTGATGATCGCCAGGCTGTATTCACCCAGGTTACAATCAACTGCCTTATATTTTAAGGTATCGCAGTCCAGTACCAGAGCTTTATGACTTTCACCGAAAGCAACAGCAAACTGGTCCATAATGCCAGAGTTCAATCCAATGAAATCATTCTCCACACGTTTGGCCATCAGTACCAATTGCAGCCTGTCGTAGCCCAGATTAAAGTAATCGTTCAAAGCATAAGCCATTACCACCTCGATAGATGCAGAAGACGACAATCCCGAACCAATGGGTATATTACCTGTAAACAATAAATCCAGTCCTGTAGGGATCTTATGGTCTTTCAGGATTTCGTTGAATACCCCTAAAGGATAGTTGTACCAGCCTGGACCGTCTTTTACGTAGCTGTCCTTCAGTTCAATGATAGCTTCTTCTTCAAAGTTCAGACTTTTAAAACGGATCACATTTTCATTGTTGGGTGCAAGCGCTAGCCATGTCCCCAAAGTAACAGCACATGGCATTACCAGGCCGCCATTGTAGTCGATGTGTTCACCAATTAAGTTGACGCGTCCGGGAGTAAAATAGTGTTGAGTAGGTTCTTGTTTGTAGTGCTCCAGGAATTCTTTGGTTAGTTCCGCTTTCATTGTAATATTTTAAATTATTGTTTTAGTTTTAATAAAGTATTTATAGTATTGTCAGTGATCTCATTTTCGGTTCTAAATATACGACTATGAACCGAATCCTATAAGTTCAAAACCACATTAAAGCACATTTAAATCATAACATTACATTTTATTATATACAGATGAACACGAAGTTAGTAAAGACAGGTAAAACTATAGATGGCAAAGAGGTATTCGGTATTGAACTCAGCAATACTAAGGGAACATATGTGAAAGTATACAACTATGGTGCGATCATCAGCAAATTTGTAGTAACCAATAAAAATGGCGATAAGCAGGACATCGTATTGGGATTTGACGACTTCGATCAATACCTGAGTGAGGATTACCATGTGAATTATCCCTACCTGGGTGCAGTAATAGGCAGATATGCCAACCGCATAAAGAACGGACAGTTTTCTCTGGACGGAACAGACTATCAATTGGCTAAGAATACGGGTAAGGATTGCCTGCATGGTGGAAATACTGGTTTTGACAGCCGGGTATGGGAAGTACTTTCTACTATAGATCCAAGTGTAACGATGAGGTATATCAGTCCGGCAGCTGAAGAAGGTTTTCCAGGAAACCTTGTTATAGAACTGACATTTAAGTTGACAGACGAAGATGAACTGGTGTTGGATTTCAAGGCGACCACAGATGCAGCTACTCCGATCAACCTGACGCATCATGGTTACTTCAACCTGGCTCCCAAAGGGGGATCCATCATCAACCACCATCATAGAATGCCTGCCAGTAATTACATGGAGCAGGATGAAACTTACTGTGTGACAGGAAAACTTATTCCTGTAGCAGGAACACAT
The DNA here is from genome assembly GCA_963795585.1 of uncultured Sphingobacteriaceae bacterium. Taxonomy (GTDB): domain Bacteria; phylum Bacteroidota; class Bacteroidia; order Sphingobacteriales; family Sphingobacteriaceae; genus Pedobacter. Next base: position 608,864 of record CAWCIO010000012.1, on the reverse strand, counting down.
CATGATTTTCTGGCAGGAAAGCTTTTGGGTGAAAATTGGGATACTGAATTTGGTTATGATCAAACTTATGTGCTGGATAAGCAATACGGAGAACTCACCCTTGCTTCAGAAACTACGGAAGCAGAGAGCGGATTAAAATTATCTGTATATACTACTGAGCCTGTAGCTCATCTTTACACAGCTAAATATCTGGACGTAAAAAATGGTAAAGATGGAAGGGATTACGAACCTTTCGGAGCTTTTTGCGTGGAAACCCAGCATGCGCCAAATAGTGTGAACCTGCCGGCTTTTCCGGATACTGTATTAAGGCCTGGTGAAACTTATAAACAGACAACTATTTATAAGATAGAGCATCATTAAGCGATACTTGTAGTATTACCGTCATATCAATTGATGCAAGCAGGATTTTAACCCTCCAGGCTTTAATTTTGTTTGCATCAATAAGCATATGAAAAGATCACTTAAAAATATTCCTTATTCCGTTTTAGATTTAGCAACAGTCATAGAAGGCAAGACACCCGCGGACACTTTCAGGAAAAGTGCTGATCTCGCCCGTCATGTAGAAGATCTTGGTTACACACGCTATTGGCTGGCAGAGCATCACAATATGATCAGCGTGGCGAGTTCAGCGACATCGGTAGTTATAGGTCACATTGCGGCAGCAACAAAGACGATCCGCGTGGGTTCTGGTGGCATTATGCTTCCTAACCATTCTCCATTGGTAATCGCAGAGCAGTTTGGTACATTAGAATCTCTTTTTCCTGGAAGGATAGACCTGGGATTAGGCAGGGCGCCGGGAACGGATCAGGTTACGGCAATGGCCATACGTGGCGAGCAGCGTTTTCAGGCTGCACAGAGTTTTCCACAGGACGTGCTGAAATTGCAAGCCTATTTTTCATCCGAAAATAGCGGAAGCAGTGTTCGCGCAATTCCAGGAGAGGGCCTTGATATTCCTATCTGGATACTGGGTTCCAGTACAGACAGTGCACATCTTGCCGCAGCATTGGGATTACCTTATGCTTTCGCCAGTCATTTTGCGCCGGCGCAGTTCATGACTGCAATCAATATTTACAGAGATAAATTCAAGCCATCTGAACATTTACAGGAACCTTACGTACTTGCCTGTGTAAATGTAGTGGCCGCCGATACGGATGATGAAGCGAATAAGCTTGCAACCTCATTGTATCAAATGTTCAGGGGTGTGATCACGGGGAAACGCCAATTGTTGCCACCTCCGGTCGACAGCATGGATGGCATATGGTCAGATTATGAAGAAGAGCAGATTAGTCAGATGCTGGCCTGCACTTTTGTAGGTAGTAAAGAAACTATTAAAGAAGATTTGGAACAGTTTTCTGAGCAGACAGGAGTAAACGAGATTATGGCATCTGCCCATATCTTTGACCATTTTGCCAGACTTAAGTCGTATGAGATTTTAGCCGAGGTTTTCAAAGGCGAATAAAAAAAGCGCTGCATTTTGCAGCGCTTTTTTTATTTAGAAGCTATTATTTTGCAGCATCTATCATCTTTTGAATGTCTCGCCAGTCGTAGTAATGGAATACTTTTCCGTTACTCATTGCTACAAATAGTCCTTTCGGATATTTGGGGCCCAAATTCAGGTTAGTCACGTCCGAACCGTCGCTTTCAATAGTAGAAACCGGGATTTCTGCAATCAATTTGTGATCGTGTATATTCGTTTTGCTACCTTCTCTTGGATATACCATGAAGCTATTTTTTTGCTGGTTGGATACCAGGATATATCCTGTTGTTTGACCGGTTTTGTAGATGGATATACCCTCATGGTCACTAGTAAAGCCATCTTTAGCGAATAAAGCCAGTTCATCATTTCCTTTCAATGGATCAGCGTAATATTTGTGAACGCCCACTGTTTCGTCAGAGTAATAGATGAAACCTGATTCGTTATCGACTGCAATTGCTTCAATTTCCTTTTTGCCACTGTATTTTCCAAACTTACGGATTACCTCAGCTTTGATTCCGCCATGACCATTATCACTTAGCTTATATTGCCAAAGATACTGATCTGAAGGGCCGGATTTCCGGCCTACAATTGCATAAATTGTACTATCAGTAGCCGTATATAGTGCTATACCCATAGGATCTCTCTGACCTTCTCCTTCAAATACTGCAATGCCGCCATCATCAATTGGCTTAAGATCAGGAAGGCTATAAATCCTGATCTTATTTGTTTCTCTTTCTGTAGCCACTGCGATGTCTACCGGTTTGCTCCCAATCTTTAAACCATAGGCAATGTCTACGTTATTCGGTCTTTTTAACCCGGTTATTTTGTTTACAATCTTCCCCTCCAGGTTGTAGGCATATAAGCCTCCGTCAGTATCCTTATCTGTGCCGATGATCAGACTCTTGGAAGAATCGGCGGCATTGATCCAAATTGCCGGATCATCAGTATCATGGCCAACGGTATCTGTGATGGCAATTGGTTTTAAAGCATTAGAGGCAATGGCACTTTGTTTCTCATTGTTGCATGCATTAAGGCTGAGCAATACGAATGGTATTAGTTGATATATTTTAATGTTCATGAGGATTATTTGTTGAGGTCAAACTTCAGACCCAGGTTAAACTTACTGCGGTAATATTCCATTTGCATGGTTTGCGAGGATATGCCCTGGTAGTAGCGCAATGGTTGATTGGTAAGGTTGTTTGCCTCGCCAAAAATACGCCATTGTTTACCGATCACGTAAGATGCGTTAGCATCCAGAAATACCTGTTTATCATAAAAGCGGTCTTCAAAGTCATTACCACCGAGTTCATCGATATATCCGGCGGCGTAGTTCATCGACAATCTCGCTGAAAACTTTTGATTTTCCCAGGACAGAGATGCATTAAACATATGAGGTGTAGTGCCCGGTAGGGGAATACCTGTACGCAACTCTCCATCTTCATTGTAAATACCGGATGTCTTTGATTTGGTATAAGTGTAGTTTGTATATACACCAAAACCCTTCAAAAACTTGCCGGGCAGAAAATCCAATTGTCGTTGTAAAGCTACTTCAAAACCATATACCTTTACGCTCTCGCCGTTTCTCGCCTGCACCAACGTCCAGTTTTCGCCTGCCGGCACAGGATTACTCATAGCAGGAAACTGAGCAGCAAATTTGCTGGTATTCATGTTTTCATCCCTGTACTGGTAGATGAAATCGTTGATGTTCTTATAGAATAATCCTCCTGAAAGAATACCTACAGATTTGAAATAATATTCGCCCATCAAGTCATAATTCCAGGCGAATGAAGCTTTCAAATCGGGATTGCCGGCATCAATTCTGGCATCATCGATGATGGTATTGACGAATGGAGTAAGGACATAATAATTTGGACGCGCCAGAGCTGTGGTCGCAGCGGCCCGGATGACCAGGTTTTCTGCCGGGGTATATTTAAATGTCAATCCAGGCAGGACATTCACATAATTGTTTTTGGTTTTTACCGTGCCTTCCAGTTCATCTTCGTCCTGAATAAGGTTACCGACGTAATTGATCCAGGTTTTTTCTATACGTGCCCCTGCGATCATGGAAAGCTTGGTACTGATATCCTGATCCCATCTCAGGTAACCAGCAAGAATGGTTTCTTTCGCGGTATAGTTGGCAGCAAGGAATTCAGTAGGGTCGACCTCCGCTTCAAATAATGCTGAGTTGTTTAATTGAAGGCCGCCCAAATATTCCTTACTTGCGAAGTTTCCGGGAACATATTTGCTGCTGGGCTGCCATTTATCGCCGCCCCAATAACGTAACATTGCCTGGGAGAGATCTTCAATTCCATCTATCGGGGCATATTCAGTAAAGAAGTTATTTCTCTCTTTGTTTTTGAGACGCAGGCGTCCCCCAAAACGAAGACGACCTTTTTGTCCTTCGATCAGCGAAAAGGGAGTCCTGAAATCCAGTTTTGCACCTAGCTCATTTTCTTTCGTCTCATCAGTATTCTCCGTAATCTTGTCAAACTCATAAGCGTTTAGTGCAGGTTCTGTAACAGGGTTCAAAAATGGATACTTTGCAGGTCCGAAATCTTTATTGAAATTTAGTGTACCAGATTCGAACTCGATATATCGTTCATTTGGACGGTATTCTCTTGCGGTTGAATAACTTAATCCCCAGTGCATATCTAATTTCGGACTTAGCAGGTGATCGCCATTAATTGAGTAGTTCTGTACACGCTGATCTTCCAATCGGGCATTGTCTACACGGTCGCTGTTGATACCACCTTTAGTCTGACGGTTGATTGCGCCTTCATATCCGGTAATGTTGTCATTTGCGTCATAGATAGGTTCTACATCTTTAATGGTGTACCTATACCTGTTTTCCTTATCATCCCGCCAATTGTACATCGCATTTACACTGATCTGGTGCTTTTCATTGAATTTGAAATCCATTGCAGTTGCAATACTTCTGCGTACACGTTTCACGTCATATTTTCTTATATCCTGTTCCTCGATGTACGTATTGCCAAAATCATCCTTTTTCCAAACTGCTTCAACATTATCTGAACCATAATTATTGTGATTGAATGATCCACTTAGAACGATACCAAATTTCTTGTCAAAGAATCTGTTACCGTAAACCAGACTTGCATTATACAAAGGATTTTCACGGATAGGAGCATAGCCTCCGGAGAAAGTAGCAGAGATACGCTCTCCATTGGGAGTAGCCCTTGTGATGAGGTTTACAGAACCACCGATGGCATCTGCATCCATATCTGGAGTCAGGGTTTTATTGACTTCTATCGTCTGAATCATATCCGAGGGAATCAGATCCATTTGTACACGTCGGTTATCACCTTCCGCCGAAGGAATACGGTCACCGTTGAGCGTTACTGAATTCAGTTCTGGCGCAAGACCACGGATGATGATATTTCTTGCCTCACCCTGATCGTTTTGCATGGTGATACCAGGAATACGTTTTAGTGCATCACCAATATTTGCGTCAGGAAAGCGACCCACCTGGTCTGCTGAGACAATGTTTGAGATGTTTAGTTTGTTTTTCTGAACGTTCAGTGCTTTTGCCTGCCCGCGGAGCCGGGTCGCCCATGACCACTACCTCTTTTCCGGTAATGGTGGCTTCTTCCATGAGCACATTTAAGGAAATCACCTTTCCCTGACTGATGCTCAGTTTGCTGGTAAAGTTATTGTAACCTATGTAAGTTACCGTAAGTGTAAAGTCGCCAACGGGAACGTTAAGAAACTGAAACTTTCCGTACGTGTCGGATACGGTATGTAAATTTCCCGGTTCCAGACGGAGTACAGCCCCGGGCATGGAAAGTTTTTGCATGTCTGTGACCTGACCAGTAAGTAGTCCCTTCTGTGCGAAGGCCATTGCGGACCAACATGTCATAATGATGGCGAAAAATAGAATTTTCTTCATGTAACAAGTATTGATTAATGATTTTTTTAATTACCGGGGCAAGTTGGGATTGTAACCATGCTGCTGCAACTTTTGGTTGTTACATAAAGTATACAAGACTGCTTTTAGCGTATACGGAAAGTATATGTGTTTGTTTAAGTAATTGATATTTAAAGTTTTGTGATGTTTTTAATAGCCGTTATCTAATTGTTAAGCAAAGATTTATTTACTGTTAGCTAGTTAAATGGACTGTAAGAATGCAATCAGATTCTCGCCTTGTTCCAGATTGAGTTTCTTACGGAGCCGGTATCTGGCGATGCGCAGGCTGTCTTGTGAGATGGCCAGCATGGATGCCATGTCTGCCGAATCCATATTCATTTTAAGTAGCGAGATCAGCTTTAGGTCGGTAGCTGTGAGACCAGGAAACTGCCGGTTAAGGTTATCGAAGAAGGAATGGTGGATCTGCTCGAAAAGCTGGCGGAATTCTAACCAGTAGGTGTCGTTGTTGAAGTTTAGGTTGATTTGCTGAATAACTTGTCTCAGTTGCTTTTTTTGATCACGCTTTTCATCTTTGATAATATCATCCAATTGATTTTTCAGATTTTCCAGCAATTGGTTCTTTTGAATTACATGTAGCACCTGTGTACTGAGTTCTTTGGACCTGATTTCTATGTCCAGTTTCAACTGCGCTTCTTCCATTTTCTGATTCTTGAGATCTGCCTCCATCAATTGCCGCTGGGTTTTCAGGATTTGAAGACTGATCCGTTGCCGGCTTAGGATCAGAAATACAGAGAATATAAGGAGTATTATAACAATGATCGTTGCAATAGTGATGATAAGATTGATTTTTTTTGCGTTTTGTAATTCTTTGATTTCACTGTTTTTTTTCTCTACATCATTCAATGCCTGGAGGAAAGCCATTTGCTTACTACCTTCCATAGAATAGATTTTAAGCAGGCAGGATCTCGACAACTCTGCATATTTGTATGCACTGTCATTTTGTTTCATCAGGTTATAGGTCTTCGCAATATCACGATAAGCGGAATTAACCTGGTACATTTCATTCTGACTCTGGGCAAGTTTTAATGCCTTAAAATACTGCTCAAGTGCTTTGCTATAGTTATTGGTCTTACGATAAATATCACCGATATTATTGACCACCTCAATAGAGGCTATATTTTCATCAAGTTCCGTATACAATACCAAAGCCGACTGAAAGTAGGACATGGCTTTCTCGTAGCTAAGGAGGTCTTCATGTATACTTCCCAGATTTTCATATGTTTTGGCCATGCCAGCTTTATCTGCAATTGATGTATAGACACTAAGTGCACGCTGCTGATAGTCAAATGCTTCTTTGTATTGATGTTTCTTTTCAAGCAGATGTCCCATTTTAGCCAACGTTGTGGCAATACCTTGTTGATCCTTCAGGTTTTGGAAGATCTTCATTGCCTTAGAGTAACTATGCCCCGATTGTGCAGTATCCCGGTTATAATAATGAAGTGTACCCAATTGGAGATAATTGTCTGCCATAAACTTACTTTCGCCGGTTTTTTCAAATAGTTTACCTGCATCAAGGTAATATTCCAGCGCACGCTGATAGTGTCCAAGATGAAAGCAAAGTTCTCCCATTTTTTTCAGACTGAGCGCCTGGGCAACGAAATCTCCGTTGGAGAACTCCCTGGCACTTTGCTTTTTGAGTTCCAGAAATAATGAGTCGGGTCTTTTGAATTGCTGAAGTTCGTATCCTCCGGTAACAAAGTCGTCGTCAACGTACTGCGCATACACGGCTGATCCGGATTGTAATGTAATCCACAGGCATAATAAAAGCATCAAAAGGACATTGGGGCAGTATTTCATACAATACAAAGAAATGATCCTGATGTTAACTCATCGTTAAGTTAGACTCGCATTATAAGGGAATTAACGTAAAAAAGATAGATATCTGAGAGATAAAATGATTAAAATATAACCGTAATTCGACAAAGGCAGTATATTTGGCGCTCCAAAAAACAAACAACGATGCGATTAAAAAGACTGGTATTCCCGGTTGTGATGTTAGGTGGCACAGTGGCTGCATACGCACAACAAGGAAATTTGCAAGATACAATAACCAAATTAAACGAGGTGATCGTTAAAGAAAACAGGCTGCAACTACCTTTTAGTAAACAAAATAGGAACATCTGGATTATAGACCGTGAAAAAATCAAGACAATGCCAGCGAGATCTGTCAGCGAATTGCTGAGTTATGTTTCCGGAGTAGATGTCCGTCAGCGGGGTCCGGGAGGTATACAGGCCGATATCAGTATAGATGGAGGTACCTTCGACCAATCACTGGTACTTATTAATGGCATTAAGGTATCTGATCCGCAAACTGGACACAACATGATGAATCTTCCTATTGCTATTGATGATATAGATCATATAGAAGTTCTCAGAGGTTCAGCTTCAAGAATTTATGGGTTAAATGCATTGACGGGCGCGATCAATATCGTTACGCGTACAATACAGCAAAGCGGAGTCTCCGCCAATATCTTTGCAGGTAGCAGCTTTAAAGACAATGTTTCCGGTGATACTTATTATAATTATGGTCTGCGTGCGGCAGCTTCATTAGTTACAAAGGGTTCCAGCCATACTTTGTCCGGCGGACAGGAAGCTGGCAACGGCTATAGGTACAATACGGCTTTTAACAATCAAAAATTATTTTACCAGGGAAAATATGCCCTGGGAAAAACAGATTTATTAGATGTACTTGCCGGGTATACTAACAATAATTTTGGTGCAAATGCATTTTATTCATCACCAGGTGATAAAGAATCGGAAGAAACGGTTAAAACTGCGTTGGCCGCGCTGACTTACACAACAAAGCTCAGTAAAAGCTGGACCTTTGTACCGAGAGTAAGCTTCAGGAATAATGTAGATGACTATCTGTACATTAAGCAAAGCCCGGAAAAGTTCCATAACCATCATGTAGTTAATGTATTTAATGCAGAACTAAATAATACTTTTGAACTTGGTTTTGGTGTTTTCGGACTAGGATTGGAAGGACGTACGGAAAAGATCAACAGTACGAATCTTGGTAAGCGCGAAAGAAACAATGCAGGCATCTCAGGAGAATTTAAGTTTGAACCTTTAGCGCGCATATTTGTCAATGCCGGCGTATATACAAATTATAACTCTGATTTTGGATGGCAAGCTTTTCCTGGAATGGATATAGGGTACAATTTTTATGGCGATTTCAGGCTTTTTGCTAATGTAGGCACAGGGCAGCGCTTGCCAACCTATACTGACCTTTATTATAAAGGGCCAACCAATATTGGAAACGAACAACTGAAACCGGAGAAATCAAAATATGCAGAGGCTGGATTAAAGTTTAACAACGAACGTTTTGCAATGAATGCCAGTTATTTTTTTCGCAGGATAGATAATTTCATAGACTGGGTAAAGGAAATACAGACAAATCCATGGCAGCCACAGAATTTTAGTCAGGTAAATACCAAAGGCTTTACATTAAGTGCAGATTACTCGTTGGGTAATTTGACCGGGAAAACGATTAGCAATCTAAGATTTGGCGCTTCTTATACGAACCTCGACCCGAGTTTTAAAAAGACATTGGTAACAGCAAATTTTTCCCGTTATGCACTGGAAAGTTTGAGAAATCAGTTGAGCACTACGCTAAGTGCCGATTTTTATCAATTGATCTCACTGACCCTAACTACCCGTTACAGCGAAAGGATCAATTACAAAGATTACATGACTATGGATGCCAGGTTAGCGTACAGGCAGAAACGCTACAATATTTATGCTGAAGCAGCGAACCTGTTTGATGTGCAATACATTGAAGCGGGAGCTGTGCCCATGCCCGGTTCCTGGTTTACATTAGGTATAAAGACGACAATTACGAGGTAGTTGCTGTGGGATCATTTAGCGGTAAGCTGAGACTGATGATGCAACGGTCATCTTCACAGTTTTCAAACCTGAACTTGAGGCTGGCACCATATAGTTGCTTATAGTTATGGCCGTAATCCTGCAGATCTGCCATCAGGATTTCATTAGCACGAAGCCCATAGTCCATTTCAAGTACAAGTTCATGTTCATCGATGAGTAGGATCATGTGCAGCACAACCGGCTGATTAGATAATGCCTTACAAAAGGGCTCCAATATATTGATGAGGGAAAGGGGGGCTATCTGTTTATTTTCAATGTCACCCTGAACTTCAAAGTTGATCTTCAGGTTATTTTTTTCGCGGTACAGGTCGATAAAATGTATCAGGCTTTGGACTGCAGTTAATTCTTCAGATAATAGGCTTTGTTGTTTTTTGTTACTATAAAGTCGATAACGGAGTAAATCTGAAAAGGTAAGTATGGCTTCAGGAGTATGTCCGTATTTTTCCTGAGCTGAATACTTTAGTTGTGACAGCGAGCGCATTAGAAAATCCGGGCTAATATTAGTTTTCAACAGGTCGAGTTTTACCTGTTCGATTTCCTTTTTCTCTTTTTCCAGTTCCAAAAGTGTATGATTTTCTTCATTTTTTTCCATGAAAAAAAGCATTAAAGAGAAGATCACAAAGTTGAGCAGGTAACCACCTAGATTTACATAATATTTCTGGATAAAAGTTGCCTGGGGCCCTGCGAAAGGGCTATCGTAGCTGAGCCTAACGAAAGCATCATGGTAAGGCACATCCAATGCTGCTATGCCGAGGTATGCAAGCAGGGTAAGTGACCAGAATAATACGATCTTGTTTCTTTTGAAAAAATAAGGGATCAGGTACAGACAATAAGTATAGTAGAACACGGCGATCAGGAGATTATCCAGAATGAAATGGTGTAGTATAATGGGTGCTGTAAGAGGGACTTTGACAAACATAAGTGTGCCAACGACCAAAACCCAGGTCCAATAAATGATATGGGCAATCCAGCGGTACTTTGAAAAATACACCCAGCGGTTCTTTTTATTGATCTCTATTTGTACAATGTCGGTCATTTGCTAAAAATTGATCAATAAGTCTATCTCAAACCGATCCTTTAAATTATTAATGTTCAGGCTATGCTTTCCGGGATAAAGGATTTCCAGGCGTCTTTTTACATTCCTGATGCCAATACCACCTTTATATTCAGTAATAGCTTGCCCGTTTGGTCGGAATGGTTTGCTATTCTGTAATTTGAAATGCAGGAACTTATTATTTACCTGGACATCCATATTGATCCAGGACTTGCCAAAACTTGATTTAGTACCATGTTTAAAAGCATTCTCCAGAAAATTGATCAGCAGGAGCGGTGCAATCCTTTTATGTGCAGTTTCGCCCTTAATAGATACATTGACAGTGCATTCTTCCTCTTTATGCCTCAGCTTTTCAAGAGCGATATAGCTGTTTGTAAACTTGAACTCATTTTCCAGTGGAACTACATCTTCCTTGCATTCGTAAAGCATATAATGAAGCAGAGATTCCAGGCGATCGATTACGACTTGTGTCTGATCAGATTTTTTCAGGCTCAGCGCATAGATGTTATTGAGTGTATTGAACAGAAAATGAGGATTGACCTGTGATTTCAGGAAACTGCTTTCCAGTGCAATTTTTTGTGTCTTGAAGCTAGACAGTCTGCGTATTTCTTTTTGCTGATCGTAGATATCAACAAAATAGTAAAGTGCGGTGAAAAAAAAGAAAATAAGCAAGAAACGAGGAAAATGAGTCCCTGCTAAATTTAGGATATCTGCATTTTGCTTTGCCTCTTCCGCAGGGATGGCCAGATAGGTCAGTTTGATGATCAAAATCTGAAACAGGCCGACTGTAACAAGCATTCCGATCATGGAAATCCAGAATACATACTGCTTTCGGTAACGGTAAAGTGGCATGACCAAAAACTGGAAACTATAGCAGCCGAGTAGCAGGGTGAGCAGCTTTACCACGAAAATATATAGTGGAATGGAGGCTGGGGTCTTTTGAATGCCCTGGATCTGTACCGTATTGTATATCTGTAGCAACGAAACACCAGATATTGTGACCCAAAACAGGAGGTGCAGCAACCATCTGTAATTGCTGAAGTTTTTTGCGACCTGTTGTTTAAAAGAAATATTTGCCATTAGCGTTAAGGGCAAATTTATTCTTTTTCTACAATAATTTGGTTACAGACATCCATATTATACGAATGCTGGAAATAATTACGATGGCAGCAACGCCGATGAACATCTTTTTAATTGGTAATTTTCCTACCAGTCGCGCCGCTATAGGTGCTGCTGCAACGCCGCCCACAATAAGTCCAAGTATAGATTGCCAGTGACTTACGCCCAGGATGAAGAAAAATGTTACAGCACTAGCCATGGTCACGAAGAATTCAGTTAAACTGACCGAACCAATAACGTATTTCGGTGTGCGTCCTTTGGAGATAAGTGTAGATGTGACCAGAGGGCCCCAGCCACCACCTCCAAATGAATCCAGAAAGCCTCCTGCACCAGCAAGCCAACCGGCGTGTTTTACTTTTTGTGGTTTCTGTTTTTCTTTAAATGCATTTGCCAGAATTCTGATCCCGAGCAGCAACGTATAAACTGAGATAACGGGACGAATATAGGTGGAAAAAGCTTCTCCGGCATATCCCAAAAGGATAGCACCAGCGATTGCTCCCAATACGCCTGGCACCAATAATGTTTTAAAGAGTTTTTTATTGACATTGCCAAAACGGTAATGACTGAAACCTGAAGCTCCGCTGGAGAACATTTCTGCAGTATGGATGCTTCCGGAAATTACTGCAGGGTTGAGTCCGCCAGAAACAAAAGGGTAGTGGAAACTACCCCGTATCCCATTCCTAAAGCACCATCCACCATTTGCGCCATAAAACCTACCAGTAGCATCCATAGAAATTTCTCATCAATCTGGGAATAGGCATCTTGGGAAAGTGTAATCAATGCATCATAACCAACGTAGGAATAAATGGCATAGCCGATAAACAATACCGCCAGGATAATGAGGCATAAGTAGGCAATTTTCTTCCACTTTTTCTCCTGTGACCTGTTGTTGATATTGATACTGACCTCATTTTCTTGTATACTCATTATTGCTGTGTTGGTTTCGTTTAGTTGGTTAACTTGTATTTCGTTTAAAATCCGGCAACCTCCAAAGAGGTGCCGGATGCTGGTTTAGGTTATTTAGCTTGATATAAATATTAGTGTCTACTGCTTTATATATAGTCTATCGAATTGGTCGACAATATTAAGTCAAGTTTTTGAATAACAAAATTTAATAAATAAAATTCTATTAAATTAGTAGTGTATCTTGTCTGATTGAATGAGTAAACGCGTTTTTTTCTGGAATCTTAAAAAAAGCAGGAGAGATGCGGTAAGCAGACCAAATGTTAATCCGTACCAAATACCATTGACACCCATATCCAGGCTAATGCCAAGGAAATATCCCAATGGAATGCCAATTACCCAGTAGGCTACAAAGGTGATCAGGGTCGGAATATTTACATCACCAATTCCTCTTAGTACACCAAGACCCACCACTTGCGTACCATCAAATAACTGGAAAAAACCAGCTATAATCAAGTAGATGCGCAGCTATATTTACTACTGCAATGATCTTCAGTATAAATGTAGGGCAACAGATTATTAGCTAGAATAAAGAATAATGCGGTAACACTCATAAAGGCAATAATAACGTGGTAACTGGCAATTGCAGATTTCCTTAGGTCACCGAAATTACGCTTTACCAAAGTTATTGCCGGTTTTGATCGTAGATGCAGATGCAATCCCACTGGCCATCATGTAAGTTACTGCTGCAAGATTGATAGCAACCTGGTGGGCAGCCTGCTCTACAGCTCCTATAGTGCCAATCAAAATAGCAGCACCACTAAAGGCACTGATTTCGAAAGAATACTGAAGGGCAACAGGAGCGCCGATGCGAATAATATTGATAGCTCTTACTTTGTCTATAAAGCGGAGGCGGAACTTTTCAATATATGCTTTGAAATGTCTGGAACGCATAACATACAAAGACATTACAACAGCCATTACCGTACGATCAATCAAAGTACTCAATCCGACACCTTTTACGCCCATAGCAGTAATACCAAACATCCCCTTAACAAAGATAACCCCCAGTACAATGTTGATGACATTTCCCCAGATGGAAACGAGCATAGCCTGTTTGGTAAAGCCAAGTCCCTCAGCAAACTGCTTAAAGGTCTGAAAGATCATAAGCGGAATAATGGAAATGCCAAGGTAGCCGAGATAAGGTTTCGCATAAGCTACAACCTCCGGGGATTGCCCGATGTGATCAATGATCAATAATGTACCCAAATGAACGAAAGCATAAAGTAGTAACGATATTAAGAAATTGATAATTAGGCTATTGGAAAGCAACTTACCGCATTCATCATAATTTTTACGACCATTTTCTTGCGCAATTAATGGGGTAAGGCCATAGGAAATACCCATTCCCAACACAAGGATTAACATGAACAGGCTGTTGACCAGGGATACTGCAGCAAGTTGAATGGTACCAGCGAAATGACCAACAATTACACTGTCTGCAAGATGTGCCAGTGTATGCCCCAATTGCGATACTACAATTGGCAGGGCCAGACGCAGGTTATCCGTATAATATGGTTTATACTTTTTATAAAGGCTCGTCAACATTTTGGCAAAACTCGTGTTTTTTAGTCTGAGTTTTTCGAAATATCGGTTTATATTACATTAAATTGTTGTAAAGTATTCTTCTTTTTCATTGATGTGGGGCCGGATCACACCGCTGATGATCAGACTTACAAGAATTTTTTGGGCTTGACGGTATGAGCTTCGTGTCAACTTGCTGAATTCTTTTAAAGTGATGCGACCTTGTTGTCCCAGGTATTCAAATAGTTTTTTTTCCTGTTCGGTGTAAGTGATGAGTTGACCGGCTTCGCTATTGCCTTTTTTTATAACATCAACCAGGATCTTACTCGCCAGAATGCTCTTATCTTTTACTCTATAGTACACCCACCACTTTTTATTTTCGTCCAGCGCATAATGTGGTTTGGTATCACTTGACGCAATGTTTACGACCAATACCAGTTTATCATCAACATAAACTTCCTCAAATTCAGGTTCAATTGCAGGCTTGCAGTATTGGTGTGCCGATTTGGTGATCATATAGCGCTCTTCATCTTCAGATTTCACCCCTTTTATGCTTCCATCATCAGCTACACCGATCAAAAGCTGTCCACCTTTATTGTTGGCGAAAGCAACCAGGCTTTTCGCAATCTTCTCGTTGTTGGTTATAGTTTTCTTAAAATCAAGTGTAGTTCCTTCGCCTTGTAGAATTAATTTTTTGATGTTCATCTGAGTACTCGTTAAGCATTAATTTACATTAATAGGCAATTCGGGGCGCTTCACCAAGGTGAAGATTCCTTACATAGACCTCATTCATCACTGTGGCACAAACTTCTCCCGCTTTGTCAGTGATGTCCATAGGGTAAGCTTTTACAAACTTACCACTGGTATTTAACGCTTCAATAGCCTCATTTAGCATATCGTCCGTAATCACTACCGTAAAGTAGAGCGATGTTCTCCCAGGTTTGAGGTATTTTATAGAAGCGCTTTTTAACCATACCCTTACTTTAAAACCTTGCCGTTGTAATAGCTGATCAAATAATATGGCATAGAAAGGATCGGTAGCGGCGTAAATCGTACCGCCGAAAATCGAGCCATTATAGTTTTTGTTGAATAGGCTTTTGGCGATTTTCACGTCGGCTCCTCTGAACCCTTTGTGAAATCTACGCACCCAAATGCGCTGAAATAGTAGAGGAGGATATAAGGACATTGCCCATTTAAGGTTTTTCTCTGATACAACCATGATGCTTAAATATCAGAAAGATTATTGAACTATAAAATTTAATCTGTGATGATCAGGGATTTTTTTAAAAATCTATATAATTATATCTAATGTTGGTAATTTTATCGCTTTTTAGTAGATGTTATTCACATAGTGCATAGGAATAAGCTGAGAATCATTAGAGTAATTGAAGATTTACATCTGTTTTTTTTCTTAATGTGTTGATTTTTAAAGTTTTTAAAAACTTTAACGAACCTGATATTGTTGCTATAATTGAAACAAAACATCAACACCATGAAAAAAATAATTTTAAGTCTTGCTTTTGCAGGGTCTATAGCGATAGCCACAACAGCATGCAATTCAACTAAAAATGTATCAGGTACGACGGACAGTACATCTGTAGATTCGACCATGATGCCTGTGGATACAACAAGGACAGCAGATACAACAATGACAATGCCTCCTGATACCACAGTAAAACCAATGTAATACGAGTAAAAAGGTTAAACAAGACGTGCGTGGGCAGGATTGCCTTACGCACGTTTTTTATTGAATAATTTTCTCAGGAATAAAATAGTTTGTACTTTCAGCTACCAAACTAAATCAAATATGAACGAAGCTGAACAAAACAGGAATGTATTCCTTTTAATCATTGTAGCCGCGCTGGGCTATTTCGTAGACATTTACGACCTGCTATTATTTCTCATCATCAAAAATAAGAGTCTTTCTTCGCTTGGAGTTGCACCCGATCAAATTACAGAAACCGGATTAAGATTGATGAACTGGCAAATGGCTGGATTACTCATAGGAGGTATTTTTTGGGGAGTATTGGGGGATAAGAAAGGCAGGTTGTCTGTTCTTTTCGGATCTATCATTATGTATTCTCTCGCCAATATTGCAAATGGGTTTGTAAACAGTATCCCTATGTATGCAGCGTTAAGGTTTATTGCGGGAATTGGTCTGGCAGGTGAACTTGGTGCAGGTATAACACTTGTCAGCGAAAGTATGACCAAGGAGAAACGTGGATATGGTACAATGTTGGTAGCAGGGATAGGTTTAATGGGCGCCGTAGCGGCTTATATCGTCGGCGATCTTTTTGAATGGAGAACTGCATTTTTTGTAGGCGGAGGACTGGGAATTATTTTGTTGTTACTCAGATTTGGTGTCTTCGAATCCGGTATGTTTGAGAAAATGGCGAAAAAAGACGTGGTAAAAGGAAATTTCTTTATGCTGTTTGCTTCAAAAAAACGCTTTTTTAAGTATCTGAATTGTATTCTGATTGCTGTGCCCCTGTGGTTTGTGGTAGGTATACTTGTCGGTATAGCCCCTGAATTTGGGAAAGCTTTAAAAGCAGTGGAGGTACTGGATAATGGAAAAGGGGTAATGTTTACCTATGTCGGGATTTCTCTGGGCGATTTTTTAAGCGGGGCTTTAAGTCAACTCTTTAAAACCAGAAAAAAAGTGGTTTTTGTATTCATAACACTGACCTTCTTTACGATGCTGTTTTACTTGCTAAACACGGGCTGGACCGCAAATGGATTTTATATTTTATGTGTATGCTTTGGCCTTTTTACTGGGTATTGGGTGGTTTTCGTAACCATATCTGCTGAACAGTTTGGCACTAATCTTCGTGCAACAGTAACCACTAGCGTACCTAATATGGTGAGGGGATCATTAATATTGGTGACACTTTTATTCCAGTTTTTACTTGGAAAAATAGGAATCATTAATGCAGCACTATGTCTTGCCGTCCTTACAGTTGGACTTGCTTATATTGCTTTATATAATCTGGAGGAAACTTATGGCCGTGACCTTAATTTTATTGAAGAATAAAATATGTCAATTCAATGTACTATCTGCAAATTAAAGCCTTGAAGGCCTTTTTTAAAGGTTAACTTTGAGGATAGTTTTACAGAAAATGGTGTTTAAAGATCAAGTAGTAGCGGCATATCAGCAGATCCAGGATGAGATCTGTAAAGGTTTAGAACTGGCAGATGGAAAAGCCGTATTTGAGCAGGAAATCTGGAATCGTGATGGTGGGGGTGGCGGTCGTACGCGGATCATCCAGCATGGCGATGTGATAGAAAAGGGAGGTGTTAATTTTTCTGCTGTGCATGGCAAGCTTCCCGAGGCAGTAAAGAGAGCATTTAATGTAGAAAATGATGATTTTTTTGCCACAGGGGTATCTATAGTAATGCATCCTGCTAATCCTTTCGTGCCAATTATTCATATGAATATCCGTTATTTTGAAATGGATGAGCAGACCAGATGGTTTGGAGGAGGCATTGATCTTACCCCACATTATGTAATTGATACAGATGCCCGGTATTTTCATCATTTGCTTAAACAAACTTGCGATGCTTTTGACGCTTCATTCTATCCGAAATTTAAGGCACATGCGGATGATTATTTTTTTATCAAACACAGAGAAGAGACCCGTGGAGTAGGCGGAATATTTTATGATCGGCTGAAACCTGAAAACACAGGATTATCCTTTGAGCAGTTATTGGATTTTTCCGTTGCGGTAGGCAATACATTCATTCCTGCGTATACGGAATTGATAGACAGAAATAGAGATAAAGAATTTACAGAGCAGGAACAGGAATGGCAATACCTGCGCAGAAGCAGATATGCTGAATTCAATCTGGTATATGATGCAGGTACGAAATTTGGCCTGGAAACGAATGGAAGGATCGAATCTATTCTGATGAGTTTGCCACCTATGGCCAAATGGGTATATAATCATCAGCCTTTAGAACATAGTGCTGAAGCAGCTACTTTAAGTAAGTTAAAAAAGGGTATAGAATGGGCTTGAAAAGCTAAATCTGACGCCTTATTTATAGGTTAAAATTTTTCCACAATGCGCCTTAATGGCGCATTTTTTATTAAATTCGCAAGGTTATAAGAATACCTCATTTAAATCGTTCTTAACGAACATTACTATTTATGGCAGAAGATTTAGAAAATCAAGAAAACGACAAAATAATTCCGATTAATATTGATGAGGAAATGCGATCGGCTTACATTGATTATTCAATGTCGGTTATCGTATCAAGGGCATTGCCTGATGTGCGCGATGGTTTAAAACCGGTACACAGGCGTGTGCTGTACGGCATGCTCGATCTGGGTTTAACCAACAATAAACCTTATAAAAAATCTGCCCGTATTGTGGGTGAGGTATTGGGTAAGTATCACCCGCATGGTGATTCATCTGTATATGATGACCATGGTACGTATGGCGCAGGATTGGAGCTTGCGTTATCCGTTGGTTGAAGGCCAGGGTAACTACGGTTCTATTGATGGTGATCACCTGCGGCAATGCGTTATACCGAGGCACGTTTGCAAAAAATTGCCGAAGAAATGCTGGCCGATATCAATAAAGATACTATTGATTTCCAGCTAAACTTTGATGATTCGTTGGAAGAGCCAACTGTATTACCTGCAAAAGTTCCTAATTTGTTGGTTAACGGTGCATCGGGTATTGCGGTAGGTATGGCTACCAATATGGCGCCGCATAACTTTACCGAAGTTATTGATGCCACTATGGCTTATATTGATAATAGCGATATTACGAGTTAGCTGAACTGATGAAGTACGTTAAAGGCCCTGATTTTCCTACAGGTGGTATTATTTATGGTTATGAAGGTGCTACAGGAAGCATTTGAAACCGGTCGTGGACGTATTGTTATACGTGCAAGTGCCGAAATTGAAACTTATAAGACGACCGCGAAGCAATCATTGTTACCGAAATTCCTTACCAGGTAAATAAGGCGCTGATGATTGAGCGTACTGCCGAACTGGTTGATGAGAAAAAAATTGAAGGCATTTCTACCATCCGCGATGAATCTAACCGCGAAGGTATCCGTATCGTTTATGAAATTAAACGTGATGCAAATGCTTCTATCGTATTAAACAACCTGTTTAAATACACTTCGTTGCAAACTTCTTTCAGTGTAAATAACATTGCGCTGGTACATGGCCGCCCACTACTGCTTAACTTGAAGGATCTGATCCATCATTTTGTTGAGCACAGGCATGAGGTGGTTAGTCCGCCGTACCAAATTTGAACTTGGCCGAAGCAGAAAAACGCGCGCATATTTTAGAAGGTTTATTGATTGCGCTTGATCATCTGGATGAAGTTATTAAATTGATCCGTGCTTCAAATACACCTGAAGAAGCCCGCGAAGGTTTGATGAGCCAATTTGGTTTAAGCGATATTCAGGCCCGTGCCATTCTGGATATGACCCTGAGAAGGTTAACCGGACTTGAGCGTGATAAGATCAAAGATGAGTACGACGAGTTGATGAAAACGATTGAGTATTTAAAATCTATTTTGGCTGATGAAGGCTTGCGTATGCAGATCATTAAAGATGAATTGACCGAGATAAGAGAAAAATATGGCGATGAGCGTAAAACCGAAATGGTTCACTCAGCCGGCAGAAATGAAGTATGGAAGACTTTATTGAGGATGAAGATGTGGTGATCACCATTTCGCATGAAGGTTATATTAAACGTACGCCTGCTAACCGAATACCGCACGCAAGGCAGGGGTGGTAAAGGCTCTATAGGCAGCAATAGCCGCGATGCAGATTTTATTGAGCACTTGTTAGTGGCTTCTAACCACAATTACATGCTGTTCTTTACCGAAGCTGGACGTTGTTTCTGGTTAAGGGTATTTGAAATTCCGGAAGGTATCACGTACATCAAAGGAAGTGCCATCCAAAATATCATCAATATTCCTAAAGAAGAAAAAATCAAAGCCTATATCAAGCTGAACAATCTTAAAGATCAGGAATACCTGGAGAATAACTTATTATTATGTGTACCAGAAAAGGTACCATCAAGAAAACTTCGCTAGAGGCTTATTCACGTCCGCGTGCAAATGGTATCAATGCCATTAATATTAATGAAGGCGATCAGTTGCTGGAAGCAAACTTAACCAGCGGCAGCAGCGAAATTGTAATGGCACTGAAATCGGGCAGGGCTATCCGCTTTAACGAATCAACAGTTAGGCCAATGGGCAGTACCGCTACCGGTGTACGTGGTATTACGCTTAGAACATGATAAGGATGAAGTTGTTGGTATGATTAGTATTGATGATCCGAAAACTACTGTATTGGTAGTTTCAGAAAAAGGTTATGGTAAACGTACTGATATTGATGATTACCGCGTTACCAACCGTGGTGGTAAAGGTGTTAAAACAATTAACATTACTGAAAAAACCGGAAATCTTGTTGCCATAAAAGATGTTACTGATAAAGAAGACCTGATGATCATCAACAAATCGGGTATTATTATCCGTATTGCTGTAAGCGAATTAAGGGTAATGGGCAGTGCAACGCAAGGTGTACGGCTGATCACTTTGAAAGGTAATGATGAAATCGCATCTGTAGCAAAAATAGAACACGAAGAAGATGAGGTAGAGGGTGATGAGCCAGTAGAAAGCCATGTTGTACTTGATGGCGAAGAACTTGAAGCTGATACAACTGATGAAATCATCGATGAGGATACAGAAGAAGAAGGAGATGAGAGAAGCCGGTAATGAAGAAGAAGAAAAATAATTGTTAACCTATAATAAATAAAATGAAAAAGATACTTTTAAGTATATTATTTGTGGGTGTAGCCTCACTTGCAAATGCTCAAAAGAGTGAAGTCACAGCTGCTAAAAATGCCTGGGGACTACTAGGTTTGAGTAAGGCGAAAACCTTAGCGGAAAATTTGAAAGAATTGAACGAAGGATTGGCGCATACAGACAAAGCAATTGCTCATGAAAAGTCAAAAGAATTGCCTGATGCATGGTCTTACAGAGCACTGTTTGCTTCCAGAATCTCACTGGTAGATTCTTTGGATGCAAAAAATTCATTGGCAAATCAGAGAATTGCTGAAGAAGCAATAGAGAAAGCAAAAGCTTTAGACACTAAAGGAGCAGAAAAAGATAACATCAAAGATGCAGAGTTAAATCTGGATAATGCATTGCGCAACAGAGGAATATTTGCTTATCAAAAAAAGGACTTTGCGACGGCTTTAGAAGCATTCAAAGAAGTGACTAAGAAAAACCCAACAGATACAGGAATGTATGTGAATGCTGGTGTTGTAGCAAAGGAATTGAAAAACTATCCTGAAGTAGTAGAGAACTTTAAGAAAGCAATTGATCTTGGATATAAAGATGGAAGTATCCTTTATTCAGAAATCATTACTACTACTTTTGATAAAATTAAAGATAGTGTTGCTGGTATGACATTATTGCAAGAGGCGGGTGCTAAATTTCCTGATAATCCTTATTTTATTGGTTTGGAGACAGACATCTATATCAAAAGAGGTGATATCGTTAAATCTCAGGAGCTCTTAAACAAGCTAATTGCTAAAGATCCTAAAAATGCGAATTATCAATATTTACTAGGTGACACTTATTACAAACAAGCTCTGGCTATTCAAAACAAGAGAAATGATTTAGATCCAAAGAAGACTAAAGAATTCAATGAATTAGGAGCTAAAATGACAAAATTGATCGATCAGTCTATGCCTTTCTATAAAGCAGCTTTAGAATTGGATCCAAAGAATACAAATGCATTGGAAAACCTGAAGATCATTTATGCATTTAAAGGTGATACAGCTAATCACGATGCAATGAAAAAACGACTTGACGAATTACAAAAATAAAACGTCATTTCATTGATTATACAAAAGAGGGATATTTTATCCCTCTTTTTTTTTAAGTTTGTATTATGAGCAAGATATCGTTTTTTAGTACTGCACTTATTATTCTGGTCACTGGTAACATGGCTTTTTCTCAGAAAAGTCAACTACAGATCGCGCGTAACAGCATTGGTAAACTACAATACGCCATCAACAACAAGCAGGATGCAGGTAAGCAACTTGGCGTTATAGGAGAGGGGATCAAAGCAAGTGAATCAGCTCAGAATGATAAAAAGACAAAAAAGTGGCCGGAAACATGGGCTATTAAGGCTTACTTAAGTTCTTATGTAGCGATACTTGACGGAAATGAGGGAAATGCAAATAAATATTATGATCAGGCAATTGCTGCTATAGATTCTGCAAGAAGACTTGATAAATTTCAAGCCAATACAAGATTGATTCTGGCAGCAGTTTACAACATAAATATCAAAAAACAGGATAAAGCAAACACAGCTTTTAAAAATAGTGATTTCGCTGCCGCTTTTAATATGTTGAGAGAGGTAAGTGATTTTTTTCCAAAAGATACAGCATTGGCAATTAATACTGCCTTGGCAGCGCAAAATGTGCGTGATTTCGACCAGGCGCTGGTATATTTTAAGAGGGCTAAGGACAGCGGTGTAAAAAATCCGACGGTATTTCAGAATATGGCGAGTATTTATACGTCTAAATTTGAGCATGAACTAGCCATCAGGACACTTGAAGACGGACTCAAAATCAATGGAGAAGATGCCAACCTCACAAGCAGTTATATCAATTTATTATTAGACAACGAAAGATATGCTGATGCAATGAAGGTAATTGAATCAACTTTAAGAGTAGATAAGGGAAATAAATTGCTTTACTTTCTATACGGTTATCTGAATCAGAATAACGCAAATTATAGCACAGCTACCTTAGCGTATAATAAAGCTCTGGCTATTGATGAGAATTATTTTGATGCCATTTATCAAACGGGACTGGCGTATGTTGATTCTGCAAACGAAACTTTAAAATCAAACAAGTCTGAAGAGCGTCAGAAGTTCAGTTCTTATATTAATCGTGCTGAGATTGCTTTGCTGCAAGCCCATGAGATCAATCAGAATGATAAGCCAACAGTTCAATTGCTGATCGATATCTATACCAGGAAGAATAAACTGGATAAGGTTCAAGAACTGAAATCTAAGCTAGAGGAGTTTTAAATTCTATTTTTTCCAGGAAATTTTTCTTTGTGCAGTGAGAAAGAAATCGGACGGATACTATTTAACTTAACATAATATTAATTATAGGACATTACTGTCACTTTGATTTGACGCAATAATTATACAAATAAGTATTGATTGCACCATATTGTAACGCTAAATTTGCATTATGATTAACCGCCCTGTACGAAGTATTCATGATTTCCTGCTCAGCACTTATTTCGCAGACGGCTTAAGAATTACTTTAGGCGTACTTTGCCCTTCTTTAATCCTCGCTCAATTTGGCATGCTTCAATATGGTATGACATTATCCCTGGGTGCGCTTTGTGTAAGTGTTGTAGATTCTCCAGGACCCATTGTTCATCGTAGAAATGCAATGCTGATCACCACAAGTTTAATTACTTTAATATCTATTGTTGTTGGGCTCACAAACAATAACGTTTATTTCATTGGAGCACTCTTGGTGATCTTCAGTTTTATATTTTCCATGTTTTTTTTATATGGTTTAAGAGCAGCTTCTATTGGTACGGCTGCATTGTTGGTTATGGTGTTAAGTATAGATGACATCAGACCGTGGAAAGAAGTACTTTTTTATGCTCTTTTGATCTTTATTGGAAGCCTCTGGTATACCTCACTTAGCTATTTTTTTTACAGGATCCGCCCCTACCGCATCGTTCAGCAAACATTGAGTGATTCTATTCATGAAGTTAGCGATTTTCTGAGAGCTAAGGCAAAATTTTACCATCATAAAACAGATTATGATGAAAATTACGCAGAATTGCTTCAATTACAGGTTTTAGTTCATGAAAAGCAGGATGCAGTAAGAGAAGTGCTTTTTAAAACCAGGGAGATTGTGAGAGAATCAACTCCAGAAGGGAGATTTCTGCTCCTGGTTTTTGTAGACATGGTAGATCTTTTTGAACAGGTCATGTCTACCTATTATAACTATAAACAACTGCATGAACAATTTGATTCATCTGGAATTTTACTTCATTACGAATCTGTAATTGTTAGAATTGCAGAGGAACTGGATGAGATCGCATTTGCATTAAAAACTGGTGGTACTCCTAGTCTACCAACCTCTCTCATCGATGATGTGGCTAAGCTCAAAAGTGAAATTACTGAATTGGAGTCCAATAATTCCGATGGTAAATACAGTACTTTAGGAATCATTGCATTAAAAAACATTGAAGTTAATATAGAGAATATTCTGTCTCGCGTGAAAACCATCAATGGATATTTCAATAAAAGTGAAAAAAAGAATCTTAAGCCCAGGAAGATCGACACGGAAAGGTTTGTAACCAGGCAGAATATTGATCCTAATTTGTTGTCACAGAACCTCACTTTTAGTTCCGCTACCTTCAGGCACTCTTTACGTGTTGCGATTGTAATGTTGATTGGATTTGTAGTAGCAAAATCTCTGAACTTCTCACATAGTTACTGGATTTTATTAACCATTTTGGTAATTTCTAAACCTGGATTCAGCCTTACAAAACAGAGGAACTACCAGCGCCTGATCGGTACTGTAGTGGGGGCATTTATCGGCATGGGAATTTTGATGTATGTTCATGATAAGCATACTTTGTTTGTGATTTTGCTGATTTGTATGGTCGGCTGTTATAGCTTTCAGCGAAAAAACTATGTGGTAAGTGTATTATTTATGACCCCTTATATTCTGGTGCTTTTTGATTTCCTGGGTATGGGCGGACTTTCCATTGCAAGGGAACGGATTTACGATACACTCATCGGATCGGGTATCGCACTGTTAGCAAGCTATTCTCTTTTCCCAAATTGGGAGCATGAGAAACTAAAAGAAGCTATGCTAGATACATTAAAGGCAAATCTAAATTATTTTGAGCAGGTCTGCTTTCTATATACCATGCCTGTTAGTGATTTTACCAATTATAAAGTTGCACGCAAGGAAGTATATGTCACCACAGCCAATCTTGCCTCTCTTTTTCAGAGAATGTTTTCTGAGCCAAAAAGTAAGCAGATTCTCATGACTGAGCTCCATCAGTTTACGGCACTGAATCATCTGTTATCTTCTTATGTGGCGACTCTTTCTCTATACAATAAAGAGCATTCTTTTGTTTTTGCAGATTTTGAGGAATTAAAACCTATAGTTCAAAATACAGTTTATCTGTTAAATCTTTCGGCCGACATGCTCAAAAACAACTCTGGTATAGTTAGTAATGTGCCGCTGATCCGTAGAAATATAAATGACAAAACAAACCAGTTACAGAATGAGGTTGTCATTGCCGAGCAGTTTGATCTGATACAAAAGGTAGCATATGACATCTACAAGCTCTCTGAAAAGATCAAAATCTAAAACTTTACTAAGCCGTTTTTGTTTTATTTCTATTGTAACAAGAACTAATTATGGAAAAATTGTATACGGCATCAGTAACCGCTAAGGGCGGTCGCGATGGTCATGTTAAATCAAACGATGGAATTATAGATTTTAATTTAAGAAAACCTAAAGAGATGGGCGGACAAGGTGGAGCTACAAACCCTGAACAGTTATTTGCAGCTGCGTGGGGTTCTTGCTATTTAGGAGCACTGGGATCGATCGCTCAGCATGATGGTGTAGATGTTTCTGAAGCTACTGTAGAAGTACATGTTTCTTTTAACCAGGATGGAAACTCGTTTTTATTATCTGCGGATCTGGATGTTCACATACCAGGAATAAATACTGATGAAGCTCAGCAGCTGGCGGACAAGGCTCATCGTGCCTGTCCTTATTCTAAAGCGACAAAAGGAAATATAGAAGCTAGGGTGACAGCTATTTAAAATTTGCCCAAATAAAAAAGTCCTCATAATCGAAAGATTATGAGGACTTTTTTATACTGATTTGTTATGCTTCAGCTTCTTCTGTCTGAACCAGCGTGTTTGCCGGTCTTCCATTTTTAAATGCATCACGGGTTTTCAAGCCAAGTAATTCAAACATCGCCATGTCATCCACAAATGCGGGATTAGGTGTGGTCAGCAATTTATCTCCTGCAAATATTGAACTGGCACCCGCCATGAAACAGAAAGCTTGCTCCAGAGTACTCATTTCATTCCTGCCCGCAGAAAGTCGAACTACAGAATTTGGCATAATGATCCGTGCTGTAGCAATCATTCTCACCATATCCCAGATCGGAACACGTGGTTGATTCTCCAAAGGAGTCCCTTTTACAGGTACTAATGCATTTACCGGGACCGACTCTGGATGTACAGCCATATTTGCTAATGTTTGCAACATGGAAACTCTGTCCTCCTCAGTTTCACCGAGCCCAATGATGCCACCACTGCATACGGTTAGCTTTGCTTTACGCACATTTTTAATCGTATTTAAGCGGTCATCATACGTACGTGTGGAAATGATCCGTTTGTAATCGTCTTCTGAAGTGTCGATATTGTGATTATACGCATACAGTCCAGCATCTGCCAGACGTTGAGCTTGATTTTCTGTGAGCATTCCCAAAGTACAGCATACTTCCATATCCATGTCATTTACAGCCTTTACCATTTCGATCACACGGTCAAAGTCACGGTTGTCCCGGACTTCTCTCCATGCAGCTCCCATACAAAGTCGAGATGCCCCACCCTCCTTTGCTTTTACCGCCGCACTTACCACCTGGCTCACCTGCATAAGGGGCTGAACTTCAAGATCAGTATGGTATCTTGCGGCCTGCGGACAATAAGAACAATCTTCTGCACACCCTCCGGTTTTGATGGATATCAGTGAGCTGACTTGTACTTCATTGTAATCTTTATTTTCACGATGAATGGTAGCGGCTTCATAAACAAGATCCAAAAAAGGTTTATGATAGATTTCGGAAATTTCTTCCTTAGTCCAGGTGTGTTTAGTTGGTTGCATATAGAATAATAAAGTTATAGTAATAATTTGCTGGCTAAACCGAGCAGCAGCAAAAATCCAAAAACATCTGTAAAAGTTGTAATAATAATTGAAGAAGCAATGGCCGGATCAATACCGACTCTTTTTAGTATCAAGGGAATGCCAGCGCCGGTAACGCCTGCAATCAATAAATTCCCTGTCATAGCCAGAAATATAACTACACCAAGCAGTGGGTTACTGTCAAAAAACAAGGCAAATAAGAAGACGATTAGCCCGGTTACTGCGCCATTGATCAATCCCACCGTAAATTCTTTTAAAACAGTTCTGTAAGCTTGGTTGTCTGTAAGATCATATAATGAAATCCTCCTTACGGTAACTGCCAGCGCTTGTGTTGCTGCGTTACCACCCATACCGGCGATAATAGTCATGTAAGCTGAAAGGACCGCTATCTTCTCTATAGTAGGTTCAAAATGGCGTACCACCCCAGAAGCTAGGAAAGCTGTGCCAAGATTTAAAACCAACCAGGGAAGGCGGGATTTTACTGCTTCTACCCAGTTACCACTAAGTTCCTCATCCTCCGATACTCCGGATATTTTAAGTATGTCTTCTGTATTTTCATCTTCAAGAACGTCGATCACATCATCAAATGTAACGCGTCCCAAAAGCTTCATTTCATTGTTTAAAACAGGTATACTGGTAATGTTATATTGGGAAATCAACCGGGCCACCTCTTCCTGGTCAGTATCCGGATGTACCCATGCTACCTCTGCCTTGACCAATTCTGTGATTTTCACGTTTCCCTTCGACTTAATGATGTCCTTAAGCGATACAATTCCTTGAAACACATTGTCATCGTTCACAACGAACACAGTATAAAACTCTTCTATTTCCTCACTCTGGCGAATGATCTCATCAATGGCATCTTTTTTTGTAAGGTTAAGATTGATCCTGATGAACTCTGTGTTCATCAAACCACCTGCTGTCTCTTCGTGATAACTCAGCAGGTTCCTGATACTGGAAGCGTCATCTTCACTCAGGTCCTCCAAAATTTCCTTCTGCTCGTGTTCCTCCAGCTGTGAGATGATGTCAGTTGCGTCATCGTAATCGAGCTCTTCTACAATCTCTGTACGCTTATCCGGGTGCATCTGAAGCAGCAATTCTTCCGGATGAGACTCTTCATGCATTTCAGAAATGACCTCTGAAGCAGTTTCTACGGGCAGTAAGTTGATAATCTTCTGCCGGTCTTCTTTTGTTAAACTTTCAAATAGAATTGCAATTTCTGAAGCATGGTATTCTCCAAGAATAACCTGAAGTTGCTCATCATCACCGGTTAAGGCTAACTTAATTTTCGAAACATCTGTTTTATCCAGCTCAAAAGATTGCATGCTGCGCTAAAGGTAAGAAAATCAGTTCTATTTGAACCACCCTTTACGCCAGAAATATATGATTTGTGCTACTGCAATCAGCGCCATGATAATCATAGTATATAAGTAGCCATTTTCCTGATAAAGTTCAGGCATATTTCTCGGCAGCACTTTGCCTGTTACGGGATCCTCCACGGCAAAATTCATCCCATAAATGCCTGCAATAAAGGTCAGTGGTATAAAAATTGACGAAATGATCGTGAGTACCTTCATGATCTCATTCATCTTATTGCTGATGAACGAAAGGTACATATCTATATTACTGATAGAGATTTCTTTAAGGGAATCCACAATATCTATGATCTGGATGCAATGATCGTAAGCATCCTTTACATACATCTTAGTCTGGTCCGTAATTAGTGGACTGTCTGTTCGCAATATGTCATTAAGCTTGTCCCGCTCGGGCCATACGACCCGTCTCATTCCAATCAGGTGACGCTTGATCACCTGCGTATCATACATCACGCTTTTATCAGGTTTGTCAAACAATCGATCTTCAATGGCATCCAATTCTTCGCTCCAAACGCCGAGGGTCTGAAAATACGTATCTACGATGATGTCCATTAATGCATACATGATATAACTGCTTCCTGACGTTCTGATGTTGCCCTTGCCTGCCTTAAGCCTGTTTCTGATGGGGTCCATACAATCCGCATTGTTTTCCTGAAAAGTAAACAGCGCGTTTTCCATTAAAATAAAGGAAACCTGAATATTTTCCAGGTCATCATCACCTTCAGCGAAATGAAGCATTCTGCTGATAGCAAACACATAACCGTCGTATTCTTCAAGCTTTGGCCGCTGATAGGTGCGTGTGATGTCTTCCAGCACCAGCTTATTAATCCCAAATTTCGTATTGAGGCACTCAAACATCTCTGCCGAATTAAAGCCTTTGACCTCCACCCAAAAAGTGAAATTTTTATCAGCAATCAGTTCTTTTACCTGCAGTAGATTGTCTGCCTCGATGATTTCGTAAACTTCCAGATTGTATTTATAAACTTTAATAACCGGATCAAGGGCATCTTTGTCAATGTAAACTAAGCCCGGACTGGTGCCTGCTTCTGGTAGTGAGTAATGTTTATGTTTGCGCTTGTACTTTTTCAACTTTGTCATGAAGATCAGATGTAGGATCTGGACTGTGGGCCCTGGTTGAACAACAAATCTGCAATGCTTAAGTTTGGTTTAAAGCCTTCCCTGTCATCGAAGACCTGGAAATAAGGTTTGCTGTCCGGCAATATCACTTCATTTTTAAAATGTAGTTTTGTTCTAAAGTCCAGTTCAGCAGGAATTTCCTTTACATATTCGGAGGTGAAATCCAATCGAGTATCCTTTTTCAATTGCTTGAGTATCCACTGTAGCAGTTCCAGGTTATAATCAAATAAAAACTCGAATTTTTGATGGTAAAAATTAGCCAGTTCATCTTCATAATATTCAAAATATGCCGAATTTCGGTAACAGCTTTCGAGGCTTTTCCAATGCAGTCTTTGCCAGTTAAAATCATTGCTGATCCTTACATCTTTGATGCTGGTATGTGCATTCGCGCCGCGAATCACTGGAATGATCAGGTCCAATATACCATTAGGTGAATAGATCCGTGCCCTGTTTCTATAAGTTTGTTTAGGGAAATGCTCTTCTTTTTCTATTAAAAAATTGCCCTCAAAGTCTTTTAAACCAGAAAAGTAACTAATCGGTGGAAGATAAAAAAGGGGGAATATAGCTGAACTTTGCATCTGATAATTTATGTTTGCATTCTCAATTCGCCAAAATAATGATAAAAAAAAGCTTTTCTTATATAGGAATATTTTTTTTAAACTTTTTGTCCGTACTGCCTTTTTCGGTTTTGTATGGACTTGCGTCATTGAGTTATTATCCTTTATATTACATTATCCGCTACCGCAGAAAAGTAGTCCGTGAAAATCTTGTCAATTCATTTCCTGAAAAAACGCTTAAAGAGATCATCAGCATCGAAAAACGGTTTTACAGGTATTTTACCGACCTTACCTTTGAGATCGTCAAAATGCATTCGATCTCGATCGCAGAATTAGATAGGCGTGTTAGGTTCCGTAATTTGGGGGTAGTAGAGGCTTATCATGAGCGTGGACAAAATGTATTGGCCTGCAGTAGCCATTATTGCAATTGGGAATGGGGAATGCAGGCATTGAGCCATAAGCTTTCCGCAACTCCATATGTAATCTTTAAGCCCTTGAATAATAAAGTTTATGAAAGCTGGTTTAATGCCATGCGCACCAAATTTGGTAATATTTTTATTCCCATGAAGCAAACTTTGAGGGCTTTAGTAGCTACAAAAAATGAAGCAGTCATGTTTTGCTTTGCGGGCGATCAGACACCCGTCCGTGAGGCAAAATACTGGATACATTTTCTAAATCAGCCTACGGCGGTATTGCTCGGTTTGGAGAAAATTGCTTTGCAGACTGACCGACCAGTTATCTATTTCAACATGAAACCTATAAAAAGAGGATATTATGAAGTAGATTGCACCGTTATTTGCGAAAAACCCAGCGATACTCAGGGACACGAGATTGCAGATGCATCTTTCAGATTTCTGGAAAATATAATTAATGAAAACCCACCCTACTGGCTCTGGAGCCACAGGAGGTGGAAACACAAACCCACTGACGAAGAATGGAACCAAGCGTAGCAGTAGTAATTTTGAATTGGAACGGACAAGCACTGCTGGAAAAGTTCCTCCCAAGTGTACTGCAATCAATTTATGGGAATCTGCAGCTTATAGTTGGCGATAATGCTTCTACCGATGACTCTGTCGCTTTTCTAAGAAAGAACTATCCAGATCTCCGGATAATTCAAAACGATCACAATTACGGGTTTGCAGAGGGCTACCGCAAGCTATTGGAACAGGTGGAAGCAGATTATTATGTATTACTCAATTCTGATGTAGAAGTGCCGTCAAATTGGATCCAGCCTGTCATTGAGCAGATGGAGACAGACCCTCTGATTGCGGCTGCACAACCCAAGATCAAATGGCAGAAGAATAAGTCGCAGTTTGAATATGCTGGTGCAGCTGGTGGTTTCCTGGACCTCCATGGCTATCCTTTTTGCAGAGGCAGGCTCTTCGATACCATAGAAACTGATCATGGACAGTATAATCAGCCTACTGAGATTTTCTGGGCAAGTGGTGCCGCTTTATTCGTCAGAAGCAAAGCGTGGAAAGAAGCTGGTGGTCTTGA
Source organism: uncultured Sphingobacteriaceae bacterium (assembly GCA_963795585.1). Taxonomy (GTDB): domain Bacteria; phylum Bacteroidota; class Bacteroidia; order Sphingobacteriales; family Sphingobacteriaceae; genus Pedobacter. The sequence goes on along the minus strand of CAWCIO010000012.1, from coordinate 577,356 downwards.
CCCTGATTTCTTTGCGCATATGGAAGAGATAGACCTTTGCTGGCGCTTAAAAAACCTGGGCTATAAAGTAGTCTACTGTCCTGGTGCTGAGGTTTACCACCTTGGCGGAGGTACTTTAAGTTCAAATAATCCATACAAGACATATTTGAATTTCCGCAACAACCTCATCATTCTACAAAAAAATCTCCCATTAAGCGACGCCTACTTCCGCGTCTTTATTCGCATGTGCATTGATTTTGTTGCCTGGATCCATTTTTTGTTAAAGGGTGAAACAGGCTTCGCATGGGCTGTCAACAAAGCGCACTATCATTTTATGATGTCGCTAATCAAAAATGGACGAAAAAGAACGAAGAAGCAAATTAGCTTTCAGCGACATACCGGCCAATATCCCTCCAGTATAGTATACGCGTATTTTATCAATAAGATCAGGTTTTTTAGCGAACTGAGACGTTAATCTTGCAGTAGACTCTCTATAGCCAGTCTGTAACCGTCCATTCCAAAGCCAGTCAGTACGCCCTTGCAGTTCTTTCCCGTAAGGGAAATGTGTCTGTATTCTTCCCTGGCGTAGATGTTGGACACATGTACTTCAACCACCGGTGTCTTGATGGCAGCAATTGCGTCGGCAAGAGCTACAGATGTGTGGGTATAGCCACCTGCATTAATGACAATTCCATCATAGTTAAATCCGACTTCATGCAATTTATTGATGAGCTCCCCTTCTACATTACTTTGAAAATAGTCAATTTCTAATGTGATGTATTTTTCTCTTAACTCTTTGATATATTGATCAAAGCCCTGGTTTCCATAAATCCCCGGTTCACGTATGCCTAAAAGGTTTAGATTTGGCCCGTTTATAATTTGTATCTTCATCTGTTCAAACTTAAAGTTAAAAACTTACAGTAGAAAATTTTTTGTGATTAATCCAGCTTACATCAGATCCTTCAAGACTTACCTGAAACTCGAGCGCTCGCTTTCAGCCAATTCCATTCAGGCGTACCTAAATGATATTGCTAAGCTGTATCAATATTTCGAAGGTATTGATAAGGACCCTGGAATAAAAGAAGTTACGGCAAACGACTTAAAGCTCTTTATCTCCTGGATTAATGAATTGGGGATGCTTCCCAGTACGCAGGCCAGAGTAATCTCGGGGCTCAAATCTTTTTTTGGTTTTCTTTTACTGGAAGAGCTCATCGACACTGACCCTACTGCCCTTTTGGAAGCCCCACGACAAACAAAGAAGCTCCCTGACACTTTGAATATTCACGAGATCAACCAATTGATTGAGGCTATAGACGCTTCGAAGCCGGACGGAATGCGTAGCAAAGCCATTATTGAAGTACTCTATGGATGTGGACTACGGGTTTCTGAACTGGTCGGACTGCGGATTTCGAATATTTATGAAGACCAGGAGTATATTAAGGTGACTGGTAAGGGCAACAAAGAACGAATAGTTCCTATCGGTGCCGTCGCCCTAAAATATTTGAATATTTACATCAGGGAAACCAGGGTACATCTCGACATAAAAAAGGGCAATGAAGACTATATCTTCCTAAACCGCTCTGGAACTGCTTTGTCCCGAATATCCGTATTCACTATGATCAAGGGTCTGGCCGAAAAAGTAGCTTTAAAAAAGACCATTAGTCCGCATACCTTTAGGCATTCTTTCGCGACACACCTCATTGAAGGCGGTGCTGATCTGCGTGCAGTACAGGAAATGCTCGGCCACTCGAGCATTACGACCACAGAAATCTATACACATCTTGATCGGGATTATTTAAAAGGCATTATAAAAGATTTTCATTCCAGAAGTTAGTTCCCGCTACAGCCGACATTTTATCATCCTGTCTTTACCCTGCATATCTTTTCTTAACTCTATGTCGTAGAATAATTTATATTTCAACATCGATATCGTTTCTTTACTTAAATGTTCGTTGATCTCAAAGAAAAGCAATCCGCCTTTTTTCAATGATTTCAGTGCGAGCTCGGCAATTGATTCATAAAATACAAGTGGTTTTTCATTAGATACAAATAAAGCAAGATGTGGTTCATGCGCCAATACATTTTCATGCATTTCCTCTTTCTCATTCAGTGTGATGTATGGCGGATTGCTGACTATCACATCAAATTCCTCCCCGCTTTCATATCGCCTGATATCCGCCTCGATGAAAATTATATTAGCCTCATTTATTGAACTGTTATGAACAGCCACATTAAGTGCTGGTTTAGAAATATCCAGAGCGAACACTGTACTCTTGTTAATGTTTTTTGCCAATGCTATAGCGATGCAACCACTACCAGTCCCAACATCCAGAATGTTCACCGCTTTAGTATTGCTGCAATTATCAATTACCCATTCTACAAGTTCTTCTGTTTCCGGCCTGGGGATAAGTACCGCTTCATTTACCATAAAGTTAAGTCCGTAAAAAGGAGCTTCACCAAGTATATATTGTAAAGGCCTTCCCTGATGCAAAGATGTAAGGATTTCCAGGTAATGTATTGATACAGCTTCATCAAGCAGTTCTTCTTTTTTGAAGATTTGCTCTGACCTGCTCCAGCCCGATACATGTTCAACTACAATGTTAAACAAGCTCGCAATTTCCTGTTCTTCGTATCTGCTGTTTAATTGTGTATTAAAATGTTGTGCCAGTTCCTTTAAATTCATGCTCAGCAAAAGTAACTAAATCGAACAATATACCTTACTTTTGCTGCCATGACCGATGAATTATATATGCAACGTTGTCTGGAACTGGCTGAAATGGGCATGGGAAATGTCAGTCCCAATCCTATGGTTGGTTGCGTCATCGTCAGCAAGGGAATGATCATCGGTGAAGGGTATCATGAAAAATTTGGACAGGCACATGCTGAGGTTAATGCTATTAATAATGTTCTGAAGAAATATACTCATTCATCGGCAGGGCTCCTTAGAGAGGCCACGGCTTATGTTAGTCTGGAACCTTGTGCGCATTTTGGCAAGACTCCGCCTTGTGCTGATCTGCTCATCAGACATAGCTTAAAAAAAGTCGTGATTGGTAATAGAGACCCCTTTCCAGATGTAGATGGTAAAGGTATTGAAAGATTGAAAGCCGCCGGGATTGAAGTGGTATCTGGCATTTTGGAAGATAAATGCAGGATGCTAAACCGACGTTTTTTTACAAGGATCAGTCAGCAACGCCCATATATTATCCTCAAATGGGCAACCACTGCTAATGGTTATTTTGCGCCGAAAAATACTGTTCAGCAGTGGATTAGCGGTCCACTGGCTAAAGTATTGGTTCACAAATGGCGTACAGAAGAAGACGCGATATTGATTGGCCGGCAAACTGCCATTTCGGATAATCCTCAGTTGAGCTCCCGTGAATGGCCCGGCAAAAATCCGATGCGTATTCTCATCGACCGAAACCTTACCGTACCACGGTCTAACCACCTTTATAATGATAATGCAAAAACTATAATTTTCAATGAAATAAAAACAGAAGTGCAGGAAAATATCCATTACATTCAAATGGAGGACATGCAGTTCTACCTTCCTCAAAAGATCGCATTTCAGCTTTACCTGATGGACATTCAATCTGTCATCATAGAAGGTGGGGCAAATATTATTAACCAATTCATACAGGGTAATTTATGGGATGAAGCACGGGTCTTTACCTCCGGCACATCCTGGTTGGAAGGACTTGCTGCTCCACAGATCAATGGCTTCATCAGTGAACAGCATCAGATTGATCGGGACCAACTTACCATTTATCAAAATAAGTACAAACTATGATCTATTTAATTGTCAGCATATGTTGCAGCGTTACCGTAGCTGTATTGCTTAAGCTTGCCAAAAGATACCATATCAGCATTCCGCAGGCAGTCACCTGGAATTACCTATTTGCCATCGCGCTCAGCTATATATTTTTTAAACCTGATCTCGGACAACTTACCGCTGCTTCTTTCAATTGGATTTACATTGCTTTAGGCTTGCTTTTGCCTGTCGTATTCTGGTTCCTTGCAGGCTCCGTAAAGAACATAGGGATTTTAAAAACGGATATCGCGCAGCGCCTTTCATTATTTATCCCCATAGTTGCCGCTTTCTTTCTTTTTAATGAGGAATTCCGGGCATTAAAGCTTGCTGGTCTGGCTACAGGTTTCGCGGCGATTTTTTTTACGCTGCACAGAAAATCCGAACACCAGTCTAGAGGACTAAGTTGGATCTATCCGATAATTGTATTTATCGGGTTTGGGCTCATCGACATCCTCTTTAAAAAAGTGGCACAGATTAAATCCTTGCCTTACACCAGTTCACTCATCCTCATATTTGCACTCGCCTTTGTCGTTTCTGTGCTGAGCATTAGTTATCTGGCTTTCGTAAAGAAACAAAAGATCCAGTTTATAAATTTTGTTTGTGGCTGTATTTTAGGGCTTTTTAATTTTTTCAACATCTTATTTTACCTCAAAGCCCATCGTGCCATGGCAGATGATCCATCTACCGTATTTGCTGCCATGAATATGGGGGTGATCATATTGGGAAGCATTGTTGGGATCGTTATATTTAAAGAAAAACTAAATAAGATCAATTTTGTAGGTCTGGCACTTGCATTAATAGCCATTATTCTGATCACGATATCCCAGATTTATGCTTTTCGATGATACGTACAAAACCATCACAGCTAGCTCTGAGGGTATTTTTCGCGACAAAGGAAGTAAGTTTATTGCTTATACGTATCCGATCAGTACAGACGAAGATGTTAAGGATATTCTAACCCGCCTGCGTGCTGAACATACTAAAGCCCGGCACTTTTGTTGGGCATTGCGACTTAGTCCTGATCGCGGTGTATTTAGGATTCAGGATGATGGAGAGCCTTCAGGTACTGCTGGCCGTCCTATTCTCAATGCTATGCTTTCTGCTGATATCACCAACGTACTCATTGTCGTAGTGCGTTATTTCGGAGGCACATTGCTAGGTGTGCCTGGTTTAATTAATGCTTATAAAACTGCTGCAGTAGAGGCTATTAAGGTGGCAAATATAATTGAAAGAACGGTGAATGATGTGTATGAACTGGATTTCGAATACCTGAATATGAACGATGTAATGAAGCTGATCAAAGACGAACAGTTGAATATTTTAGCGCAATCTTTCGATAACCAATGCTGCATTACGTTTGAAGTCAGAAAAGCCAACTTAAATGCGGTACTTGGTAAGTTTGATAAATTGGAAGGTGTAAAACTTAAATACATGTACACCGCCTGATTTTCCTTAACTTTAAGGTATGGAACAGCAAATCTCATCGGCAGATCTCATCATTAATCCGGATGGCAGCGTCTATCATCTTAACATCCGGCCGGAAGACCTTGCTCATACAGTTATAACCGTAGGTGATCCGGACAGGGTATCGGCTATATCTAAACACTTCGATCGCATAGAATTGAAGAAAGGGAAACGTGAATTCATTACACACACCGGCTATCTTGGCGATAAACGCATCACCTGCATCTCTACCGGGATTGGAACCGACAATATCGATATTGTATTCAATGAACTGGACGCGCTGGTAAACATCGATTTTGATACACGATTGGTAAAGGAAGACCTGACATCATTAAGTCTGATCCGCATCGGAACCTCAGGTTCTATACAACCTGATATCCCTATGGGTACCATCCTGGCCTCTTCATTCGGATTAGGTATGGATGCATTGATGCAGTATTACATCCAGAAGTTATCCGGTGATGAACAAAATCTTCTGGATAGTTTTAAGATGCACTGCACACATTTAAAAGGCATCTCACCTTACCTTACTGCGGCCGATCCTGAATTGCTGGGTACTATAGCTAAAGGTATGGCGAAGGGGATTACAGTCACTGCACCCGGATTTTATGCACCACAGGGACGGCAAGTCCGTGCTAAAAATGCTTTTCCTGATCTCATAGGCCTGTTCAATACATTTCGCTATCGGGACGAGCGCATTACCAATTTGGAAATGGAAACTGCAGGTATTTATGCTTTAGCAAAAACACTAGGTCATAAGGCTTTGTCAATCAATGCCATACTAGCAAGCCGCGTAGGTTTTAAATTTAGCAGTGATCCTGAAAAAGTGGTAGATAAAGCTATAAAGCAGGTTTTTGACCAATTGTAAAAACAAAATCCTCAATTCTCCTGTTCATTATTCAGAACATTTTAAACGAAGCGATTATGTTTACAAAGATAAAAGACAAAGCAACTATTGGAATAGCAAGTTCATTGCTTACAGGTTACAAAACTGAAGATTTAAATGCAGGTAAGCGAATTATTTCTATTATAGCTGGCGCATATATTCTGCAAAAAGGTATTCGTATACTAAAAAAACGTCCGCTCATCGCTTTTGAAGAGATTGCATTAGGTAGTATTTTATTGTATAATGCAGCGAGCGGTCTCAATAAAAAAATTACGAGAACTCCTGTAGAGCCAGCTGATGTACGCAGGAATCAAATCCAGGGAAATGATCCAAGGGCAGATGTTCCTGCATTTGTATAAAAAAAGGCCGGTAGTTTCAAATTACCGGCCTTTTTTTTATTTCTTTACTGCCTTCGCAGTCATGTAGAATGTCAATTTTCCTCCATTCGTAATGTCTGAATGCTTGATCGTATGGGAAGTTAAGGGTTTACCATTCAATAATACCTTGGAAACATATACATTTTTGTCGCTTTGGTTTAGCGCCTCTACCGTAAAAGTCTTACCATTCTCAAGTGCAAGCAACGCATTTTTAACGGCTGGACTACCCAATGAATATTCATCAGATCCCGGTGCTACCGGATAAAATCCCAGGGAAGAGAACATATACCAGGCGCTCATCTGCCCGCAATCGTCGTTTCCTCCCAGACCGTCGGGTGTCGATTTGTACTGCATGTTTAAGATCATCCGTACGCGTTCCTGTGTTTTCCAGGGCTGACCTGCCCAGTTGTACAGATAAGCCACGTGGTGCGCCGGTTCATTTCCATGTATATAGCCGCCAATAATACCTTCGCGGGTAATGTCTTCGGTTTCGGCAAAAAACTCATCCGGCAAGTGCATGGAAAATAAGGTATCCAGTCTCGACGTGAACCTTTTTCGCACCGCCCATTTCCTGGATCATTGATTTCTGGATCCTGCGGCACAAAAAAACTGAAGTTCCAGGAATTGCCTTCTATAAAGCCCTGTCCATGTGTGCTGAATGCATCAAATTCTTTTTTGAAGGAACCATCAGCCATCCTAGGCCGCATAAAGCCAATCGATTTGTCAAATACATTTTTCCAGTTCGCAGCACGTTTGCTAAATATAGTCATATACATCCTCACGGCCTAGTTTTTTTGCCATTTGGGCAATACACCAGTCGTCATAAGCATACTCCAGCGTATTTGATACCGAGGTTCCGCTGCTGTCCTGCAGGAATATAACCCTTATCAATATAATCGCCTATTCCTTCGTAATTGCGGTGGTTGGACGTAGCTATACAGGCATCCAGGCCTTTTGCGCATCGCCGTTATATACGCCTTTGATAATGGCATCGGCCAGCACCGATACGCTGTGATATCCGCTCATGCACCAGTTTTCATTGGCATAATGCGACCAGATCGGCAGCATTTTCAAGCGTGCTCTGATCATAATGCGCCAGCATGGATTTCACCATATCGTTGTTGCGTGAAGGCTGTATAATATTGAAAAACGGATGCAGCGCCCGGTACGTATCCCAGAGGGAAAAAGTAGTATAATTGGTAAAGCCGTCTGCCTTGTGAACACCCTGATCCAGCCCTTTATACTCGCCATTGACATCCATGTAAGTGGTTGGATTGATGAACGCATGATACAAAGCCGTGTAGAAATTGATTTTGTCATCTTCTGATGCATCGATTTGGATCTTGTTCAAGCTCTTTGTTCCAGTCCGCTTGCGCCTGTGCCTTTAATTTGTTCGAAATCCCATGCGGTACTTCGGCTCGCATGTTGGCCAATGCATTGTCCTGACTTACCGGCGACAGCGCAAATTTTATCTTGATTTTTTCCTGATCTTCAGTAGTCAAAATCAAAATACATCCTGATGCGTTTTCCCGCAATTTCCGGGAAATTTTTGGTCTGGTCAAATTTTCGCCAGAAACCCCGGTATACCTGGCTTTCTCAAAGTTCTTCTGTCCATATTCTTTAAATGGTTTGGAGAAAGACATCGCGAAATACACAGTACGGGTGCGTGCCCAGCCGTTGGTTTGCCGGTAGCCCGTGACCAGCGTATCATTCACCACACGAACAAACGTCCAAACATTTTTATCATCGTAGTTATAAATGCCGTGCATCAGATCCAGAATGATGTGCGACTGATCGGATTTGGGAAAAGTGTACTGGTGAAACCCCACCCGATTTGTGGCCGTCATTTCTGCGAGTAATGTCATCATCATCGAGTTTTACTTTGTAATAGCCCGCTTCTGCAACTTCATTGGCGTGCGAAAAAGCCGACCGATAACCCGATTTCGGGATCGATCGGATGTACCCGGATTTAATTGCAACGCGCCCTGCGTTGGCATGATCAAAAAATCGCCCAGATCGGAATGGCCCGTACCGCTGAAATGCGTATGGCTAAAGCCCAACAATAGTTTTGTCTTCATACTTATAGCCCGCACAGTATTTATAGACATCGCCGTTGTACTTGCCATTGAGTTCGTACGGACAACGTATCGGTGTCGGGACTCAACTGCACTGCCCCGAACGGAACAGTAGCACCCGGATAGGTATGCCCCATTTTTTCGGTGCCGATGATCGGCCTCACATATTTCACCAGATTTTGCTGTGCCGATGCAATCGCTGGCGATAACAATAAGCAGTACAATAATGCTTTCTTCATGCTTGGTTAATGATGGTTTTTATATTAATAATAAGGTTGATAGAATCTATCGACTAATGTATTAAAAAATAATTATAAATCACTGTTTTAAGCTTTGCTAATACGTTTGACTCATTCTTTTTTATGCTGCAAATATGTATTATCCTGTTCATGCTTTTCACCGCTTGGTTTTGCGCTTCAAAATCCATCCTTCAAATGCTTCATTTTACTTCCCCCTGACTTCCCGAATCGGTAAAAAATCAAAAATCCCAAAAAATCCTGTACTTTTGTACCTTACATCTTAATCACCGGGCTTTGAACCCGTGGCAGTATTAAAAAAATGAGTAAAAAAGGAAGAATATTAGTTGCCATGAGTGGCGGCGTGGACAGTTCGGTAGCAGCAGTAATGCTTCATGAACAAGGATATGAAGTGATCGGTCTTACCATGAAAACATGGGACTATGCTACATCTGGCACCAGCAGTAAAGAAACTGGATGCTGTAGTCTCGACAGCATCAATGACGCACGGACATTAGCCGTAAACTACGGCTTCCCACATTATATATTAGACATCAGAGATGAATTTGGTGATTTTGTAATCGATAATTTTGTTGATGAGTACCTTGCCGGTCGTACACCAAACCCTTGTGTGCTTTGCAATACACACATCAAATGGGAAGCACTTTTGAAGAGGGCAAATAAACTGGATTGTGAGTTCATCGCTACAGGCCATTATGCCAATATTCGTCAGCAAGATAGCGGCCGATATGTAATTTCCAAAGGCAAGGATGAAAATAAAGACCAGTCCTACGTACTTTGGGGTGTATCTCAGGAAAATCTCTCCCGCACTCAATTCCCTTTGGGCTCTTTTGCAAAATCAGAAATCAGGCAGATGGCACTGGATATGGGTCAGGAAGAACTGGCTAAAAAAAGCGAAAGCTATGAAATCTGCTTCGTGCCGGACAATGACTATCGCGCTTTCCTGAAACACAAGGTAGAAGATCTGGAAGACCGTGTAGCAGGTGGTAATTTTATATTGAGCAACGGCATGGTTGTGGGACAACATAAAGGCTATCCATTTTATACAATTGGTCAACGCAAAGGACTGGGTATCGCTTTTGGCGAACCGATGTTCGTGATCCAGATCCTTCCCGAAAGTAACACTGTGGTACTTGGCAGAGCAGATGAACTGGAACGTAAAGAAGCGATGGTAAGAAATATCAACCTGGTAAAATACGAAAGTATTTTCGATCCTATGGATAACGTGATTACCAAGATCCGCTATAAAGACGCAGGTATGCTGAGTACAATTGTTCAGGAAAAAGACAGGATGCGCGTTGTATTCGATCACAATGTATCAGCAATTGCACCCGGGCAATCTGCGGTATTCTATGAAGGAAATGACCTTCTCGGTGGTGGGTTCCTTTGTTAAATAATTCAGGATACTAACCTAAAGCATTAGAGATCAAATAAGGCAGGCCTGTTTTTACACGCCTGCCTTTATATTTTTCAAAGTAATAATCTACCCTGCCCAAGTTAATTCCCGCAAACCCCACTTGATTAATAGTTGTGATACCACCATTGAGATTTTTTACATCCTGAGGTTCATCCATAAAGGTATGTGTATGGCCACCGATGATCAGATCTATATTCTTGTTTTGCGCTGCCAGAATTTGATCTGATATCTTATCGCTTTCGTATTTATATCCCAAATGAGAGAGGCAGATCACAAGATCGCAACTGAGCTCATTCCTAAGCAGATCGGCCAGCTCATTGGCCTTTTTTACCGGGTCCAGATAGATGGTATCCCCGTAATTTGCATCCGCTACCAACCCTTTGAGTTCCAGTCCGATTCCAAATACCCCGATCTTCAATCCAGACTTTTTAAAAATCTGATAAGGTTTAGTTGCGCCGCGCAGTAAAGTATTTGAAAAATCATAGTTGCCACATAGAATTGGAAACTTTGCACGCGGCAATTGCTTATAAAAACCTTCCAACCCATTGTCGAAATCATGATTGCCCATTGTAGCAGCATCATAGCCCATCAAGCTCATCAGTTTGATCTCAAGTTCCCCGCCGAATTTATTGAAATAAGGCGTGCCCTGAAAAATATCCCCAGCATCCAGAAGCAATACATTGCGCTCCTCTGCCCGGATCCTGCTCAAAAGTGAAGCTCGCCTTGCAGTACCGCCCAAACCTTCATATTTAGAGCCATCGATCGGAAAGGGCTCTATACGGCTATGTACGTCGTTAGTGTGAAGAATGGTTAATTTTACAATATCCCCAGCCGCTATGGCTGCCGAAGCATCAAATCCTATTGTGCCAGATACACTAAATCCCAATGCTGCTGCAGCACTGTTCCTGATAAAATTCCTGCGGTTGATCAACTCCTTCATCATTTATAATTTAATTATTCTGCCATCTAATGAAGGATTCAACAATTGACCAGCCGCTTCCTTTTCCTTTACATAATTCATCAATGCATCCCGGATTTTCAAACCCAATATCTTTCGTTCAGCAACGTCTTTAAAGACAGGAACTTTGTCACCTCCACCTCCGATATAATCTGAAGTCAATACATGATACAGACGATTTGGATCCAGAGCCTTATTTTTAATTGTAACATCGATCAGTTTCTTGTCTTTGATTTTCATTCTTATTCCTACAATCGGCTGACCATTTGTGGAAGCAACAAAATCAAGTAATGTTTTTACTTGTTGGCCATTTAGTTCATATACAACCGTTTCATTCTCAAAAGGCATCAGTTCGAATATATTAGAAACGGTGATATTCCCTTTTGGTAGGTCTACCCTAAGGCCTCCCTTAGTAGATGGTATACCAAAATCAATCGATGGATCTTTTTTCAGCGCCTGCTCCATGACTGCATCTGAGAAGAAATTGCTGAGTAAACTTTCTGCTAAGGTATCACTGCTTTTTTTAGACATCAGGACTGCAGAGTGCGCAATTACCTGGTTCATTTCAGCCTCCATCTGAGCCTTGTAAGGAAGATAGGTTTTAATGATGGCACTATCGGCCACTATATCCTTATTAATTGGATAATCAGTTCGTTTGCTGCTCGTAAGTTGGTAATTCGATGAACACCCAACGCCGGTCAGCACACTCAGGATCAAAATCAGGCGTTTAACATTCCCGGGAAATATCATAGTACAAAAATACCATTCAATTTTAACAAACAGAGAACATTATATTGTTATAATTCTGTTAAAAAAAAGCCCGCACTTTCGCCGGGCTTCTTAATATATGATGTAAAATTTATTAAAGATTTTTAACGATACTTTCATCCATCGGTTTTACTTTAGAACGGAAGCGATGTACCAGTTCGCCTTTTTCGTTAATCAGGAACTTCTCAAAGTTCCAGTTGATGTCACCTTTAAAATCAGGATTTTCTGCTGATGTCAGGTATTTGAAAAGTGGATTAATATCTTCGCCCTTTACACTTACTTTTTCGCTCAGTAAAAACGTAACCCCAAAATTTTTCTTACAAAAATCTTGGATTTCAGTATTGGTAGCCAACTCCTGTCCGCCAAAATTGCCGGCCGGAAAACCAATCAATACTAATTTTTTACCATATTGTTTGTGTAGTTTTTCTAAATCTTCGTATTGCGGTGTAAAACCGCATTTAGAGGCTGTGTTGACAATCATAATCTTTTTTCCTTTGAATTTGGAAAGCTTAACTTCCTTTCCATCAATGGTTTTGAATGAAAAATCATACACACCCTTTGCCGGTGGTGTAAAGAATAAACTGAGTAATATTAATAATGTATTCATAGTGATGTGGTTTTTTTATTAGGCTAAGTTAACAATCTCGACGCATCGAATTATAATGATTAGGTAAAATATATTGAGCATCGGAAATAAGCATTGTATGCGCAATAATTTTATACGTCAACCATACGTCTCTGCTACGTCTCCTGTACGTCTCATATACGTCAAAAGACGTCTAGAATGCATTTAAAGGACGTTGAGAATAAGAATAAAACTTAGGTTCATCTTTGGTTCTCTGGTCGGTTTTTATATAGATTTGTACTTAAAGGTCAGCAATGTAGCTGTCTTCTAACCAAATATTTATGGCACGTTTAAAAAATGGGATTTTTGGCCCTCTTGTGGGTAGACTGGGAAACATTGTAGGATATGTACGTTTAGGTAAAGCACTGGCCAGAATGCGGCCTGTTAAAAAGAAAAAGAGAGATCAGAAAAGAAGTCCGGCACAAAAGGCAGCGAGTAATGCATTTGCAGTGGTTTCAAGCTTTGTAACTCCTATAAACGAATTTATCAATGTTGGATTTAAACTGGATATTATCGGTACAGGCCGAATACCGCGTAATGCGGCTATGTCTTATAATTCAGTAGCAGTCACCGGCGAATACCCTGACCAAAAATTTGATTACACTAAAGGCGTGGTAAGTGCTGGCAAATTACTGGTGCCAACAAATCCCCGTGCAGAACTGCATGAATATAATCCGGTAACCAGGTGCGCTTCACTCAAGTTTAGCTGGGATGTGAATCCGAACTGGGAATCTGTACGTAAACGCGATCAGGTTATGTTACTTGTTTATTTTCCCGAAAGTAGAGACATATCTTATACGCTCAGCGGGGCGAGAAGAGTAGAAGGGTCGGATATATTGCCTTTATCTGTTGAGTTCAGGACTGGCCGTAGTACGGTTAGGGAAACGTATGCGGAAACTTACATGGCTTTTATTTCCGATAACAGAGAAAGCATTTCAAATAGTGTATATACAGGCAGGATTATTTTAACCTCTTAATTATTAAAGTGATTCTGTTGTAGAAGAGCAGATACAAAGTACAGAAATGCTTAACTATTGGAGAATAAAATTGATTAATTCGGAATTATTTTATTATAAATTTTGGTTGTGATTTTGATATTAGCGGTATTTATAGCTTTATTTGCAGAAAAACCTCCTGAATGGCTAAGAATTTATTAATAGTTGAGTCCCCTGCAAAAGCTAAAACCATAGAAGGGTATTTAGGTAAAGACTTCCTTGTTAAATCAAGTTATGGACACATCCGCGACTTGGTTAAGGGAGATATGGGCATCGATATTAGCAACAATTTCGCCCAGACTTACGAAGTACCTGCGGATAAGAAACAAGTCGTAGCAGAACTTAAAAAATTAGCTAAGGAAGCCGAAATGGTCTGGCTTGCATCCGATGAGGACCGTGAGGGAGAAGCCATTTCTTGGCACTTATTTGAGACGCTTGGTCTGAAAGAAAACAAGACCAAGAGGATCGTTTTTCATGAGATCACTAAACCTGCTATTCTAAAAGCAATAGATAGTCCAAGAACCATAGATTATAACCTGGTACATGCACAACAAGCACGTCGTGTGCTTGACAGGTTTGTGGGTTTTGAACTTTCACCTGTATTATGGAAAAAGATTAAGCCATCTTTGTCCGCAGGCCGTGTGCAGTCCGTTGCTGTTAGACTTATTGTTGACCGTGAACGTGAGGTAAATAAATTTAGCGCTACTGCTGCTTATAAGATCACTGCGCAGTTTCTTACTGGCAATGGCACGTGAAATTGTAAAATCAGAGTTGCCACAACGTTTTGATAAAGAGGCGGACGCAGAGAGCTTTCCTAAATGACTGCGTGAATGCAGGGTTTGCAGTTGACAGCCTGGAGACCAAGCCGGCGAAGCGTAATCCGGCGGCGCCGTTTACCACCTCAACTTTACAGCAGGAGGCTTCTCGTAAACTTGGATATTCCGTATCCAGAACCATGCAGATTGCACAGCGTTTGTACGAGAGCGGAAGCATAACTTATATGAGGACAGATTCGGTTAATTTATCTGAAACTGCTTTACAGGCTGCTTCGGCGGAAATCAAATCTGCTTACGGCGAGAAATACCATCACCTCAGAGTTTATAAAACCAAATCCGCAGGTGCCCAGGAAGCGCACGAAGCCATCCGCCCTACATATTTCAACCACCATACAGTGCCAGGAGATAGTTCAGAACAACGACTCTATGAGCTTATCTGGAAACGTGCAATAGCTTCTCAGATGAGTGAGGCGCTGTTTGAAAAAACTACAGCGCAGATCAGTATCAGTACCAGGAAGGAAAACCTGATAGCTGAAGGCGAAGTACTGAAATTTGATGGTTTCTTAAAAGTTTATCTCGAATCTTACTGATGAAGAAGAACAGGACGATACTGAAAATGCCAGCTTGCTCCCTCCTCTAACAAATGGCCAGGAACTGACATTGAAAGAAATGAATGCAACGGAACGTTTCTCAAGACCTCCGGCCAGATATACAGAAGCTAGTTTGGTAAAAAAACTTGAAGAACTGGGTATAGGACGACCATCAACCTATGCCCCTACCATTTCGACCATTCAAAACCGCGGTTATGTGGTGAAAGAAGACAGAGATGGTCAACAACGTAACTTTAGGTTCAATTGTGCTAACGACAGGCAAACTAGTGAAACAGCAAAAAATCTGAAATTACAGGCGCTGAAAAGGGAAAACTTATTTCCTACTGATATTGGTGAGGTTGTTAACGATTTTCTGGTAGAACACTTTAAGGGGATCGTAGATTTTAACTTTACAGCGAATGTAGAAAAAGAATTTGATGAAATCGCACAGGGCTTGCAGGAATGGACTAAAATGCTCCACTCCTTCTATACACCTTTCCATGTAGAGGTAGAAACTACCTTGGAGACTGCCGACAGGGCCAATGGCGAACGCTTGTTAGGTACAGATCCTGCAACGGGTAAAAATGTATATACCAAAGTAGGTAGATTCGGACCCTTGGTACAAATCGGAGAAAATGATGACGAAGAGAAGCCTCGTTACGCCAGTCTTGCCAAATCCCAGTCGGTAGGTACAGTAACCCTTGAGCAGGCTCTTGAACAGTTTAAACTTCCGTTTTCACTCGACGACTATGAAGGTAAGGAGGTTTCGGTTGGTGTAGGTCGTTTTGGCCCCTATGTGAAATGGGGTGATGCCTATATTTCTGTACCCAAGAATGAAGACCCACTGTCCATAGACCAGGCGCGTGCAATTGAGATTATTGGGGAGAAAATCACTGCTGATGCACCTGTAGCGCATTATCAAAGTCTTCCTGTAACTAAAGGTACCGGAAGGTTCGGTCCTTTCATCAAATGGAATGACCTATTTATTAATGTACCTAAGGCCTATAATTTCGACAGGTTGTCTCAAAATGATATTGAAGAACTGATTTCGAAGAAAATCGAGAAAGAGGCCAATAGATTTATACAACAGTGGGATGCCGAAAAAATAGCAATGGAAAATGGCAGATGGGGACCTTTTATTCGTTTTGGTAAAGAAATGCTGAAACTTCGTAAAAACCCAGCTACCAATGATAAATATACTCCGGAAGAATTGGCGGTCATTTCTTTGGAAGAAGTAAAGAAACTGATCATAGAACAGATCCCTAACGCTTTTGAACCAAAGAAAAAGGCAGCTGCTAAGAAAACCGGTACAGCAACAAAGAAAACGACTACCGCAAAGAAAGCACCGGCGAAAAAAGCTGCAGCTAAGAAGTAGCAATTGAGAAATCATTGTGTTCATCATCAGAATTTATGCTATTCAATTAGTATCTAGTATCTGAAGAAAAGATCAAATGCACCGTATTTGATCGAAAGCGATGTAGACTATAGAAAGTATTATATTATTATGAAAAAAGACCTTCCTGAAAATATAGTTGAAGATGTAGCGATGGCAGTAGTGCTGATCGGTGAAACGCCTGAGGTGAAAAATTGGACAGTTTATTTGGTGAACTTAAAGAACCAGGCGCTTTCCAATGTGCTGATCAGCTCTAAAGGCTATGGTGAGAAGGATGGCAAAATGGTAAAAACTTCTGTATTAAGGCATTTTTTGGGTGATATAGATCCAAGGTCTTTCAAAGGTGTGGAAGCAATTGATTCTGAGGTTTTTGGTCTTACTAATGAATATTGGCTAAGCTATTATATTGATGGTGTGATCTTCGATAAGAAGTTCATTTTTCTACCTGAAAGTATTGTTGATGAAAACCTGATCCATATTCCCTGGTCGATAAGCCGGGAGTAATGATCAAGTAGTCCCCGGAGATTTTCGCTGTCCGGAAAAATAGTAAAAACCTGCAAACAGATGATCAATTCGTTTTAATTAACCACCAATTTTTAGTACTTTTCCTACGCACCTATAATATGAAAAACGTTAGCGTATGGAATCTCCACAATCTCCTGCTCCGGCAGCTTCTTTTTTTAAAAAGAACGGCAAAATCTTCACTATTGCCATTTTTGTTCTCGTTGGCCTTGGCTTGGGTACCTGGTTTTTTTTGAAGAAAGATCGGCCTGCGGACTATAATCAACAATATGCCAAGTATATAGAAGCTTACACTTCGGGAACCATTTCCAAAAAGAGCTTCATCAGGCTACATCTGGCCAGTGAGGTAAAAACAATGAATGATGTTGGAGTGGCAGATTCCCGTGACCTGTTCAGCTTCTCCCCTTCTGTTAAAGGAAAAACTTATTGGATCGATGCGCAAACCGTCGAATTCAGGCCGGATGAACCTTTGGCTCCGGGTGAGGATTATGAAGCTACATTTGATCTTGCAAAAGTTACCGAAACTGAAGCCGGACTGGATGATTTTGAGTTTGATTTTCGTGTGATCAAGCCTGGTATGAGCTTTAGTCATCAGGGACTGGTGTCTCAGAATAATACCGCCATGGATTATATGAAACTCAAAGGTGAGATCAGCACGTCTGACCAGGAAGATCCAAAACACATAGAAAAGGCTCTGGAACTGGATTTTAAACAACCTTTAAAAATAAAATGGCAACATAATCCTGAGAAAAACACCTATGCTTTTACGATCGATAGCATTAAGAAATCAAGTTCAGATCAGGTATTAAAACTGGAATGGTCCGGTGATCCAATAGATGCTGAAGCAAAAGGTGAGATTGAAGTAACTGTCCCTAAAGCCGGCGTATTCAAGATTTTAGATATGAAAGCCATTCAGGATCAAGAAGATTATGCTTTGGTGCAGTTTTCTGAACCAATTGGTGTTGGTCAAGATTTAACAGGTATGATTGCACTTGTCAGTTCAGTCGATTTAAGATTTACTATAGATGGCAGTCAGGTTAAGGTTTATGCCGCTGAAGCGTTGAAAGGAAATTACACTTTAACTGTTAATGAAGGTGTAGAAAATATCAATGGCAAAACACTCTCATGTGGCAAAATCTGCAAATCTGGTTTTTGAAGAATAAATTACCTTCCGTAACCATTGCAGGAGCAGGCACAATTCTGCCAAATTCAGGCAAACTTGTATTACCTTTTGAAGCCATTAATCCTAAAAGCTGTAGATGTTACCGTTATTAAAATCTATGAAAATAATATTCCTCAGTTCTTTCAGACCAATAGTTATAGGGATGGAAATGAACTTCGAAGAGTAGCTAAACCGATTGTACAGAAAACAATTCGTCTGGATGAGGATAAAGCACTTAATCTGCATAAAAAAAATCGATTTACACTGATCTGGATAAAATGATCCGTACAGAACCTGGTGCCATGTATCGGGTTACCATTGCATTTCAGACAGAGAATATAATGCTTATAAATGTAAGGCCGAATGCAGACAAAGCAGAAAGTGATGACAGTAGTGATAGCTGATTATGGAGAATATTAAGGTTATGGTGAAAAAATAGATGAAGATGATGAGTTTCTGGCAACGATATAATAATTATTACCCTACCAATTACCGTTGGAATGACAACGATCAACCCTTGTACTCCATCATTTTATACCAACGAGCGCTGGGCAAGCAGAAATTTATTGGCTTCGAACATCGGTCTGGTTGCTAAACGCGGCAATGATAACAGTATGCTTATCGTTGCGACAGATTTGTTAACGCAAACCATTGAGCGGAGTTGATCTGGAATTGATGGACTACCAGAAGCAGATTATTTTTACAACGAAAACAGATGGTGATGGCTTTGCCAGTTTTGACTTAAAACGCCAGCCCTTTCTATTGATTGCTAAAAATGGTTCGGAACGTGGATATTTAAATTGGATGATGGAAGTTCACTGCCATTGAGTCGTTTTGATGTAAGTGGCGATGTAGTTCAAAGTGGATTAAAAGGCTTTATTTATGGCGAGCGTGGGGTTTGGCGACCGGGAGATAGTTTGTTTGTTTCTTTCGTTTTGGAAGATAAACTAAAAAAACTGCCCGGCGAATTATCCGGTTACGATGGAATTTTACAATCCAAAAGGACAATTATATAAACGCATTGATCAACGGAAAACCTTTAAATGGTTTTTATACTTTTAAAACAGCTACCGAAAACACAGCCCCTACCGGAAACTGGATGGCGAAAGTTAAGGCTGGCGGTGCCACTTTTACTAAAACCATTAAAGATTGAAACTGTAATGCCAAACCGGTTAAAGATCGATTTCAATGTTGGAAATCAGACCTTATCTTGAGCTGCGGGTACTTCATGCCGCTACCCTATCGGCCAAATGGCTCTTTGGTGCCTGTGGCAAAAATTTAAAAGCTAAAGTAGATGTAAATTTAAATACCATGAAACAAGTTTAAAGGATTTGAAGGCTTATAGTTTTGATAATCCAACTGTTAACTTTCGAATCGCAGGTGAAGACCATTTTTGAAGGCACATTGAACGATAATGGCACTGCGCAGAGTTAATACCAATCTAAAGAAAATCAATACAGCTCCCGGAATGCTAAAGGCCAATTTTACTACAAAGGTATTTGAAGCAGGGGGTAATTTCAGCATTGACAATTTCAGTATTCCCTATCATGTTTATAACAATTATTATGGGTATCAAGACTCCGGAAAGGTGATAAAATGAGCGGTATGCTGGTTACCGGTAAGGACCATAAAATTGAAATTGTAAATGTTAATACCGATGGAAAACTGGTGAAGGTGGAAAAACTGTTCAGATAGAGGTATATAAAATACAATGGCGATGGTGGTGGGAACAGGACGATCAGAATTCTTTTGCCAATTTTACGCAAAACTCAATATAATAAACTGATTAAGAAAGACATCATGTGACCATATTTAATGGTAAAGGCCAGCTGGAATTTACAGGATAGATGAACCAGAATGGGGACGGTATTTGATTTTGGTACGGGATGTAAATGGAGGTCATGTCACCGGAAAATCTGTTTATATCGACTGGCCAGGCTGGGCACAGCGTGAACAAAGTGCTAATCCTACAGAGGCCTCTATGTTTCCTTTACCGCAAATAAAGACAAATTACAATGTTGGTGAAGAGGTATTACTTTAACCATCCCATACGGGCGAAAGTGGCAGGGCTCTGATCTCTATTGAAAATGGAAGCAGGGTATTAAAAACCTTCTGGATTGATACTAAAGCCGGACAAACGCAATTTAAATTTAAGGCTGAGAAAGAAATGGCACCTAATGTGTTTGCTAATATTACTTTGCTGCAAGCCCATGCACAAACGGTTAATGATCTTCCAATCCGGATGTATGGCGCAATTCCGTTATTGATTGAAGATCCGCAAACCATTCTAAAGCCTATGATCAAGATGGCGGATAAAATTGAAGCCAGAAACAGAAAACACCATTACGTGTCTGAAGCACAATGGTAAAGCTATGACTTATACAATCGCTATTGTAGACGAAGGCTTACTAGATCTAACACGTTTCAAAACCCCTGATCCGCATGGCGGTATTTTATGCCCGAGAAGGGTCTTGGTGTTAAAACCTGGGATTTATTTGATTATGTGATGGGTGCATGGGGTGGCAATCTGGAACGGATTTTAAGTATTGGTGGTGACGGTATTTAAACAGAAATCTAAATCCTGCGAAAGCCAACCGCTTTATGCAGGTGGTTAAATACTTGGGCCTTTTACTATTGGTAAAGGCGAAAGTTCAACTACACATAAATTTAAACTACCGCAATATATTGGGGCTGTGAGAGCTATGGTAGTTGCTGGTCAGGATGGCGCATATGGTTTTGCAGAGAAATCGGTTCAGGTTAAAAAACCATTAATGGTTTCTGGCTACTTTACCACGGGTAATCGGTCCTGGTGAAAGCTTTACTCTGCCAGTAACAGTTTTTGCTACAGAATCCAACCTCAAAAATGTGACCTGTCAGTTTGCAAACTCAGAATTTGAATTGTTCAGGCTCGAAGATACAACAGATGAAGTTTGCTAAAGCACAGGCGAGCAAATGGCCTATTTTGAGGTCAAAGCACCTGAATGACAGTTGGCGTAGCGAAAGTGAAGCTGATTGCACAAAGTGGTGCTGAAAAGGCAGAGTACGATGTGGAAATGGACATCCGAAATCCGAATCCATATGTGACCAATGTGGTGTCGGCAGTTATCCAACCGGGCAGTAACTGGGCAGTCAATTATGCACCGATCGGTATGGCAGGCACAAATTCGGGGACTGTAGAATTGTCTTCTATCCCGCCGATTAATTTGAAAAAACGACTGAGTTATTTGATGCAATATCCGCATGGCTGTGTTGAGCAAACTACCTCAGGTGTATTCCCTCAATTGTTCCTTGATAAGTTATCTGCGCTCACATGAACAACAAAAGGCGAATACAGAAAAGAACATCAAAGCTGGAATTACCCGAATGCGTGGTTTCCAAACCACGGATGGTGGCTTAGCTACTGGCCGGGTGAAGGTTCTTCTGACGAGTGGGGAAGTAATTATGCAGGACATTTTCTGGTGGAGGCACAAAATTTAGGTTATACGCTTCCAGTTGGCATGCTGGATGAGCTTTTGCGCTATTTAAGAAGCAAAAGCAAGCAACTGGGCACCAAATAGCAATAATTTTTATGGCGGCGATTTGTTTCAATCGTACGTTTATATGTCTTCGCCTTAGCAAAAAACCCAGAAATCGCAGCAATGAACAGGTTAAAAGGATTTGAGTATTTATCGGTGACAGCGAAATGGAGGCTGGCAGCTGCCTATAAACTAGCTGGTCAGGCTGATGCAGCAAGTAACCTGATCAAGGGTTTGCCTAAAGAGATTAAAGCCTACAACCAGTTGGGTGGAACTTATGGATCAGAAGTCCGTGATGAAGCTATGATTCTGGAGACCTTAACTTTACTAGGTCAGAAAATCCGAAGCAGCAGCGCTGTTACAGCCAATTGCAGCAAAATTAGGTGAAAATAAATGGTATAGCACGCAAACTACAGCCTATAGTTTATTGGCAATTGCTAAATTCTGTGGCCAAAACGGAGCATCTAATAACATTAAATACAATTATGCAATTGACGGTAAAAAAGGTAATGTCAATACCGGGCAATATATCGTAAGCACGACATTGGCATTTAAAGGTGGAGTTTCAATCTCGAATACCAGCGATGGGTATTATTTGCGAGGTTGATTCTGAAGGTCAACCAGCTGCGGGTCAGAATAATTTCCTGACAAACGATCCGGATGTAATGGATTTGAACGTTAGCTATAAATTGCTAAACGGAAAGGCCCTGGATCCTGCGATATTGAAACAAGGAACTGATTTTTATGCGGAGGTAACAGTTAAAAATCCTGGTAGAATGGGATATTATGAACAAATGGCCTTAACGCAGATTTTTCCTTCTGGCTGGGAGATTATCAATACCCGTGTAAATGATAACGAAAGTATTATAGCTTCGTCTCCATATACCTATCAGGATATACGGGACGACCGTGTTTTCACCTATTTCAATTTGAGGGAGAACGAAACCGTCGTGTACAAAGTATTGTTGAATGCATCGTATATTGGCAGGTATTATTTATCGGCAGTGCAATGTGAGGCCATGTACAATAATACGATCAGTGCGACTGAAAGTGGTAAATGGGTACAGGTGATAAAATAGTTATAGCCGAGGCCAGACATTGATGAATATGAAACGTATAAAGCCTGATGCGAATTTTAAGAATGTAATGATCTTTTCCATATGTTTAATTTATTAGAGATCAATTGCAGTTTGAGATTGTTACCTATGTCATCTTTTAAAAGTTGTCCACCCTGTCTGTGGCATCACCTAATGATACCATAGCGATGCGGCATCTTCGTGTAAAAATATCATCTCTACGTAGGAGAGTTCTCTTGAGTTACACAGATCAGAGAACTCTCGCTATTAGGGTAGCTGACTTGGTTTGCCTGGTTTTAGTGCTGATATTTTTGTGTTCATTACCCTCCAAGTTATTTAAAAGCCCAACTTCGTTTGTGATAGAAGCTGCGGACGGAAAATTGTTGAGTGCGTCAATTGCGAAGGATGGGCAATGGCGTTTTCCTGCCCCAGATACAGTACCGGATAAGTTTGCGAAGTGTATTGTCGCTTTTGAAGATAAACGTTTTTACAAACACCCGGGAGTAGATGTTCTTGCAATGGGAAGAGCTATGCAATTGAATCTAAAAGCAGGCAGTGTGGTAAGTGGCGGAAGTACCCTTACGATGCAGGTCATTCGATTGTCGAGACGGGAAAGCCGAACCATCACACAGAAGCTGATCGAAATGTTGCTGGCCTTCAGACTGGAATTATTTTCCTCTAAGGAGGAAATTCTAAACCTGTACACCTCAAATGCCCCATTTGGAAGCAATGTTGTAGGGCTGGATGCAGCAGCATGGCGTTATTTCGGAAGAGCGGCAGGAACCTTATCCTGGGGTGAAATGGCTACCCTGGCTGTTTTGCCTAACAGCCCTTCACTGGTACATCCCGGAAAGAACACCGCCAGGCTGATAAAAAAGCGAAATGATCTGCTGGATAAAATGGTGGATGTGGGTTTTATAGACTCACAGACAGCGAACTTGTCTAAACTGGAGCCTATTGCAGGAAAGCCTATGGATTTGCCACAGTACGCTCCTCACCTGCTCACCAGGTTCAAAAAAGAATATCCCTTGCTTATTAAAATTAATAGTGCCTCGGTATCTTCCACAAGAATCACCTCTACATTGAACTACGATCTGCAATTGCGGATCAGCGCGCTATTGAAGCGTTATAATAACAGGTACCGCGCTAATGATATTAATAACATTGCCGCAATGGTATTGGATGTAAAGAATGGTAGGGTCATCAGTTATGTTGGCAACAACTACCAGCCCGAAAATAAGGAAATGGAAAGCCACGTCGATATGATCAAAGCAGCAAGAAGTCCGGGTAGCACCTTGAAGCCTTTGCTTTATGCCAGCATGCTGAATGATGGATTTATTTTACCAAAAACACTGATTGCTGACATTCCTACACAAATTGGTGGATATTCGCCACAGAATTATGATCTTGGTTATGACGGTGCAATTCCAGCTGATAAAGCATTGAGCCGTTCGCTAAATATCCCTGCAGTGAAGATGCTGCAGCAATATAAATATCAGCGTTTTTATGATAAGCTAAAGCAGATTGGACTGAGTACCTTGAATAAACCTGCGGATCATTATGGCTTATCTCTGATTTTGGGTGGTAGCGAGGTTACTATGTGGGATCTTGCCAAGGCCTATATGGGAATGGCCAGGACACTTAATCATTTTAATGATTATAAAGGCAAGTATAATCCCCACGATTATGATGCGCCCGTATATATTGCCGGAGAGCGGGACCAACGTTTTGATGAATTTGAAACGCAAGTTACTTCTGTGTTAGATTATGGTGCGATATGGAATACTTTCAATGCGATGGAAGAACTGATGCGCCCGGGAGAAGAAGGTTTATGGGAACAATTCTCCTCTTCACAGCGGTTGGCCTGGAAAACCGGTACTAGTTTTGGGTTCAGGGACGCGTGGGCAGTGGGGCTAAACCCCAACTATGTAGTTTGCGTATGGGTAGGTAATGCAGACGGAGAAGGACGGCCAGGCCTAACAGGTATTGATGCAGCTGCACCGGTGTTGTTTGATATTTTTAAGCTATTGCCAACCGGCAAATGGTTTGCAAAACCTTTCAACCAATTAAAAAAACTGGCTGTATGCAGACAGAGTGGATATAAAGCTGGAGAATATTGTAAAGATCAGATGCTGGAGGAGGTTTCCCCCGCCGGGGAAAAGACCGGGCTTTGCCCCTATCATAAAATGATCCATCTGGACAGGACTTCCAGCTACCGCGTTACAGATGTCTGTGAAGCACCAGGTATGATGGTGCATAAGGCATGGTTTGTTTTGCCACCTGCGATGGAATACTATTATAAGATCAAAAACAGCGAATATAAAGACCTGCCTCCTTTTAAGCCAGGCTGTGAAGATGGAGGCTACAATTATGTTATGGATATGATCTATCCAAAGAACAATGCGAGGGTTTACATTCCTGTAGAATTCGATGGAACCCGTGGTAAGTTGGTATTAAATGCTACACACAGGGACGTCGGGACTAAAATATACTGGCATATCGACAATGAGTATATGGCCACGACTAAGGACTACCATCAACTTGCGGTAAGCCCCTCGCCAGGAAAGCATACACTGACACTCGTGGACGAAAAGGGAGAACGCCTGGTGCAGGTATTCACTATACTGGAAAAGGAGAAAAATTAGCCTTTGTTTATTAACTGCCGTTCAATGCCTCCTAATGTGATCAGGTATTGTGCAGCTATGTAGATAGCGATTATGAGTATATTGGCATAATCGAAACTATGTGCAAATTTGTTTAACGCAAAAACAACATCTGACAGTATTAATAAGATAGAACCCATTAATATGAGCTTAAAACTTGTACCATTTACCCTTTCATTTCTAAAAGCAGCCATCATTAAGGTAAGGCTGACGACGATTACCGAAGCCAGCAGTGGCAATTTTACAATACCAAGGTATGGTCTCATGTAAAAGTAGAAACTCAGGCAAAAAATAAAAACAATTATAATTGCAATCCTGGCGCCTTTTTTATCCAGTTCAGGTGCTGAACGAAAATCCAGGTAAAACGCAGCTGTATAGCATAGATGGCAGGCAAGCACTGCAATAAGCTCATAACTAAAAAATACATTGCCAGCGAGAGCAAAAAGTAAACCAGCAAACAGTCTTTTATGAAACCTGCCGTGTAGCCTGGTTTCGTTTATAAACCATATCAACAAAGATAAAACTGGTAACGACCTTATGATCAATTGCAGATTGCCTATTTGGTAAAACTTGCAGACGAGTTGCAGAATAAAGAGGAGGAAAAAAAGCAACGTAAACTTAGGGTGCTTCATTGGAGCAATTTATTAAAAAAGCAGCAGCTCTGGCATAGGCCAACACTGCTGCTCTAATATATTTAAATAGAATCAGTTGAACTGAAAGAGAAAAAAGCTATTAGTAGCTTTTTTCTGTGCGGTTGTTGCGTTTGAAACCACCGCCGCCGTTTCCACCTGTGTTAGGTTTTTCCTGTGCTTCAGCAACTTTAATTCGATTACCATTATAATCGCCACCATTCATGCGTTTGATCGCTTCTTTTGCCTCTTCTTCTACAGGCATTTCTACGAAACCAAAACCACGACTTTGACCAGTCTCGCGATCTTTGATAATCCTAAGTGATTTTACTTGACCGAAATCACCAAATACGGCTGTTAATTCATCTTCCCCTACTTCTAACGGAAGTCCTGTAATAAATATCTTCATTAATGTCTAAAAATTTGTACAAAAGTAAGCATTTTCCGCTTAAATTCCAATGTTAGTGTCAGTTATAAGTATAATTGTTTATTGCTTTGGTTAACATGTAACCGGAAGTTTTGTTTTATGTACATAACTTTTTTTACATTTTAAGTCAATTTAGCTTTTAATAGTCCCACAGTACGTTGCCATGCAAGTTTAGCGGCGGCCTCGTTGTATCGTGTCGCTGAAGTGTCATTATTAAATGCATGGTTTACATTCTCATATATATAAAGCTTATAGTCTATCTTGTTGGACTTGAGGGCTGCTTCATACACTGGTATACCGGCGTTTATACGTTCATCCAATCCGCCATAATGTAACATTATACTTGCTTTTATTTTCGCTACATCAGCTACCGGAGGTTGCATGCCATAGTAGGCAACTGAAGCGAATAATTTCGGATCAGCAGTGGCAAGTTTATTGGACATGGCGCCGCCCCAGCAAAAACCGAGGCAAGCTGTCTTCCCATTTCCGTCTTTTCTTGCCCTTAGGTAATCCAGGCCCTTAATGTAATTTCGCAGGGTTTTTTCTGCGTCCAGTTTCCCAATCATTTCCCTTCCTTTGTCTTCATTTTCCGGTGTGCCTCCAAGGGGCGATAATGCATCTATTCCCAATGCAATAAAGCCTTCACTGGCCATTTTTTTGGTCACAGCAATAATATGAGGATTAAGGCCCCTGTTTTCGTGTATCACAACTACAGCCCCAAGGTTAGTCTTTCCCTTGGGTTTAGCCAACACCCCTTTCATTTCGCCTTCTACCCCCGTGTACGTAATGTTCTCAATAGTTAGCTCCTCTTCATTTAGACTAGCTGCAACTGCATAATTATTTTCAAGCATTGGTAATATAGTCAAAGCTAAAGCGCTGCTACCGGTGATAATGGCCAGCTTTTTCATGAATTCCTTTCGGCTAAGATTTGTATGAGTGTACTCATCGTACAGGTTGATGATCTTTTGATCCATATTTGAACATTTAATAATGGATAACAAATTAAGAAAGGTTTGGTTTGTAGCAGCATATTGTCATAATAATGTCTTTATTGTTTTATATTAAAACTTTAGCACAGAGTTTGTAGTTGATTAAATAGTTTGTTTGGTTTAGGTTAGTCTGTGGTGGACTAGCCATCATTATAGCAGGGATACACCTAACGAGGTTTGTCCCTGTTTCTTTTTATATATATATTAGTTTTTTTTATTTTCTGAAAACCATTTAAATCTATATCTCGTTTATATATCTGAGAGCGTTAATTTAGCGGGGGTAGATCGGAAGGTCTATCTCCGTTTTTTTTTGACTTGAGCATGTTTGTTTTGTTCAATAATTTTTATGACTTTTATACCTGATAAGTCAGAGTTACTAAGACCTGATAACCGAACAAACCAAAAAAGACTGAGATTTCGACAGAAAATTATAAGTAGATTGTAATTTTTGTTTTAAAAATTAATATATTGAATCTTGGTTGGTCCTAAGTTTTGTTTTCTGTGTTTATGATCTTAGCTTTGGGGAAGTTTTAATATTGGCATAAATGTTGACTTTCACAATCAACTCCGTCATCTAAACAAATAGTATTAGCTAGCATGCGCAAAAAATTACACGATAGGATAGCGGCTTTCAAAGACGCAACAGCAATTAAGGAAAGAGGATTATATCCTTATTTTCGGGCAATCGAATCAGGGCAGGACACAGAAGTAATTATAGACGGGAAAAAAGTACTGATGTTCGGTTCCAACTCCTATCTTGGTTTAACAAATCACCCAAAAATTAAAGAAGCTGCAAAAGCAGCAGTAGACAAATACGGTACTGGATGTGCAGGTTCGAGATTTTTGAACGGTACATTAGATATACATATAGAATTAGAGCGCAGACTTGCTGCCTATGTGGGCAAGGAAGCTGCGGTTTTATTTAGTACGGGCTTTCAGGTAAACCTTGGTGTAATTTCCTGTTTGCTTGACAGAAATGATTACCTGATTCTGGATGAGTACGATCATGCGTCCATCATTGATGGTAGTAGATTGTCTTTCTCACGTTCTATTAAATACGCACATAATGATATGGATGACCTGCGCAAGAAATTGAGCAGATTACCTGAAGATGCAGCAAAATTGATCGTGGCTGATGGCATTTTCAGTATGGAAGGAGATTTAGTGAATCTTCCCGAGATCGTTAAGATTGCAGATGAGTTTGGTGCAAACATTATGATGGACGATGCACACAGTCTGGGTGTGATCGGTTTGAATGGTGCAGGCACTGCATCCCATTTTGGTCTGACCGACAAAGTCGATTTGATTATGGGTACTTTCAGCAAGTCGTTGGCTTCTCTTGGTGGATTTATCGCCGGAGATGAAGAGACCATTGAATTTGTTAAACACCGTGCACGCTCCCTGATGTTCAGTGCAAGTATGCCTCCTTCAGCAGTAGCAAGTGTAATTGCCGCATTAGACATTATAGAATCGGAACCCGAGCGTATTGATCAGCTCTGGGCAAATACCAATCATGCTAAAAAGTTGTTGCTGGATGCTGGATTCGATATTGGCCATACTGATAGTCCAATTATTCCGGTATACATCAGGGATAATGATAAAACTTTTATGATTACCAATATTCTGAGCAAAAATGGGATTTTCGTAAATCCTGTTGTCTCCCCTGCCGTCCCTTCTGATGCTTCTCTGATCCGGTTTTCGCTTATGGCTACGCATACTTTCGCGCAAATAGAAGAAGCAGTAGAGAAGATTGCTGCTGCAGCCAAACAAATAGAAGTTAAAACCTCTCAGGTAGCCATATGAGCAGCATAGTTGCAGTAAGCACAAAACAAGAACTAGCTGCTTTTATAGATTTTCCTCATGAGCTTTACCAGGCAGATCCTAACTATGTACCTGAATTATTCATCGCGCAACGTGATCTTCTTACAACACATCCATTTCATAAACACTCTTCACTGCAGTGTTTTTTACTTTACAGGGAAAATAAGGTAATAGGTAGAATTGCAGCGATTTTAAACAATAGCCATAATCTACTTAATAATGCCAGTGATGGCTTTTTTGGCTTTTTTGACTGTATAAACGACCAGTCTGCGGCAAATACCTTATTGGACACTGCGGTTAAATGGCTTAAAGATAAAGGCGTTCAGGAGAAAATCATGGGCCCAACTAATTTCTCCACTAATGAATCATGTGGTTTGTTGATTGAAGGGTTTGACTCGCCACCGGTGGTAATGATGCCTTATAATGCTGTTTATTACCCTGCTTTACTGGAGGGCTGGGGCTTGGAAAAACAGGTTGATCTGATTGCATGGAGATTTACAGGAGACAATTATGATGATCGTTCTGTGAAGTTGATGGATAGGTTACAAGACCGTTTGAAACGCAGTGGCATCACGATACGTAAAATCAACATGAAGAATTTTAAACAGGAAGCAGCTAGTTTGCGCGAGGTTTATAATAAAGCATGGGATAAAAATACTGGGTTTGTGCCTTTAAATGATGAGGAATTTGACTATCAGGCTAAAGATCTGAAGCTGGTATTAGATCCTGATTTTTGCCTCGTAGCAGAGCATGAGGGCAAGTTAGTCGGATTTGGTGCTGCTATTCCTGATATGAACCAGATTCAGATCAAAATCAAAAAAGGAAGGTTATTGCCTACAGGTATCTTCAAATTGCTATTTGGCAAAAAGAAGGTAACAGGCATCAGAATTTTGTTGTTGGGCGTGGTTGATGGTTACCGTAAGTTGGGTATAGAGGCTTGCATTTATGGAAATATCATCAAAGCTTACAGGGCTAAGGGCTTAAAATATGCAGAGGCGAGCTGGACTTTAGAACACAATCATCTGGTAAATAACGCTATTAAAGCCATAAACGGAGATCCTTATAAAAAATACCGCATCTACGAAAAGAAGATATGAGTAAGAAGGTACTGATCACCGGTGCCACGGGCTTTGTAGGTTATCATCTTATACAAAAGGCCCTTGACGCCGGATTGGAAATCTATGCCGCGGTTCGCAAAAGCAGTGATGTATCTCAGCTCAAATCATACAATATTCAATATGTAAATCTTGATTATAATTCAATTGATGCGCTTAAGGATCATTTACAAGATCAGCAGTATAGCTATATTATTCATGCTGCAGGAATTACTAAGGCTAAAACTATTGAGGCATATAATTTTGTAAATGCCGTATATGCCAGGAACCTTGCTTTGGCCGCAGTCGCAGCTAATATACCTCTTGATAAATTTGTTTTCGTCAGTAGTTTGGCTGCTTTAGGTCCACTTAAGGATTTAAGTTTAGAACTTAAGAATGATAGTGTCGGTCACCCGGTAACAGGCTATGGTGCCAGTAAGCTACTTGCGGAACAATACTTAAAAGAAGTCAATGGTTTGCCTTTGATTGTGATTCGTCCTACAGCAGTATACGGACCCCGTGAGAAGGATATCTTTATTCTGTTCAAAAGCATCAATAAGGGATTAGAACCTTACATTGGGAATTTTAAGCAACAATTGAGTTTTGTTTACGTTGAAGATCTTGCTAAAGTTATTGTGGACGTTCTGTTTAGTAATGTGTCCGGTAAATCATATAATATCTCAGATGGTCACATTTATGACCGCTATGCATTGGGTACATTGGCGCGAAAAGCCTTAAATAAAAAAACTTTAAAATTTCATCTGCCACTCTTTGTAGTAGCTGGTATAGCTGCATTTATGGACTTTCTATATAAGAACAGCAAGGAAACTCCTGCACTCAATAGAGAAAAGATGGCTGAATTAACAGCTGTGAATTGGGCCTGTAGCATAGCTGAAGCACAGCAAGATTTAGACTATGAGCCTGAATTTGATCTTGAAGCTGGTCTTTCGAAGACTATGAGTTGGTATCAATCCAATAAATGGCTTTAGTGCGCTAAGGATTTTCCATTTGCTTGATGATCTTATTGACTTCTGTTTCTGTTGCTCTTAATTTTTGCTGACAGAACTCGATCAACTCCGATGCACGGCTTACTTTTTCAGCTAATATGTCTACGGAAACTGATTCTGTTTCTATCTCATGAGCGATTTCCGTCAATTCTTTGTAAGCAATCTCATAGGTTAAATTCTGGTCCATTGTTTTCGATTTTTTTGTCTACTGTAGTATTAATTTGCGTATTGGCAAGCTGTATTGTCAATCTCGTTCCTTTTTCAATGCTATCGGCATTACTGACTATCTTATTATCAACCTTGATGATAGCGAAGCCTTTATTGAGGATGTTCTGCGGACTCATGAGCTTGACAAGGGATATAAAATGCCCCAGGTATCCCCGTTTATTAGCGAAATACATCCGGCTATAAGATTGCAGGTTATTATGAAGATTATTCAGATTATTACGCTTATTGGAGATGACGATTTTAGGATTTGTCAATATAGCCCCAGAAAGATTCAGGATACGTTTATGGTGCCGATGTAGAAGTTCCCTACTGCTATTGATCATAATGTTGTTGATATGCGCAAGCCCGTCCTTTTTAAGGTTTATGATCTTAAAGGTCTTGATTAGCATCATCTTTTGAAGATTGAGTACAGATTCTTCAAAAGCGCGATTGTGAGCAATAATGAGTTCAGCTGCTTTGGTAGGTGTCTTTGTTGCTGTATGAGCCATTAAATCTGAGATTGTCTCATTTTTTTGATGGCCTATACCAGTAATCACCGGAATTGGAAATCTGGCTATGGCCCGACTAAGTTCGTAGTTGTCAAATATGAGAAAATCCATCTGTGAGCCTCCTCCTCTAATTATTACAAGGGCATCATATGGTTTTCCGGACTGGAATACATCAATGATTTTAGCTAAAATCTGCTTAGCGTTAACCTCCCCCTGCACTGGAGTGAAGTAGTTGTCGATCTCAAAAGTATAATTAAAGGCGTTGTTCTCTAAAGTATGTTTAAAGTCCACATAGCCAGCAGATGTATCTGATGAAATAATCGCGATGCGCTGTAGAACCCTATGTAGGTTTAGTAAGCTATTTCTCGTAATGTATTCATTACCACGTTTTTCTACGAAGCCAATATTTTCCCTGATCAGGCGCTCCAGTGTCTCTTTACGTTGTTGTTCGAACAGTCCCAGGGTGAACGTTGTATCAATGTCTATCAGGTTAAGCTGCAACCCGAATGCAGGATTATACTGCACAGAAACCTGGATGAGCACATTGATGTCATTTTTGAATTTTTGTCCGGTAGCCTGTTCAAAATTGGATATATTAACGGATGCATTACCCCATGCCCTACCAGCGATTTTAGCCAATATTTTAGAAGATAATTTGTCCTTTTCTACCAGTTCGAAGTAGTGATAATTACTTTGCGGTTTGTAGGTATAATTGGTGATATCTGAAATTACCCAGAAGGTCTGCTGTCCAAATATACCGTCCATTGCCCTCTGAATCTGGCTGGTAAGTTCTGAGAGCCGCATGGCTGCCGGATTAGATTGAGGTAAGTGTGCTGGCATGTTGATCCACGTTTAATATATGCGGCGCAGCGCATTTGAGTGCGAAGTTATTAACCTGATGGCCTACTGGAAAATCAAAACATACCGGATATTCATATTCTTTGACTTTTTCAGATACGATTTGATAGAGGTTTTTCCCAAATTCATCTCCTGGCAACTCTTCTTTAATGCTAAAGCCACCTATAATAAGTCCCTTTAATTTTTCTAGCTTACCACTTCTTTTGAGGTTCCATAGCATCCTGTCCAGACTATATAACTGTTCTTTTGTATCTTCCAGAAACAAGATTTTATTTGCTGTGTTGAGATCTGAGCGAGTACCGGATGCAGTTTCGATCAAACTTAGATTGCCGCCGACAAGGATTCCCTCTGCACGGCCAATTCTGTTGTTGCTGTTATATGGAGCGCTATATTTTACAGGCTGGCCAGTAAGGACCTGTCGGATGGATAATATGGTTTCTATCTGAATTGGTGTAGCCTTTTGCCATATTGATGGAAAACTATTACACATCTTAGAATGAACGGAAGCTATGCCGTAATTACTATTAATATGTGTGTGGAATAAAGTGATATCGCTGAATCCGATAACCCATTTTGGTTTTCTTTTAAAACGTCTAAAGTCAAGTTGATCAATAATTCTTACTGCCCCGTAGCCACCTCGTGCACACATGATGGCTTTAATATTGGGATCGTCCAACATCCGTTGGAAATCCATAGTTCGGTCCGCATCAGTTCCGCCCAAAGCGAAATCTCTTGTACCTATGGTTTTGCCAATTTGCACCTGGAAGCCCCAGCTTTGCATTAATGTGACTGCCGGTTGTATTTCCTCCGATGTAATGAAGCTTGCAGGGCTAGTAATACCTATTGTATCTCCAGGTTTAAGGTATGGTGGGATCAACGCTGAGTTCAGTTCAGATCCCGATAAAGCACTGCTCCAGCTCTTATTACTCAGTGTTACTGCGCCAGCAGTCAATATAGAAGATAAAAAGTGCTTACGGTTCATCCAGGCGGCTTTTTTTGCAATACAAGTATAACGCTTATTGTGCAGTTTCAAGGAAAAATAGCGCAATCGTTTTCGTAATTTTTCACTATCAAAAGGCATTTTCTAAATATATTCCTTTTGAGAAGGCTATATTTAACTTTAACTTGTGATCTGTTTTAGATCGCTGTGCTCAACCAAATATGAAAAATAAACTTTTGCTTACCGCTTGTTGCCTAGTCAGTTTGCAAGTAAATGCTCAGACTGAAAAAGTATCCTTCGTAAACCATCAAGACCAGAAGAGTGTTGAGGTTAGCATCGGTGGCAAGTATTTTACCAGTTTCATTTATCCTGACAACCTGGAAAAGCCTGTACTCTACCCTATTGTAGCGGCCAATGGCCAATTTATAACCCGTGGATTTCCTTTGAACAAACGGGACGGTGAACGCATAGACC
This sequence comes from uncultured Sphingobacteriaceae bacterium, assembly GCA_963795585.1. Classification (GTDB taxonomy): domain Bacteria; phylum Bacteroidota; class Bacteroidia; order Sphingobacteriales; family Sphingobacteriaceae; genus Pedobacter. The sequence continues at coordinate 543,095 of CAWCIO010000012.1, read as the reverse complement.
ATCCACATCACGTAGGTCTTTGGTTAAATTATGAAAGTGTAAACGGTCTTGATTTCTGGAATAATTCTTACAACATACCAGCAGATAAGAAAGCTAAATATGGATGGATCAGAAATGTTAAATTAATCCGGACTCAAGTAGCCAGAAATGCGGGAACACTTAGTTATTCTGCCAATTGGGAAAATCAGGCTGCAAAGGTCTTGCTGGAAGAAAAAACCACTTTTGTATTCTCCGGCGCAGGCAATACGCGTACTATCGATCGTATTACTACATTAACTGCTATGCAGGATACAGTGACCTTTAAAGATGTAAAAGATGGAATGCTTGGTATTCGATTAACTAAGGAGCTGGAATTTGCTACAGATAAAGTAGAGGAATTTACAGACAGCCAGGGAAATGTGACTAAAGTATCTGCTTCCGGTAATGGTGCAAATGGCAATTACCTGACTAGCGTAGGCACCAAAGGTGCGGGTGTATGGGGAACGAGAGCTGTATGGTGTATGCTTTACGCAAATAAAGAAGGAAAGCCATTATCGGTAACTATGATTGATCATCCGAAGAATCCAGGTTATCCAACCTACTGGCATGCGCGTGATTACGGCTTGTTTGCCGCAAATCCACTGGGGCAGGAAGTATTTAGTAATGGTAAAGAAAAACTAAACCTGATTTTAAAACCAGCGCAATCTGTGACATTTAAATACAGGATCATCATTGGTTCTGATCAAAATCCAAACGCGGGATTTCTGGACGAACAGGCAAAAGACTTTAGTAAGAAATAGCACATACTTAAACACTATAATATACAAATGAAAAAAACAAGATTAATGGTTTTAGCTGCGCTAATGTTTGGAGCTACTCCAGTCGCATTACAAGCTCAGACTGGAAAATGGCAGCAACTTTTCAATGGTAAAGATCTGCAGGGATGGAAGCAATTGAACGGAAAAGCAAAGTACGAAGTCGTGAATGGAGAGATTGTTGGAACGACAGTTTCTAACACACCCAATTCATTTTTGGCTACAGATAAGAATTATGGAGATTTTATATTGGAACTTGAATTGCTTGTAGACAATTCCATGAATTCAGGCGTACAGATCAGAAGTCTCAGTACACCCGAGTTTCAGGATGGACGCGTGCATGGTTATCAGGTAGAGATCGATCCTTCAGACAGGAAATGGAGCGGCGGACTATATGATGAAGCCCGCAGAGGATGGTTATATCCACTGGACATCAACCCTAGGGGACAGGAAGCATTTAAAAAAGACCAATGGAATAAATATCGTATAGAATGTATTGGGAGTTCAATCCGTACATGGGTAAATGGTGTACCTACTGCAAATGTAGTAGACAATATGACCCTCTCTGGTTTCATTGCGTTGCAGGTACATTCAATTGATAAGAATGACCAACCTGGTAAGCAAATCAAATGGAGAAATATCCGTATCCAGACTGAAAATCTAAAGCCAAGCAAAAATGATCATATTTTTGTTGTGAATATGGTACCTAATGACCTTTCCAAGCAGGAAAAATCTGAAGGTTATTCCCTGTTATGGGATGGAAAAACAACCAAAGGCTGGATCGGAGCACGAAAAGGTGTTTTTCCGGAAAAAGGTTGGCTAATTAAAGATGGCGAACTTAGCGTAGAGAAATCCAATGGCGGGGAGTCGACCAACGGAGGTGATATTGTTACAGAAAAGCAGTATAGTGCTTTTGAATTGAAGTTTGATTTTAAGTTGACTGAAGGTGCAAATAGTGGTGTGAAATATTTTGTAACCCTTTCAGAGCAAACCAAAGGTTCTGCAATCGGCCCGGAATATCAGATACTCGATGATGTGAGACACCCTGATGCTAAATTGGGTAAAAATGGAAACCGTACGCTTGGATCCTTATATGACCTGATCACCAGTAAGAAAATTGCAAATGCACAACGTAAGATCGGAGAATGGAACAGAGGGTTCATCAGGGTTTATCCTAATAATAAAGTAGAGTACTGGCTGAATGGCTTCAAAGTGGTTGAATACACAAGGGGCTCTGCGGAATTTAAAGAGTTAGTTGCCGGAAGTAAATATAAGGACTGGAAAGATTTCGGTATGGCACCAAAGGGGCACATTTTACTTCAGGATCATGGCGATCAGGTATTTTTTAGAAGCATAAAAATTAAAACACTATAAACCGAATATAGACCATGTTAGAGTCAAGAAGAAAATTTATTAAACAAGCAGGTATTGCTGCAGCAGGCACCTATCTGGGAACGATGGGTATGAGTGCGAAAAGTTATGGAAATATCATCGGCGCTAATGATCGGGTCAGAGTTGGCGTAGTAGGCTTTTCCGACAGATTTAAAGATTCATTGCTTCCGAGTTTTCTGAATCATCACAAAGAACTTAATTTTGATATTGTTGCAGTCTCCGATCTATGGAATTACCGGAGAGGACTAGGTGTAGACCATTTAAAAAATAAATTTGGGCACGATATTACTGCCTGCCGTAACAATGATGAGCTTTACGGATTGAAGGATATTGATGCTGTGATCATCAGCACACCGGATTTCCAACATGCTACTCATGCCATAGAGGCTGTGAACAACAAGTGTGATGTATATTGTGAAAAGCCTTTTGCAGAAACGATGTCTGATGCACGCGCTGCATTAAAAGCTGTAAACGGATCTAAACAAATTTTACAGATAGGATCTCAGAGAAGAAGTGGTACGAACTATGAAGCGGCGTCGAGATTTATCAAAGAAGGTAAATTTGGTGACATTACCATGGTAGAACTGAGTTGGAATGTAAACCAACCCGGGAGATGGCGGAGACCGGAACTGGTAGCTAAACTAAAACAAGAGGATACTGATTGGAAACGTTTCTTAATTAACCGTCCATTTGAAGAGTGGGATCCGCGCAAATATTTGGAATACCGTCTGTTCTGGCCGTATTCATCAGGAATGCCCGGTCAGTGGATGTCACATCAAATTGATACTGTTCACTGGTTTACGGGATTAAAACATCCTAGAAGTGTAGTTGCAAATGGTGGTATTTATCAATGGAAAGATGGCCGCAGGAACTGGGACACTACTACGGCGGTATTTGACTATGGTAAAGAGAATGATCCGAATAATGGCTTCCAGGTCGTATTTACATCAAGAATGCACAACGGTGATGAAAACCCAGCTGAAATCTATTACTCCAACGGTGGAGAATTGAACCTGATCACTAACACAGTTTCTCCAAAGGGAGGCTTGGGTAAAAATGCTGCAGCTGCCATGAACATGAAGCCGAATCTGCTTCCTGAGCTTAAATTAACAGACATGGTAGAGAAAGTCGCTGCATCAGCGAATACAGGTGGTGATAAACTGACATCTGCACACATGCGTAACTGGATGGAATGTATAAGAAGCAGACAGCAGACTAACGCACCTGTAGAAGCAGGTTACTACCATTCGATTGCCAATATTATGACCAATGCAGCCGCAAGGACTGGACAAAAAGCAACTTTTGACGAAAAGACACAGGAAGTAATGGTAGGTGGTAAAGTATTTAAATACTAATTACTACCAAATATCCCAAATAAAGAAGGCGTTCTGAATAATTTCAGAACGCCTTCTTTATGATTAATGATCTATTACCAGAATGCAGTATACAATGCAACCAGCATTGCAAAAATGATCAGTGAACCAATTGCAAAAGATGTAGATACTTTGAACATGCTGGCGTCCACCTCTAAACCATTGGTCTGAACACCTTTTTTCGTTTCATAAATACTGATGAAATACATACCAATGATACAGAAAGCGAATACAATAACCATTCTGTCCATAAATGGAATTTCAAACACACCATCAGCATTTGCTACCGCCCAGCCGATTTCGTTCAGGAAGGAAAGGTCTGTCCATCCTGGCAGGAATTTCAGGATTACCGAAACAATGAACCCTCCTACTGTAGCAAATAATGCCGCATTTGAAGTTGTTTTTTTCCAGAAGAAGCCCAGGATAAACATAGCAAATATACCCGGAGACACAAAGCCTGTGTATTCCTGTATATATTGGAAGCCCTGTTTACCTTCGCCCATCAATGCATCACCTACGATTAGGGAAAGTACAACAGCCAGTAACATTGAGACGACTACTGTCAGCTTTCCTACGTTCACTAGTTTTGTTTCACCGGCATTATTATTAAATGCTTTTTTATAGATATCCAATGTAAATATGGTTGCAATACTATTTGCTTTTCCGGCTAGTGAAGCAACGATGGCTGCAGTAAGCGCGGCAAAAGAGAGACCTTTTAAACCTACAGGTAATAATCCAAGTAATGCAGGGTATGCTTTATTTGGATCTGTAATGCCAGAAGCAGTTAATAAGCTTTCAGAGGTAATTGAACCCGGGATTTTCTCCTTAATGATGTAATAAACTGCAATACCCGGAATTACAACGATCACAGGCATAAGCATTTTCAGGAATGCAGCAAATAATAGCCCTGATCTTGCAACAGGAAGTGAGGCGCCCAGTGCTCTTTGTGTGATGTATTGATTACAACCCCAATAGCTCAAGTTAGCAATCCACATACCGCCGATCAATACGCTCAAGCCAGGAAGATCCATGTAATTTGGATTATCCTTTTTGAAGATCAGGTGAAAATGTTCAGATGCACCTTCGGTCAGTATAGAGAATCCTTTAGTAATACCTTGTTGACCGGAGATCATGTTTAATGCAATGTAACTGGCTACCAGACCACCTAATACTAGGAAAAATACCTGGATGACATCCGTATACCCAATTACCTTCATACCACCCAAAGTGATAATGATCGCAAATACTGCTAATCCAAGAATACAGAATGTAATTGGCAGATCAGAAATACCACTTATAGCCAAAGCACCCAGATAAAGGATAGACATTAAGTTTACTACAATGTATAGCATTAGCCAGAATACCGCCATGATCATGGCTACTTTTTCATTGTAGCGCTGACTCAGGAACTGGGGCATAGTGAAAATTTTGTTCTTCAGATATACCGGCATAAAGAATATAGCCACGATAATCAGGGTCGCTGAAGCCATCCATTCGTAAGCAGAAATGGCCAAACCTAATTTGAAGCCAGAACCACTCATACCAATCATTTGTTCGGCAGAGATGTTGGATGCAATCAGTGAAGCACCGATGGCCCACCAGGTTAATGAACCTTCAGCAAGAAAGTAATCTTTTGAATCAGCAGTAGCGGTCTTTTTCTTGTAATAGATGTAGAACCCGTAGGACGATACGATTATAAAGTAAACAAAAAATACAATGTAATCATAGTAATGGAGTGTACTCATGAGTTTATAATGGTTTTTTTTTGAGGCACTAAATTATAAAAAAAAACGGCATAACCTTCATGATATGAAGTGTTATGCCGAATAATTCTAATATTGTAGAATAAACACTAAGTGCTTATTTATTTAGAGAGTTGATCCATGCAGCGATCTTTAATCCGTCTGCCTTAGTTACCTGTGGCATAGGCGGCATTTCAGTTGCGTATCCAGGCCAGTTCTCTGGCTTAGGGTTGTGTATTAGTGATACGATCTTCTCGTTTGAATATTTACGTTTTGCAACATCTACGAATGCCGGACCAATTTGTTTTTTAGTTGGATTGTGACAAGCTACACAAGTGTATGAAGTCAGCAAACCTTTAACCTGAGCATAAGTAGGTGCTGCAGCTGGTACCGGTTTTTCCTGTGGCAACAGCTTTCTCTTTATCAACAGCAGCCTTTATGTCCGCATCAGATTTAGCTTTTGTCACCTGACCTTTTTTTGCAGCAGGACTTACGGCAGCAGATTTTTCAGTCGAAGAGTTTTTAGTGCTCACTTCGCTCATTGACAACTTTTCGCCAGTTGGAATACTGTTTAGTGTATAATAAGCGATCGGGTGAAGCAGTGTTCCATTACCACTTTCTTTTACACCATCAAGTGTAATGGTATGAATGTAATATTGACGAAGGTTATCTACGATGATCCTCGCTTTTAGGCCATCAGCTGAAACTTTAACACCTTTAACTTTCAGTGTTTCTTTATTTACAGGAGGTGATCCATAAACCGGGTGATATTTGTACAGGTAGCTTTCTACATTGTAAGAAGCAAGGTCCTGTGCCGATTTCAGATCAACAGGTTTAGTGAATTCGATTTCGAAGCCATCAGGCATAGCCCTTACAGCTCTCATTTCGAATGGAGTTTTGTCTTTATTATAAACCAGACGCTCCAGACCTTCGTTGGCGTCACCGGCAGAGCCCCAACCACGATTGGTTTCTCCTACAAATAATGAACCATCCGTACCCCAAGCCATTCTTAATACTCCAGAGCGAAACCCGCTTCTGAATAAGAATGAAGCACCTTGCTCAACACCATTAACAGTTTCCATAAAAACCCTGGAAATGATACTCATTCCCTGATCACCTACCAATAACTGTCCTTCGAAGGGACCAAATGTACCCGCAGGGATTTTAACAGGTTCTGACGTAGAAATGCCAAGGATTCCGTATGGTAGCCAAACTGATGGTAATCTCAGTTCAGGGAAATCCTTTTTCATTTCATACAACATTTTGAAATTCTCATTCACTCTGTTTTCAGGCTTAATAGCCCTTCCCTGTGCATCTACATTTCTTCTTTCGTCAATTTTTGATCTAAACTGCTCTTCAGTTAACTTAACAGGAGAATCAGATCTTCCAGTCCACCTCAATCCAGCCGGGTGACCTAAGAAATCTCCTTTATTTACCTTCCATACAGCACCTGAACCGAACCAGTCACCCTGGTTATCTGTATAGTATAACTGACCGTCGATCACGTTAAGACCAGCAGGAGAACGCATACCAGTAGCCCATGGTCTCATTATACCATCTTCTGTGATATTCATGGTCCATCCGCGCATAGGCACACGGCTTTCGCCACGGTACCACATTTCATCCCCAAAAGCAACGTTACCGGTTACAAAAAAGGAACCATCGGGCGCGATCTTCGGACCAAAACTGTATTCATGGTAGTGACCGCTTAATGGCCATGCATATACCGTTTCATACACATCAGCTTTACCATCCATATCAGTATCAACCAATTTAGTTAACTCGCCCCTTTGTGCGCAATACAATGCGCCGTTTTTATAGGCTAAACCAAGGATTTCATGTAAACCATAAGCAAACCTGCGGAAATATGGTCTGCTGCTGGTAGGATTTTCTACAATATAAACTTCACCCCTTCTGGTAGAAATCCCTAGATCTCCATTAGGTAGCGTAACCAATCCGCCAACTTCCAGGATAGGTCCTTCAGGCATCCTTACCTTATTAACGCGGTAAAAATCCTCCTCTTTTGGTGCATCCTGGGCAAACACCGTTGTACTAAAGCTTAAAGCCAGCATTGCCAGCATTTTAAAAGTATGTTTCATCTTTATCTCCTAATCCCGATTAAAATAAAATTGAATAATTTAATTGACCGCGAAGTAGTACCACCAATTCTTTCTTTCCATTTACATCCCTGATCACAGGTTTTGTCTTGGTATCTTCAAATTTCAAATACGACTGACCGTTTATCAGGTACAATCCTTTACCTAAATCTTCGATGCTTGAACCTTCACCTAGCAAAGCATAAAGGTTATCTACAGCCTTGTCTGTGCTGATTGATCTGGTTAGTCCTTCACCACTTTCGGCGATCCGGATCTTGTCGATAACCTTCGCGCCATAGACATTATAGGTAAAAGTAGGACGATCTTCTGTATCTACAGTATAGCCTTTCGTTCTGAAGCCAGTACCAGTAGTATCAGTCGGCCATGCTGCATTTGCATCTGCAAGTTTAGCCAAAGTAGGTGCAGGCTTTTTGAAGAAGGTGGTTACCGTTCCCCTAGCTCTTGAAGAGCCATTACCCCTACCATCCCACATCGGAGTAGCATCGACGAAATCACCTCTCCATGCATGGAAAAGCAAGCCATTGTCAAGATCGTACGCATAATTAACTTTTAAAGGACTGCCGACAGAAATAGCATGTACTACTCTTGGGCCACCTGCAATGTCCACGAAACTACGGATCATATTATTTACAGGCGCATCGATAAGGATAGGATCAGCATCGCTGCCCCCTCTTTGTCTGCCGCTTAATTGATCATTATTTGGTTTAGAAGTCTTGATGTTTTTAAATGCTATAGCACCATGGTCGCCTTGAAGACGCAAAGGTCCTGTTGCTTTTTCCTGTGCACCGCCCCTTGTAGGGCCGAATAATTGCACATTATCATGAATTAAAACGCCGTTCAATTCAACAGATACAAATTTTGCATTTGATGTTTTGTTGCCAGCAGCATCAAAGCGCGGTGCAACAAAAATTACTTTGAGGTGTTGCCATACTCCCGGTGCTTTTGAGACATTCTGACGGGGTGCATAGCCTTCAAAACCTTTTTGCCCTTCAGGTTTTGAATCATCCCAGCGTTCATAAATACCACCATTGGTAGATGATAAAGGCGTTGTTTTAGTCCATGAATCTTCCAATTGTAATTCATAGGCTCCCTGGAAATAAATACCTGAATTGGCGCCCTTTGCCAACAGATAATCCAGTTCAAGCACAAGATCCCCGTGTTCAGCAACTGTGAACAAGTCGGATCCGTTGTTCTTTTTTGTAGGTAGGTTTACCAGAATTCCGGTCCCTTTAGTAAAGCTGAGTGCATTCTGATCATTCAGATTCGCAACAACCCCACTAGCAAGAGACCAGGTTTGTCCTGGCGTTTTAAACAATGCGAGATCGTTCAGGCTGATTTCCGCTTGATCGGCCAGTTGCTGACCAGATACAATCGCGGTTCCTAACAACCAGACAAAAGCCGTTGTTCCTAACCTTAAGTAATTAAGCTTCATATTGTGTGATTTGGTTTAAAAAGATTTAAAAGTAATAAATTCATATTTGATTAAAGGGGCTGCAAAATAAGAATTTTGTTACAAAAAACAATAATCTCTAATAATGAATAAATAAGCTTGTTTGGCTTGCTAAAACTATTTTTCAATTCATTATTCAAATTCAATAATGGAATGTTCCAAAAAACTACCGGTTGAGGTTTTTTAGCGTGTAAAAAAGACACTTTCCTATGTCCGTAAGTACGATGGAAACAGATGTTTTTTTAACGTTTTATTTCATTTTTTCTGAATATCGTTGTAATGTCTTCAAGCTCCTTTTCATTAAGTCGAGAAGATTTTTTCAATGCACTAACAAAATATGCGACCTCCTCCTGTTTTGCCGGGCAACCTACATTTTCACCTTTTGTTGTTTGTGCAACACCTTCCGGTCGCATTTGAGAATCAGCGATCAAACTACCTTTGGCATCAAATATCAACCATGTTGGCAATCCCTGATCTGCATTGTTGTATTTTTTTAACAAATCAACAGCACCTGGATTTTCGAGGTTTTCTTTACCTTTAGATTCGTAAACGACAATATCAGCGATTATGTAATTTTTGTCGAAATATGGTTTTATACTGGGGTCTTTAAGACTGGCATCCATCTTATGGCACCATCCGCACCAGGACGCATGAAACATAAGCAGTACACTTCTCTTTTCTGATTTTGCCTTTTTAAGAGCTGCATTTAATATTTCAGCTGCCGGTAGCGGGCTGTTGAGCTGAGAGAACGCCATTTGTATTGTAAACAAAATAATTGCAGCGGTGAGTAAAGTTTTTAGTTTCATGGGTTTAAAATTGGTTAGTAAAGATAATTTTTTCAACTTAATTATTTATGCTCTATATTTATAATCGAAACCAACACACAATATAAACTTAATGAAGACACCTTTTGCCTTATTACTATCAGGCATCGCACTGGCATCGCTATTTCCTGGCGAACGAAATACAGAAGCGAGATCACTGACAACAAGAATTGACACACCGGATCAAGATCGGTTTGTAAAAGTAAATCTCGTACAAGGTCAGTTCACTGAACCTACAGAAATTGCTGTTTTACCTAACCTGGATGTGCTAATCGCACAACGCCGTGGTGAAGTGATGCTGTACAAGGAAAAAACAAAGAAGCTTACAGAGGCTGGAAAACTCGATGTATATTTTAAAACGAATACTCCTGATGTAAATGCAGAAGAAGGTTTACTTGGCATGGCCGCTGATCCAAATTTTGCATCCAACCAGTTTGTGTATTTATTTTATAGCCCAGTAAAATCCTCTGTAAACCGACTTTCCCGCTTTAAATTGATCAATGATAAGATCAGTATGGCTTCAGAAAAGGTTGTATTGGAATTCTATTCACAGCGCGACATTTGTTGCCATACGGGTGGCTCAATCGCTTTTGGACCAGAGGGATATCTTTATGTTTCTACCGGAGACAATTCTACTCCTTTCGACGTGCCTAAGCAAGAATACGTGAATAAAGGGTATGCGCCTTTGGATAATCGGCCCGGACTCCATCAATATGATGCCAGAAGATCGGCTGGTAATACAAATGATCTTAGAGGTAAGATTCTTAGGATCAAATTAAATGAGGATGGCACTTATGCTATTCCTGAAGGTAATTTATTTCCGAAGAATGATCCCAAAAGTAAACCAGAAATTTATGTAATGGGCAACAGGAATCCATATAGAATTTCTGTGGATCAAAAAACAGGCTTTCTATATTGGGGGGAAGTTGGACCAGATGCAAATAATGATGATGAATCCAGAGGTCCCAGAGGATATGACGAAATCAACCAGGCAAGAAAAGCGGGTAACTTCGGATGGCCATTGTTCATTGGCAATAACTACCCTTATAGAGCTTATGACTTTACTAACGGAATTTCCGGTGCCGCATTTGACCCTGCAGTAGGGATTAACAATTCACCCAATAACACTGGTCTTAACCAATTGCCTCCTGCGCAGCCAGCGTATATCTGGTATCCCTATGCAGAATCTAAAGAATTTCCTCAGGTTGGCGGTGGTGGACGTACAGCAATGGCAGGTCCGGTATACTGGCCTAAAGCAGGCGTACCCGCGTATCCTTCGTATTATAATGGAAAACTATTGATCTATGAATGGGTTCGCGGATGGGTAAAGGCAGTTACAATGTCACCAACCGGAGATTACCTTAGCATGGAGCCTTTCCTAGGTAATATATCTCTGGCAGCTCCGATTGATATGGAATTAGGACCGGACAATAAATTATATATCCTGGAATATGGAAAAGGCTGGTTTGCTAAAAATCCTGATGCAGGTCTGGTGAGAATTGATTATCTTGATGGGAACAGGCCCCCTGCAATAAAGAATTTTAGCGTAGAGAAAACAAGTGGTTTACTGCCCTATAAGCTAATAGCAAAAGTTGAAGCTACAGATCCGGATGACGGTGATGTGTTGACCTATATTTGGAGCCTTGGAAAAGGCATTAAGAAAACAACCAATAAGCCAGAGTTACAGCATACTTTCACTAAGGCCGGAGAATACCCGATAAGTGTTGAGGTGATCGACAATGCTAAAGCAAGTTCAAAAAGTGCGGTTATTCCTGTGTTTGCGGGAAATGAACACCCAAAAGTAGACATCATTCTTTCCGGTAACAAAAGCTTTTATTTTCCTGGAAAGCCAGTTAATTATCAGGTTGTTGTCAGCGACAAAGGTGCTGCAGTAAACAAAAGCAGGATCTATGTATCCAATACCTATACAGAAGGATTGGATATGGCCGGCGCGCAATTGGGACATCAGCAGGCCGCACAAAGTTTAGTTGGTAAATCCCTGATGATGAAATCGGATTGCGCCAGTTGTCATAAAATATCGACTAAATCGATCGGTCCAGCATTTACACAGGTATCTGCTAAATATCAAAAGAATAGCAAAGCCATTAGTTATATCAGCAACAAGATATTAAAAGGCGGTGGCGGTGTATGGGGTGAAGTTCCGATGCCGGCGCACCCGACCATGAAAGAAACGGATGCAAGGCAAATTGCTGAATGGATCATCAGTTTAAGTGCGACCGCGACCAGTAAGCCAAGCTTGCCTATAGCAGGGAGGATTATTCCACCTGCTACGCTGAATAAAAGTAAACCAGTAATGGCGATTAAAGCTACTTATTCAGATATGGGCTCAACAGCTTTGGGACTTAAATCGTTAAGTGCTACGAATGTAGTGAACCTAAGCAGCAATATTCTAGAGGCGGATGACCTTAAGGATGCCCCAGAATTCGGGCGCAGGGACTATAACAATGGTAAAGCCCTAATATTCCCACAAAAAGATGGTAGAATCGTTTTGAAAGGTATCGACCTTACAGGGATAGCAGGTTTCAAATTTGCGGTGATGGAAATGGGTGGAAATATCAATTACGCTGTAGAAATCAGGCTTGATGATATGAATGGAAAAATACTAGGCAGTTCATTGTCCAGTTCATCAAATCTGCCAATTGAAGCAGTGGTAGATGGGAAAATGCACAACGTTTATTTCATTATTAAAAATACAGGAGATAAAACTGTAGATAGACCATTGCTCTCTAGCATCACAGTTTATTAATTATCAAATTATTGAATACAAAAAGAGGCGGTCCTAAAGACCACCTCTTTTTGTATATAAGCATATTTCAGTATTATTGCTTCTTTCCTCCTACATTGATCACCGCACCTATCGTGAATAACGAATTATTTGCATTCATAAACTTGCGGCTGTTCAAGCCAAAAGTCCCACTGGTAGTGTATTGCAATTGCAGGGTTTCACTAACTCGCATGCGGGTAAAGAAAATGGGTTCGAGAAACAGGTTACCTTCCCTCAATTGACCCACCCCATTACGGATGAAAGTTTTCATTTCGGCAGAAGTCAGCCTTAGGGCCGTACCAGAATTGATTGGAAAATTAGTGCCAAATAACTTTAGGTTACTTGATTTCTTAGAACTGTAGTTAACCTGTATAAAAGTCTTATTATATGTTGACTCCTCATAGTCTGTACTGGTCAGCATCTCATTTTCATCATAATTTCTAAACACCCGGTTGGTTTTTGCGTTTCCATAACCAGCGTACACTTCGATGATCCTGTTGTTCTCCGGTCCGAAGGTATCAAAATAGCCAGCCCCAACTTCAAATAACTTGTGTTCGTAATCCCGCTTTGCACGTTCCGTATCCATATATGACGCACTACCCAGGATGCCAAAATGATTCGAAACGGCATATGCTCCGTTTAAGCTGAAATTGCCCTTCAATGAACCGTGAAGAGATCCACTGAATTCACCTTGCTGACTGAGCATCGGGGTATTAGGGACGTTTGGCATGTAAATAGATGAACAGGAATTGAGTAGAATTAAAGTCAGATATAATAACGGGCTACGGTTTTTGAACATAAAAGAATCCATATAGTATGTAGTTGTGGCTTAGCAAATTTAGCGCCAAGCAAGGGCTTTTTGGTAAATAATCCAAACAACTAGTTCTGAAAACCGTTGTTTTAGTATAATATGATAACTAATAACAAGACACTCATTATATCGAACCGCCTTCCAGTCAAGATTACAGAACAGAATGGCGAGTATATCTTAAGACCCAGTGAGGGTGGTTTAGCAACAGGATTAGGTTCTGTTTATAAAAATGGTAACAACGTATGGATCGGCTGGCCTGGCATTGAAATTCCCCAAGAAAGACAGGATGAAGTACGCAGCAAACTTGCAGCTTTAAACCTTATTCCGGTTTTCCTGACTGCAGAAGAAATTAATCTCTATTATGAGGGTTTCTCGAATGAAGTACTATGGCCTATTTTTCATTATCTGGCAACTTATGCAAACTTCGAACAAAGTTACTGGGACTTTTATAAACAAGTAAATAATAAGTTTAGAGATGTAGCTCTTAAACATATTGAGGACGGCGATACGGTATGGATACATGATTATCAATTGTTGCTATTACCCTGTCTCATACGTACCAAAACCCCATCAGTTACTATAGGGTTTTTTCAGCATATCCCTTTCCCCTCTTTCGAAATCTTTAGATTAATTCCCTGGAGGGACGAAATTATCAAAGGCATGCTCGGTGCTGACTTATTGGGCTTCCATACCTTTGATGACGTAAGACATTTCTTAAGTGCTTCTTCGAGGCTTTCATCCAGCAAATTATCAGACAACGTTATTCTGCATAAGAACCGTCAGGTTGTGGTAGAAGCTTTTCCGATGGGCATAGATAGTGATAAATTTGAAAGGCTCACCCAACACGCTAAAGTTGCCAGACATTCTTCCGCTTTTAAAGAAAGTCAGCAAAACCTTAAAATAATACTCACTATAGATCGGCTGGACTACAGTAAGGGTATTATCCAACGCTTACAGGCTTTGGAATTACTGTTGCAATATCATCCAGAATACATAGAGAAAGTGGCGCTTTATATGATTGTAGTTCCTTCCAGAGATACCGTTCCTCAATATAAAGAGCTACGGGATAATATAGATATGCTAGTTGGTAACATCAACTCAAGATATAGAACGCTAAACTGGGTTCCCATACATTATTTCTACCGGTCATTTTCTGTTGAATTTCTTTCAGCCCTTTACAGCACGGCCGATATCTGTCTTGTGACTCCTATGCGGGACGGTATGAACCTTGTAAGTAAGGAATATGTAGCTTCCAGAACCAATAATGATGGCGTATTGATCCTAAGCGAAATGGCAGGCGCATCAAAAGAATTAAATGATGCTTTGATCGTTAACCCAAATAATCTTGGGGATATGATGCGTGCCATTGTACAAGCCATCAATATGCCTATGGAGGAGCAACGTACACGTATGGAGAGCATGCGGCATATTGTTAAAAAATTTAATATACACCTATGGGTTAAAAACTTTATGGATAAATTACAGGAAGTAAAAGAATTACAACAATCACTCTTAACAAAGTATACAGTTCAGCGGGTGAAAGATCAGATCGTTCTGGACTATAAAAATTCCTCAGACAGGTATATCTTTTTGGATTATGACGGAACTTTGGTAGGTTTTCAGGGAGATATCGACAAAGCGTCGCCAGATTCGGAACTGTATGAAATCCTAGGAAAACTCACGGCAGATCCAAAAAACCGGGTCATCATCATTAGTGGGAGGCGCTATCAAACGCTTGAACAGTGGTTTGGTCATTTGCAGCTAGATATGATTGCTGAACACGGCGCATGGCAGAAACAATTGGATGAAGAATGGAAGCCTCTTCCATTGCTTACTGACAAATGGAAGCAAGAAGTAAAAACAGTACTGGATACTTACACTGACAGAACTCCAGGTTCTTTTGTGGAGGAGAAAAGTTATTCACTGGTATGGCATTACCGTAAAGTGGAAAAAGGTCTTGGGGAATTGCGCGCCAATGAAATCATCAATCACCTAAGGATCTTTATCGCAGATAAAGGTCTGCAAATGATGGATGGAAACAAAGTTATAGAATTCAAAAATATAGAAGTAAATAAGGGTAAGGCAGCGCAAAACTGGCTATATAATAACAATCCGGATTTTATCATCGCTTTGGGTGATGACCATACCGATGAGGATATTTTTAAGGCACTTCCAGCCGAAGCATATACCATAAAAGTGGGCAGCAATATTTCAGCTGCCCGATATTATTTAAAAGATTATAAACAAGTAAGATCTTTACTTAAAGACCTATATTAGAGAAATATAGGTCTATCTAATTTAATCGCTATGCGATGTGCTGCGTTCATTAATCCTACATGGCTATAAGCCTGCGGGAAATTTCCCCACTGACTTCCGTCCCTTTCATCGACATCTTCACTGAACAGATTTAGATGATTTGCATATTGTATCAAGGATTCGAATTCCCTAATGGCGTCTTCAAGTCTGCCTACACACGCTAAAGCCTCAACATACCAGAATGCACAGATCAGAAAGGTCGTTTTTGGTTTTCCAAAATCATCCTTATGCAGATAACGGTAAAATAATCCATTTTCAGCTTTAAGTTCTTTCTCAAGAGCAATCAAATGATCTTTGGCTCTTTGTGATTCAGGATCAAGGTAGTTCATGAGGATCAGCTGCAAAGTACTGGCATCCAAGTGTTCACTGCCTACTGCATGATTATATACTTTACGTATAGGATCGTAACAATCTTCTATATGTTTAGCGGCCTTATTGATTAGTACAGTAGCCCGCTCTTCATATTTTTCGTTGCCAATGGTCTTAGCCATTTTTAAAGCAGCATTAGCTCCCGCCCACTGAAATAGATTTGTATAGCAATGCGTATTTGCTATGTTTCTAAATTCCCAGATTCCTGCATCTTTTTCATCAATAGTATGTTCAATTTTAGCCAGCAAATAATCCAGCCATTGCGCAGAATCCTGACGTTCACGGAAAATAAAACGATGATCTGTATAGAGCGGAAGCATAGAAACCAATACTTGTCCATAGATGTCGTTTTGGATATGTTCATATGCCTGATTACCTACTCTAACCGGTTTGTTACCCATGTAGCCATCGATATGTTCCAAAATACGTTCAGTTAGTACGCGCTCACCCCCGATGCCGAACAGCGGCTGGTATCGCTCGTCGTCTCGGAAGGAAATATCAGTGACATAACCGAAATACTTTTCCATTTCTTCGAAATGTCCGATATGGTTCAGTGCTGTAATCACGTAATATGTATCACGCATCCAGCAGTAGCGATAGTCCCAGTTTCGCGTGCTTCCTGGAGATTCCGGTAAGCTGGTAGTACTCGCCGCTATGATCGCTCCGGTATCTTCATACTGATGAATCTTTAAAATAAGCGCTGAACGAATTACTATATGCTGATAGAAGCTCGCAATATTCGAATGTTTGATCCATCTTCGCCAGTATTTAACTGTTTCTGTCAGGAAGCGTTCTGCCGTACTTGCAATAGGTGCATCCAGTTCCTGACCATAAGTCAGGATCAGGTATTTGGGTTCATTAAGTGCAAAATAATGTTCAGACTCTATGTAACTCAGTGATATATCTGTGGTTAACCGTACGCTTTCGTCACCACCTTCAAACTCAATGTGGTTACTACCCCTTCTCCCCTTCAGTTTCGTACTTCCATAATCACACACCGGATTACACGTTACCTTAATCCTCGGGTTTCCTTCCATGGGTTCAATTCTCCTGATTAGCATTAAAGGTTTATAATACCTCTCATGCTGAAAGAACCTTGGTGCAAAATCAGTGATTCTGTATTTGCCTTCCGGATTGGTAATCTCCGTACAAAGCACGTTTGTATTTTCAAGGTAATACTGTCTGGAAGTAAATTCACCATGAGGTTTAATAGAAAACTCACCACCTTTATTTTCATCCAGTATGCCGCCAAAAATAAAGGTGCTGTCAAATCTGGGCCAGCACAGCCAATCTATATTTGTGTTTTTATTGATGTGTGCGAGATATGCACAATTGCCAATGATACCCGTTTGGTAGGTATGTCTCTCCGTCATATGTAATTTCAATTGATACGTAAATACAACATGAAAGTTCGGCTTTTGTTGGATTTATTTCAATTCCAGATACCTGCTTGGCGTATCTATGTAATTTGCACCGGCATCATAGCCATTTTTAAACAGCGTCTTCATGCTATCGGGTAATTCAGCGAAAACCGTATCCAGGTAGCCTTTTTTATCGAATTGGTGTTGATTATAGATCAGATCTTTTGCATTAGGTTCGTAGGTACGTAATTTTTTTTTGAATATCGTTTTTTCAAAATCAGAACCTCTAAGCCATAGGACAATATATCCATTATTGGCGATTCCTACTACGAAATTTAAGCCCTGCTGGTCCTGTCTTGCATTGTACATTTCTGTAGTTTTTTTGTCTTTTACCGCTTGTTTAAATACAGCCAGTAACTCCTTTTTCGGGAGATCAATTGTGTCCTGATAGAACTTTTGTCCGCGGTAATCACAATAATCTATAGTTAGTTTCAAGGGTAATCTTAGAGGCTCATGCACTTCTGGAAAGTAATATTGTTTTCCCCACTCTGTTAAAAAGACATTTACTTCCTCTCCTGCAGTTTTGTAAAAGCCCAGGTCTAAATCATCTGCTGGTAATATAAAACCTATTCCGTTGATATGCACGGGAAAGTTCGCAGGAGCAGATACGCTGGAATAGTAATGAAATCGTTCAGAAGCCTTATAAGTCCATATCTTGAAGATAATAAGCCCTAGTAGAATAACGGACAGGGCTATATAAGCCTTATTGATGAAATTTAATTTCATAATTAATGTTGAAATGCCTTACCGAGAGCGGTTACATACATCATCATACCTAGTAGAAATAACATTAGCAACAGGACTACACCAAAAACCCATTTGGCTACATTGTAACCTTTACCGTGATAACTAAAGGCAAAGCCACCAAGTAGGATAACCAAGCCTATAAATACATATAGAATAACTTCATATCTTTCGTCATCAGTATGATAACCATAGCTAAGATATATCACGAGCAGTATCATGTTTAAAATAATCATCCATGCAGAAAGCTGGCTGTTTTTTAATTTTGACTCTTCTTTGATCTGATCGTTCATAGATGATTGATAACATCTATCAGGGCAAATGGTTTTCAATTGAATATTAAAAATCAGTGCAGCATTTTTATACTTAAAAGCGTTGAGCAAAATTGAAACCCAGATTTCCACTTTGGTATGAAGGAACTATAACCATATTCGCAGATTTTCCATGAAGTAATTTGCGTTTAAGATATGGATAGGCCCAATAAGATAACTTAGTACTTAGGATACCAAAGCCAGCTCCTGCAACAACATCACTGACCCAATGGGCATTGTTATACAACCTTAATATTGCCGTTCCAGTGGCTATGGAATATCCGGCTATGCTATAGAATATCGACTGGTCCTTATATTCCTGATTTAAAAACTCTGCTGTCATGAAAGCCAATGAAGAATGTCCAGAAGGAAAAGAATGATTGTTTAGCCCATTTGGACGTTCTCTGCGGGAAATTAGTTTCACTGGTCCGACTGTCGCATTTACCAAGGCAAATGACATGAATAGCATTGCAGTTCGATCTACTATGTTGTGTTTGGCTTTTACACCAACCAAGTCTAGTCCATAAACTGCTATTGCTGGCACATATCTGGTATAATTATCGACTTTAAGTGCAAATGTAGGATGATCTTCCTGCAATTCAGCATTAGTGCTAATATCCAGTCGCCTAATGGCATTGTCGCCCATCAATGAAACTGCGCCATATCCAATAAATATAGTTGGTATCACAAAATTTCTTAATTCAGGTTTGAAATCACTGGAACCGGCTAAACTATCTTGTCTTTGACCAAAGCAAAATATGGGGGATATCCAAATCAAAAACATCAGTTGTATTAGTTTATACATCGTTCAGGCAAATCAAATAATCCCTAAACTACTGATAAAATCTGAAGAAATTCTGAACTGAGTAAATTTGAAAACAAATCATACTGTGGATTCGTCTTATGGAAAATCCAAGTAAAAAATTAATATAACCTAGATATCGATTTTGATAATTAAACAAAGCTAAGGGAGCCAAGGCTCCCCTAACTAATCATCCCTATTGATTGTCAACAAACATCTCTGAATGGTGACAAAGCAAATATTGCCATAATATTGGCTATTACCAAATTTTAGATATTTTTTTCGTAAAATTCTATATTATTGGATCGTATTATCGTACATTTCCAATATATAATCCGGTGTTGATTTCAGGAATACTAAAATTGATGCTATAGAAAAGCCGCGCTAATTTGCAGTGGCTTTTTGTTTAACAAAAATTTTCAACGTTCCAATTTCGCTATTTTCACTTACTGAGATTGAACGGCATGAAGGAAAAATTTGTGTAGAGTCTGTAGAACCCATTAAGCTAAACTAGAATGGTATAATTTTCTGGTATGATAATATAGCTCTATTCAGGGTATCCGGGTTTTGGCAGTGTAAAATAAAATATGGTACCAATTCCATATTCACTCTCGAACCAGATCTTACCACCACAAAGTTCTACAAAATCCTTACAAAGCATCAAACCAAGGCCTGTTCCCTTCTCAGCAGCAGTTCCTGGAGTAGATAGTTTACTTTCAATTTTAAGAAGGTCGACTTTGTTAACGTTTTCTATACCTACGCCGGTATCTGCCACTGAAAATTGTATGTGATCTAGTTTATCCTCGGCTTTAATTGTAATAATACTATTAGGATAACTGAATTTTATGGCATTGGAAAGCAAGTTTCTTAATATCGTATTTGTCATCTGTCTGTCTGTGTATACCTCCATATCACCACTTAATTCTATTTGTATAACGATGTCTTTTGTCTGCGCCATTACTTCTGTAACCAGCATTGCTTCATCTAGCAAATCTAAACTCTTAAGTATTTGGCGGTTTGCACTCAAAATGCCAGTTTGAACTCTTGACCAGTTCAGCAGATTTTCCAGTAAAGAATAAGCTTGTTTTGCAGAATCATTCATCCGCATGGCCATATGCTGAACTTTATCCATGCTGAGTTTTCCAGCATTTCTAGAGATGAGTTCGCTAAATGACAGTATGGAGGTGAAGGGGTTTTTAAGGTCATGTGCAATAACCGAGAAGAGTTTGTCTTTGGTGGCATTAAGTTGGCTCAACTGCTCTCCCGCCATCTTCATAGGTGTAATGTCCTGGCAAATGATGAGAAAAGTACTGTGATTGGCGTCTGTATAAAATTCTGGAATGACCTGTACCGCAAAAAATAGTCTTTGCCGCTCCGTTTCGATCTCGATATCCATCTGCTTATGCTGACCTTCTTCCCTTACTAATTCCAGTATCTGGCGAAGTGCAGGTGGAAGATTTTCATGAAACATCAGTTCAGTGGCGGTGCTGTTTGCATAGATATTCGTCAATTTATAATCAAACCTCATAATCAGGCCTGGCAGATTTTCGGTAAGTGTGCGATATTTCTCTTCATTGTCCTTTAGGTTTTTGAAAATTAAACCAGTCGGCTCGGAGAAACCGGTTTCTACATTGGCTTTATAGATCAGGAAAAAAGCGATCAGTTTAAAATAGTGTCCATATTCATTTGAGGCGCTGTAGTTTGAGGCATATAATGTAAAGCAGAATTCGCTTAATATTGTGAATATCAGTGATGAAAAAAGCAAAATATATACAGATTGACTGAAACACCGGCGATGATAATAAAGCAGGTACCCTGCCAGAAGAAGTATGGCAATGATCACGTATTCCGCGTAGATCTTGAATGGCGTCTGACCCATGCCCTCGATAAAGCATATCGGAAATATATGCCAGTCCAGAATCGACAACGTGATGAGCAAGCTTATAAAAAAGTAGCTAAGAAATATCAAGTCTGCATTCAATGCTTTTGTTCTTTTTAAGAAACTAAAACCAATTACAAGCGTAACTGCCTCCATAAAACGTGTAGCTACCCAAAACTGGTTCGCATAGAAAAACTTCTCAGGAATTACATTCATACCCTTAAAAGTCAGGGTATGCAGAAGATCCAGAGCACCTATGAACAAATAAGATATTCCCACCAGGTAGAGGTAGTTGTTATCCATCATTCTTCTGGAATTCCAGGTTACTATAAAGACAGCAAAAGCAATAACTATAGAAAATAACTCTATCACACTGTGAAAGAGCAGATAGCTTTGCTGTAAGCTAAAGTAAAATATGAAAATCAGCGCTAGGGCGGAGAATATAGATCTATAATTATGCTTAAGGGAAGCTGTCCGGTAAATTGTTGATTTCAAGCTTTAGTACTTATGATATTTTTCAAATATAAGTATAGTTATTCCTCATAAAAGACGCAATTTTATAATGACAATTTTATAAAATCGTACACTATTCCCACTGGCATCGCCAACGTGCTCGTGCGGCTAAATCTTGCAATATTTATTCCGTAGAATTTTCCATCCGCATCAAATACAGGGCCGCCACACTCATTGGCTTTAATCAGTGCGTCATGGGCAAAGACGCGTTTGAAATTGTCAAGCCGAAAACTTTTCCCTCCATCGAAGCGATCTGCCGGATGATTTCCCCTAGCGGGCATTTGCTTTAATGCCACTGAAAGATTGTACGCGGTACCATTTCTTATGCCCTGTATTGTAATGGTGTCGCCAGGTGCATATTTCATGATTTCTCCTCCATATTGCGCAGGCTGACTGATTGGTGTTCCGTTTATTCCGGTAACTTGATCTTGCAATTGTAACTTAGCGGAATCTGCCGGACTACCAGGAATGATACTTGTCAGGATGATCTGTTGATTAATAAAATTTGCATTAGCACCAAAATAGGGCGATCCGAATCTCTTAGGAAGCATGATTTCAGTACTACTAAGTATACTTGTTCTACTCGCTTGAGCAGGTAATGGGGAAAGTAAGAATTTGCCGACTTCATTAAATTTTATTGATGCTGTGTCCTCGAGTGATTTAAAAGAGATACCGGTGTTCGCTGATATTGGCAGTCGCAGTAAAACCAGATCATTGACTATATCCCGGTTGATAATAGTTGCATGGATGGACTGCTTGTTATCCAGATCCACTGTGGCATCATTACCTATTATGCTACTCTTTGCTACCACGTAGGTGCCAGTTTTAGTTCCGCTATTCACAGTTGCATTGTTTAAAAGGAATACGGTTCCCATTCCCTGTTGCACCTGTCCCTTTATTGTGCTTTTGATGTGTATACTTGTACCAATAAATTTACGTTCCGTTTTTGAAAATTGTTTTTCAAGCTCCGCCAATTCAGGAATGGCTATTAATTGATTTTTTAAAGGATCATTGATATAGTCATCTTCTTTTTCAGGCAATCTTTCATAATCTTCGATTGAGTTCAATGCTGTCCAGTACTTCCTGTACATGTCTACCGGTACCTCAAAATTAACTGCTTCCGAACGGTCTATTCTACTATGGAGTGCTACAACCCGCCCTAAATAATCAAATAGAGGACCTCCCGAATCACCAGGCTCCATTTTACAGGTCGACTGTACAAAACCCCATTGCGTCATGGGAATTGAAATATAACCAAACCTGACCGTTGGTTGTTTCTGGTCCAGTGTTTCCGGATAAGAAATACTAAGGCAGGGCTCATTTTTTCTGAGGCTGGATGACCAGCCAATTTCTGCAAATGGCCATGTATCTTTGCTGATGATTTTCATCATAGCGACATCAGGACGGTTGTCGATTTCTTTAAACCCCATTCTACCAAGGGCTACTGCAATGAGCTCCTGGCCGTTTGGAAAAAATACTTTATAAGTATTACCGGGTTTTACTGCATGCGCTACGGTTAGGATATGGCCTTCCGCACTCACCACTACTCCGCTAAATTGAGAACTGGTTCGCTGCTGCTTAATGGTGTCAAACCCCCACATTCTCACACTGGCCTGGTAGGCTTTTTCAATAGCTATCCTGTTGTTTTTTTCTACAGCTTTTCGGTTGAATGTCTGAGCATTGCTGGCTAAAGCAAAAAATAAGAGTATAAGAAATGCAAATAAGAAGGAATACCTTTTCATGTTATAAAATCTGATCAATAAATAATGGTGATTATAAACGTAGGCGTCCGTTTTTATCGCTTTACAAACTTAAAAGGAAATATCGAAAAACAGCATTTTATACTTTAGATTTTATATAAAATTTATACCTTCATGGAAAATTTTACAATATGGAACATCAGCAATCTGCACACGGACTAGAAATTACTATCGTTTTGTTATCATTAGTGGTAATCGTAATTGCTACTGCATTCTATCTGTCCTTCATCAGGAAGGACAAAACTCCACATTCAGGACATCATTAGGATCCTGAATGTGAGTCTTATAGGCGAGGTTGCCTGTGTTTGATTTTTTTTGCTTAAAGATGGTTGCTTTCGAGAACTTCTATTTGTTTGCCTATTTCATCCACCAATTCCTGATTGATCGTGTCTTTGGTCTTCCATTTTAGTGTAGTACTACCTATTATTGGATAGATATGTCCGGTTCTCTCGCCGTTAATATATACAATATAATCACCTTGTTTTGGTGTTTCTACTCTTATTGCCTGAGGCTCGCCGTCGATCTCTATAGTGAATTCGTGAGGATTGAGGTCTTTTTGTCGTGTATTTTCCATCGTCTTGCGTTTGATTTTATACAAAACAACATCATCCTTCTATTGTTTCATACGTTCATCTTAATGTTTTTTCAATAGTACAAAAATGTTCCGTGCATCCAGGAGAATAATTGTTTACTTTTAATGCTGATGAAGAAAATAATCCATATTGATATGGATGCATTTTATGCATCAGTAGAGCAACGTGATTTCCCCGACTTGAGAGGTAAGGCCATTGCTGTTGGTGGATCTCCTGATGGGCGTGGTGTTGTAGCTACAGCAAGTTATGAGGCCAGAAAGTTTGGCGTGAAATCTGCCATGCCTTCCCGACAAGCACTCAACTTATGTGCAGAACTGATCTTTGTGAGACCCAGATTTGAAGCCTATAAAGCTGTATCCATTGCGATCAGAGAAATTTTTAGCAGATATACTGATTTAATAGAACCGTTGTCATTGGATGAAGCTTATCTGGATGTGACAGAGGATAAACTCGGCATTGGCTCTGCATTGGAAATCGCAGCACAAATTAAGAAGGCCATAAAAGAAGAGCTTAATCTAACAGCTTCTGCGGGTGTTTCCTCTAGTAAGTTCGTTGCTAAAATTGCTTCAGATATGAATAAGCCGGATGGGTTGACTTTTATCGGGCCATCTAAGATCACAGCTTTTATGGAAGCACTTCCTGTTGAACGCTTTTTTGGTGTAGGGAAAGTAACTGCTAAGCGGATGAAAAGTATGCATCTTCATACCGGTGGGGACCTAAAGCGTTTATCGGAACAGGATTTAGTTCGCTACTTTGGAAAAAGCGGCCGATTCTATTATCGAATTGTTAGGGGGATCGATGAGCGAGAGGTTCGTTCCGAAAGAATAGCGAAATCATTGGCTGCGGAGGATACCTTCGAGCACGACCTACTCACAATTGAAGAAATGTATACGGAATTGTCTAAACTTGCCGACAAGGTTTCTACGCGACTAAACAGGCATAGCTTGAAAGGGCGTACCCTTACTTTGAAAGTGAAGTATAGCGATTTTAAACAGATTACCCGTAATTATTCCAGCCCCATTCCAATATGGGAATATCAACGGATTCTCGATGTAGCGAAGGAACTTCTAGACCACGTCGATATCGTGGATAGAAAAATTCGTCTGTTGGGAATTTCTGTGTCAAATTTTGGTGATGCGGTCATTCCAGTTGCGAAGTCGACCAATCCCTACCAACTGGAACTGTTCTCCCGGCGATTTTAAAGGTATTGTGGTCATTTCCTGGGCAAAGTGTAGCTTAATTCCACATTTTTTTTGAGTCTTTTCGCTTTGGCTTGTCATTAAGACTGATTTTTCATTTTGGCATCATTATACATCACTACATCATAGCAGTATTCGAATAGCACTGCAACATCATTAAGACCCTATAAATATCCCTATTGTGAACATCCAATTAGGCCAGTGTCCTACCGGCCTTTTGGTTTATCAGCACTGTGTGTTTTCACAGTTGACCGTTACTGCCACGAGTTATACCTTTGATTTCGGGATAAATAAATAGTATCAGCGATATGAATTATGATAATCGTAGGCAGTCTTTTTTGGTTAAAGTCTCTATGCTGCTGTTAAAGGCACTTGCATTCTTATTATTTGTATTTTGTTTCTATCAGGCTTGTAAAATAACAACTATCTAATATGCACTGTGTTTTTACGCAGTTGATAAAATTACTTTAGCTCGTTATGTTTGCTATACAGTTACAACCCGATGGTCAGATTAAAATATTCTAGGACTTCTTAGTACTTTGTTCCCGGGAATAAATTAAAAAGACAAGGATAAAATATTAATCACGCGCTCAAGTACAGTCAATCCCTATGAAAACATTCAAAAGTCAGGCAGATCACCTGGCTTTTGTTTTTTAAGGTTTTAAAATGATCTCCCAGATGTTTACAGGCTTCTAAGGAGTTTCGTTCGCACTTAGGCTGATTTCATCAAAGAACGCAATCTATTGCTTAAATTAGCCTCCTAACCCGTTATAATTATGAATATAGATTACGCAAAAAAAGCGACCAACGAGGAGATAAAACAGCGATTTGACCAGGATGTAGAACGATTTTCTAACCTGGATACGGGGCAACTGACGACCCTGGACGCTCCTTTGACCATGGAGCTTTGTACTGATGCGGCAAAGTACATCGTGCCTGATGCAAAAGAACTGCTGGATATTGGTTGTGGCGCAGGCAATTATACCCTGAAAATGCTGAGCAAAATTCCTGATTTAAACTGTACGCTAAACGATCTCAGCTTACCGATGCTGGAACGTGCAAAAACCCGAACTTCCCTGCAGACAAACGGTACAGTAACCACCATTCAGTTAGATATGCGGGAACTGAACTTGTCCGAAGAACATTATGATATTGTCCTTGCTGCTGCTACTTTACATCATTTACGAACAGACGAAGATTGGGAACATGTATTTACTAAAATCTATAAGGCACTGAAACCAGGAGGGTGTTTCTGGATATCAGATTTAATCAAACATGATTCGGATCCTCTGAACGCATTATTTCAGGATCAGTATGGAGCTTACCTGGAAAGTCTCGGCGGTCCGGGTTACAAGCAAAAAGTGTTCGATTACATCGATTATGAGGATACTCCAAGGTCTATAGAATATCAATTGGGATTAATGAAACGTATTGGTTTTAGGAATGTAGAGATCTTACACAAGAATATGTGCTTTGCAGCATTTGGAGGGGCTTAAATAACCCCTCTTTTATTTTTATAAGAAATCTTCACGGTGCGGGGTGAAAGCATCTATTAGCGTCCCTGCCTCTAAGCATACACAGCCATGAATAACATTTGGTGGAACATAGTAACCATCACCTTTTTTTATGAGACGCTTCTCCTCGCCAATGGTCATTTCAAAGGCACCGCTGTCTACATAGGTGACTTGCGTATGGTGGTGTTGATGAAGTTTTCGACTGCTCCCGTTTCAAATTTGGCTTTGACAAGCATCACCCTGTCGTCGTACCCGAAAACCTGGCGCTGAATTCCATTTCCAAGATCTTCCCACTGGATTTCGTTTTCCATTTGGAATATGTCACTTTGTAACTTCATACTGATTGTGTTTAGCCAACAAATATAAAAAAGAAGGCCGGTACTCGAAGGAGTACCGGCCTTCTTCAACAAGTGAAGGGTATTACTTAGTTTTATTTTTAAAGGCATCTAAGCCGCTTTGCAGGTAAGCTGCATACTCTTTAGCATCATCAACAGCCCCTTTCGTAGGAACTAAAGGAGTAAGGTCATCTGCTGTCGTCAGTACATACAAAGGTTGTGCGTTCGAAGCATATTTTTCCGCTTGAAAGTCAAGATTCCAATAGCCAAGATCATCGGTATTTCTCTTCAAAATTTTTGAATAATGGATCTTTTCTTTTGGCATTTTGCTTTTGCGTTCGTCAACATAAAGCTGGATTAAGACATATTCATTGATTAAACGCCCAACTTCTGGGTTGACCCAAACGTTATCTTCCATTCTACGGCAATTTACGCAGGCCCAACCTGTGAAATCAAGCATTACTGGTTTACCAACTTTTCTAGCATATGCCAAACCCTCCTCTAGATCGAAAAATGGTGTAAAGCCGATAGGCTTCTTGAATACCTCGTCATATTTTACTTTTGAAGGAAATCCAGTGTCAACTTTTACACTCGAGGAACCGCCATTCGTCAGTATAAAATCCTGGGTATTCATTGGTGGAGCCAACCCACTTAAAACGCTAACTGGTGCTCCCCAAAGACCAGGAACCATATACAATGCAAACGAGAAAGAGAAGATTGCTAGAAATAACCTTGGAACTGATACGTATGGTAGATCGCTATCATGTGAAAATTTCAACTTACCAAGTAAGTAGATGCCCATTAATATGAAAATCACAATCCACAGTACAAGGAAGACTTCACGGTCGAACCATTCCCAATGCCATACCAAATCAGCTGCTGAAAGAAACTTTAATGCCAGCGCCAATTCGAGGAAACCCAAACACACCTTTACGCTATTTAACCAGCCACCTGATTTAGGCATACTATTTAAAAAGCCAGGGAACACTGCCGATAAGGTAAAGGGCAATGCTAAAGCTAAAGCAAAACCAAACATACCGATTGCAGGTCCAAGAAGCTCTCCTTTAGAACTTGCCTGCACCAACAATGTTCCGATAATGGGACCCGTACAGGAGAAGGAAACTAGTGCCAAAGAAGCAGCCATGAAGAAAATCCCCCCCAAACCTTTACTGTTATCCGCCTTATTATCAATCTTGTTTACTAGGGAACTAGGCAAAGTAATTTCGAATGCTCCAAAGAAAGAAATTGCGAAAACAACTAGTAATATAAAGAAGAAGAAGTTAAACAATCCACTGCTACTGAATGCATTTAAACCGGCTGAACCGAATATTACTGTAATCAGTAAACCAAATACGACATAAATCACAATAATGGAAAGCCCGTAAATTAAAGCCTGTCCAATTCCCTTTTCTTTACTACCAGCCCTTTTAGTAAAATAGCTGATTGTTAGCGGCACCATAGGGAATATACATGGCATAAAGAAAGCAAGAAAGCCTCCTACTACCCCTGCTAAAAATGTTTCCCAAAGTGTCTTGTCCTTCTCCGCTTTTGTTGCTACTGGTGCAGTGCTCACTTTAGCAGAATCTACTTTAGCTGTTGAGTCGGTGGACACTGTACTTGCAGGTGCTACAGCCGCAGTATCCGGCGCAGCAGTGGTATCCTCTGTAATCTCCGTAAAATCCATGTCGGCAAAGCTAGTATCTGCTTCCTGAGCAGATACTAAAGTTGACGAGCCTAAGAAAAAAAATGCCCCCAAAACAAGCACCTTGATGCTCGTTTTTATATTCCTAAATGTCATTTATGTATTTAATTATTTTACAGCAATAGAGAAATCAACTGTTTCCGGAGGAAGACACTGTGAATCATCACAAACCATGTATTCTACACTGCCTTTAACCACTGGATTTGCAGCACCGGTCAATTTAATTTTCTGAGTGAAAGTGACTGTTTTTTCGAAGTAACTAACATTCATGTCGAAAGTTTTTTCAAACTTAGTAACAGGCTTTGGTTCAGCAGTCTTTCCGTTAATAGAATAAGTTTTTGCAGGTGCGAAAGTGAATGTAGTTTTAATAGGTCCACCATCAGCCATATACTGAGAGTATAAATGCCATCCGTCTTCAATTGTAGCCCTGATTGCCACAACAGCCTCAGTTTTTGAAATTTTCTTTGCAGAATAAGCCCACTTCACAGGTTTTAAAATTTGGCTGCTGGCTGAAAGGCTGAAAAACAGACCTACAGCTAATAATACTAGGTTTTTCATGTTTATTGTTTTTTTATGTGTTGACAAACTTAAAAAATATTTTGGTTCTAATTTGACTATTTTAAACGACAAATAGGTTTGTATCCTGTAAATTTAGTGTCAGTAGAAATAAAGGATTCCTTTATTGACTCTTCTTTGACTAAATCCGTGCTGAGGTACTTTTTGTTACTGTCGCATAGCAAGGTGACCACTACAGCTTCGACTCCCATTTTCTCTTTTAGTTTAATAGCACCGATTACATTTGCTCCCGATGAAATTCCCACAGCGAGTCCTAGCTCCTTGGCGAGTTTCTGTGCCATGATGATCGCATCGCCATCATTGGCCTGGATGATTTCATCCAGTTCATTAAGTTTTACTATCTCAGGTATAAATTCATCTGAAATGCCCTGTATGCGGTGACTACCAACTTTATATCCCGTTGTCAAAGTAGGACTCTCTGCTGGTTCCAAAGGGTGAACAGTGATAGCTGGATTGTGTGCTTTGAGACATTTACCAACACCCATTACAGTGCCGCCCGTACCCACACCTGCAACGAAGGCGTCTGGTGTTAATCCATTTAATTTCAGTTGCTCCCAGATTTCCATACCTGTGGTCTTCTCATGAGCTTCTTCGTTATAGCGGTTTTCGAATTGTCTTGGTAAAAATACTCCACCTTTTGCTGCGAGCTCTTCGCACATTTTAATGCTACCCAGAAAACCACCTTCTTCTTTAGTAACCAGAACCACTTCAGCACCCATACTTCTAATAATGTCGATGCGTTCTTTGCTAAGCCAGTTGGGCATTATGATCTTCACATTGTGTCCCAATGCTTTTCCTATCGCGGCAAAGGCAATGCCGGTATTTCCACTGGTCGCTTCCACAATAGTATCTCCAGGTTTGATGGCGCAGGAGTTATAAGCCTCATACATGATATTGAGTGCCATTCTGTCTTTAATGCTTCCAGTTAAGTTGTAATGTTCACATTTTACATAAATTTTTCCTGGCTTACTTTTATATTCGTAGTGTAGTTCAAGCATTGGTGTGTTCCCAACAAGATGCCATAAATGTTCGAACTTACTGGCAAGATCGGTAGATAAACAAGCAATTTCTGCGGTGTTAACTGACATAATATAATTTGTTTTATAATAGCAAAACTCAATACAATCGCCTTCTAAAACAATACTTGGTGTATATATCCATAAATTATTCAGATATTGGGGGTAAAATTGCACTTATTTTCAGTTTCGGCTTTTTATTGATGCCATTGGCTGATTATTTTTCATTTTATACCCACTTAATAATTTGATTATATAGCGTTATGCAGACGGATTTAGACCCAATTGACACAGAAATACTACGGTTGATGCAAATAGATGCTACTTTGAACCACAAGGAGATAGCTTTTAAATTAAATAAATCTATTGCAACCATACATGAACGAATCAGGCGCTTGAAAAAGCAGGGATATATAAAAAGGATTGTAGCTATCTTGGACAGAAAGAAGATCAATCGAAGCTTGATCGCTTTTTCTCATGTGTTTCTG
Organism: uncultured Sphingobacteriaceae bacterium; assembly: GCA_963795585.1. Taxonomy (GTDB): domain Bacteria; phylum Bacteroidota; class Bacteroidia; order Sphingobacteriales; family Sphingobacteriaceae; genus Pedobacter. The sequence goes on along the minus strand of CAWCIO010000012.1, from coordinate 512,269 downwards.
AAGGCTCATACTGCAGAAACATTAGTAGAGTTTGAAACAGAAGTAGCGAAATTTAGCGAGGTAATGGAGTGTTTCCAGATGACTGGCGCCTACGATTTTATTTTACGGATAGCGACGAGTGATATGGATACGTATCATTTGTTTCTGAGAAACAAATTGGCCACCTTACCTAATGTAAGCACGGTTCAAAGCTTTTTTGTGTTGTCGGAGACAAAAAGCGATACAGCGTATCCTCTTTAAGGATGGTTTCTTGTATGGGATTGAGTCGTTGTCATTTCAAAGAAACGAAGTTAAACAAGACATCTCTTGTTGGAGCATTAGCTTGAACAAGAGATGTCTTCTATCGTCGAGATGACAAAACGTACATAAACCAGTGTTACTACGAATTACTATATCCCTCCGCCTAGCGAACGATACAGCTCCACAGAAGCAGTTAACCTTGCAGTTTTTATTGCGGCCAGTTCAAGTTCGCTTTGCAGCGAATTGCTTTGGGCAGTGATGACTTCCAGGTAGGTAGCCATTCCATTTCTAAACAACAAATTGGCATTCTTAACAGCTTGTTGCAATGTATTTACTCTGCGTTGCGAAATATCGTACTGGCTTTTCAGTTTTTCAATTTTCACAAGTTCATCTGATACTTCCCCTACCGCATTCAAAACCGACTGTCTGAATTGGATTACTACCTTTTCTCGGTCTATCTGTGCCAGTTCATATTGGGTTTTTAACTGCCTTCTTTGAAAAATAGGTTGTGTAACACCACCTGCAACCACACCGAACAGCGATGCGGGAATATTGAACCAATTGCTGGCTTTAAATGAATTTAACCCAGCACTAGCGGTAATGCTCAACGTTGGGTACATGCTGGCTTTTGTAACACCTACCCTTGCATTGGCGATATCCAGTGAAAGTTCGGCTGCCCTGACATCTGGCCTCCGGCTGACCATTGCCGAAGGTAACCCCGCTGCCAGATACTCGGGTACAGTCGTTTGATCCAGACTTGAGTTTCGTTCCAAGGGGCCAGGTAGTGTTCCAGTAAGGATCTTTAAAGCATTCTCCTGAATCACCACATTTTGCTCGAGTTGCGGGATCAATTGAGCAGCCACCAATTGCTGGGCTTCTGCCTGCTGAATGGCTAATGAAGTAACCTGACCCGCATCGAACTGCATATGAATGATACGCAAGGTACTATCATTAAGTGCAAGGTTCTTTTTGGCGATGGCCAATTGTGCGTCCATCATCAGCAATTGATAATATCCCTGAGCTACGTTGGATATCAACCTCGTTTGCACTGCCTTCTTCACTTCCGCAGTTTGCAGGTAGCTAGCTAGTGCAGCTTGTTGCTGACTTTTAATCTTACCCCAGATGTCCGCCTCCCAGCTGAGTCCCAAGTTGGCATTGTAATCTTCAATGTGTTTGGTGCCCAGGAACTGACTTGAGGTCAGTCCATTTAGGCTATTGTCCGAAGGCCTGTTGGAATTGGCGGTGATTTGTAAATTAAGTGCAGGCAAATTTCCCAACTTAGATTGCCGAAAAAGCAGTTCCGATGCTTCAATGTTCTTTACAGCTAATTTAAGGTCGTAATTTCTGGCTATTGCGGTATCGATCAGCCGCTGGATATCTGGTGTGGAGATGAAGTCCTTTACAGGCAGCGCTGCTATACTGCTGGTGTCGGTTGTGCTTGATCCGCGGTAAGCCTCCGGTGTAGCATCAGCTGGCTTAAGGACATCTTTAGATACCTTACAGCCAACAGAAAACAAAGCCAGCAATACAAATGTATATAAATAGTTATGCGATTTCATTGACAAGTTCTTTTACGTGATTATTATTTCTGACTATTGGTGAAGGATTACGCTTGATTTTCTCCTGTAAATACTGGAAAACAACGAAGAGCACCGGAATGATGAACAGACCGAGCACTACACCGGATAGCATCCCTCCCGCTGCACCTATACTAATCGAGTGATTACCCTGAGCAGATGGGCCTGTGGCCACACTCATAGGTAGTATTCCGACGATGAAAGCGAGCGATGTCATAATGATTGGACGCAACCTCAATTTGGCAGCTTCCAATGCCGACGCTACTAATGGCTGACCTGCCCTTCTGCGTTGTGAAGCAAACTCGACGATCAGGATTGCATTCTTGGCCAGCAATCCGATGAGCATGATCAGTGCGACCTGTACATAGATATTGTTCTCTATTCCAGCAAAGCCGATGGCGATAAATACCCCTAAGACCCCAGTTGGAATGGACAGTATTACAGCCAATGGCAGGATGTAACTTTCGTACTGGGCAGCGAGCAGGAAGTAAATAAATACCAGACACAACATGAAAATAACAGTTGACTGACCACCTGAAGAAATCTCTTCCCTGGTCTGACCAGAGAATTCATATGCATAACCCGATGGCAATTGCTCTGAAGCTACTTCCTGTATGGCTTTGATGGCATCACCGGAACTGAAACCGGGTTTAGGTATCGCATTAACCTGGATCGAATTGAAAAGGTTGTATCGGGAAGCCGTCTCTGAGCCATAAATACGGTTGAGCTTGACTAATGTATTGATGGGGACCATCTCTCCCGAACTGTTTTTTACAAATACCCTGTCGATAGCTGTAGGATCTGCCCTGTCTGCTACATCGGCCTGTACAATCACCCGGTAATATTTACCAAATCGATTGAAATCAGAAGCCTGAGCACTACCGAAATAAGTCTGCATAGTTTGTAGGATGTCTTTTACACTTACACCCAATTGGTCTGCTTTCTCATCATTAATTTCCAATTGCAGCTGTGGATAATCTGCCTTAAATGAAGTAAAGGCAACGGCAATCTCGGGACGTTTCATCAGTTCTCCGATGAAGCCGTTGGCGATTCCGCTGAATTTATCAAGCTTTCCACCAGTTTTATCCTGAAGGACCAGATCCAGTGCTTCTACGTTACTAAAACCAGGAACGGTCGGAAAACTGAATACAAAGAAACTACCGCCAGTGATGCCACCCAGTTTAGCACGTACTAAATTCATGATGGCATTGATGTCTTTAACCTGCCCACGTTCTTCTGTTGGTTTCAATAGCAGAAAGCAAACTGCGGAAGAAGGACTTGTAGAGTTGGTCAGCAAGTTGAAACCAGATATTGCTGTAACAAACCTGGATGCTTCCAATTCATGCAGTGCATTTTCTGCCTGAGTCATCACTTTAGTGGTCCCATCCAGGGAAGTACCGGAAGGTGTGTTGACCGCAATGGCAATAAAACCCTGATCTTCGGTCGGAATAAAACCAGATGGTGTAGTTTTTACCATCCAGATGGTGGCGAGGATAACTACCGCCAGTCCACCAAGACTGACCCATTTGTTGCGGATCAGGAATTTCAATCCACCCACGTACCTATTAGTCATAGCGTTGAAACTGCTTTGAATCCGGTAAAGAATTTCTGACTAAAACCTTTCTTTTCCGGTATCTCATTTTCGTGAGCTCCATGGTTGTCTTTCAGAAACAATGCAGCCAGTGCCGGACTTAAATGTTAAAGCATTTACCGCTGAAATCACAATGGCAATGGCCATAGTAAAGGCAAATTGCCTGTAGAATACACCTGTCGAACCTTCCATGAAACCTACGGGAAGAAATACTGCAGCCATTACCAGTGTAATCGATATGATGGCACCTGTAATTTCATGCATCGCTTCTGTGGTGGCTAATTTTGGAGACAATCCTTATGTTCCATCTTTGCATGTACGGCCTCGACGACGACAATAGCATCATCTACTACGATACCAATCGCGAGTACAAGAGCGAAAAGTGTGAGCAGGTTGATAGAAAAGCCGAATAACTGCATGAAAAAGAATGTACCCAATATTGCAACCGGAACCGCAATAGCCGGAATCAATGTAGAACGGAAATCCTGAAGAAAGATAAACACGACAATAAATACCAAGTATAAAAGCTTCTATTAGGGTATGTTTTACCTGATCTATTGATTGATCTAGTGCAATCTTAGTACTGTAAAAAATATTGTATTTAATACCATTCGGGAAATCTTTGGCTGCTTTTTCCATCAGTTTGTTGATCGCAATCTGAATTTCGTTTGCATTTGATCCTGCGAGCTGCATCACGCCGATTACGATACCTTTTTTGCCATTTAACCGAGTTAAACTTGAATAAGAATAAGCACCGAATTCAATCCTTGCTACATCTTTCAAACGCAATATAGAGCCATCTGAGTTGGCGCGGATGGCAATGTTTTCGTATTCTTCCGGTTTGTTGAGCTTGCCTTTGTACTTGATGACGTATTCAAAGACCTCTTTACTGTTTTCACCGAATCTGCCAGGAGCAGCTTCCAGATTTTTGTCCTGTATGGCAGCCATGACTTCGTTCGGCGTAATTTTGTATGTTGCCATTTGGGTGGGATTTAGCCATACACGCATGGAATAATCTTTAACACCACCGAATATACTTGCTGCACCTACACCTGGAATACGTTTGATTTCGGGAATAATATTGATCTGTGCGTAGTTGGCAACAAATGTTTGGTCGTATTTCTTTCGATCTTCGGTATAAATACCAACGCACCATGATCAAACTGTTTTGTTGTTTGGCAGTGGTTATACCTTGCTGGACAACTTCAGCAGGCAACTGACTTGTAGCCTGTGCAACCCGGTTTTGAACGTTTACTGCAGCCTGATCTGGATCCGTACCTAGTTTAAAGTAAACAGTGATGGCTAAAGAACCGTCATTACTAGCAGTAGAGCTCATGTAGCTCATATTTTCTACACCGTTGATGGATTCTTCTAACGATGGCGCTACGGAACGTAATACCGTTTCTGCATTGGCACCCGGATAATACTGCCACAACCAGATACAGCTGGTGGCGCGATATCCGGAAACTGCTGTAAAGGTAGTTTAGTTAGACCCAGTAAACCCAGTATCACCAATAAGATGGAGATTACGGTGGCCAGTACAGGTCTTTGTATGAATATTTTAAACATTGATTGTGATTTTTTGAGTTAATTAATTGTGGCCACCTTTTGTCGCTGGTTTTTCAGGCTTAATACCTGACCCTCCTGCAAGGCGATCGAGTCCGCTTAACACGATCCGGTCGCCACTTTTCACTCCATCTTTTACCAAATAATTGGTGCCACTTTTGCCAATGATCGTAATCGGCATTTTTTTCACTTTATTGCTATCTGCCATTGTATATACGAAGATCTTATCCTGCATCTCAATCGTAGCGGATTGAGGCACCGTTAATGCATCTGTATGAGCTACGCCGATTCGGATTTTTCCAGTATTACCTGATCTCAATAATCCCTGGGCATTTGGAAATGTAGCTCTCAGTGATATCGATCCTGTTTGTTTATCGAACTGGCCATCGACCATATCAACTTTTCCTTGTTGCGCATAAACTGTTTGATCGGCCAGTACAAGTGATACACCGGGTATTTTCCTTCGCCTTTTCTGCCAAAGTTTTTCCTGGGTATCTATTGTTAAAATTGATGAAATCATCTTCACCTAACGAAAAGTAAACATGTACTTCATGTGCATCAGAAAATAAAGTCAAGGCCATCGGATCTGTTGCCGAACTAAACTCCCTTGCTTTTTAGGCAAACGGCCAATATATCCATCTACCGGAGCTTTAATTAAAGTATAGCCTAAATTGATATTTGCAGATGCAACACCTGCTTTTGCCTGTTCAACATTGGCCAATGCGGCTTCATAACTTGCTTTTGCACTTTTTAATTGAAAGTCAGAAACCACTTTATTATTTACTAACGGCGTTAATTTTTCCACCTCAAGTTGTGCATTGATCATCGCAGCCTGTAGCAGATAATAGCGAAGCTTTGGCATTGTTTAATGCTTCCCGGAAAGGAAGTTCATTGATTTTAAATAATGGCTGTCCTTTTTGGACGAGTGCGCCTTCATTTACATAAATCTTATCAAGCACACCCGAAACCTGAGGACGGATTTCAAGGTCGACGGCACCTTCTATCGCAGCCGGATATTCAGTATAAGTTGTTTCCGATGTCTTTTCAATAGAAGCGACAGGTAATGCTTGAATTGGTGCTGGTGGTGGTGTCTCGGTTTTACTGGAGCAACCGTATAAGAATATTGCTAAAACGAGTATAGATGTTTTCATAACGTGATTAGATGGTTTAACAGTGTTAAGTAATTGTAAGTTGTTTGGTGGGTTTTTCATATGTATATTCATTATTTCTCTGATTTTTGGGATTTATAATTAAAACATGGGCATTAAACGTCCTTTGAACGTCTTTAATTCATTTAACAGTGTTAAGTAATTGTTATAAAAAAAGGTTTTTTAAAACCGATTTTTGAGTTTAATCATTAATATATTTAATGATACCCTTTATGGCATCTTTTAAAATACGTTGGTTCATTTCTTCATCTCTGCCTTTATTAACAAGATTGATTGAGATCAAGCCATGGATAATTGACCAGAATGTATAGAACTTTCTGCAAACAAGATCTTCGGGTGGATTTTCATCCTTCATAATTTTTTCTATGACATCGTAAATCAGATCATCTGCAATTTCCGCTTCCGGCATTGATTTTTTGAGTTCGCAGCAATTGGTGTCTACACCATACATTAATCGGTAAAGTTCTTTATATTTAAAAGCAAAATTCCAGTAAGCAATCCACATAGATTCCAATTGCTCGGCGAGATTTGCATGTCCCTGCATTGCGGTCTTCACTTCGCCCGCTAAAATAATATACCCACGTCTGGTTAGTTCCAGTAAAATTCCCTCTTTGTTGGCAAAGTACTCGTAAATGATAGGAGCAGTATACTCTATCTTATCAGCAATCTTGCGCATACTAAGTGCCTGCCATCCTTCATCTTTCACAATATCTAAGGCCGCGTCCAGGATATTTAACCTGGTTTCGTCTTTTAATCTTGCAATTCTTTCTTTACTTCCCATAAGGTAATTATGACGAGGTGTAAATAATCTAACACCGTTAAGCAAATGTATAAACAGTTTTTAGATTACGTATCATTTATTTGTCAAATAGAATTTTGTGAATCAATTCTATTTTTACATTATTCGCTAAATATATAATTAACTTTATTTTATTAGACTTATAAATTGCAAATTCGCTTTCAAACACAATAGCAGAAGTATGAACAATAGCGTCACTCTTAAAGATATTGCCAAAGCACTCAATTTATCTATTTCTACCATTTCGAAATCTCTGAATGATAGTCATGAGATCAGTAGCGAAACTAAGCAGCTTGTGTTGGAGTATGCTCAAAAACATCATTACTCCCCAAATAGGTTGGCCAAGGGCTTAAAGGAAGGGAAAAGCCGCTCTATTGGTGTTGTGGTCTGTTCGCTGGAGAATAATTTTGCCGCACAGATGTTGGATGGAATAGATAGTGCAAGCACTGATAGATCTTATCAGATCATCATCATGCAGAGTAAGGAATCGCAACAGCAGGAAAGGGCTTGCCTTGAATTACTTTATGCAGGTGGTGTAGACGGGATATTGATTTCTCCTGCTTGCGAAACGGTAGATTTTAGCTATCTTAAATCCTTGCAGGAATCTGGCTTACCTATCGTACTTTTTGATAGATTGAGTGATCAAATGACCACACATAAAGTTGGGGCCGATAACTTCAAAGGCGCTTATGACGCAACTGTACACTTGATCAAAAATGGCTATAAATGCATTGCTCATTTAAATACAAATACTATATTAAGCATTGCGACTGAGCGATTTAATGGTTATAAGCAGGCGTTAAAAGATAATGGTATCCCATACCGACCTCATCTTCTAAGATCCTGTGATTATTCTGATCCCAGAAAACTGGTATCGGATCTTGAAGATTCCATCAGATATTATATGCAACTGGAACAGCGCCCTGATGCAATACTAACCAGCACTGATCAAATCACCACCCGCTGTTTAGCTCTGCTCAATAAGCTCGGATATCGAATTCCTGAAGATATTGCACTTATTGGCTTTACCAATACCGACTTGGCCGATGCATTGCAACCCGCCTTGACTACAGTTCATCAACCAGCATTTGAAATTGGACAACTTGCAGCTAAAAAGCTAATTTCATTAATTGAAAAAAAACCTATGGATCCGGAGTATGAGACCATATTGTTAGAGACCAGCATCCAGGTTCGGACCTCTACTAAGGCAAGGAATTAAATCTTTAACCGAAAACGATTGCGTTTATATAAATCATCTTGATCATAAATTTAAAAAGTTAAACTTGTATTATTGCAGGTAGATATCTATTCAATATGCAGCAACAAGAGAACATTCTCATCTTCGGTGAACTTTTACTCAGGTTCAGCTCTACTGAAGACCAATTCATTTCTAAAAACCATAATGTATCTTTATTTCCGGGAGGCTCCGAAGCTAACGTAGCTGCATCGCTTGCGCAATGGAATATCGCCTGTTCATATCTTACAGCGATACCTGAAAATGCTTTAGCAAATAGTGCACTGAAAACGTTATCAGAATTAGGAGCAGATACTTCAAAGACGCTTTTGCAAGGCAACAGACTTGGGTTGTATTTTCTTCTTTCCGCTAATGGGTTAAGCAGTGGAGAGGTTGTTTATGATAGGAAATTCTCTTCTTTTAGTGCACTAGTTCCAGGGAGTATAAATTGGGATAGTGTGATGGACGGACATACCTGGTTCCATTTTACCGCCCTTACTCCTGCACTCAACGGGAATACCGCCGCAGTTTGCAAGGAAGCATTGATTGCAGCAAGAAAAAGGGGGTTGAAGATTTCAGTAGACCTTAACTACCGGAGCCGATTATGGGACTATGGGAGACAACCTATAGAGGTGATGCCCGAACTCGTTCAGTATTGCGATGTCATCATGGGAAATATTTGGGCGGCGAATAAAATGCTGGGAACAGATGTCGATGCTTCACTTAACCGGAATACTTCAAGTGAACTGTATTTTGAACATGCTAAGACCTCAGCAAATGAGATCTTTAAAAAATTTCCCCAGTGTAGCCATATCGCAAATACTTTCCGGTTCATGGATCATGCAAAACACAATTTGTTTTACGGTACTTATCACAATAGAAATTCTCATTTCATCTCTGATGTTCGTGAAACAAATGAAGTAATAGACAGAATTGGTAGTGGAGACGCATTTATGGCAGGCTTGATCTATGCACTAATTAATACTTCAGATGGACAGGAGATCATCAATAAAGCAACTAATGCCGGCTATCAGAAGCTCTTTGTAAAAGGAGATTTTGGCAACGGCTCATTATAACATTTAAAAGAATGAAAATAGATACATTAGCACACATACAGCAATACCCTGTAATTCCGGTATATTATAATGAAGACCCGGAGATATGCAAGGCTGTTTTGAAAGCTTGTTATGAAGGTGGGGTCCGGGTATTTGAATTTACCAATAGAGGTGCCAGTGCCCCTGCGAATTTTGAATTATTGCTACAATATAGAAATAAAAATTTTCCGGATCTTCAATTAGGTATAGGAACAATTAAGAATGAAGTTCAGGCGCGGCAATATCTCAATCTTGGTGCTGATTTTCTCGTGAGCCCGATTGTAAAGGAAGAACTTTCTAAACTTGCGTTTGAACATAATACGCTCTGGATTCCGGGCTGTATGACCCCAACAGAGATTGCGCTGGCGGAAGAATTGGCCGCTCCCTTAGTTAAACTCTTTCCAGGTGATACGTTAGGTCCTGGTTTCCTGAAAGCGATCAAACCCCTTTTTCCGGGTTTGAAATTTATGCCCACGGGTGGTGTGGATGTGACTAAAGAAAATATAGACAAGTGGTTGGATGCCGGAGTTTCAGCACTCGGATTTGGCTCCAAGCTATTTCTTAAACCGGATGGCGCCTCTGGTTATGGTTGGCTTTCAGAAAGTTGCCGATCACTGATTAATCTAGTTAACAGGAAGTAAACTACTTCCTGTTAAAAAAGTTATTTTTTATTTCTTTGTTCTTCCTTGTCGTAAAGGTCGATTAATTTAGTTTGCAATCGGATTACGGTGTTCTCCAGTTCGCTTACTTTACTTTTTAATTGGCCAATTAATTGCGTGTGCTCGTTTCCTTCCTCTTCACCTATATCGAGAAGTTCTCTTAAAGTTAATCCATGAGCCTCCGCAATCTGATTGATCCTGCTAAAATTTGGATCCGTAATACTGGTTTCAAGCTTTGAATAGGCTGGAATAGAAATTTCCAACAGATCAGCCATAGCTTTTTGATTTACTCCTTTTTTCTGACGTAAAATTCTAAATTTCTCCCCTAATGTTTTCATAATCAATAATCTTTAAAACTCCCCCTATTTTGGTTGAAATAAATTTAAGAATTATTAAATAAAGTATTAGGTTAATAACTGACTTTTTTTTAACTATTTACCCTTGCTGTTTCTTTAGCTATTAAAATTTATTTAGCATAGTCATTCAATTTAGGTGAATTCAGCTAAAAAACATAGCGTATGGGTTAAAAAATCAAGGAATTTAATTATTTCTTATTTTGTCTGAAAATAAAGGCTCCGAGACTTAGTGCGACTGCAAATCCAGAATATCCTGGAAATAAAACAAACAAGTAGATTAGGCCTGCGACTGATGAAATTAGTACCAGAAATAATAATCCCTGTGTAAGACTATCCATCTTAAATGTTGCAATCAAAGCGAGTATCGAAAAAGTAAAAGCTAGAACTGGTAAAAACATATGCAAATATGCAACTTCAATGTTAATTTAATATTAACAAATTATATTTTGAAAGCCACATTTTATAAAAAAGTCCCGTACCTACTGACGAGACTTTTTCAACCAATTTGATTCTTATTAATAATCATCGTTAAACGCAAAAACCGGCTTCCTGTTCATCCATTTACCACTGGTAAAGTCTGGAAAATCAATGGTTTCGTTTCCCATTTCAATAGATTTTTCGCTTAAGGGAGTTATTGCACTCCATGTCGCAGCATCGTAAACGTCTAGTGGTGTAGGAAGATTGCGTTTTACAGCTTCAATAAATGCATGAATTACAAAAAAGTCCATACCTCCATGGCCAGCTCCCTGTGCATCATTTCCATATTTTTTCCAAAGTGGATGGTCGTATTTGTCGAGCCATTCTTTCGCAGGATCCCATTGGTGTGGCTTGCTTAGGCCTTCTACATAGATACTTTTATTTACATCCATCCAGAGGCCCTTCGTTCCCTGTACCCTAAATCCTAATGAGTACGGCCTTGGAAGATTGGTGTCATGTTGGAGTAGGATTGTCTCTCCATTTGCGCAGTCTATTGTCGTAGTTACTATATCTCCCAAACGGAAGTTAACCTTTGCATTTGGATGATTTTCACCGCCTTTCTCCACAATATAATTATGCAAACCCCTCGCTTTCGTAGCAAATGAGTTCAGTTTTAGAAAACGATTTCCCCTATTGATATTGATGCAGTTTGCTACCGGGCCGATCCCATGTGTGGGATACAGGTCGCCGTTGCGGTGTACAGAATGATTTGTCCTCCATTTAGCTTCCGAGAAGCCTTTCTCATTAAACTCTACCCCACCGCCGTAGGCATTCACACCATCGTTAAATTTAACCTCCCTGAGGTCATGCTGATACCCCCCCTGTAAATGCATAATCTCGCCAAAAATTCCTTGCCTGACCATATTTAATGCTGCCAGCACATCTCTCCGGTAGCATACGTTCTCGAGCATCATCACCTCAGCGTTATGCTTTTCAGCTGCCTGTACCACATCCCAGTGGTCTTGTAAAGTAATTCCCAGCATCACTTCTGTGGCGATGTATTTAATGCCTGCCTCAATTGATTTGATGATCATGTCTTTATGCAATTCCCATGGCGTAGCGATCAACACAGACTGCAATCCTTTCATTTCGATCATCTTTTTCCAGGCATTATCATCACCCGTAAAGATCTTAGGCATTGCTTTACCGCTTTTGGTAATCATAGATTTTGCAGTGACCAACATCCTTGGTTCTACATCGCAGATGGCCACTAACTCGACGTCGCTGCGCTTCAACAGCAGATCAAGGTGGTTTTGTCCCCTTAAGCCTACGCCAATCATAGCAATCTTCACTTTGTCTGCCGACGAATTGGCAAACAATGGATTTTCAGGCAGGATAGTTACTGCCGCTGCCGTTAAACCTGAGCTTTTTACAAATTCTCTTCTGTTCATAGTTTGGGGTGCAATTATATATGGTTTGTATAGTTAGTTTATTGTTGTTAAAATTACATTAATTGATACCCAAGGTAGATACTATATAGATAAACGGCACATTTGAAAAAGACAAAAAAACACGCAAACGTTTGATATTTCTACTTTTGTTATAAATAAAGAGCACAATCTATAGGTTAACGTTAGGAAAGAAAGCTTTTCTTTTATAAAAGCCTGTTATAAATCGAAAATGAAATGAATACACCAAAAAATTTCTTTGTTTACCAATACTTAAGCTTAATTTAACGTCAATAAATAGCGGTCGTTGAATCGAAATGCAAATGATTTTAGAAACAAACGTTTGCGTAGAAATAACTAGCTGATAGATTAAAACTTTATATCAATATTTGATCACTATGTCTGACAAACCAACTACGATAAAGGAAATTGCAAAGATACTTAAGATATCAGTATCAACTGTGTCAAGAGCATTAAATGATCATTCCAGCATTGGCCTTACCACAAAAATGCGCGTTAAAAAGTTAGCCGCCGAACTCAACTACGAACCCAATCAAAAAGCAATACAATTTTTGCATGGAAAATCTTTCGTCATTGGCGTAATTCTTCCCGAACTTTCGGAATCTTTTTTCTCTGCCGCAATAAGTGGAATCGAAGACGTTGCCTATAAAAGGAATTATACTGTACTATTGGCGCAATCACATGATGATGCAGACAGGGAAAAACTGCTGGTTGAAAAGATGAAAACGCAGCGGGTAGATGGCTTGCTGGTATCAATGGCTAAAACCACAAGCACTTATGATCATTTCGAGATATTTAAAAAATTAAATATACCGGTGGTTTTTTTCGATCGTATACCTCCCGTTAAAGACATTCATTATGTAGCTTCTAACTTAGAAACCGGGACTTACGAAGCTGTAAATTTTCTATTGAAAAAAGGCCACCGAACGATAGGCATGATCAATGGTCCGTCTACACTAGTAGCCAGTCATGAACGAAAAGAGGGTTATATCAAAGCAATGATGTCAAACCGCCTGAAGTTTGATCCGTCACTTATTGTAAGTTGTGACCTTTCTGAAGCAGGAACAATTGAAGTGATGGATACCTTGGTCAACCACCGGAGAAAGCCGACAGCAATCGTTACTTTCAATGATTATGTCGCATTGTTCGCTATACGTTATACGCGACTAAGAGATCTTAGAGGCATTGACTTTGTAAGCTACGCAAATTTGCCAATCATTAACTATATGGATTACACGCCTATTGCCTCCGTCGAGCAATTCCCCTATAAGCAGGGGAAAAAGGCTGCAGATATTCTGATAGATTTAATTAACAGGCCAAAAAATGAGTCAGGTAAAGAACAAGCATATTTTAACGTTGTAGTTGAATCAGAACTAATTGTGAGCAATTCCAAGTGATTTTTGCGCAAACGTTTGCACAATGGTTTAAAATTGGAATTGGTTACGTTTGAGTTTAGATACACAAAACTCTGTTAAACGCATGTTCGAAAATATTTTACCATTGTATGGTTTAAATTCAGATAAAACGACTGTAAAGCTGTTTGGTGACGGCTTAATTAACCATACCTGGAAAGTAAGTACCGATGACCAAAATTTTATCCTTCAAAAAGTAAATAATGAGGTATTTAAAAGTCCCGGTCATATAGATGAGAACATTTCTCTCATTAAACACTACCTGGAAGTAAAATATCCAAACTATCTTTTTGTCTCACCAGTTAGCGCGTTAACTGGTGAATCTCTGTTAGATACTGATTTTGGTTATTACAGACTTTTTCCCTTTATAGAAGGCTCTACTTCGCACAATTCCCTTACTAATAAACAAGAGGCTTATGAAGCTGCTAAACAGTTTGGTAAGTTTTCCAGAATACTTGCGGAGTTTGATGCAGAGCAATTGAACATCACCATTCCTAACTTTCACGATCTAAATCTGCGGCACCAGCAGTTTCTGGATGCGTGCGCTAAAGCTAAGCCAAATCAACTTGCAATGGCTCAGGAATCTATTGATTTTATTCATGAAAACAGTTTAATTGTAGATACCTATCGCAGGATTGTGGATCATAAAGAAATTCCTTTGCGGGTAATTCATCATGATACGAAGATCAATAATGTGCTTTTCGATATTGGCAATAATGGACTTTGTGTGATTGACCTGGATACGGTCATGCCGGGCTACTTTATAAGCGATGTAGGCGATATGATGCGCACCTATCTTGCAGAAGCCAGTGAGGAGGAAACTGACCTTTCAAAAATCCGCATCCGAACGGAATTTTATGATGCCATCTATAATGGTTATATGGAAGAGATGAGAGATGTACTTAGTCCCGCTGAAAAGCAATACTTCAATTATGCAGGAAAGTTCATCATCTACATGCAGGCCATTCGCTTCCTGACAGACTTCCTTCAGGATGATAGCTATTATGGTGCAAAATATGAAGGGCACAATTTAAATCGTGCTAAAAACCAAATTACCCTGCTTAAAGAATATATTAAAATGAAAAAAGGAGATTTATAAATCTCCTTTTTTCATTTCAGTAAGGGCATAATCTACCGCCCTGGCTGTAAAAGCCATGTAAGTTAATGAGGGATTCTGTGTAGATGTAGAGGTCATACAAGCCCCATCTGTCACAAATACATTTTTACAGGCATGCAATTGGTGCCATTTATTCAGCATAGATGTTTTCGGATCATGTCCCATCCTCACACCTCCCATTTCATGGATATCGAGTCCCGGCGATTGTGAGGCATCATTTACTTGTATATTTTTAAAGCCTGCTGCTGTAAACATCTCCGACAATTGCTCGATGTAGTCTTTTTTCATCTTGACATCATTGTCGTCGTAATCCATCGAGATCTTCAATTGTGGAATTCCCCATATGTCGTTTTTGCTATCGTCCAGCTTCACATAACTACTTTCCTTAGGAATGGTCTCACCCATCATATGTGATCCTACCTTCCATGGTCCCAGTTTCTTTGTCAGTAACTGGGACTTCAAATCGGCACCAATTCCGGAGGTATCTGTATCTGCCGTGCGATAAGCTCCGAAACCTGCTGCATATCCTCTTTTAAAATTGGTTTCCTGTTTCAATAGGTTTCTAAATCTAGGGATGTATCCACCGCCCGCAGGATTTCTGCCATCTGTAGTGAATTCTTTTAGCCCTTCGTACTCGGCATTAATCCGGGCACTGTAGTTATGAAATGCAACGTATTTCCCTAAAACCCCGCTATCGTTTCCCAATCCATTAGGGAAGCGTGCCGATTTTGAGTTTAAAAGGATCAGATTGGTATTGATCGCCGCCGCATTTACAAAGATTACCTTTGCATAGAATTCGATCACCTCTTTAGTATTGGTATCCACCACCCTAACGCCTGTTGCTTTTCCTAACTTGTCATCGTAAATCACCGATTCCACTACCGAGAAGGGTCTCAAAGTCAGGTTTCCGGTTTTCATGGCCCATGGAAGTGTAGAAGCATTGCTGCTAAAATAGCCACCAAAGGGACAGCCGCGCTGACAAAGGTTTCTATTCTGGCACTTTACCCTACCCTGATCAAAATGTACTTGCTTCGGTTGTGAGAGATGCGCACAACGCGCGCTGATCACGTGCCTGTTGCCATACTTGTTCTTCATAGAAACTTTGAAGTAATCTTCTACCGCATTTAATGGAAAGCCCGGCAGAAAATCTCCGTCAGGTAACTCCTGTAATCCATCTTTATTTCCGGCAATACCGGCAAACCGCTCTACGTAACTATACCAGGGAGCAATATCTTTATACCTAATTGGCCAGTCGACCGCAAAGTCATCACGTAAAGGACCTTCAAAATCCAGGTCACTCCACCTTTGGGTCTGTCGAGCCCATAACAATGATTTACCACCTACCTGATATCCTCTGATCCAGTCGAAGGGTTTATCCTGAACATATGGATGTTCATCGTCCTTTACGAAGAAATGCATGGCATCTTCACGGAAAGCATAACACTTGCTCACCACCGGGTTCTCTTTCTTGATGGCTACCGTGAGCTCACCACGGTGCTCAAATTCATAAGGGTATTTATTTGTGGTGGGATAGTCGGTAATGTGATTTACATCTCGACCTCTTTCCAGCACCAGGGTTTTCAGTCCTTTTTCTGTAAATTCTTTTGCAGCCCAGCCGCCACTAATTCCTGAGCCGATGACAATGGCGTCATAGGTCTGTTCCTTTATACTGTCTATATTTAGGTTTGCCATAATCTACTATGCTGTCTTAACAGGGAAATATCCATTATATCTCCCCGGTACCAATTCCCAGATCACCAATTTGCTCATTACATATTTGGAGTTCATGTATCCGCCAATTGTCCTGTCCTTGGTCATCTGAAAGAAATTATAACTATCTTCATGTAATTGCGGCTTTTTCGCATTCGCATCGATGATAAATTGCTTCCTTGCGGCCGGCGCTAAGCTGGAAACATGTGTCAGTCCGCGCATAAAAACTTCTTGGTCTTTCTGTTCGTAACAGTCATCCAGCATCTTCAACACAAATAAATGTAACTTGAGTTCCTTTGCTCCAGGTGTATCTGTTTTGGGGATAATCATTTCTGAAATCTCCGCCAGCACGTTCTCCTCATCCAGACTTACTTTTAGGTTTTTCAATTGAACGGAGGCCTTGCCGCTTTCTCTTAAACAGGAAGGCAATAAAGCCATTCCACCCGCTAAAATCAACACTTGCTTTATCGCTAAACGTCTTTCCATAGTATATGTGTCTTCTAACGCTTATTTCTTGCCAAATGTTATGCCCTTCCAGTTGTCGGTACGAAATGGTGATGCAGGAAGACCTGCTCCATTGATCAAGTTACAATCCGGATTATCTGCCCATGCATATCTTACGGCTACCGGTGCCGCTACCTCCGACGAACTTACGATCACCTGGTTTCCTTTGATGATAGCATTTGCTTTTTTGAACCTCTGGTCTTTGCCGGCAATGCTGAAACCGGTCAATTCAGTACCCTCTTTAATTTTAAGCCCTTCATTGGTATGGTCAAAGCTAAGCGTGATTTCCTTTCCGTTCAGCACCAGGCTCTTGTATAGCGGGCCTGAATAGGCAATTGGCTGTGCGTAAGTATTTGCCAAAGCAGATAAAGCAAGTCGTTTTCCTACATCCATTTTATTTTTAGGATGTATGTCTGCCGCTTCTCCGAGGTCTATGGCAACTGCCATTCCGGTATTTGGCAATTTTAAGGTCTGCAACTGTGCATCTCTTAGCTCAGCCCATTCCGAATCTCCTGGCGCTTCCTTGCGCTGCATAAAGTTGGCAAGCTGTACATAATAAAAATAAAGATCCGGGTTGTTAAATTGTGTGCGCCAGTCTTTAATTAAAGCCGGGAATATGCTCTTATATTGATCTGCTCGGCTGGCATTGCTCTCCCCCTGATACCAGATTGCACCCTTTAACTTGAATTTAATGAGTGGGTTGATCATGGCATTATATAATACTGTAGGTCTGTTGGGGCCATTTTCTAGCTGTGGACTAGGTAGCTCTGCGAAGTTTACTGCCGTCTTAAATTTCCATGTTCCAGCCAATGGGATGCTGTTACCAGCGGCATTAGTGAGTTTTAAGCCCGCAGCATCACCTTCCAAACCACCATTGCCGCCGGTATCAAAGGCGCGGATGGTAATGACATTTTCTCCTGATTGAATCAGATTTGCAGGTACTTTATAAGTCCTGTTTAAGTTCCATCCTTCGGTCCTGCCAATTTCAGTTCCATTGAACCATACAATATCGTTATCATCTATCTGCTGCAGATAAATGCTGACCTCGTTTTTGGCGAAGTCTGCTGGCACATTGATTTTTTTGCGCATCCATACCACACCATCGAAACTTGGTAATACCGATTTTTCCCAATAGCCTGGCAAATTGATGTTCTTCCAGCCCGCATCATTGAAATCCTTTCCGGCCCATATTGCTTTGTTGTCGTAAAAACCTGCATCAGTACTCTGTACTTTCGTAAACCAATCCGTTTGCGACTGGGCGTAATCCTGTAATACCTGATCTGGACTCCTTTTATCATTCAGCATATGTTTTACTGCTTGCTGAAACTCGGGAAACTTCTTGAGTGTATTTACAGAGGTCCAAGCTTCTGATATAGTCCCACCCCAATTACTTTCAATCAGGCCAATCGGTATATTTAACTTCTGGTTGATTTCCCGGCCAAAGAAATAGGCTACTGCAGAAAAGTCGCGCACAGTCTGCGGCTCGCAAACCGCCCAGCTATTACCATCCAGTTTAGCTTCGGTCATGGGTACATTGCTGGTCGCCATGCTCAATCTTAATAATCTGATATTTGGGTATTTTGCAGCATTTATCTCTTGCTCTGCATTAGCTCCAAGTTCATGCATGGCAAACTGCATATTCGACTGCCCCGAGCAGATCCAAACTTCCCCAATCAGAACATTGCTCAATGTAGTCAGTTCTCCATCATCAAACGTGATGGTATAAGGGCCACCATAGGAAGGGGTATTTACAATCCCTTCAAATTTCCCGTTTTCTGAAGCTTCCAGCGTATATTTCTGCTGGTCCCAGGAAGTGGTAACCGTTACTTTTGCATTAGGATTAGCTTTGCCCCAAAGGCTGACCTTCTCCTTTTGCTGCAGCACCATATTGTCGGTAAATATATTCGGCAAAGTAACTTTTGCACTGGCATTGATTCCAAAGGCCATAATGGCCAATGAACAGATGTATTTCTTCATGCGTTATCGAAGTTTTATTTTTATAATCTTGGCATCGGCCGCCGCCAGGGTAATAGTAGCTGCTTTTGCAAATTTAATTTCTTTATTATCAAACACTTCAATAGCTTTATATGAAGTGCCTTTTAACCCTAGTCTACTCAATGATAAGGGAAAGGTCTTGGACTTTGATCCGAAGTTCAATACTGCAAGATATAAATAATCGCCTATTTTTCTTACAAACAGTTCATTTGATTCGTCATTGGTATTTCCGTCTACGGGCATGAAGGCTTTCCCTGACCTTGCGATATACAGTAAGTCCTGGTTCTGAAGCAGTTGTTTAGCCATTCCTGTCCAGGGACCGTTGCTAGAGAAGTCATCTCCGGTGATTAAGCTTCCCGTAATCAGGGCGGATACAAGCCTTGCCCTATTGGCAGCTGCTATTTCGGTGGCGAAGACCACATGATCCGCATCGATGTAATTGTACACATAAGTCTGCCACCAACCGTAGTTAACACTATTAAGGGTGTATTCAGTGTCTTTAATGGTTTTCCAGGCATCGCAGGCAATCCTTCTTATGTGTGCATACCGCCCGGTGGCCATACTTGGTGAAATGGCCGCATAGACTAGCATCTGACCATCCAATTGATCTGTCAGGTACTCCATTCCCATTTTATAGGCTTGCATTCCGGTAGTCACCGATTTATCGTAGAAGGAATCCGATTCTACGGCAGCATGCCCCAGAAAATCTATCTTAATCATTTTAAAACCACAGGCTTTCAGCTTACCGATGATAAAATCTATTCGCTTTTTGGTGCCCGGATGTGTGGGATCCAGCGCCCTGGCGCCGTCAAAGTCGTGATAAGTACCATTCACTTTAGTCCACATTTCCTTAAACTTGTATTTACTACCTTCTGCTTCTCCATTTCCCCCACCCTGGTATCCCCAGTCGGTAAAAGGCGCCCAATAGGCTCCTGGCTCCAGACCCTTGCTTTTGCAATAGTCGGCAAATGCTTTGAGTTTAGTGTAGTCGCCACTCATTCCACCTGTAAAGTTATCCCAAAACGAATCCAGGTCGATGTATGCGGTGTTTCCGTTTCTAAACTGTGGGATTTCATTTGCGAAAAAATCCACTACTTTAATCGCCTTGTCGTAACTGATTTTTTCCTGAATTACGCCCCAACTGTTCCAACCAAAAGGAGTTGGCTTATTCCAGTTGAACACATAGGGTTTATCGGTCGACCTGCTGGCTTTTCCATACGCCTCCAGCCCTATTCGCCAATCGGTAAAATATCCGACGAGAACCCTTGGAGATTTAAGCAGGCTTCCGCTGATTGCTCCATGCTCATACTTGTCCCGCGTCACTTTCTCATCAGTATAGCCGCCAAATATTGCTAATTCCGACAATTGATCTGCCCTGCCTTTCATCCTTACACCGGTTTTCCAAACGGTATGTTCCAAAGAACCGAGGATAGCCGGTTATGGAATTGTTATCGTAGAGTGCGCCAACTTCTGAACTGGTATTGTCTACCTCTTTGAGTGTCGATTTCGCATCATAGCGAATAAAAGTATCGTTGTCGAATGGCACAAATAAATTGCGGTTATCCCCTTTGGCATGGATACTTGCATGCTGACTCAGCAACGGTGCTATGTAATTACTGCTCAGCTTACTGCCCGATAGCTGTACTTCTGTTAAGAAAAAATCATGACCCGGATATACGTAAAATACCTGCTCCATCCTGGGAAGACCTGCCTGAATTAAGGTAATCACATATTTTTTGCCAGTCCCTAGCTGGTCGCTCCAGCGCTGTTCCTGATATTTAGCTGAAGTGTAAGATTTGCTGGAAATCAGCTGCTTCCCGTTTTTTACCTGGCTGTATGCTCCTTTGATGAATACTTTCTCATCACTTTGCAGATCATAAGTGCCATACTTAAGGTGGTATATAATCTTTGCTTTTGATCCATAAGGGATAACCAATAAGCCATCATTTTTTGAGGATGCAAATGTGCTTATCAAGGACATTATAAATGCCGTAAATAATAATAATTGTTTTTTCATTGTGTGTGTTTGGTGTACATTCGAACAGCTCCTAACTGAAGTTCGACGTAGTTAAAACTACGATTATATTTTGTTATAACCTTTCTTACAGCCCCTTCAATATTTGTTGCAGGAAAACAAGTTCAATTTAAGGCAAAAACTAGGTGTTAACAGGGTAGTTTACCTAATTATAACTTAGTGATCATCGGATAATATTATAGCTATAATAGTTTAATTCAATAAGAAGTTTACTATTCGGCAAGCATGTGCTTTACTTGAGCTGTTTTTGCGTTCGGAAATGCTCAGCGATAATACATGCTTGCCACTTTTAAGGTTACCATCAAACAAAACATACCAAGGCAAATGCAGGGAATTGCTCCAGGCTGTAAAAAGGTCTATTTGTTTTTCCGGTCCGCTGTCAATACGGTAAGTTACGATACCGGCGTCCCCTCCCGATACGACCGCCATGCCTATTGCACTACCTTCAAATTTTAGTGTTAAAAGCGAACCGGCACTATCTGCTTCGAGAACAGGTATATGAACAAAGCCATCACGTGTGCCCAGTTGGTCTTTTGGACTCCAGTCTTCTATCGTTTTCCATCCTTTCAGCAAATTTGCCTTGTTGATGCTCAGGTATCTTCCATTAGTAAAACTGGCTTTATCTAAGGCAACAGGCAGCTTAAACGCTTTACCGGAGACCTTGACCTTCGCAGATTGAATGCTCAAGTTAAACAGCGTCTTAATCGCCTGAAAATATAAATCTTGTCCGAAGGGCGATGGGTGCAGGTCCTTAAAATCCCTGTCCCAGTCGAACTCTTTGTTCTTAAGTTTATCCCTCACTGCTTTTGCCAGGTTTATGGAGGGCAATCCGTAGTGTGTCGCTATCAATTCGTGATTTTTAACAGAAAGTGGTGTGTGTCCCTGGTTATATTGCTCCGTTTTTTCTGGGTCTGCAAAGGACATCATTACAATATCCATTTTAGGATTACTCGTCCGGGCCTGACGGATGATCCCTTCCAACGAGCGAATCTGAGTAACGCTATCGGTTCCATTTACCTGGTCGTTCACTGCCGACTCTAAGAAAAGAAGATCAACCTTTCCAGAATCTAATACATCACGCTGAAGTCGGAAAGCATGAGGTAGACTTCCCAGCGAAGGTATGCCTGCGGAAATAAACCGAAACCTGGTATCCGGATAGCGGATCTGTAGTTCTTTACAGATCATGTTCCTCCAGCCTTCATTATAGGTGATTGACCCACCAAGAAAGGCTATGGTAATTTTCTCATCCTGATTTATACAGTGATAACTATGGCTTAGCCCCTTGCGAATTTGTATGTAGTCCTCAAAAGGCAAAGTTTTCAGTTGCGCAGGGCAACTGAAAACAATAGCAACTTGGACAAATAACAATAATGCTAATCTCTTCATTTTTGGATCTTCAATGTCCATGCAAATTTACCGGGAAGTTCGGCAGGCAAAGTGATTTTGGTGAGTCCAGCTTCGTTTGTCCAGGACAACGGTTTATCCCAACCCAGCAGGTATATTTTTGATCCTGACTTAGG
This sequence comes from uncultured Sphingobacteriaceae bacterium, assembly GCA_963795585.1. GTDB lineage: Bacteria > Bacteroidota > Bacteroidia > Sphingobacteriales > Sphingobacteriaceae > Pedobacter. The sequence continues at coordinate 489,805 of CAWCIO010000012.1, read as the reverse complement.
CTTAATACTGTTCAGTTGAAGTTCAGTTCCTTCTTTCTCATTAAAGATAGCGTAAATCACTTTGCCATTCTTGCTGCCGGTAAATTTAATGTGCTCACCTTCTTTGTAATTTTCCAGGCTTATAGTACCATAGATGGCTTCATGGTTGGTTTTCATCCATTGGCCTAATTCAGCTAAGCGGGCAACACTAGGTTCTGGAATTACCCCTTCAGCTGATGGCCCTACATTTAGCAGGTAGTTTCCGCCTTTAGCAGTAATGTCGACCAGGTTGTCTACCAATGTCTGCGAAGATTTCCAGTTGTTGTCGTTCTTTACAAAACCCCAATTGTTGTTGAGCGTCATGCAGCTTTCCCAATATTCCTGAGAGGCGGTTTTCAGGATTTCCTGCTCCGGAGTACCGAAGTCACCGGCAGCATTTTCGTATTTGTTCATTCCCTGCATGCCACCTCTTGCTTTACCTACGCGGTTGTTGATGATGAGCGACGGTTTTAGGTTCCTCAAGTAGTTGTACAGATCTTTTCCCTGCTCTTCTGTCCACTCTGGAATCCATTCACCATCAAACCAAAGAATACTTGGATTGTATTTTTTGATCAGTTCGGCAAGTTGTGGCTTTAGGTATTCTTCTCTGTACTTTGCAAAATCAGGCTTTTCTGTACTTTGATGAGGAAAGTCTTTGGACTTAGCATCTGGCTGATGCCAGTCCATAATGGAATGATACAATCCAAACTGAATGCCGGCAGCCTTACAGGCGTCAGCAAGTTCTTTGAGAATATCGCGTTTGAATGGACTGGCATCCATGATGTCATAATTTGTTATCTTGCTGTCCCATATACTAAAGCCATCGTGATGTTTGGAGGTAATCACAATGTATTTTGCACCTGCATCTTTGGCAATTCTAACCCATTCCTTAGCGTCAAATTGTTGTGGGTTGAACTGCCTGGCAAACTTCTCATAGGCTGGTACGGGTATTTTGTGTGTTTCCATGATCCATTCGGCTCCGCCACCCTTCCCGTTGTATTCTCCTGCGGGAACCGCATATAGGCCCCAATGGATGAACATGCCAAAAGTAGCATCTTCCCACCATTGCATCCGTTTTGCTTTATCTGCTTTTGATTCCTGTAAATAGTTTTTTTGAGCGAAAGTGCCACTGCATATCAGGGCCATGGCGATTGCCAGTAAGCTAATTTTTTTCATACTTAATGATTTCATTTTGGTTATAACAAAGAAAAGAATAATGGCCTTTCCTTTTTATGCCCTACTGTCTTTTCATTAAGCGTTTTTAGCATCGCTGATGCCAATGCATAAAAAAGGCCTTAGCCTTTGCGAGATCTGCAGGGCTAAGGCCTTCTTAAGCGTTATTGGTGATTTTACAATTCTTTAATCGGTCTATACTTTGGTACAAGAAATTTCATGATGCTCCATGCGGCCAGATACGCTAGCGCACAGATCGTGAACATGATGGTATATCCGGTCTCTATGTGTCCCAATGCTTTATATTTATCAAAGAGAAAACCTCCTAGTTTGGTAATCAGTACACTGCCCAGCCCCCCGGCCATTCCACCGATGCCAACCACCGATCCTATTGCCTTTTTAGGGAACATGTCGGATACTGTTGTGAAGATATTGGCCGACCATGCCTGGTGTGCAGAAGCTCCAACTCCGATCAAAACGATTGGGATCCAAAAAGTGATGTGACCCAGGGGTTGAGCTGCCAATACCACCAGCGGGAAAATTGCGATCAATAACATGGCTTTCATACGACCATCGTATGGTGAATGTCCCTTATTAATAAAATACATCGGGAAATATCCACCACCGATACTTCCGATCATGGTCATGCTATAGATCACCACTAGTGGAAGCATCACCTGAGTGTCCACCATATGGTATTGGTCCTTGAGGTAGGCAGGTAACCAAAAAAGGAAGAACCACCAGACACCGTCTGTCATAAACTTCCCTACAGTAAAAGCCCATGTTTGCCTGTAAGTAAGCAGTTTAAACCATGATACCTTAGCTTCTGGCACAGCAGCTTCCTCTTGTGGAAGTTCGTGCTCAGCTTCTTCAGCATTGATATAAGCGAGTTCTTCCGGAGAAAGTCTTTTTTGTTCAGTTGCCTTGTCGTAGAATTTAAACCAGAAGATCAACCACAAAAATCCGATCGCACCGATGATCAGAAATGCAGACTCCCAACCCCATTTCATGGCAATAAATGGGACGGTGAGCGGTGCGAGGATAGCACCTACATTGGTTCCTGAATTAAATATACCGGTTGCAAATGAGCGTTCTTTTTTTGGGAAATATTCTGCGGTAGCCTTAATTGCTGCAGGAAAATTTCCCGATTCCCCGAAGCCCAGCACCGCACGTGAGATCATAAATCCCGCAATTGAAACAGATAATGAAGTGAGGCCGACAAAACCTAAAACAGTAGTTACCGTTTGTCCGATCGGAATGGCAAGTGCATGCAGGATCGCACCGGCGGACCAAATGATGATGGCCCAGGCATAGCCTTTTTTTGTACCCAGTTTATCAATTATCCTGCCGGCAAAAAGCATAGATATGGCATAAGAAAATTGAAATACCGAAGCAATATTCGCATAATCGCTATTGCTCCATCCAAAGATTTCCTCCAAATGAGGTTTCAGGAGACTCAGTACCTGTCGATCCAGGTAATTCACCGTAGTTGCAAAGAATAGCAAAGTACAGATGGTCCACCTGTAATTGCCTACTTTTTTTTCGTTCATTATATTTGGTTTATGTGTTTTTGGTTGTTAGCGTTAAATTAGTTTATCAGCTGATTAAGGCCTTTTTGATGCCGTGTTTGGTAATGTTATCGTAGTTTTGTTCTACTGCGGTTATAAAGCCATTTAGCGTAGACAGCTGTGCACCCCATAGATTTTCGTCCGACAATACCTTGCTTACATATTCTGATTCATCCAGTTTGGACTTGTCACTGAAGTAGGCCGCCTGGTCATCATTGATAGGATAACTAGTACCTTCGTAATTTCCAAAATACTGGCTGCCTGAAGGCGCAGCAGTACGCATAAATGCGAGGTATGCGGCAAATCCAAATGCGATATCTTTCGGTACCGACTGATTTAATTTATAGTATTGAAAGAGTACCGGTAAAATCCTGATCTTCATTTTCATGGTATATTGAAAGGTGATGTTGATCCAGAGGTGCTCTATATAAGGGTTTGCAAACCTGTCTAGTACAGAGTTGGCAAAAGTCAATGCTTCATCACCTGGAACTTCATAAGGGATTGCGGGAATGATTTCCGTTTTCATTACCTTGCTGATGTAATTCTTCAGGTCCTCATCAGCCATTCCATTGGCTACAGTATCTATGCCTGCCAAATGTGCAATTCCACAGGAAAGTGTATGCGTACCATTCAATAGCCGTACTTTTAGTTCTCTATAGATTTCGATATCTGGTTTTACGATTACTCCTGCATCAGCCGATTCAAGGTTAAGCAATTCGGAAACTCTTTGCCCGCCTTCTATTGCCCAAAGACGATAAGGCTCCGCAACCAGCAAAAGCTGATCTTCATAGCCCAGTTCGTCCTCTATTTTGGCTAAAGCAGCACCTTCTGGTCTTCCCGGTACAATCCTGTCGACCAATGAATTACAAAAAAAGGCATGTTTACTCAACCAAGATTTAAATTCCTCCTCCAGCTGATTGAAATCAGCGAGCTCCTGAACAATGCTTTCCAGTTTCTTTCCATTATCCGGGATCAGTTCAGTTGCAATGATAACAATATCTGCCGCTGGAACATCGCCCAATGCCTGATAACGATGATGTAATACGGATAGCAGTTTTGCAGGGAATGATGCTGGTGTACCTTCATGGATACTTTCATGAACCAATTGGATCCCAACTTCGGTAGTGTTACTGACGATCACCTGTACCGATTCGCTTTGTCCTATTTTAACGATTTCCTCCCATTCATTATCTGCGGTCAGTACGCGGCTAATGGCAGAGGAAATGATGTTCTCTTCGATATTTTTTCCATTCTCAATTCCACGGACGCAAATTGTATAGAGACTGTCCTGTGTTGTGAAATCAGTCGTGCCACCCTTGCTGGTAGATTTAACGACTGCGATTCTACCGTTGAATAGGCCTTTCCTATTGGCTTTGTCTACAAAATAGTCTGTGAGTCCGCGCAATAATACCCCGGTACCGAATTGCAATACTTTTTCTGGAAGGTTGAAAATTGCATCATCAGGAATGATAACGTTTTCATTTTTTATATTCTTTAAAAATACTTTAGATATGCTCATACAAAAATTATGGTGTCAAAAACAAGTCTACATAATTATTGTAAGTAATAATTATTTAGTGCAGAAATTATTTACGCAATCGTTATCGTTGAAAAGCCTAATTTAAAGCTAAAAAATGAAAAAGCAATTATCCGAACAAATCGCTGCTCAAGTATCTGTCGCCCCTATCGCAGGCAATAAAAACAATCAGGCCGGATTCGAGTTCTGTCGCCAGTTGTAACGCGCAGGCCAATGCACCGCCACTACTCATTCCGGCAAATACTCCCTCTACTTTTGCCATTTTACGGGCCATCTCTGTGGCCTCCTTTTGAGATACATCCATCACACGGTCTACCCTGCTAGGATCAAAGATTTTTGGCAGGTAAGCTTCCGGCCATCTTCTGATCCCGGGAATGGATGATTCTTCTGTAGGCTGACAGCCTATGATCTGTATTTCCGGGTTCTGTTCTTTGAGGAACATCGAGTTCCCCATGATACTACCGGTAGTGCCCATTGAGCTCACAAAATGAGTGATTTGCTGTTCGGTATCCCTCCATATCTCCGGACCTGTGCTTTTGTAATGTGCCAGGTAATTATCCGGATTGGAGAATTGGTTTAATAAAAAATATCCAGGTTGCAAGCCTTTCTCCTCGGCGTAGTCCCGACAAATTTCAATAGAATCCAGTAAGGTAACTTTTGCACCGAAGGCTTCCATAGTCAGCGTACGCTCCCTTGTGGAGTTGGATGGCATAACCAATTCGATTTCAAGGTTATAAATACTAGCGATCATCGCTAAAGCAATTCCTGTATTACCACTGGTCGCCTCAATCAGTTTGGTTCCCTTTTGGATGTCACCGCGTTCCATCGCAGATCGGATCATATTTAGCGCCGCCCTGTCTTTTACGCTGCCTCCCGGGTTGTTTCCCTCGAGTTTTGCGAAAATCTTTACTTTAGGATTGGGGTTTAGCTTTTGGATTTCTACTAGTGGTGTGTTGCCTACAACGTCTATGATACTTGCCATATTAATCCGATTGTCTTGTTTCTATAACTTTGATTGCTGATTGGTGATAAACTGTACAGTTTGAGGGTACCGTTTTGGTAATCCAGACATTTCCGCCTACAATGCTGTTTGCACCAATCACCGTATCGCCACCTAAAATGGTCGCTCCCGAATAGATGATCACATGATCTTCTATTGTAGGGTGTCTCTTGGTATTGGCCATATATTTTTCTACACTGAGCGCACCTAGCGTCACCCCTTGGTAAAGCTTCACATGATCTCCAATTATGGTGGTTTCACCGATTACAATTCCAGTTCCATGGTCAATAAAAAGATACTCCCCAATCTGTGCAGCCGGATGAATGTCTATTCCTGTTACAGAATGGCCATACTCCGTGAGTATCCTGGGAATGATTGGGATATTGGCTTTCAATAAAGCATGGGCAATGCGGTAAATCGCAATCGCCAGGAAACCAGGGTAACTTCTGATGATCTCAAACTCGCTTTTTGCAGCGGGGTCACCCTCTAAAATAGCCCTGATGTCCGTGTTCATTTTACGATAAAGTTCTGGCAAACCCTCAAAAAACGCCGTGGCGATCGACTCATTGTCGTAATCTGCACATACCTTGGTTGAATTCAGGAGTCGAACCAATTCTTTTTGCTGACGCCCCAGAATGCGCTTGATCTCGTTTACAGAATAATCCGGAGTGGTTAGTCGCTCCGGGTAAAGCAGGTTCATCAGGCTGATCGCCCAGTCTGCAATCTCTTGGTTAGAAGGTACAGCTTCGATTTGGTTCTGCTTGTTGTAAATATGAAGATAAAACTCCTCGTTCATTTTCAATGGTTTAAAATATCGTATAAAGGAATGAATTTATGGCAATAAAACCAATTCATGATACAACCTGTTTAGCGTCTTTTCTGCATCTGTACTGAAACCAGGGTGTACCTTGGAGGTTTGTAGTACCGTACTCCTGGTGGCAGTTAGCCAGCGGAATCTGGATGGCATATCTAGCCTGCCTATCGGCCCGCCATCGGCTTCTCCGTTGCAGATTCGTTGAAATGACTTAAGGTTTGCTTCTATTTCCTGAAGGTCAATTTTCGAGCAAATTGCCTTCAATCGCTCTGCATCGATGTGGTACAGCGCCTTTAAAAACCGTGTTTTGGCACAATATAAAATGACACCTACATTAATAAACTCTTCCCGCTCTACGTGAGGTACTGCACGCAGAACTGCATACTCAAATAAGTGTTGTTCTTGCATGTTGTGCTTCTTTTACAAAAATTTCTGAATTGGCTATTCTGATCTTTAAAAACTGTGCATATACCTCACGGCGTTCTTCTGCAGCATGATCATCCTCATGATCTTTTAACCAGTCCCGGGGAATCAGGGCTACTATTGAATCAATCAGTTCGTCCGTCAGTATCGTCCTAAATGCTGCATCTACTTCATCAAGTTCTGCCGCCTGGGGCAATAACACATGATCCTTAATCAGAGAAAAAGGTCGTTTGGCCTGCTCCTCCCAGTTTTGCATGGAGTGATGAAAATATAAGGCCGCACCATGGTCTATCAGCCACAGTTCCTTATGCCAAAGCAACATATTGGTGTTCCTCGGTGTACGGTCCATATTGGTCAGCAGGCAGTCCATCCATACAATCTGTGAAGCCAACCTGCTATCAATGACCGTCACTGTCGGATCATAAGTAATGGAGCCAGACAAGTAATGAAGTGCCAGGTTAAGTCCTACACTTGCCTTCAGCAAATCCTGGATCTCTTCATCTGGTTCAGTTCGTCCAAAAGCTTCGTCCAGTTGGGCAAACACGATTTCAGGGACTTTAAAACCTAAGGCCCTAGCGATTTCTCCACCAATGATTTCCGCAATCAGGGCCTTGATGCCTTGACCGGCACCGCGAAATTTCAATACATACAGGAAGTTATCATCAGCTTCGGCTATAGCCGGCATAGAGCCGCCTTCCCGCAAGGGCGTTACATAACGCGTTACGTTGACAGTTCTCAATTGAGGTGGGCTGTAATTCATGAATCAAAGTTACAATTTCCAAAGGAATACTCTTTCATTGTAATTGTTTACAATCAGCTCAGATTCTTGTCGCAGGGCTTAATTTTATAACAAGGTATTTGTAAATCAGTAAATTCAAGAGGATTAAGGCCATCCCATAAAATACGTCCTCTACCGGGATCGTCAGTAACCTCAAACCAAATATTTCAGATTCATTGTACCAAACGACTGGGTTTTCCAGTCCGGTTCCGGTAAGGAGTCCGTTTACGATGGTAAATGGCAACAGCAATATGGCATATATGACGTAAAATTTGGCGAGCCAACTGATTTTTAGCAGGTATTTGGAGACTAATAGTAAGGCAGATAACCCGAAGAAAGTGACCATGGTATAGATCTGGCGGGTAGATAAACAACCAATGAGGATAAAGGAGGCGATAAACAATGGCGTTAGAACCCGCTCAGTCTTTTCAGGCATGGCTTTTTTTATGAAAAGGTCCAGACAATGGTAAGTGAAAACACAGGCATATGGGATGCAAAAAAAGAAAAGGACTTCCTCTAGCGGCAAATTCCCAATTGAAATGCCCAATAAATACTGTGCATTAAATCCCCAAACCCCAAGAGCGGTAAAGTAAACATCCCATAGTACAAATATCAATCCCGTGATGATCACTGCAGGAAAAAATGCCCTCCAGGTTTTATAGAAATTGAGCTTCGGATGAAAGGAAAACAGGAAGGGAACGATGATCGTAAAAAAATCAATCAACAAATAGGTATAACTCATGCTGTGCGTTTCTTCCTCGTTTCTAAAAAATACTTGAATGGCACCCATAACATACCAAAGCACTCACCATCTTCTTTATTGACATGTTTATGGTGCATTTTATGTGCCCGCCTGATCGCTTTAAAATACCAGTGGTCGGCATTTCTGAAAATCTTAAACCGCTGGTGGATAAAGATGTCATGTACAAAAAAATACGCGGCCCCATAAATGGTAATCCCGATGCCGACGAATAAGGCCGTATCATTGCCATAAAATGATCCCAGGGCAAGACATACGATCCCGGGAATCGCGAATATCAGAAAAAAGGAATCATTCCGTTCAAGAAAGCTATCGTGGTCCTTTTGGTGATGGTCCCGGTGTAATATCCAAAGCAGGCCATGCATCACATACTTATGAGTAAACCAGGCTACGCCTTCCATCGCGATGAATGTTCCTGCTACGATCAAAAAATTTATAAGCCAATTGTTCATGTTCTTAAGATATTTTAGGGTAAAGTTCCATTACCCTGTTGAAACAAATTTTTAACCATGCGGTATAGTCTTCCGGTGCTTCAGACATTTCCATCGACAAGGTCCTAAGATTTACATACCTATATGAGGCTACCTCTTCTGGATTGATCACAGGAATATTGTCACTTAGTCCAAAAAATACATGGTCGTATTCATTTTCGGTCAACCCATCCTGCAAATCTGCCTGGTAGGTGAAACTGAAAGCATGCTGTAATTCTGCCGACATACCCATCTCTTCTTCCAATCTTCTGTGCGCAGCGGCTATTGTGGCTTCTCCCGGCCTGGGGTGACTACAGCAGGTATTTGTCCATTTACCCGCAGAGTGGTACTTATTAAGGGCGCGTTGTTGCAAAAGCAGTTCGCCATCGTTATTGAAAATAAATATAGAAAATGCACGGTGGAGCATTCCTTCCAGGTGCGCTTCCTGCTTGGGCATGGTACCAATTTCATTGTCGTTGGTATCTACTAATATTACGTTCTCTGTCATTTCGCTATGCTTTTCTTTTCCTCATCAGTACAATATTTAGTTGAGGAAAGGTATTGTATTATCTTGTATTTTAAATCTTTATCTGTTACCGACTGCAAGCCTGTGAGCAGTATCTGTTTATCTGTTTCGATTTCGTTATTGTAGCCCAGAAATCCGGGAAGATTGGTCTGTATAGAGAACCGGAGGAAGCGGATTTCCAAAGCTTTGGGATCCATTTCAACTGCCTGTTCTATGTAGACCTTTCCTTTCTTAAAATGACTCATTTTAGTAAAAGGACTGATGGTATATTTTGCTCCCATCATTTCTGTCACTCCTTTATAACAAACCATTACGGGCGCCGATCTGGTATCTACCTCTTTCATTATTTTGGATAATTTATGAAAAGAAGTTTTACTCTTTTCTGCAGCATAAAATAAGGACCTGATTTCCTGTAAGGTTGGTTTAGACTGACTCATATAGCCGACTAGTAAGCAACTGATTAAGGAAATCATGCCCCTCATATTGCGTTCATTTTATGGCGAATCATAGAATCGAACATCAAGCCGAATTTATGGCCATTGGAAATCCTGATGCGTTCTGACATTACTTTTTCGGCACTGGCATTTTTGATCTTATTGAACAGCTCCTTGTAATAGATATAGGCCAGGTAGACGCCGCTTCTGGATGAAACCGGAAGTTTTCTTATGCCTAACAATGCGGCTTTAAATTCTTCCTCGATATCCTCTTCTATCATCTTCTTTTCCAGATTAGAAAAAGCAGCAAGGTTCACATTGGGGAAATAGGTGCGACTCAGGGTATGGTAATCGGCATTCACGTCCCGCAGGAAGTTAACTTTCTGAAATGCCGATCCAAGCTTCATGGCAGATTCTTTTAGCAGGCCATATTTTTCGGCATCACCTTCTGTAAATACCCGGAGGCACATCAGTCCGACCACTTGCGCCGAACCTAAGATATAGCGGTCGTATTTTTCAGGTGTATAATCGTTTTGCTGAAGGTCCATTTCCATACTTTGCAGGAACAAATCTATCAATTCTTTCTCGATCTGGTATTCATTTACGACCCTTTGAAATGAATTCAATACCGGGTTCAAGCTGATTTTTTGTGTGATGGCTTCAAAACAGTCTTCCTTGAACTTAGCCAATAAATATGCTTTGTCAAAATCATGGAAGCTATCCACGATCTCATCTGCCAGCCTTACAAAACCGTAAATCGCATAAATTGGATTTCGTAGCTTTTTGTTTAGAAAATAGATACCTAAAGAAAAACTGGTACTGTAACGCTTGGTGGTGATCCTGCTGCATTCTGCAGATAATTTATCGAATGTGTCTTTCATATCAGGTTTTGGTTAGGTATTTTATCAATTGGCGCGCGGATACATTTCCAGAAATGATAGATGGAGGTACGCCCGGTCCCGGTACGGTAAGCTGACCTGCGTAAAACAAGTTAGCGATTTTTTTATTTTTTAAAGAGGGTTTTAGGTTAGCAGTCTGCATCAGGGTGTTGGCCAGTCCATAAGCATTGCCTTTATAGGAGTTGTAATCGGATATAAAGTCGGCCACACAATAACTTTTTTCGTAATCCAGTGATTCGCGGATGCGCATTCCAGTGTAGCGTTCTAATCGATCCATGAGCAGTTCAAAATATTGTTTGCGGAGTGTTTCGTTGTCCGCTATGTTTACTGCCAGTGGCATCAGTACAAATAGGTTTTCATGACCCTCAGGAGCTACACCATGCTCTGATTTAGATGGGCAACATACATAAAACAAGGGTTTAGAAGGCCATTGGGGTTCTTTGTAGATCTCCACTGCATGTTGCTTCAAATCTTCATCAAAGAAAAGTGTATGGTGCTTCAAACGGGGAACTTTGCTGGTCACACCAAGATAAAAAATCAGGCAGCTAGGTGCTAATACACGCTGGTCCCAGTATTTCTCATCGTAATTCCTATATTTAGGCCCGAGCAACTTTTCTTCCACATGGTGGTAGTCGGCCGCAGCAATCACGCCGGCATAAGCCTTGCTGCGCTTGCTGCTGCACAATTCGTTAACTTGATTTTCCTTGATGCTAAAACTGAGTACCGGCTTATCCAAATGAAAAGTTACGCCCTGAAGTTCGGCAACACGTTTCATGGCCTCTATGACCTTCCCGAATCCACCTTTCGGATACCAGGTTCCCAATTTCAGTCCAGCGTAATTCATCAGACTGTACAAGGCAGGGGTATCTTCTGGCATTGCACCCAGAAACAAGACTGGAAATTCCATCAGGGCAATGAGTTTAGGATGTTTAAAATACTGTTTTACATGCTTACTGAAGGAATTAAAGACTTGAAGTTTAAACATCCCTTTGATCAGGTCCATGTCAGCGAACTCCAGTACGGAAAGTCCTGGTTTGTAAACCAGCTTCTCAATTCCGACCTTGTATTTAAATTCAGCGCCTTTCAGGAATTCCTCAAGTCTGGCTGCACTGCCCTTTTCTATGGATTCGAACAGGTCACATAAGGACTGGAAATCTGAGGGAATATCCATCACCTCATCCTGAGGGAAAACAATACTAAATCCTGGATCCAATAGTTCCAACTCATAGAAATCGCTAGCTTTATATCCGAAATCGTTGAAAAAGCGCTCAAAAACATCGGGCATCCAGTACCAGCTTGGCCCCATATCAAAGACGTAGCCGTTGTCGGTAACCAACTGTCGCGCCCTGCCGCCTACCGTAGCATTTTTTTCGTAAACATCTACCTTATGTCCATTTTTGGCCAGGTAAGCAGCAGCACTAATGCCAGCAAAGCCCGCACCTATTACTGCAATTTCTAAGGCTTCCTCCCCCGGTTTATTCGGCATCGGATGTGGTTCTAATGATTTGTTCAAATTCTTCTATAGACTGAAACCAGCCAACATTGGCCGGTAATTGTAACTGACTTATTAATTTACCGTTTCCAGCAAGGTGAATTCTCCCATTTTTTGCATGATTGGAAAGTTCATTAAGATAGGCATTTGCATCAGCAGTAGGCCTTGACCTTACCATGAACAATAAGAGGTGATCAATTTTGCCGTTTTTCAAAGCATCTTCAACAGAGCCCAATGGAACTCTTCCTCCAAGAAAAATGACTTTTTGTCCCGCCTCTTTGAGTATATAATTTGCAAACAGAAGTCCGATATCATGACTTTCATCTTCAGGTAAAAACAGCAGCCATGACGCGCCCTTGTCTTGGCTCAGCGGGAGGTCATGTATGCCCTTATAAAGCTTTTGCCGCAATATGTTTGATATAAAATGTTCTTGTGCGGGGCAGATGTGATCCATGCGCCACATTAAGCCCAGCCTCACCAATAAGGGATAGATCACATGTTTATAGGAAACAATCAATCCCTGATTGAGGATGCAATCGGAAATGAGCTCATCAAAATGAAATTCATCATAGGCAAGGCCGTAATTGAGCATCTGAGAAATGTAATACTCAAACTTTGTGTTTTTAGAAATGGTATCCTTGAGTTGTGTTTCGAGCAGACTGTCCATTTCTTCATCTGATAATGCACAGACCTGTGAAATTTTAAGACCGGTTTCGTGTAGTCCTACAATATTCAAAAGTCGCCGAAGCTGACTGTCATCATAAAAACGAGTGTTGCCGGCGGAACGAAGCGGTTCTAAGGCATGGTACCTACGTTCCCAAATCCTGATGGTGTGGGTTTGAACACCGCTTAGCTGTTCAAGATCGGATATGGAGTACTTCATTCTTTGTCTAAATTTATATTTTTAAATCTAGACAAATATTATTTGATATTGTTTAATTTAATACTAAATCAACATCACTTATTCGTTACAAAATAACAAAGCTGCCTTTTTCTTTCGAAGAAGGCAGCCTATCACTTTGAAATACAAAATATTGTGGTTTTAGTTATTTAGCATTCTTATGGAAGATAACTTAGTTCCTTTGTCTTTAAACACAAACCAAAGGTTGTACTTCCCATTTGTCGGCTCCAGTTTCGCTATAGCGGAATTGCCCTCGGTTTTTCCGATCAGTTTTCCTGTGGGGTTATCTAAATGGATTTCAATACTGCCATTTTGGGTTTCCCGGGTTATAAACTCAATTCCCCTGATGTCTGTAAGGTCAATGTTCTTCATTTGTATAGATGCACCGGCATTTTTTGCCGTTGCTATAGTTTTGTCCTTATTAAGGTCGATATCTTTAAATCCATCCGCATCATTAACCGGAACATTTGGATAGCGCAGCACGACCACATTTTCTGCAAACTGTGAGGGGCTCAGCTTTGAGCCACGGTCTTTATAAGCCGCCCTGAATATATAGCTTCCTTTGTTTGTAGCCCCTGGTTTCGCATTTGTTGTATATGTTCCCGTAACCGGTAGATTTTTATTCACAGGCGCTTTTTCACTTAAACTTAGGATATATTTTACAATGGTACTCACTTCGGCGGTCGACATGCCCGAATGTGCCGGCATCATTGCATCACCCCATACCCCTGCTCCTCCGTTGATCACTTTCTTGGTTAATATTCCTTCTGCAGTTTTACTGCCCTTGTATTTCAACGCCACCTGTTTAAATGATGGGCCCAGGGATTTGGTGTCCAGTGCGTGACAAGCATTACAGTCACTTTTTTTAATCAGTCCTTTCGCTGCGGCAAACTGGGCACTTGCGTCAAAGGTCTTTTGCTGCTGCGCAATCACCGTCATGTCATAGCCTTCTGAAAGATAATTGATGGAAACAGACACTTGTGCCGGAAGGATCCGCTTATTGGCTAAACTCCCATCTTCCTTATCCGTTACGCTCACTGCATACCTTATCGTGTTTCCCGGAAAGTAGAAACTCGAGTTGCCCTTGGTAAAATCGAACCTAACGACTGGGACGGCATTTCCAGCAGCTATTTCTATTGATTTACTGTTTTTCGCACCATCGGGATCCGTGACGGTAAGTGTAGCTTTGTAAACCCCGGCAGTACTAAGCGTGATTTCCGGATTAGCCAGCTTACTGCTTTGTTTTAATACCCCTGCCCTGGTGATTTTCCAGTCGTATTTTAAAAGAATCACCGTCAGCATCTGCGGTACCTGCCGAGGATAATTGCACTTTCAAAGGAATTGCTCCTGCCGTCTTATTCGCTGCCACCTGTACAGCTGGCTTCCGGTTGCCGCCATTGAACTCGATTTTAATCAGCTCAGCTTCCGGATTGTCTTTAAAATACCCATTTCCATATTCCAGTACATACAAGTTTCCGTCCGGACCAAACTTCATGTCGATAGGTCCACGAAGGGTCAGGTTCGGCAGGAAGCGTTCCATTGATTTAAAATTTCCACTTTCATCCAATGTTACTGCCAGGATCCATCCGCGTACCCAGTCGGTTATCAGCCACTTACCCTCAAAATAGGCAGGAAAAACTTTCGCTCCCGGCTTAAAGTCCGACTGATGAAAGATCGGGCCACCGACGGCACTCCTACCTCCGCTACCCAATTCCGGAAATTCTTCACTGGCGGCATAAGGGTACCAGATCATGGCGCCAATTGCAGGAGGTAAAACGGAAAGTCCGGTATTGTTAGGTGAATTATTCGCTGGCCTGGCGATGTCGTAAAGTGCGCCAGACTTCTTACTGGCAAAGTCATACTGTCGGTAGGCTTGGTTATCGCCAATGAAATAGGGCCATCCGTAATTTCCGGCCTGCTTGGCGATATTAAACTCATCATACGACCTTGGTCCGCGTTCAGGGGAACTGTTGGAGCCATCCGGACCTACTTCTCCCCAATATAGCCAATTGGTTTTACTGTCAATGGTCAACCTCCAGGGGTTTCTGTTGCCCATTGTGTAAATTTCCGGTCTGGTTTTAGGAGTACCTTTTGGGAATAAGTTGCCTTCAGGAATGGTATACGTCCCATCAGCTTCCGGGTGGATCCGGAGAATCTTACCTCGTAAATCATTGGTGTTACCCGATGATTTCTGTGCATCTCTTGGACTTTCACCGGGACGTTCGTCTGTCGGCGTAAAACCATCTGAGGAACGGGAAAAGGTATTATCACCCGTACTAAGCAGTAGGTTCTTGTTTTTGTCAAACAACATACCTCCGCCCACATGACAGCATTCTTCACGCTGAACGACCACATCGAGTATCTTTTTTTCAGTAGCAAGGTTTAGTTTACCAGCCTTCCAGGTGAACCTTGATAAGCGGTTTACAGACTCATTTTTCGGAGAATAGTAAATGTATATCCAATGGTTGGTAACATAGTCAGGATCGAGAATAACGCCCTGCAGTCCATCCTCACCCTCTTCGCGCTCACCGTTCTTTTTTAGGTACTCCCTGCTCACCTGCAGATCCGCTATCACTTCCATTTTATTAGTTGCGGGATCAAATAGTTTAAGCTTACCTTTCCGTTCCGCATACAGTACTTTACCTCCTTCCATGACCTGAAATTGCATGGGTTCTTCTAGCTTCTGCGCCAGAACGACTTTAGTAAAACGATTGTCCTCAGGTTTCGCATGCTCCTGTGCCTGGATGTCAAACTGCAACAGCAGTAAAAAACAGAGCCCTGTTAGAGCTCTAATTTGGTTCATTTTCATTCTTATATTAGGTTACATTTGTGTGCTTATTTATGATCTCCTTCACTGCTCTATTCAACTGAGGCTTTAATTTGGATCCGCAACGTGAAGATATGCGATAGCTGATAACTTTCCCATTTTTCCGATAAAATAATGGATAAAATCAGGCTAAAACTTTTTTGTTGAGGTACGGTATTGTTCCGGGGAGGTTCCCATATATTTCTTAAATATTCTTGAAAAATAGTATGGATCTTCATAACCAAGTTGCAGCGCAACCTGTTTGATTTTAGCATCCTGAGAGAACAACAATTGGCATGCTTTCTGCATTTTCAGATGAATAAAATAATCTATAGGCGGCATACCCGTACTTTTTCGGAACAAACTGGAAAAATGAGAAACAGAAAAACGATGTTGGGCAGCCATATCCTCAACGCTCAGTTTTTGCTCCAGATTGTCCCTCATATAAAGAATTACTTCTGTAATCATATCCCCCTCTCCTTTCTCATCCGTTGTGATGTGCTTATCGGTAAAAAAGAAAGTGGCAAGAAAATGATGCAGGCAAAAACTAGCATTACATAAGTTGTCTATACTATAGCCCATCTCCAGACTTTTGTAAATACTGTTCCATATGTCTATGCCTTTCTGATTGAAGGGAATTTGTTGGGGTCCCTTAGCGATGTGAACATCTAGCAGTTTGTTAAAAGCTTCCATGCTACTACCACGGTAATGAACCCAATAGATGGTCCATGGCTCTGCTTCATCTGCCCAATAGCGCATGTATTTATCTGTTGCAGGAACATGAATAAACTGGTTTGTAGTAATTTCAAACCGTTTTTCACCCACGATAAAATGTCCTTTACCATGTAAACAATAGAATAGGATATTGTCATCACAACCCTTTCTACGTTCGCGATAGTGGGCCGAAGCTTTTGGGAAGTAACCGATGTGAGTAATGTAAAGGTTGAAGATTTCGGGATGACGCTCCACAGCACTCTTCCATAGCTTCTCAGGGAGACTGATCATTTTTTCACCCTGGAAGCCATTTCTTCTTTTTAAAGATGTGCTTATTTTCTTCACAATTTAATATAATATTCTACCTCTACTAAAGTATGTAAAAAATGAAACATGCTTCTTGCCGAGTTAAACTTTTTGGACTAAAAATTGTTCGTATTTAAATCTACCTTAAGAAAAAACGCTTTTTTAAATGGCCAAGCAAATTAAAGTCATCAAATGTCCGCAGTGCGGAAGTACGGAAAAGTCTGAGTTTAAACCTGATTTCTACCGTTGCAATAACTGTCAGACAGAGTATTTTCTGGACGACAACGATGTAACCATCAATTACAATCACAATTACAACCACAATAACCACTCGACATTTAATGCTGAGCAGAATAAAAAAGTGATCAAGGTTATTGGAATCGTGTTTGGCTGTCTGATCTTATTCGGCATATTGATTAATCTTTTTACGGCGATTTTCAGCAGTAAAGATGATACCGTAAGCAGTGCATATTCAGTTGGCACTGCAGAGGAAGAAGATAAAAGCTATAGTGCTAGTCGTTACGCTCCGCGTGCATTTCTAGATGCCAAACTCAATACCCCTGTTTTTATGGTTTTAGAAAGCCGTAACTATCGCGGCAACTCACAAGAGGTAAATGATGGTTTATACCTGTGCTTTTATGATCCGCTCGGGAAAAAGCTACTGGCCGAAGAAAAGATTGGCGATAAAGATTTATCAGGCAGCGACGTTAATACCAGGGTGTTTAGTGACGGAAACATTTATGTGAATGTCGACAAAACGGCATTATATGTTCTTGACAAAGCAAAGTTGAAGCTTGTAGAAGTTGGAAAGAAGTTTTACACGGCAAAGCAAGAATTGCAGGTCGGTGTAGCAACAGCTGATTTTACTTATGAAGATAATGGCGACGGTCTGGTCATATTAACCAATGACGGAAAGAAATTTTATTACTATCCCCTGATTCAAAAACTTTACACCGAAGATCAGTATTACGATGCTAGAAGAGGCTTTAATAACCTGCTTCCGGGTGCTAAAGACAAAGTATTACACATATTCACAGAAAAAAGTTCTGACTACCCTGAAGACAAAATCATGCTTCTGAAATTGACTTACCGGGATAACGGAGCAGGACCCAAGGATATCGTAAATAACATCTCGTGGCGCAAAGATTATGGTGGTTCGGGAATCTTCACAGAGAGGGATCCTTATAAGAAAGTATTGTTCGACGCTTATATGAAAGCCTCAGAGCGTGTGCTAAACTGGAAAGACCTGACTCCCGAACGTCTTTACTTTTCACCTGATGTACTTTTGGATGATAACGAGATGTTGATTGTTACCTTTAAAGCAAATGCAAATCCTAATAGTAACTATAAAATCCAAAAGCTAAATACAACTACAGGCGCTGCAGAGTGGACTGCCGACGTCGAAAAGGATAAGATGCTTAGGAGTATGATCAAATACAAAGAAGGGCTGATGGCAATCAGCAATAGTGATGAGGTATTGCTTTATGACAATAAGGGCAAGCTAACTGGTAATTTTAAATTGGATTAAACATGGGACTTGGAGATTTTTTCAAAAAACAATTGGCTACTGTCATTGAGTGGCAAGATCAGCAACCTGAACTTTTACTGTATAAATATCCCGCGCCTACTGCAGAGATTAAAAATGCAAGTAAGCTGATTGTTTCGCCCGGGCAGGGTTGCATTCTTGTTTATGAGGGAAAAATAAAAGAGGTAATCACGGAAGAAGGCCTGTTTAATTTAAAAACCGACAATCATCCATTTATCACTAACCTGCTCAAATTTGCGCAGTTCTTTGAAAGTGAACATAAATTAGGGTTGTATTTTTATCGCAAATCTGATATTGTAAACCAACCGTGGGGTACATCATCTCCTATAAAATACTTAGATCCGGAATACCAGATACCTGTAGAATTAGGTATGTATGGAAACTATAGTATGCACATTGCCGATCCCATGCTGTTGTTTAATGACATTGTAGGTAACAGGGATCAATATACTGCTTCCGATGCTAAGTCTGTTATTACTTCCCGCATTCCGCAAACATTGATCAGTCATTTGGCAAAAGCAAAATTGTCATACCTTGATATAGACGCAAATCTAGACCTACTTTCTGTAGCTCTTAAGGAAAAGCTAAATTCAGAATTTACATCGCTTGGGCTTGAACTTAGGGATTTTAAGATACAAGGAACCTCCTTTGATTTGGAAACCCAGAACCGAATTGGCAAGATTGCTGATATCACGGCTGAGAGCCGTGCAGCTGCGGAAGGTTCACTTACTTATTTAGAACTTGAAAAACTCAGGGCGCTGCGTGATGCAGCTAGAAATGAGGGTGGACTTGCAGGCGCAGGTTTACAACTCGGGTTTGGAATGGAAATAGGTAAATCTTTAGAAGATAAGAAGCAAGAGCTCAGCACTTACAGTAATCAGACAGATCCGGTGGCGCAGCTGCAAAAGCTAAAGTTGCTTCTTGATGAAGATATCCTGACACAGGAGGAGTTTGATACCAAGAAAAAGGAAATTCTTAGCAAGATGTAGCTATGCCGATACATCTTGCTTTTCGGAGGCCAGTTTAGCCTGAACCAGCATGGCGTGCAATACCTCTGTTGAAAATCCATGTAATAATAACCGGAAAGCAGCTCCGGCTGTTGGCAGGGGTATCATCGGATGTTTGTTATTGAGTGCTGTGAGTTTCTCCGGACAATCCATAATAGTACTTGCGTAAATGCCGATGACTTCATCCAGTTGCAGCGAATTCGTTGCGCGCCAGAAATCATTGTCCGTCAGGTAAAACTGATAAACAGGAGTAAATAACTCGATGGCAGTTCCAAGATCAATAAAATTTGTCCATCCGTCTCTGAATTCAGAAAATGGAATTTCCCCTTCTGTAATTGCACTGAAATCCGGCTGGTTTTTTTTAACGATCTTTAATCCCTGCTCTGCAATAGCCTTGTTCAGGTTGATGATAAAATTATAAAGGTTAAGGTCATGTTCCAAAAACAAATTATCTTTTACATCACTTACAGCCAATGGTTTTAATGGATTCATCGGAATGTGCTCTGCACCATCTACATTGTCTTTAATAAAACGCAACACTTCAGATCCCAAGTAGAAATGTCTTAAGATCACAAAATTTGCTTCTGGTGTGATGAAGTATTTCATACCCCAGAACAGCGATTTATGAAGCATCTTAGGTGCATTTATTAAATTTGGAATGAAGATCTTAAACAGCTGCATCAAAACTATGGATAGCCGGGCAAATATCTTCGCTACGGGATAAAGAAATTGTCGGCTTTTGGTCGAGGAATCGTATAAAAATGCAGCTTTCGCATCTGCATTAAATGGAACGCTTTTATCCAGGTATAGCGCATGCCAATGGCTTGGATTCCGCGGTTCATTGATCATTTCTTCAAAATATTCCTTTTTATGTAGCATGGCTCTTAAAAATTATCCAGTTCTTCTAATTGTAAGGTATAGAGTTTCGCTACCACTTTTGCTGTTTTAACTATTTTTTCTGCCATTTCTTTCGTCAACAGATCGGATTGTATTGCTTGCTCAAAGCGTTCAAAATGGTTATCATTACTATCACTACTCTCATGGTAAATAAAAAATGACACCTGATCCTTGTTCAGTCCCAATTGGTGTTGAATGGCTCTCCCCCATTTACCAGATACACGGTTACCAAGCCCTTCTATAATGAACATTCCACCCAGCAGGTCGAATGGATTCGGCTGACTCGCACGGTGAAACATATAGGCACTAAGTGCTTCACTTCCTATATTCTTATTTCCGGTTAATATTTCGGCTTCCTTACCTCCACAGTTAACGTAATTCTTTTCAAGGATCTGGTAATCCCGATGTTCGTCGGAGGAGTGCCTGATGAAGGCTGACCTCACAGGAAAGTATTCCATACTGACATTAGATGCCGCCCTGGCAATCCATTGTGAACCATCGATAACTTGTTGCCTCAGGTTGACCAACAGCCGCTTGTATTCATCAAGTGATAGTGTTCCTTTAAATATTTTTTTTACTACCGGCACTTGCTGGAGCCCGCGTTCAAAATCAAACCATACTCCGGTTAGTTGTCTCACCAACCACTCTTGCACCGGTTTTTCCTGCACCCTGATTTCCGGAGCTTTAATCTCGCCTATATTTTCTATATCATTTACACCAATCTTTCTATCCTGCTTTTTGACAGTAAGCATCATGTAACCAGTTATAAAACGGCCACTCTCCGGAACCATACACATGATCTTTTGCCCCTCCTTTAACTTGCCATTTTTGAGAAGTTCATCCAGCATCACAAAAATAGAAGCTGATCCAACATTACCTAAGGTATATAGATTGGTAAACCATTTTTCAGCGGGAATCTCAACTCCGCCTTTCAGCAATAAATCTACGATCTGGGGCCTGAAATGATGCGAGGAATAATGACAGACTAGCCAGTCGATATCTGATACCTTGAATTTATCTTCGTCTATGAGTTCAAAGAAACGCTGTATCCCGAGCTTTACAATGTTGTCCACAAGCCTCATGTCCTGCTTTAGGTTTAAAGTCCCTGCAACATTGGCTTCGGTAATGGTATCATAGTCTAGCCACGTTTTTTGTACGGTCCCATCAATTTCTTTATTAGTACCGGTATACATGCAAAGCTCCTGAATATGCGCATAAGATTTGAGATCTATCCATTCAATTTCTAAAGATAGTCCACGTTTGGCTTCTTCATTTTGCAGGAGCATTGCACCGGCCCCATCACTTAGCATCCAGCGTAAGAAATCTATCTCGATGGGTAAAGTTTCTGATCCGGTAAATGCCTGTTGACCTTCAAATCTCTTTGATTTAAACATCCGGCTAGGTAGTTCTGCAGCACAACAAACCGCATTTTTAACCATACCTAATTTTACCTGATGAAATGCATTCTGTATGGCCATCATACTTGCTGCGCAAACACTCTGATGTGAAGCAATGCCACACCTTCCTATTCCGCTTTCGGCATGTACCATGCTGGCAAAGCCGGGTACGGGTAGATCGCTCTGCGTAGTTGCCGCACTTAAAAACTCAACCTCTGTTGCATCCAGATCTGAGTTCGATAAGCAGTCTTTAATCGCATGTGCAGCCATTTCATATGCTTTATGCGTAGTATGCTGTTCTCTATCGAGCGCATAATAGCGTGTTTTGATACCATTTTTTCTTAAAAAGATGTCTTTGGTTCTGGAAGGCTTATCATGAAGCTTTCCCAGAAACGCTTCCATTTCTGTATTCGCGACCGGATCATTAGGCAGAAAGCTGCCGGTTGCAGTAATATACACTTTACTCATTTTGGGTGATTTGAAGATGTTTTAAATAGGTTGTCCAACCAAGGTAGTAAAAATCCCAAATTGCCTCTGCCTTTTTTATGATGCATGCTGTGGCGATAGGAAAATCTGAGTAGATGTCCAGATTGGTGTCTACTGAAGAAATCATAATTACAATGACCAAGGAGATTGATGATCAAGCTCATAACCGGTAGTGATACAATTGCCAGCGCCTGAAATGGATATACAAATAGTGGAAATATAATTACTGTACCCAATAAGAATGCCTCTATCCAGTGGAAACTGAAAGTAGAAAAAACTGTCGGCTCTTTTGAATGATGATGTACCCAATGCACATTTTTAATCATAAATGGGGTATGTAACAGGGTATGACATAAATAGAAATGTATTTCATTCCAGAAAAATAAAATCAGGATTTGCGGAATTACCCAATAATTCAACTCATAACTTAATTTAAATAGTCCATATTGAAGACCCTGTTGGATTAGTATTCCTTGTAAACTAAATACGAGAATGGAGCGCATAGATTGAAAAATCTCTTTACGCAACTGACCGGGATAAAGGGAATGATTGTCTACGCTTAAAAGCCCTCTATTGCGCTCTAAATATTTGAAAATCAGTAAACCACCAACTGTTGTTAGCCAGTATAATAAATTAAAAAACACCAGCAAAGAGACAAATGCCTGGTACCAGACTTCAAATGTCCACCTAAAAAGACTCTCGAGCATTTCCTAAATATAAGGATAACAAATTAAAAATCGATATAAAGCTGAGCTTACTCCTTCCCTTTTGGAGCAAGAAACAAGAATAACACCGCTACCAACTGAAACCCGCAAGCCAGTGTATTGAGAATGCCAAACCATGGGTACAGCTCAAAATCTTTTAACACAGGTTGTAAAGCAAACATGCCAACGATGGTGATGAACGTTAGTACCCACTTTAGCCAGTCCTTACCCAGGATTGAAAAATAACCAAGTACTGCGATTAACAATGTCGTTTCTAATGCGAAACTTGAATGATCGCCATTGCTTAGGTTCTGGTGAAATAAATAATTGACTAGTGTGATTGCCGAGGCGCCAAAAATAAGATAGGCGGCTATTTTATAATTCTTATGGACCTGTTGTGGGTTAATCGAACTCATGGCTTCAAAAGTAAAGAATATAAACCATACCCAAACTACCTGTCAAGCCACTGCTTGAATGCTGTAGCTTTCTCCCTGCTAATTAATATTTCAATTTCACTATGCTGGTATAGAGCCACCTTGAGCTTTCCGTTAAAGTAATTGTGAATGTCTTTAATGCTCGACATGCTGATGATGTATTGCCTGTTGGCCCTGAAGAAAGCATCCGGGTCCAGTTGTTCTTCCAATTCATCCATCGTAAATGCAATGGGCATGTTGGCATCCTTAGTCACCAGATGTGTTACCTTAAATTCGGAATAAAAGAAATCTGCTTCTGTTGCCTTTACTGTAAGGTAACCATCATTTATAGGAATCAGGAAGCGGGATCGGTAAGCCACACCTTGTTTCTTCATGATTTCCACTAAACTGGTAATCTCTGCGTCGGGTTTATTTATTTGTGTTAACTGCCGGAATTTATTTAGCGCAGCGTCAAGTTCTTGTTTATGTATGGGCTTTAATAAATAATCAATGCTATTCACCTTAAATGCACGGATCGCATATTCGTCATATGCTGTTGTAAATATCACCGGTGCTGTAATCGTACGTGCAGAAAAAATTTCAAAACAAAGCCCGTCAGCCAATCTTACATCCATTAATATCAGATCAGGTTCAGGATGCATCTTAAACCATTCGATGCTATCAGCCACGCTTTCCATGATGCCTACAATCTCCATGTCTGGCTCCAGTTCCAGCAGCATGGCCTGCAATCTGTTTGCATTATGTTTTTCGTCTTCAATGATTAATAGCTTCATGACTTTCAATTTAAACTTCCATTAAAGGCAATTTAACAATGAACAGATCTTCTGTTTCTGTAATCTCCGGCAAGCGGTCGGACAATAACCGGTACCTGGCTTCAATGTTCTTCAGTCCTGTATTGGTAGAAGGAATATTGTAATTTAAGCGTTGCAGGCTGTTCGTAATCACCAGGCATCCTTCCGATTCATTGATATTGATCAGTAACGGCTTTGATCTGGAAGCGGTATTGTGCTTAATGGCATTTTCGACAAGCAGTTGTAAAGTAATTGGTGGCATTGCCTTTCTGAGTACATCGGGATCCAGTTGGATATTCAATTTTACATTTTCACCCAGACGGATTTTGATCAGGTAGAAGTATGCCTGCACAAAACTAAGTTCTTCTTCTACAGTAATGAGGTTCTTATGTACGTTAATGATCATATATCTGTACACCCTCGATAAATTTTCGAGAAAATGCTGTGCAGCATTTTGATCTTCTGCTATTAGTGCGGAAAGCGTACTGAAATTATTAAACATGAAATGCGGATCAAGTTGCATCTTCAACGACTCAAGTTCTGATTGTAAAGCAATCTGTTTGAATTCTGCTGCCTTTAAATTCAGGTCCGATGTTTCTAACAATGCAGCCTTCCATTGTTTTAAAAAGAAATTACCAGTATAGATCAGGCTGATCAGCACAGAAAGGATTACACTTACTACGAAGGATTGTCGTAAGGCCAGCGCATTGATGTCGCTAAACTTCTTTTCACTCTCAAAGATGTACATCATCGCATTCATGTAAAAATAAAGAAACAATACAGAGGCTGCGATCTGAATGCTAAACTGCAATAAAAACCGGTATATCGGATACGAAGTCCAGGGTAATTTACGATCCAGTCCTTTCGCAATCGCAATAATGATTTCGGTAGTCATCAGGCAATACACCGAGACAAACAGCCATTCTTTTACAATTTCGGCACTACTCCTCTCAAAAAAATCCTGCCATGGCCGGTAAGGATTGATCATAAAGCCCAGCACATAGAATGCTATAAATACCACAGGCATAACGATAAACCTGAAATATTTATAGAAATCTTTTGACTGTCGTTTTAATCCCATGCACTTAATTTATTATTGGTATTACTTGCAAGAATACAAATTACACTGCTGGATTTCCTTACAAAGTTCACCGAACTGCATAAATATAATACCAAAACGTCATATATGATCACTCAACTGTTTCTTTCAGTTGGGAAGCGGTTTCCGTCGCTTCGGCAATAAATTTGTTGAGTTCGGTCAACTTTTCAACTTTTCGCCTGTTAATGCCAATACTTTTGCTTAGTTAAATTTCAATCTGAAATAATTTATGAATCTTAATAAACTCACACTTTTAATGCTGTTGTGTACGGCGGTGTTGGTTCCCGGACGTATGTTCGCACAGACCGATGCCAGCGCGACTACATTACAGAAGGCAACTTTACAGGATGTAATTAATTATGCCTTAAAGAATAAACCAGGTGTTCAACAATCGCTCATTGACGAGGAAATCGGTGAAAGAGACATCAAATCTGCGTTATCCGGCTGGTTACCACAGGTAAATGGTAACGGGACATTTAATCACAATCTGAAACAACAGACGACCATTCTGACCACAAACGGCGAAAGTTCATTCCTTACATTTGGCGGAAAGAATACATCATCATTTGTTTTACAGGCCGATCAACAACTGCTGAACGCAGGTTTGATCCAGGCTTCCAAAACAGCAAAGTACTTCCGTCAACAGTATAAGCAAAATACAGAGAACACAAGGATAAATACCGTAGTTGACGTTAGTAAAGCATTTTATGACATACTGACCAGCAAAGAGCAGCTAAATATCATCACAGAAAACATTGCACGCTTGCAGAAACAATACAATGATGCCAATGCACAATACCAGGCGGGTCTGGTAGATAAGACTGACTTTCAACGTGCGCAGATCAGCCTGAGCAATTCAAAAGCGGATCTTAAACGGACACAGGAAATGCTCAAATCCAAATATGCCTATTTAAGGGAACTTATAGGCTACACGGCCAATGGGGAATTCGATCTTTCCTATACGGAGGGAGAAATGGAAAAAAACATTCAGATCGATACCAACCAGACCCTGACTTACCAGAACAGGGTGGAGTATCGTTTATTACAAACACAACGGGAACTACAACGCATTAACACCAGTTATAATAAATGGAGTTATGTCCCTTCCCTTTCGGGTTTTTATAACTATGGTTGGAACTATCAGAGTCAGGAACTGAGTGCCCTATATGATAATGTGTTTCCAAGTTCCGTCATCGGACTTAAATTGAGCATTCCTATTTTTCAGGGCGGCAAACGCACACAGGAAATTAAAAAATCCCAACTCCAGGAAAGAAGGATCGACCTCGATCTGATGAATACGAAAAATCAGATCAATACCCAATATGAATCGGCAATGGCAACTTATAAAGCCAACCTTAATGACCTGAATACTGCTAAGTCAAATGTAGAGATCTCCAGACAGGTATATAACACCATAAAATTGCAATACGACGAGGGTATTAAAACTTATCTCGATCTTATGACATCAGAGACTGACCTACGTACTGCACAACTCAATTATTTAAACGCATTGTATAGCCTGCTTTCTTCGAAACTAGATGTACAACAAGCATTAGGAACAATCACCTTCAATTAATATGCATCAAATGAACACGATCACTCACATAAAATTAGGCTTCATTATTCTTGGTTCCATCACGCTGGCTTCTTGTGGCGGTGGCGATAAAGCCGCACAGCAACAAGGTCCACCTCCCGCCACTCCGGTAACAACTACTACGGTTAATGAGCAGGAAGTAGTTACTACTGATACTTATCCCGGTGTTGTAGTTGCGCTAAATGAAGTAGAACTGAGACCCCAGGTTGGCGGCTATATTACTGCAATTTACGTGGCAGACGGACAGAAGGTTAGTAAAGGACAGAAACTCTATGAAATAGACCGCACCAAATACATCGCGGCTTATAATGCTGCAAAAGCGGATGTTGCAGTGGCAAAAGCCAACCGCGATAAAGCAAAAAAAGACGCCGACCGTTATACCAGGCTTGCAGAACAGGATGCTGTCGCTAAGCAGCGCGTAGATTATGCTATGACAGATCTGGCTAATGCTTCATCTCAGGTAGCTGCTGCTGAAGCACAACTTTCTTCTGCTGCAAACGACCTGCAACGTTCTATCATAGTATCTCCACTAACTGGTACTATTGGTATTTCACAAGTGAAGCTGGGGGCCTTGGCTAGCCCGGGTACAACGCTTCTAAATACAGTTTCTACGGATAATCCGATAGCGGTCGATATTTCCGTGAATCAGGCTGAAATCCCCCGCTTTGCTAAATTGAAAAGCAATACGGCTGCCGTTAAAGATTCTTTATTCAGTGTACAGTTGCAGGACGGCAGTATATTTAAAGGTCAGGGACGCATTGTGGCAATAGACAGAGCTGTTGATCCTCAAACGGGAACGATTAAAGTAAGGATCAGCTATCCTAACCCTTCAGGTAAATTGGTTTCAGGTATGACGGTAAACTTAAAAGCCCTCAATAAAGCGCCCGAGGCTCAACTGGTCATTCCGTTTAAGTCTGTTGTAGAGCAACTTGGTGAATTCAACGTTTATGTAGTGGGCGATAGTAGCAAAGCAGAGCCGAGGATCATCAAACTGGGCAAACAGTTTGATCAGAGTGTAGTGGTTGCAAGCGGGCTAAAGTCCGGCGAGACCATTGTAGTTGAAGGTGTCCAGAATGTGAAACCTGGTGCTGTTGTACAAGCCGGTACTCCAGGGCAGGCTAATGGTCAGCAACCCGCTGCAGCTGCAGTTAAAAAATAGTTTAAAAATCTAAGACAGATATATGATCTCAGAAGTATTTATCAGACGACCGGTCACGGCAATCGTCATCTCCCTATTAATTGTACTGATTGGTACCATTGTGATCACCACATTGCCGATCAGTCAATATCCAAATATTGCCCCTCCTACGGTAACCGTTAGCGGTACGTATACAGGCGCCGATGCGCAGACTGTAGAACAAACAGTAACCACACCTATAGAAAGCCAAATCAACGGTACACCTGGCATGAAGTACATGTCTTCCAACAGTACATCAGATGGGCGTTCTGCAATTACCGTTACTTTCGATGTAGGTACCAATATTGACATCGCTGCACTTGATGTGCAAAACAGGGTTGGTATTGCAGAACCCGCATTGCCAGAAGCTGTCAGGCGTCTTGGAGTAACTACCAAGAAGGCTAATAACGACATTCTGATGGTGCTCGGATTATATTCTCCAAACGGAACTTACGATCAGAAATTTATCTCGAACTACGTTAATCTTTACGTAAAAGACGCGCTATTGAGGATTCAGGGTGTAGGTGATGTCCAGGCATTCGGGCAGCCCTTCAGTATGCGTGTATGGCTGGATGCAAACAAACTTTCCCGTTTAAATCTCAGTCCTGCTGACGTTTCTGCAGCAATTAGTGAGCAGAATTCCCGCCTACCAGGAGGTACAGTAGGTGGACCGCCTCAGAACAGCAACCAAACTTTTGAATTCTCGGTGATCCTGGATGGTGACTTAAATAGTGTAGAGCAATTTGAAAATATCGTTATCAAATCCGGTGCAGATGGTTCTTCTGTCTATTTGAAAGATGTAGCCAGAGTAGAACTTGGCGAGTTCAGTTATGCCACCAGTTCTAAGATCAATGGGAAAGTATCCTCTATGATGGCCATTAACCAAACTCCCGGCGGTAATGCCGTGCAGACTGCAGATGGTATTGAAAAGGCATTGGAAGAATTAAAAAAATCATTTCCTAAAGATCTCGATTATGTCATTGGATACGAAACTGTATCTGTTGTTAAAGTTTCCATCAATGAGGTTGTGCATACGCTAATAGAGGCGCTGATTTTGGTAACACTGGTTGTATTCCTATTTCTGCAAAGCTGGAGGGCTACGCTCATTCCGGTATTGGCCATTCCAGTATCCATCATCGGTACCTTTATCCTATTTACAATATTAGGCTTCTCTATCAATGTATTGACCATGTTTGGTTTTGTACTCGCAATTGGTATTGTGGTAGATGATGCGATTGTCGTCGTCGAGGCCGTACAGCATTATATGGATCATGAAGGGCTCTCCGCACCAGACGCGACGAGAAGAGCGATGAAAGACATTACCGCCCCGGTTATCGCGATTGCACTAATTTTGGCAGCAGTGTTCATTCCTGTAGGATTTATACCCGGTATGGTGGGTCAGCTCTATCAGCAGTTTGCCATTACCATCGCCGTTTCTGTATTGATCTCCGCCTTCATTGCTTTGTCATTGACGCCGGCTTTGTGTTCATTATTATTAACGCCGATGAACCTCAACAAAGACTCCAAAGGACTAAACAAGTTTTTCTATAAGTTCAATGTCTGGTTCGCAAAAGTGACCAGTAAGTATTCCAATGGTGTAAAATGGGCCTTAAAGAGAGCCCCTCTTGTCGTTGTCATTTTGATCTGCATTTACGTAGGTACGATTGGTTTGTTCGCTAAAAAATCAGGTGGTTTTATCCCAAATGAAGATGCAGGCATCTTTTTGATGGGTGTGACCCTTCCAGAGGGTGCGTCAGCGGCACGTACAGATGCTATGGTAAAGAGAATTACAGAAACTATCCAGAAGAAATATCCGGAAGTAAAAAACATCACCTCTATCAGCGGTATCAATATCCTGAACAGATCATTCAAATCTAATGCTGCTACCTTCTTCGTTCAGTTAAAAAACTGGGACGATCGTAAGGGAGATATTACTGCAACGATTGCCGGTGTTTCCAAGGACTTCGCTGGCGATAAAGAAGGTAGTGTACTGGTTGTGGCTCCGCCTCCAATACCCGGATTGGGCATCAGCGGTGGTTTTTCCCTCCAAATTCAGGAGAAACAAGCGGGTGATATCAAGGCTTTTGAAGCTAACGTAGGTAAATTCCTGATGGCAGCCAACCAGCGCCCGGAAATTGCAATGGCTTATACCCTGTTTAACGCGAGGACTCCAAATTATCAGGTACACGTAGACCGGGATCAGGCGAAGAAAATGGGAGTATCCATAGGTGCGGTTTATAGCACCATCTCTTCCTATCTGGGTAGCAGTTATGTGAACGACTTTACCAAATATGGAAGAAACTTCCGTGTGGTAACACAAGCCGATACCACTTTCCGTAAAGGCATTGAAGACCTGAGCAGGCTTTATGTCAAAAATAATGCGGGTGCTTCTGTGCCTCTGAGCTCGATAGTAAGATATGAAGTTGTAGAGAAAGCCTCTATTATCAATCACTTCAACTTGTTCCGTGCCATAGAGGTTACCGGTAGTGCAAAACCAGGCTTCAGTTCCGGTGATGCGCTGAAAGCACTGGAAGAAGTAGCTGCCCAAACCTTGCCGGCCAATTATAGTTATAACTTCTCCGGACTCAGTCTTGAAGAACAGGAAGCAGGTAATAGTACCACCATGATTTTTGCACTGATCATCGTATTTGTATTTCTGCTGCTGGCTTCACTTTATGAAAGCTGGTCGGTACCTTTCTCAATCCTGTTATCTGTTCCATTGGGATTATTTGGTGCTATCCTTGCCCTGATGTTCCTGCCAAAACTTGACAATAACATCTACGCACAAGTTGGTCTAATTACCCTGATCGGACTCTCCGCTAAAAATGCTATTTTGATCGTAGAATTTGCCAAAGAGCGTGTTGACTGGGGCATGGAGTTGATTGCTGCAACTATCGAAGCGGTGAAGTTGAGGTTAAGACCTATTGTTATGACCTCTATGGCCTTCATTCTTGGTGTAATACCACTGATCATCTCACATGGTGCGGGTGCAGTATCCAGACAAACAATAGGCTGGACCGTGGCAGCGGGTATGCTTTCCGCAACCGTACTTGCAATCTTCATTGTTCCGGTGCTATTTGTACTGATCACAAAACTTGCTTATGGTAAAAAGAAACTTGCCGAACTGCAAGCCAGTTACAATCCGGACGAGCATAAGGATACCCTTCATGCAGATCCTGATGTAGATTAATTTTATGTAACTTTGTTTCGAAAGAATAAAATACCATATGGCAGTATTACATAAAAAAGAAGAGAAAATAGAAGTTGTATTAAGTAAGCTTCCGAAGGAATATACTGATAAGCAGTTTGTAGATACCTTCATCCAGCTGTATTCCAAAGACTGGGGAAAGATTAAAGCAAACTATATCAAGCAGTCGCAGGATAAGGAGCCCGGCACTGTGATCACGATGCCGAAACCAGATGTGTATCTGATCAATATCCTGAAGAATTACCTTGAGCAACAGTAACAAAGTAAATAAAATAAGAAAAGCCATGACATCCATCATGGCTCTTTTTTTATCAACTAAACCTAAACGTATTATAAATACTAACCAAATATTTATGCTGCAAAGCTAAGGTCAACGTATTAATACGTTGTTAAGAAAAGATTATATCAGTAGTATGTTATTGCTTGAATTGCTTGAGGCGGCTGCCCTTTAAAAAAGCCAAGGGAGCCAAGGCTCCCTTAACTAATCATCCCTATTGTTATCATCAAACATCTCTGCCTGACAACAAAACAAATATTATTAAAATTTCATTAATCCCAATACTTTATCATTATTTTTTTAAAGATTTATCGACTTGATTCAGAAAAAGGCTTTTTTAGTTTAAAATCGAAAATAAAAGTGCTCATAAATGTAACTTTAGCAAAAAAGTTACCTCTAAAATAAAAAGTACGCCTTATGCTCAAAATTACTACATCCCTCCTCCTGCTGCTAGCCAGCACATCTATCTCCTACGCACAGGAGTCAGCTACGATTAACAAAGGTAAACTCGACAGTATTATCGAGGTCATCGGAGCAAAGGACAAGGCTATGCTTAGCATCGCATTGATGCAGGATGGTAAACAGGTCTATAGTAAATCTGTGGGTTACGCAGATCTGAGCACAAGCAATAAAATACCAGCTACAGCGGATACTAAATACCGTATCGGCTCTATTTCTAAAGTCTTTACGGGAACAATGATCTTCCAATTGATAGAGGAAGGTAAATTGAGTTTGACCACTCCGTTATCCAGCTTTTTCCCTGGGGTAACCAACGCAGAGAAAATAACAATAGCTAATCTGTTAGATCACAGTAGTGGCTTGTTTAACTTTACCAGTGATCCAGATTATACCAAAAAAATTAACACCAAAGTTACTCAGACAGAGCAGTTGGCACAATTCCAGCACACAGCATCCTTTGAGCCCGGAACCAAGCACCAATACAGCAATACCAATTTTGTATTACTGGGCTTTATCATTGAGAAACTGGATAAAACCAGCTATGCAAGCTCAGTAAAAAAGCGCATAACCAGTAAACTTGGACTTAAAAATACCTACTATGGGACTAAAATAAATACTGCAAATAAGGAGGCTAATTCTTATAAATGGGCCGGAAAATGGATTGCCGATACAGAGACAGACATGAGTATTCCAGGCGGAGCTGGCGCCATGGTCTCTACCCCTGGCGATCTTGTGACGTTTTTCCATGCATTGTTCAATGGCAAACTGATTAGCCTTGCAAGTCTTGAAAAAATGAAGACCATAAAAGAAGGATATGGAATGGCGATGTTTATCTCACCTTTTTACGACAAAAAGGCGTATGGTCATAATGGGGGTATCGATGGCTTTCAGTCTAATGCACTTTATTTTCCTGAGGAAAAGCTTGCGCTCGCATATGTATCAAACGGGGTTAATATGGCGATGAACGATGTGTCAATCGCTGCTTTGAGTGTTGCTTTCAATAAGCCATACGTGATTCCAAATTTTAAAGAAATAGCATTGACAACAACAGATCTGGATCAATACTTAGGCACCTATTCAACCGATAAAATGCCACTAAAAATCACGATTACTAAGAAAGACACTGTCTTGTACGCACAAGCGACCGGACAAAGTGCCTTCCCATTAGTTGCTGCCGAGCCACATGTATTTACTTTCAGTGCTGCGGGCATCACTTTAACCTTTGATGTCGACAAAAACCAAATGACCTTAAAACAAGGTGCTGGCTTATACGTCATGAGCAAGGAAAAATCATAGCGCTGAACCTGGTTTTTGCTGTCTGCTACTCAATACTCCAGTAAGCACAACAGCAAAAGAAATTAGTCCGAAAAATGCCGCGACAGACTCGATTGAGGGCTTGAAACTGGCCTGAAATACATAAATAGCCAAGGCCCAACTTCCACTGAGTGCCAATATCATCCCCGCTCCTGTTGCCACCAGACCCAGAAATAAGTATTCTACTATGGTAATTACCAGCAGCTGTTTACTATCTGCACCTAGCGTGCGCAACAGCGATTGTTCGCGGTTGCGCTGCGCTCTGCTGATCAATACAGAGGAGATCAGCACAATCCAACCAGTTACCATACTGAGTCCCGCCATGAAGCGGATCACAAAGCTGATTTTACCCAAAAGGTCATCTAGGACCTGTAGTACCAGTTTGAGGTCGATTACCGATACGTTAGCAAAACTCCGCACCACGTCTGATTGATAAGCGGCGGAAACCTCGCTATTTGGTACCCGTGTCATCAAGACCTGAAACTGAGGTGCTTCTTCTAATACGCCTGTGGGAAATACTACCCTAAAATTGGTTTGCATCCTCGCCCAATTTACCTCTCTGATACTCCCCACTACCGTACTGATCATCAGTCCCTGGACATTAAAGACAATGGTGTCACCTATACCTACATTTATCCTTCGGGCGTAGTTCTCTTCGAGCGATACGGGTATGCTGCCATCAGGTTTTACCTGACCAGACCAGCTCCCCTGCACCACTTTTTCTGCTTCGGTCAAGTCCTGTTGGAAGGTCACGCGGAGCTCGCCATTGAAGGCCCGGCCCGAGGGATCTTGGTTACCTTCCTGAGCCTGTTCAGGCTTGCTTTTCTTGCCTACAGGGGCTTTAGCTTGTTTGACACTGTCTGCCTTAGCAAGGTCAGAAGCCCGCATGCCATTAATCGCATCAATCCTCAGGGTTACAATCGGAACTTGTTGTAGAATAGGTAAATGATGTTTTTTAGTCATCTCCGCGACGGGTTCCTTTTGATCTTTCTGGATATCGAACAGCACCATGTTGGGCTGATTTGGCCCTGAGGCAATCGTAACACGATCTACCAGCACTTGCTGTACAAAAAATAACAAACCAATAAATGCAGCTGACAGCCCGATAGATACCATAAGCACCATCGTCTGGTTTTGCGGTCGATAGAGATTTGCAAACCCTTGTCGCCACAGGTATCCGATACGCTCCGGCAATAGCTTTCTTAACAACCACATCAACAAGGCAGAAAGGCCATAAAGCAACAGGAAGGCTGCAACAATACATCCTGTAAATATTCCGGCTTCCTTCCAGCCTCCCAGTTGTAGATAGCTAAAACCCAGTATAAAACAAAAGATCAACAGGTATACCATCCATAATAAGGGATCGAAACTACTTTTGCTCTGTTCGTAAGACATTCGGATAGCGTTTAGGGGAGATACGTGTCGCAGCGACAACAAAGATGGCAGGGCAAAAAGTACAGATACAATGAGCCCCAGTGCCAGGCCTTGGGCAATAGCTGCCCAGCTGATGCGCATAGTGATGTCTACGGGCAGCAGGTCCTGGAGTACATATGGCAAAGCAAACTGAAGTGCGGTACCTAGCAGACTTCCCATTACCGCACCAATGAGGCCGATAAAACCAATCTGAATCAGGAATATCCAAAAAGCCTGCGAAGATTTGAGGCCCATACACCGTAAGGTGGCTATGCTTTGCTGTTTCTCTCTCACGTAAACGTGCACCGCGCTACCCACACCTATGCATCCTAGAAGTAAGGCAACAAAGCCCGATAGTGCCATGAACCGGTTGACATCCCGGAAAGAACGGCCTGTATCCTCTTTCTTGGAAGCTACGGTCTCAGCGTCAAGCCCATATTTATCCAGGTCTTTTTGTAATGATTTCAACACGGGATCCACCTGCGCCGGATCCGCAAACTTAATGTAGTAACGGTATTTGATCCTGCTGCCAATCTTGGTTAGACCAGTGGCTTCCAGAAATTGCAAAGGGATATACACCACCGGAGCTACTGTAGAGGAAACCCCGGTTTGTCCAGGTACTTTATTCAATGCCCCTTTTATCACGAAATTCACTGCGCCAACTTTTATAGAATCTCCAACCTTTGCACCATACTGTAACATCAGGGTTTGGTCTACCACTGCACTTCTGCTAGAGTCCCTGAATTCTTTAGCGGCACTGAGGGGTGTTGTTTCCATGTTACCGTAGTACGGATAGTCACCCTGTAAAGCCCTGATCTGCACCAGTCGACTGCTTTCATCTTTCAGAAAATAAACCATAGAAGCAAAACTGCGCTCAAAAGAGCGCTCAGTTCCCAAGGTATCCATCAAAGCTGTTGTACCTTTTCCCGGAGGGGAATTCCCATCCAGCACCAGATCTGCACCTGTCAGCTCCATGGCTTGTTCGTCGATGTCGCGGCTCAAACTATCGCGGAAAGCAGCCACCGCTACCAACGCAGCTATTCCCAATACTACAGCTGCGATAAATAAAAATAACCTACTCCGGTTGCGCCTGCTGTCTCTCCAGGCCATCTTGAATAACCAGCCTATCATTGTATTGATCCACCTTTCATCCTGATCGTCCTCGAAGTCTTAGCAGCAAGTTCAGGGTCATGGGTTACAATGATCAATGTAGTACCAGCTTCTCTATTGAGTTCAAACAACATTTCCTCAATTTTCTCACCCGTTTCTTCATCCAGATTACCCGTAGGCTCATCAGCAAAAAGAATTGCCGGTTTATTTGAAAATGCCCTTGCCAGCGATACGCGCTGTTGCTCGCCTCCGGATAACTGCACCGGGTAATGTTGCGCACGGTCGGCCAGTCCCACTTTATCCAACAGTTCCATTGCACGTTCTTTTGCGCCTTTCTGTCGGTTCAGCTCCATTGGTACCATGACATTCTCCAGTGCTGTCAGTGTAGGCATCAGTTGGAAATTTTGAAAAATAAAACCTACATAATTATTTCTAACCCCTGCACGTTCATTTTCGCTAAGTCCATCCAGCACGATACCATTAAGCACTACAGATCCCGAACTCGCTTTGTCGAGTCCAGCGCAAATGCCAAGCAGTGTACTCTTGCCACTCCCGGAAGGACCTATGATAGACACCGTATCTCCTTTGGAAACCGAAAAATCTACTGATTTGAGTACCTGCAGGTCTCTGCCCGCACTTTTATAAATTTTATTAACTTGCCTTATTTCAAGAATAAATGGCACGATATTGTCTCCTGCTATTATACTGGACTGTGATAAATTCATATTGTATGTTACGAAACAAAACCCTTGCCATATTTACTCTGGCAGTCGCATTAAGCGCCTGCGGAAATGCAGAAAAAAAAGAAGCTGGTGACGGAAAGCTCTCCGCCAGACCATCAGAAGCCGCAACAGTAACTAACGAACTGTCTGCGAAGCAACAGAATATCCTGTTTTTCGGCACAAGTCTAACCGCTGGACTGGGACTGGATGACCCTAACCAAGCCTATCCCGGTCTCATCCAACAGAAGATCGATTCGCTGCAACTGCCTTACCGGGTTATCAACGCAGGACTTAGCGGAGAAACCTCTGCAGCTGGCAAGGAACGTATTGATTGGTTATTGAAACAGCCAGTAAGTATATTCGTATTGGAACTCGGTGCAAATGATGGATTACGTGGTCTTTCAGTGAAGCAGACAACCGCCAACCTTCAATCGACTATAGATAAAGTAAAAAAGAAATATCCGCAGGCTAAGTTGGTGATGCTCGGCATGCAGATGCCACCAAATATGGGTATAGAATATACAACAGCGTTCAAAAAAACCTTCAGTGATCTCGCTGTCAAAAATGACATGACATACGTACCATTTTTGCTGCAAGGCGTTGGGGGTATAAAAAAGCTAAACCAGAATGACGGTATTCATCCTACTGCGGAAGGTCAGAAAATCCTTGCACAGAATGTATGGAAGGAATTAGAAGGAATTCTGTAATAAGGAGTACCAGGTAAAGAAAGCAGTTACACACTAGTATTTAAATTCCTAAATTAGCAGAATAATAAATCCAGCATCAAGCACAAATGAAAAAGACTAACGCTTTACTTTTAACCTTTTTTTTCAGTACGCCATTTCTTTCCCTAAATAGCTGGGCTCAGCAACTAAATACCGTAAAATTAGACAGCTTCTTCAACGCTGTTTCAGGGAATAGTCAGGTTATGGGGAGCTTTATACTTGCAAAAAATGGCAAGCCCATCTACCACAAGATCATCGGCTATAGCCAGATCGAGGGCAATAAAAAGATACCGGCTATCCGCAAGTACACAATACCGCATTGGCTCTATCACTAAGACCTTTACTGCTGTTATGATCTTTCAGCTTATTGAAGAAAAGAAATTATCATTGGATACTAAGCTATCTAAATTCTTTCCGGAAATGCCCAATGCTGACCGGATTACCATTGCAAATTTGCTCAGTCATTCCAGCGGGCTTTCAGACCATGTCAACGAAAACATAGAATGGATTACCGACCCCCATACTAAAGCCGAACTATTAGATAAAATCGCCAAGGTCACCCCTCATTTTGAGCCTGGGGCAAAACAGCAGTACTCGAACGGCGGCTATCTGCTATTGGGATATATTGTAGAGAAGCTTACTGGACAAACGTATCCAGTTGCATTAAAAAAGAGGATTACCAATAAAATTGGAGCTAAAAGCATTATATCCGGCACTGTCAATAATAGTCAGAAACTTGAAGCCAGACCTTACCGTTTCACGGGCGAATGGACACCTGTAAAAGACCTTTATTTCTCCAATATAATTGCTGTTGGAGATATCTTATCAACCCCACAAGACCTTATTCTATTCCTTAATGCACTAATGTCCGGCAAACTGGTTAGTATAGAAAGCTATAATAAGATGAAAACCTTCCAGGGTTAAGGCATGTATGGAATGGGCTTGTTACAAGCTCCATTCTTTGAGAAAAAATTAATTGGACATAATGGAGGTACACTCGGGAGCTATAGCAGTGTATATGCCGTACCGGAAGATGGAATGTCGTTTGCACTTACTACCAATGGCATGAATTACGCCATGAATGATGTCATTCTTGCGATGTTAAATGCTTATTACGACAAACCTTATAAAATTCCTGTCCATTTAAAAACTGAGGAACTGGATGAACTACTGGGTAATTACTCTAGTCAGGATAACCCCTTAAAAATTTCGATTACCAAATCCGGCTCGGTACTAATGGCCCAGGCTACAGCCCAACCTGCATTTCCATTAGATGCTGTCAATAGAAATGAATTCAAACGTGAACAATTCGATGTATTGCTCAAATTTGATAGACAAAAACACGAAATGACATTGGTTCAAGGAGGTAAAAATTTCCGTTACGTCATCGATAAATAAGAAGGATCATTTTCATATATTGTATAATAGAACAAAAAGCCAACCTTGATGAGCAATAACACAGCACCCAGCTTTAAAGAAGTATATAGTGGAGACTTCCTTCAAGCATCCATGATCCAGCAGCTATTGGAAGAACATGAAATACAAGCTTTTTTAAAAAACTCACTTATGGGGAGCATTGAGCCCTTCGCTGTGATCGCTGGCGGATCAAATGCCGTTTCTATCGACGTGCCCACTGAAAGTTTTGATGCGGCACTGGCTTTAATCGAAGAGTTCGAGGGACAGAACTAATTCCTGTTTAGAGAAATTTTATCTTGGTGTATGGAAGTGGATCGTATGGAGCATCTATATTATATAAGATACTTATCCCTATGAATAAACTAAACACTTCCGCATTCTTAAAGTCTATTAAAATTACGCTTAGCCTGGCACTACTTACTGGTTTTACTGCTTCGGCTCAGGATCTTTCCCTCAACTGGGTAAACAAGAATGCTCATGAACTGCAATCTGATTCCTCAACCGATCTGACCGATCTCTCCTTTTTAAAGAAGGAATTAAAAGGAAAGGATATTGTAGGCCTTGGCGAGGGCTCACATGGTACCAAGGAGTTTTATAATCAGAAAGCCCGTGTCATTAGATACCTCATTGAACACTGTGGCTTTAGAACCATTTCTTTTGAAGTCCCGGAGGCTAAAATGATGCAGATCAATCAATTTGTTCAGACTGGAGAAGGCGATCTTAAGGAAGTGATGACTGATATGGGACTGTATGGTTCTGACGAGATTTATCAGCTATTTCTTAACCTTGCAGAATACAACAAAAAGGCCTCAAACAAAAACCTGGTAAAGCTCAACGGCTTCGACAAACCAGATTACTGGTCTGACCCTTTTACCCGGGACGGCTTTATGGCAGAGAATGTAGCCAAGTTCCTTCCCAATAGCAACAACAAAATTATCTTATGGGCACATAATGTACACATCTCAAAAGATACCCTCACGCAATACTGGCCTATGGGCGGCCATTTAAAAAAGCAATTTAGCGACCGGTACTTCGCCATCGCAGTCGATACATATAAAGGATCAGTAAATGTATTGAATCAGGGTAAATTCGAAGCGCACGATTTTCAAACCAATGAAGCCACACTTTCTGGCACCTTGTCTAAAGCGAAATACCCAAGCCTATACCTCAGGTTCAATGTGACAAGTGATCCCTTCAAAGGGGCTTCAAGTCAAATTACGAACATCTACTCGAATTGGCAAGAACTCAAACCCCTCCCCATACGACCTGGGGTAGACATGGACGCGGTCATCTTCATCAGGAGTACAACTCCTTCTACACAATTATCATCAGGTAAATTCTAGTTTACCTGATACCTGTATACCGCTCTTCCTAATCGGCCTTTTGCGTCTATTCCTTCTACTGTCACGCGATAACTGCCGATTTGATCGGCATTGTAATAGTGTACCGAGGTCTGACCAATTCCTCTGGTCAATACAGCAGGATTCCAGTATATTGTGGTTCTCAGGTCGGCCATCAGGCTGTTCTGGTCCGGACGGTCATATTTTGGCGCATAGAACTCCTTGGTTTTATCATATCCTTTGGGAGCATAATATACAACTGAAGGATCATAGACTTTCCTGAAGTTGCCGCTTTTGGTGTAGATGGCGATTACGTTGGGCAGGCTATTTTTGTACTTTTTGAGTACCTCCGGCAAATATGGACCTAGTACTTTGGCTTTCATTGCATTGCCCATCGTCAGCACATGCACCTTGTCGATATCCGAACAATCGTCTAGCAGCAAAGTCTGGAAGTCGCAGGGATCTTTGATCCAAACGTCGTCTATGAGTATCTCGGTACCTATCGCTCTCCATATCACCCCACAATTGGTGTCGGAACTATCCATCACCTGGATAAACTTTATCCGGGTATGGTCACTTTCTGTCAGACATTCGAGTAAAGTCTTACATGGACGTCTTGGGTCTGGCCTGAACAGTTCATCTGCCTGACTATCATTGACCCTGTTTTTGTAGGACCAAGCTTTAGATGCCCGGATCTGAATCTCCCTCAATTGTTGCGTCCTGCTCATTATTCCAAATTTCTCCTGCTGCAACTCCTGCTTCTTACTATTGTCCAGGGACACTTTGATGAGTTCGGGGATATTTGGGTTCATGTCCGGATGGTTCTTGTTTGGACTTACCACCTGCGGTCCAAGCTTTTCTATCTGTACCTGCAACCTGCTTTTGCCCTTTGCAGTTTTCCCCTGAATGGTAAAATCAACACCATGGGTGATGAATAAATTGCCGAACTTAAAAGTACCGTCTTGCTGACTTATCGTATCTAGGATCAGGTTCAATTTGTTATTGATCAGGGTGACCTTCCCACCTTTCAGGGGTTGGTTATTTAAGGTTAAAAGCTTTCCAGACACATCATTAATCAATGGCTCCGCTTTAAAGCTCGGCTTAGGATAGTCGTTATTTATCAGTTGAGCCCATTTAACCGGCGGTAGCCTTGGGTCATCATGAGCAAATCGAGATCGGTTCTACGAGATGCTGTAGCGTCCTGAAAATAGTAGTTTGGCTTTTCGATGTAACCTTTAATGTCGGCGCTCAACAGCAGTTGAGCCAATATCGAGTTCTCATTAGCTTCATCTGACGGAACAGCAGATTCACTGATCACCGAGATAGAGAAGTTCCCAGCCAATGGCTGACCTTTTGGGCTTCGGGCTTCGACCTTCAATTCCATGGCAGATCGCTTCGGCACCTCATCTTTAGGCCCTTTTACTTGCAGGTCAATCCGGTCCTGACTCTCGATGAAGCTCAATCTTTCACAAATTGGCTGCCCATTGGCAAACAAGGTAAAC
This sequence comes from uncultured Sphingobacteriaceae bacterium, assembly GCA_963795585.1. GTDB lineage: Bacteria > Bacteroidota > Bacteroidia > Sphingobacteriales > Sphingobacteriaceae > Pedobacter. The sequence goes on along the minus strand of CAWCIO010000012.1, from coordinate 448,568 downwards.
TGCATAATGCCGGTGGGCACCTCATCAGTCTTAAAATATAGGGAACTCTGCTGTTGCCGCATCGGCACCTCTGTAGCAAAAAAAGGGGCAGCACCATGTTGTCCTATCAAGCTGAGATTTTTGTTTCCCTCTGCCAGCGTAGCGGCATTTGTACTTATCCTCACTAAGACTGAATCACGCTGTACCCCGAATCCGCTAAATACAGAAAGCAGGTATCCTTTTTCAGCCGCCTTTGGTAGTGGGATTATCCTTGTAGTGCCATCGGCAAAGGTACATTTCGCGGAGTAGCTCCGACCAGTTTCTGGGATCAGATAAAATGCCCCCATACCGAGGTGGGTACTTTCAAACTGAACGATTTCGCGGTTTTGTTCGTCGATCACGACAGCCTTTACCGCAGTGCCAAGACCACTGTTGGCCAATGCCTTAAAAGCAATACGATTTCTAACGCCATTCAACATTGATCCCCCTTCGGGGAAGAACTGAAGGTCAACATTTCGGGCTATGGACTCCATTGGAAAAGTCTTATTTACGCTGTATTTATCAGAAATCTGAATGGTGTTTAGTAAATACCGTGTATGCAGGCTGTCTGTTGGCTTCACCCGGTAACTTTATCAGCAGCTCGCCTGAGGCCCCGGTTTTACCTCCGCCAGAACTAACGGTCTTATAGGACTCTTTCCAGGCGTAGGATACAGCTTTACCCGCATAAGCTTTACCATTATTATCGGTATAGGTAACTCTAGCCTTACTAACCTCTTTCCCGTTTTCTTTTACTTGAAGGTACTCTACCTTTGCAAAGACCGCATTGGTTACTGAATTACCTACACTGAAAGTGCGGTCATAGAAAAACTCTGGCCCTGCATTACGCATCCACTGGGTATATGCCCTGATCCGATAATTGCCTTCCCTGGTCGTGCTATCATGCAGGACGAGGCTTGCTGTGGCCATTCCGGCTGTTACCGGCAATTTCAGACTTTGCGTAATAGAATCTCCCTCAGAGATCATGTCGACATAAATAGCGCCACTGATCGAGGAGAGTTGGTTTTGACTCCCGGCAGTCAGATAGGCTTTCATCCAGATTGTGTCGCCAACCAGGTAATAGGGTTTATCGGTATGTAAATAGACTTTTTCCTGTGGGTTTTCTTGGCTCCACTGTTGGAGGGAATTGACAATTTCTTCCGTATCGTCGCTGAACTGAGAAGTGAAAGCGAATATGATGATACAGAGCGAAAATACAAATGCTTTGGTTACTACATTTTTTTTCATCACAATAAAGAAAAAACAATATAGCACAAATTATTCATAGAAACAAGCCAATTAATCCTTTATCAATGGAATGAATTTCTGCTTATTATCTACAATGATCCAGATCAATATCGCCCAAAGCACTGCTACAATTGGGATGCCTTCGGGTGCTACTGTAACGTTAATCAGTAAAATGCCTACCAGTACAGGAAATAGTACCAGGGCACCCAGTGCCCTCATTTTTGGAACCAAAATCAATAACCCCCCTATCAATTCAGCCAAGCCAACCAATGGCATCAGCCAGGAAATTTCGGTAAAGGCAGCAAAGTCCTTTGCCTGTTCCGGTGCAATGTCTGTCGGCATTGGCATGTAACGGAAGAATTTGTCCAGACCCGCATTGATAAACATTAATGCAAACAGGGAGAATAGAATGGTTTTTACGATTTTCATATTCAGATTTTTTTTGGTTTATGTGGCTATATTTTATACATCTAATTTAAGTACTTCTATGGAATTATAAATTGCCATAGGACAAGAAATTTATATTTTTAAATTAATTGTAATTTTTCAGCTTACTCCACAACTACGTTTGTGTCGAGGTATAACTTATAGCTCGCAAATGATTGGGCGTAAATATCTTCACAGCTATCCAATATAAACACATAAAAGATTTTTCCTTCAAAACGTCCTTTTACAGGATTCGACCTATAAAATGCAAATTGCCCTGGAGTTTTGGATTTAAAAGAAACCGGCTGCTCCAACAATAAGCCTGGAACTTCTGGCTGGTTCCTTTCGATTCCCATGATATGAACGTGGGCGCCACCTTTATCTGCATAAACATTCTGATCTGTAACTTCATATCCCTGCAGTTTCCCAAAACCTGTGCTTAATTCAGCTTTTTTCTTTTGGCTATATTTTGCTGAGATTTTTTCCATAAATGACTCAAAGGTTTCCCCTTCTTCAGCAACTTTTATCATTGTAAATAGCGTATACCCTATGTTTTGTCCACTTTTGTCCATTATTGCAGGTGGCGATACGATAAATGCGGATCTTCTTTGATCGTAATCGCTGACCTGAATTTTCCAGGTGCTGTCTACAGAAAGTCTGATCCCCAGGGGCCGGGCGACAAAACGGTAGTTATCTTCTTTAAAAGCATCCCAGATCTCTTTATTTTTATGTTTCTGGGTTGGATCTAGTTTTATAAATTTTTTGTTCCAGTCTTCTCGAAATCCCATACCCTGTTCGCTAAGTTTGCCCAGAGCGGCTTCTGATTTTTTCAAAGCCCATTGAGCTGTTGATGGCATGTCAGCTAGGGTGGCTACATAGGCATAATCGTCCTAGAAATACCCTTCATAATTCCCTCCGGCTAAACTTTGCGCCTGCGAAAACTGCTCTATAGCCTTCAATGGCAGCGCGGCCAGACCAAGATGTATACCTAGAAACCACCGCCCCCGAATGTCATTTGCGTCAGATTTTATCGCTGCTTTATAATGTTTCAGGGCCAGGTCAAAATGAGGCTTATCGTCCATATTGTACAGATAATGAGCAATATCGCCCAGCAATAACTGCAGTTCATGATCTTGCTTTTTTAGTTTTGAAAAGGCGGTATAAGCATCTTTTAAAGCCCCTATTAATTCGACTCTGGATTTATCATATTTCCAGTCGTTAGTCCAGGTTTTATAATATTGCTTATTTTCTTTGATGTAACGGAAATGAGCTTTGCAGGCAGGATCGGATGTAATTTTATCGAGATCAATATGAGCGACGTCAGCAAAAGCTATATTGCAAAGCAAAACCAAAGCTGAGCTGAGAAAAGAAATTTTGAGCATGAGGCGTTAATTTTATATTTAAACCTAAGATAGGACTTTTAATTTATTTTCGAAATTTTAATGGGCCTGAGGTTCGGCCAACACATACGGTCCAGATTTTCTCCAGCCAATTTTTATATTGGACAGATACCAGGTTTTTCCTTTGTCATTATTTCCCTGATAAAACAAATAGGTCTGGCCGTCTTCATCTTCAAAGATACCCGGATGGCCAGATTCACTCGAGTTCCAGGTTCCAGCCTCGCCGTTCTTCAAAAAAGGCAGATCAGAAAGTCTTTTCCAATGGATGCCATCCTTACTTTCCGCTATACCGATCTGCTGTGGCATGTTATTGTAATTCCCTGCATAAAACATATATAGCTTATTGTTCTTTCGGATGATGCTTGCACCTTCTATACAATCGCCCTCCCAGTCGAGCTTTGGAGCAAGGATCGCATCATTAGTCGCTTGTTTCCAACCCGCACGTTTGAAATCGGTACCAGCTGCTGCAACGGCTACGCCCTGCTTTTGAATTTTTCCAGCAGCGTCTCGCGTTGCGAAATACAAGAAATACTGTTTTTTATAGAAGTAAATTTCGGCATCTATTGCGCGCCCATTCGTCCATGCTCCACTTGGCGAAAATATCGGATTAGAGGCGTTTCTGGTAAATGAAATACCATCCGAAGACCATGCGTGGCAGATCGCATCTTTCGGTCCATTTCCATAGGTCTGGTAGAAAAGATGCACCTGGCCATCTTTAATCATAGCGCCGGGAGCACACAATCCCTTTTGTTCATAGCTCGCTTCAGGATTGATTTCTGCAATCTTTTTCCAATTGTACAGGTCTTTACTTTCAGCGATTCCGATATTCCAGCCCTGCATGCCATCCTTAGTATTCTGAAAGCGCTGTTTTGAGTAATACATCAGATACCTTCCTTTAAACTTCAGGACTACAGGGTCTTTAGCAATTTTGATCTCATTGGAAGAGGTATCCGTAAAATACATCTTAGGCTTCATTTGAGCGAAAGCCTGGATGGATAGAACTGAAAATAGAAACAGGTACAATAGTTTTTTCATTTGATGGCTAATGAGCGTCGTCTTAAATTAAATTCCGAATTCTGAATATAGGAATATTTGCGCAATCTTCGTCTCGATCATCATATGCTTGTAGTCTCATCAATGTAGACGATCAGATCGAAATTCATGGCAATCGACAGTTTTTTACCTTCTGGGGAACTTAGTGCACCAATTGACCTCATATTTCGTGGCCGGATCATAAACTCGTTTAACAGCCTCTCTTTTTTAGCTTGCTCAATATCCAAAATAAAGTTTTTGTATCGACACTGTGCAAAGAAATACTCATACCAATCTGCTGACTTAACCGGAGGAAAGTAGAAAGGCTGGAATCCCTTCAGCGGTTTATTTTTTGCAATAAACACATTTACCCAAGCTTTTCCCGAGTTGAAATCGGTACCGATCACTGTATATTTTGACCCATACCTTTTATGGAGGTGCGTACCAAGCGTTGGGTAGCCATAGAGCTCCATTTTAGCCACATGACCATTATGTGTCCATACAATTAGCTTCTTGGCTTTTGCACGTTCTTTCAGCCACATTGCATTTTCTGCCATATACTTGTCGCGTACGGAACGACCGTCTTCATAACTAAGCAGTTGGCTGAGCATATTCAAATAATGCTTATTGATGTCAGACAGAGGCCTAAACTCGGATTTTACTATCATCGATCGAAAACCTTTCTTGTCCTGCTTACTTAAAGGACTTCCAAAAGGTTTTGAGAGGTAAGCCTCCATCAATCCGCGGTCTGTCTTGTCGAGCATTGGAATCTGGGTCAACAGTTGCTTGAATATGTTCCTGTAATTTCTGCTCTCGAGGCCATAGATGTGTGCTTTCTGACCCTCCGCTTTACCCGTATTGTAGTGCCTTAACCATTCAATCATCGAATGGTTACTCCTCATAATTGCTGTGCCAGCTACATAGGTAATGCTATCAGCTTTACCGCAGATGTAAGCATCTATATAGGCTATCGCAAAATAGTCGCTCTCTAAGGCAATTGCTTTGTATCCCATCTGACTGACTAAAAATCTGACCAGCCGGTCTTTATAATTGAATACCTCCGCCGTACCGTGGGTCACCTCCCCCAACGAAATAATTTCTTTTTCTTTCAGCCTTTCCTTCAGGAAATTAATATCTACAAAATTCGTATCGCCGCGAAGGCTTTGGATGGGCTGTATGACTTTGTTGAGACTGCTGACTATTTCCGCAGTAGTGTATTGAGCAAAACTTTGGAAAGGTAACCATGTAAGACAGGTGGCATATAATAAGAGCTTATATTTGAGCATAACAAAAGATTAGTAGCTGAAGGTATGCCTTTGTAGATGTAAGTTGATGGACTTTAACTCAATTTAACATTAGGATATAATTTAACGATTCTCATTTAAGCAATTGTCCTATTCAAAAATTTAATAGCTTTATAAATCAAAAAAAATTATGAAATCATATCATTTGGAAGACATTTCAGTCCAGCAAAATAGCGATCCGCGCCATTTTCTTAAACCAACAAACGAAGAACTTGATAGTTTGCAAATCGGCGAGCTGGTTCGTCTGTTCTTCGTATTCGATTTCAAAACAAATGACGGTTGCCGTGCAGAACGGATGTGGGTGGAGATTTCTGAGATTAATGCTGAAAGTTTAAAAGGTTTCCTCACGAATGAACCGGTCTACATTAAAGACCTTCAGGTCGGAGATCTTGTAGAATTCAAAAGAGATAATATTGCTACAGTGATCATCAAGTCCGATTTTGAGGAAAAAAAGCTGGCGCTAATCAGCCTGAAGGCATTGAAAGCTAAAGAAGTCAATTGGCTTGTGCGCGACGAACCTGATAATGCCCAGGATAGCGGATGGCAACTCTTTTATGGAGATGAAAGCGAAAGTTATCTGGATGATTCAAAAAACTGTGTGATCATCAGCATGGAAGAGGCATTGCAATTTGAACCCAGGCTCGAAAAAGCATTTCTTTCTGAGCATGATGCATTTGAATGGAGTGAAAAAGACGGAGATTTTATAGCAGTTAGGGATTAAATATGAAAATATCATTAGTAGCTATACTAGTCACCCTTTTCGCCAGCAATTCCTATTCACAAGAAAATCTTTCCTTAAACTTCGGTGGCACTAGCCAGACAAATTATTTCACGGAGATAAAATATGAAAATGTCAGCGACAAATTGATCATAAAAGTTTCTCAGCGTGGTAAAGAATATCGTTTTCTGTTTGATACAGGAGCACCAAATATGATCACTAAAACGCTCTTTGATCAAATAGCACCCAGAGCGGTAGATCCTGCTATGCTAAGAAAAGTCCCAATATGGGATGGCGGCGGCAAAGTAGATAGTCTAATTATTATCACCTTAAATGAAATAGCCTTTGGGAATGTAGTTTTTAATAACATCCCTACACTAGTTTCAAAAGACCCTTTTTTATTTGATTGTCTTAAGATTGATGGGATTATCGGTAGCAACATGCTCAGGAATTCTATTGTACAGCTCTCCTCAAAAAGCCAGTCCATTATACTTACCGATCAACCGGAGAAATTGAAACTGCAAGATAAGCCACACGCAGATCTCTACTTAAATCAAGAGCAGAGTGCTCCTTTGATTCAAGTCAAATTGACCGATACCGGCAGTGCGGATATACCCATGCTTTTCGATACAGGTATGAGTGGTTTCGCTACGCTTGCTTTAAAGCATTTTACATTATTTAACGAACACCACATTTTCTCAAAATTCAGCAAATCGGAAGGCAGCAGCGATGTCAACGCTTTCGGTATTGAAAAAGATACTACAAAATACCGTATACAAGTGAAAGAAATCGGAGTTAATGGTGCTGTGTTTAAAAATGTAAATTTACAAACTACCCTGGGCGATGAATCCATCATAGGCTCCAGGCTTTTAAATTACGGGATTGTTACACTAGACTATAAGAATAAGAAATTCTATTTTGAGCCTTTTAAAACGCCAGTTGATTTAGCAGAGGGTTCCTTTCCGGTAACCATCACGCTGAACGGCAATAAAGCAGTTGTAGGGGTAGTTTGGGATCATGGTCTAAAAGACAAGATCAGCGTAGGTGATCAGGTACTTTCCATAGACGATCAGGACTTTACGCAAATATCCCCCTGTGATTTTCTACTTTCCACTAAACCTTTTGAGGGGAAAAACAAAGTGATGCTAAAGCTCAAAAGTGCGAATGGCAAAATTACGAAAGTGACCATCAGTAAGAAATGAGGAAACAAACAATTCGAATACATCTTTCCAATTATACGATACTTCTACCCACCCTTTGAAAATAAAGTCGCGCAGAAAGACTTTTTTAATCCTACTGTCGATTGGTCTCATGGCGATGTTTTTGGGGTATGTTTCGGAAACCTCTATCTCAAATGGCGTCATAAAAGCCATTACACCAAGCTTGTGAAAAATAATTTTTAAGGATTCAGCTGGGACAAATGTACAAATTGGTATAATAGAAGATAAAATCAGAATGGTAGGAGCCCCTTAATCCCTTCTGGTGCCCGCCTTATAATACAACTCTGCTAAAGTCTTCTGATACCCCGCAATCATCTCCTGCCGTTTGATCTTCATTTCAATCAGCTTAGATTCCCTGCTGTTGATCAAAAAGAGTGTGCTTTCACCCAGACCAAATTTAGCCGTCTCCCCGTTCAGCAATAATTGTTGATTGCTGATGCTCCTCGTCTGAACCTCCAGCTGCGCCTGGTAAGCGCCCAAACTATTGTAGCTTGAGATCACCGAATTCCGGATTTCCCGGCCCGACTGCAGCAGATCATAGGCCAGCTCCTGTTGCTTGATCTTGACTTCCCTTAACTTTCCTCGCTCTGCTCTTAGAAATAAGGGAAAGGCGAACTCGACACCAACTTTATAATTTCCGGTATTGAAATCATAATAGTCGGGGATATTGGAACTAAAATCTCTGCGCCTCGACAATAGCGATCCACTTAAATTGATCTTTGGTTTCATGAGCTCTGCCCGGTAAGCACGTTCAATTGACAACTGATCTGCTTTGGTTCTGATTTTCAAAAGCTCCGGATGCCGCTCTGCGGCAAAGCCCAGCAAAGTATCCAACAACTGCTGTTGAGGTTTCTCCTGCAACTGTGCCATTTGCGGAGGCCTTGCAAAATCTGGTAATTCCAAAGGTTTGCCAGTTTCATCCCAAAGGTGGTTTGACAGGATCAGACGCATATTGAGCAACTCGATCTTCATCTTTTCGTACTGAATCAAACGGTCCTGCACCGTAATGGCGGCTTCTACAGAATCAATACCAGCTTTATCACCTAGTAGCGTCTGTCTGCTGATCGCCTTAAAGCGTGTTTCCGCCAGTTCTAGACCTTCTCTGATCAGTTCATATTGCTGATAAGAAAAGTACCAGTTCCAGTAGTCTTTCACGATACTGTACCAAACTGTGTTGATTTGCTTCAATCGCTCCGCTTCTGCATAACCAAGCATTACTTTCGCTTGTCGCAAGGTGTTTCGCCTCGAATCGATCAGTAAGCCCTGACCCAGGGGTATACTCAGCCCAATACCGGTAAGGCCCGCCGTGGAAGTCTGATACTCCGGATTTACATAATCACCCACTCCTCGGTCGTAACCAATTTTCAAGTCGGTGCCTGCTAACCAGAGCGGGATCTTCAGTTCGCTTGACCAGCGGTTATAATACGTTTTTTCTCCAAATGCCTTAGATCCGAAAGCAGCCTTTAGTGCCGGATCAAAATATCCCAATGACTGCATCACATTAGCTTTGGCCGATTCACTGAGTAAGCCAGCCTGTTTCACAACCGGATGATTTTTAAAGACAATATCTTCCAGGTCGGTCAGTTCAAACACCGCAACCGAATCTTTCACTTCCTGCGCATGTAGCTTTAGTGATAGCAACATAAAGAGCAGTAACCATATGTTCTTTTTCAAGATCCCCTCCCTCTATTTAGATTTTTCAATATCTCCTTTTGGCTCCCGCTCCAAACTTGGTGGAAAACCGTTCAATTGTCGCCAGATCTCGTACCATATAGGTACAGAATTCAAGATCACCCGGCCATAGACACCCGAGCCCTGACGCAACTGAACCGGCCATGGCTCATCTGCGGATGGAACCGGAACCATTTGTTTTACCAACACCCGGTAACTACCGTTCGGACTGCTCACCCGGTCTATAGAAAAAACCCTGCCTGCAAAGGTTCCAACCGCTACTGAAGGCCAGCCGGAAAACTGTACCGAAGGCCAACCTTCAAACTGCAAACGTACCTCACTCCTGTCCCCGATCAATGGCACGTCCATCGCATTCACGTAGATCTCCGCTGCCACCAATGGCTCTTTTGGCTGCAGGGTAGCTACTGACTCACCTTCTTTGATGTTCTCTCCGATACCCGCTTTCAAGGTTTTGATGACATAGCCATCCTGCGGCGCACGTACTACATACAGACCGAGACGAAAATCTATATTGGCAATCTCATTGCGCAACTTGGCAATATCGCCCTGCGCAGTAGCCTGTACGGAAATTGCAGTACCCATATCTGACTGTGCCTTAGCCACTGATTCCTGGTATTTTACCCTTATATTGTCTAGTTCAATCTCTGCGTTCAGCAATGACTGTCTCGAGGTGTTCAGTTTATTTTCCTGTGCAATAAGTTTTGCATTATCATTCTGCACATTTAATCGCCGTGTTTCTATATCCGTTAGCGAAAACAAACCGTCCTTATATCCCTGCTCATAACGCTCCAGACGCTGCTGACTGATCCGGTAAAATTGCCTCACCGCCTCAAGGTCGGCACTGTCGCTTTTCACATAATTCACACTCTGCTTGACCTTGTTTTCCGCTGAAACCAATTGGAAATTTAATCCACGGTCAAGGGCCGACATCTGTGCTTCCGTAGCTCTCATTTTTTGTCGTGCCGCCGCTTCGCCGCTTTGCTTAGCCTGTAATTGCTCCTGTAAACGTTGGGGCAGTTCGGGATCGAAATAGGATTGACTGATCTCTGATATCAGCAATATGGTATCGCCTTTTTTTACCTCCTGACCTTCGCTCACATACCAGCGTTCTATACGACCACCTATCTGGTTCTGAACAGTCTGTGGCCTGTCCTGAGGACGCAGGGCAGTTACCGTTCCCCTTCCCGGAATGGTTTGTCGCCAAGGCAGAAACAAAAATACCAGTGAGATCAGGAAGACGATTAGGATGATGCGCGACAGCGTAAGTACTTTTCTCACACGGATGAGCGAATCATTGGTTTTCTGAGAGAGATTTTCCCAGTTTTCCTGATGGTTCAGTTCTTGATAACTAGCCATTTTTTTCCTCCTCTCCGATCAGTTCCAAATCCGTAAATACAGCAAGTTTCTCTGCACCGGTGACCATATCGAATACAGTATTCATATTTGCCATCAGTTTTTCCACGGCATAACTGATCTGCACGATGATCACCTCTGCCGCCACAAATTGACCAAAGGTCATCTGACGATCTATCACGAAATAAGATCCCATAAGTAGCAAGGCACCCATCAAGATCGCCCTGATAAGGATGGAGCTGGCAAAGAATTTACGCAGCACCCGGAAATGGTTTGTTCTGGACTTCAGGTATTTTGAAGTGATCTCGTCCGTCATGTCCATGGCTTCTTTCATTTTGGTGCGGTCGCCTCTATACTCATCCAGGCTGCCCGCCACTTCTTCCAAGTAAGCCACCATTTGGTATTTATGTGAAGATTCCTTAATGCTGGTCTTTACAGCATCTTTGTAATAGAGTGCCAGCACGAGGGCCAAGACCAATACAATGAAAATCCCGAAAGCCATATACACCGGATGATAAAAAGAAAGCAAAATTGCACTGAAGAAGATCAACACCGCGGCTGATACAATCTCGACCAATAATTTTGTGAGTCCCTTCTGAATCGTCAAGATGTCGAAAAATCGGTTCACCAGCTCAGGTGGATGTTCCCCTACCAGTTCCGTTTTTTTGATTCTGGGAAGTCTGTACGCGAATTCCAGTGCTGCACGCGCAAATATTTTTTGTTCTACCAGTTCGACCAGGGTAAACTGTCCGATCAGGAGTAGTCCTCCGATCAGGATACCGATTAATACCACGGCGATCAGGATATAAGTGGAGCTGTACATAGAGCCATTACTCAGCAAATTGAAGATGGCAGTGGTACCAAGCGGCAGTGTAAGCCCCAGCAATCCAATGAATACCGCATATAAAAATATATAATTAATGGTCGAACGTTCGTAATGTAAAATACCGACCAAACGTTGCCAGGGCCTTAGCGCCGGCGTATCATGCTTTTTGTTCATGATGAAACATCTTTAAAAACCGTGAAATAATGTTTTGAGATTTAAGTTAAAGAAGCGGAGAAAGCTCCTTGAGCAGATTATCCTAAGCCTCAGGGGGCTCCGTGAGGATCGCGATTAGTGGTTCCGAGCACATTAACAGTAAATACACCCGATTGTGTGCTTCAAAAGCCCTTTCATTTTTTAAGGCAGGATGTTCTATATCGGCAAATTCAGCAAAGGGCATCTTTTTTGCCATTCTGCCAGACTTTTTGTCTTTATCACACTTCCCTTCTTCAAAAACCTGGTCGTCTTCAGCAGAAATAAACAGGTAATATATCTTATTGCTGATGGAAATACCTGTTTTTAGTCCGAAACCTACAAACAAGCCTGCAACAAATAAATAAACAACTAATTTATGTCGAAAAACCCCAATCATCAGCTAACAAATATATAAATCCATGCAAATTTAAGGCCATTCCTCACGCATCAGTTACAAAATCGAATTGCATTTGACACTTTAATGACCTCTGGATTAGAAACTCATTAGAATTTCACTGATCTGCAAAAAAAAACTTTATCCTACCTATTTTGCACTTTAAGAAATTACACTTATCTTCATGATCTAATCAAATATAAATGAAACGTATCCTCACACTCTCGGCAGCGCTGTTCCTATTCGCGAACGTTCAGGCGCAAGATGTAAAAAAACTTTTGGGCACCTGGGAAATCAAAAACTTCCAGTACGACAACCATCCCGACAACAACGAAAAAAATACCCGTTATCGAAAGTACAAGACCTACAGTCCGACAAACTTCATTGTCACAGAAATTGATCTTCAAACTAATATCACCACGACCAGTATTTTCGGTACCTACAAAATCAAAGATGGTATCTATACGGAAAAAATTAAGAGTGTAAGTGAAAAGTCTGCAGGGATGATCGGACAGTTATTTTCTTTTACGCTGGCTTTTGAAAACGATGATAAATTCCTTTCGACAGGATCATTTAATGGTATGAAAACATCTGAACTTTGGGTACGTGTGAAAGATGTAGGCGAAAATGAGCCAAGCCAAGAAGGGAAATAATTTTAACCGTGTACTAAAGTGTTGGGCTTTGCTTTTGCTCCGGTTTCATTTAATATTGGTTTCTGAATAATCAGTCTGCCCCCAGGGTTATAAAATTAAGTTTTTATGTCGAGGTATTATTTTATATCAAATGAACTAAATTTCAATAATATTCTCGCCATTTCCTCCTGTTTTTGGGTACCGATCATCAACTTCTTACCATTTTTCAACGAGATAAACAGTCCGTACCTCCCCCTGACATTATAGACCGTGCCATACCCTCCTCAGTAAATAGGAATTCATATTTATTTTCAATATGTTTATATAAAATTAACCAGGCTCATGAAACATCTTCTTCCTCTCATTTTAGTATTTTTCGTATTTGTTGCCGAAGCACAAACCATAGACAAGCCAAAGATTGAATTTACCAATTCTGGTATTTACCATATCAACAAGATCAGCCTGACTGATACCGCTACAATTGTTGAATTGAAGGTCCTGTTTTTGCCAAATTGGTGGAACACATTTAGCGACAAAGCATATCTGGAAAATCCAGAAACCGGAAATAGATATACTGTAAAGGCTATAGAGGGTGCTAACTTCAACACAAAATTGTGGACACCGAAATCCGGTGACACATTAGTGAAGCTGATTTTTCCGAAACTTGATAAGGGATTAAAAAGCGTCAATTATGGAGATGATGGCAAGACCTATGTATACGGTATTTCACTACTCAAAAAAAATAAATCTGAAAAAGCAGCATCTGTACCTAAAGAAATCCAAAAATGGCTTGTCGAAAAAACAGCAATAAAAAAAGCAAAGCACGAGGTGTTTTTTGTCCGCGATTCTATCAAAATTGTCGGTTATATAAAGGGATATGATAAAAGGGCATCCTTTGCCAGTGGTATTATTTATCATAAAAACAGTATTACTAATGAAGATTTTCCAACTACGGTGAGAATATACGAGGACGGACGGTTTGAATGTAGCATGCTGGCTATACACCCAATCTCTTCCTGTATATATATCAATAATCAAACCATCGATTTTTACGCTGAACCAGGTACTACAACCGGAATTATTTTAGACTGGAATGATTTTTTATTAGCGGATAGATATCGTGATGGGAGTTATCAATTTAAGAATATTGAATTCCTGGGCGCGAATAAACTGGTAAACGAAGAGCTGACTTCCATAAAGATGACTAGACCAGACTATAATAAGTTAGATGACTACAGGAAATCACAAAAACCAGAAGATTTCAAGAAAGCACAAATCAAAAATTGGCAAAGTGTGAGAAAATCTCTGGATAGCGCCATATTGACAAAGCAAATGCCAGATAAAATTAAGAAGATGCTGACTAACCGGGTAGACTTGACTTACGCTGTTTTTTTATTTGATTATGAAAGCTCACGCTCGTATTACCAGAAACAAGAACCGAATAATGAAATTTTGAAATTGCCTATGCCGGGGGATTACTTTGATTTTTTAAATAAACTAGACTTAGATGATCAATCGCTGTTGATTTCAAATGACTTTTCAACTTTTATCAATCGCTTTGAATTTTCACCAGTATATGAAAGACAGCTACTTTATCAAGGCAAACGAAACAGTGATTACCTGAAGTTAGATTCGGCATATCTTTCTAAGAACAAAAAAACCAATCTGGTGTATGATATCGCTAAATTGCGTTCATTAGCTTCTAATTTTAAATTCAATCAGTACAAAGAGCAGACTTTTGCCGAGGAAACCGCCTTACTGTCGCAAACCATGCAAGAACCATTTCTGACTAGCGAAATGAATGGGATGTATGACAAATATAAAGCAGGTAACGTAGCTTACGATTTACCAAACACCGCTGCTGCAGCCGTATTCAAAAAGATCATCAATCCCTTAAAAGGCAAGATCTTGATCGTCGATTTTTGGGCACAATGGTGTGGGCCATGCCGGGGCGGAATAGAAAGCAGCTTAGAATTGAGAACAAAATATAAAGATAACCCTGATTTTGACTTCATCTATGTAACAGACATCGAAAGTACAGAAGCTGCATTTTACGACGAATACACTAAAAAAAATTTGATGACCAATACACATAGAATCAAAGCTGATGAATATCTGGCCCTGAGGGAATTATTCAAATTTAACGGCATTCCACGTTACGTGTTGGTAAACGCTGAGGGGAAAATACAAGATGATAACTTCGAATCTTATAACCTGCAAAGCGAATTCAAAAAATATTTTCCGGAAAAATTTGCTCTTGATTACTGGAAATTATAGTGAATCAATTTAACTATTATTGTCCTGAATTTAAAATCCATTAGCTGCACTTACATCAGAACAAGTTAGGTGGTTTTTGTGTTTTTAGTAGGTAAAACCAAATAGCACTCCCGAGCGCTCCATTTTAACTATGAAAAAAATCTTCTCCATTTTAATTATTGTTTTAGCATTGCAGTCTTGTGAAAACAAAACACAGAAAACAAGCGCAAAAGCAACTATTGCGAAAGACACAGTAAACAACAACACCCATTTGCAAGTCAATGAGGAACCTAAAAAAGTGGATAATTCTACTCAGGAGGCTGATATTACTTATCCAAAAACAGGAAAAAAAGCAACTGATTTTCTCCCCAATCAGTATGAAATTCAGTATACGGCAGAGGGGGATTTGAACGGGGATAACCTAAAAGATATCGCAGTTGTATTCAAGCACAAGGCAGTAAAAACCAGGCAGAGGCCGGTGCTGATCCTACTGCGAAATGAAGATCAATCTTACCGGTTAGATAAAGTTTCAAACCTCGTTATGCCAATAGAATACAATGAATTCGACTTTAAACTATTTGATACCGAGGAAGTCAGTATAGAAAAAGGTGCCTTAACCTTTAAGCTATACGGCAAAGACAACGCTTTCGGCACCTTCCAATATTCAGGCAGCGACTTGGTACTCACAACCATTGAAGCCTTTTACAGAGGCGCTGGTGCGCAAGATGGCATCAAGTACGATTTTATAAAAGGAGAACAATCAACCACAAAAATCGAATTTTTGTCGGACCAGGATGATCCAAAAGTAACAGAGAGCACAGATCCAATAAAAAAAGAACGACACCTTTTTGAAAGCACATCGATTACTGAGTTCTTTAATTAATAAATGCCCTACCCCTCATCTTTATGCAGGTCGATATGTATTACAATTATTCGCTTATTCTAAGTATTTCCTGCTAGTTTGATTTGTTCAAATGTCCGATTGTATTTGTCATAAACTACTTTATGTCTTTCATAATTTTGATTTGGCTGCCAATGTTCTTCTACCCTAATACTATTGTTTTTTATCGTTGTTTTTGAACCTAACAGTGTCCCTTTTCTATCATCTTCCGTCAAGTCGACAAAGTCTATATCCCCTAAATATTTCTTTAACATCTCCGGAATTTCCTGAAAATTTTTACAGTCATCTTCTATTGTAATATCCTTTCGGTTTTTAAACGCAAATGGAAATACCCTATTTAAAAACCAAGGATTTTCTGTCATGGTTTGACTTGCTGGTTGAGTCAGATAAAAGATAAATTTTAAATTGTCGTCAGTCTGATATGCTGTATAAATTACTGTTTCAATAGTTTTCCAATCGATAAATTGACTTATGTCGAAAAGAGGCATTTTATACGTCATTCCTTTGCTGTCGAAGCTGATACTTTTTTGTCTTTCAGCCTGTTTTCTTAGCGTTCTTTCTGACACTTTAAATCCGAATGTGATGCCATAGAGTAGAGTACCTGGTACTAAAATGAAAAGTCCTGAAACTATATAAGCACCGACAATTTTCACATCCTGTACAATCATAAATATTGTCAAGCCTAAGCCTACACCAATAAAAACAGCAAGAAACAACTTTATAATTGTAAAAAAGTTCAATTTCATATTTCAATTGTACCGGGTTAGTAGATTATGTAATTTACTAAATGCGCCAGTTGACCACAATGCCCAAAGAATGAGCACAGGCTGAAAGAACAATCTAATGAGTCGTTTGGTGTCGGTATCCAGTCCAAAAGCATTTCGGTGATCGGCGTATTGGGCGATGTTACCCGGAAAGATCAGCACATAAAAAACAGCCAGCGCAATACCGACCTCTATTCTGCGCCTCCGCCAAAAGATCATCGCCAATCCCAGTAGAATTTCTACTATTCCCGATAATAAAACCACCAAATCCGCACTCATGGGAATCCAGTCGGGCACTTGTGCCAGGAACTCCTGGCGCTGGAGCGTCAAATGTCCTATACCTGCAAACGCCATAAACAGGCCGAGGATGATCCTTGCAATTTTTTGTAAAGTGGAAGTCGGTTGATATTCTTCGATCATGGTGCTTGTTTCTTGCTAAACTAACAATTGACGGGTATTATTGTTCCCTCAAGCTACCAGGGAATCGTTTCTATTTCCCCGATTTAGACCTTTTATCAGCGTCCTGAAATAAGAGTTGGGAAAAATGGTACAAACTGCTTTTCCATATTTTGAAATCGTGCTGACCAGGCTCAATAAAGTAAACATGAGGAATTCCTTTCAGCTCCAGGTAATCATGAGTTGCTTTACTGATAGATAGCAGCCCATCACTGGCACCACAGGAGATCCAGAGCAATTTTAGCTTCTTCTTTAGCTGTTCAGCATCCGGCACCAAAACATCTGGCTTTTTAGTATTTGGCGCGGCAGAGAAGGCTCCAATCCATGCAAATTTATCAGGATTTCCTAAGCCGAAGTTCAAAGATTGTCCTCCTCCCATGGATAGCCCCGCGATGGCCCGGTTTGTTCTATCCGTAAGCACCGGATATTGGCTTTCCACGAAAGGGATCAAATCTCCAAGAAGATCTTGTTCAAAAGCCGAAAATGCTGCTATCTTATCAGCTGCCATTACATTTCCTGTTGCACAGTCATCTTTCATGGCCCGACCATTCGGCATTACAACTATCATCGGCTGTATTTTGTTGAATGCATAAAGATTATCTAATATCACTTGAGGATTACCTCCGCGTAACCATTCCGTTTCATCCCCTCCGATACCATGCAACAGGTATAAAACCGGGTATTTCTTTTGTTTTGAATATCCGGGTGGAGTATAAACTACTGCACGGCGGCTAACCCCCGTCGTCTTAGAAGCATAATTAACAGTGTCGATCATACCATGTGTAATGGATTCCTTTTGCTTATCGAAGTCTGAAGCTATCTGGCTATATCCTGTTGAAGCCAACAAAGCCAATCCCAAGCTAAATGCCAGAATTTTTATGTCAAGTGTTCTTTTCATGATTTGCTATTTATGTGTAAACTGTATATTATGCAGGCTAATCTGATGGGCTTGCCCGGCTGGAAACTTGATAAAAATGTCATGCTGACCGCTCAATTTTTTTAGCGGGGCACTTAATTTTTTCCACTTACCACGGGTGGATCCGAAAGGAATTGTGGCAATCAATTTACCGGTTTTCAAATCATCCATCCAGACTTCCAAAACACCTGAAGATTTTGCTAAAGCCAGGATCTGAACAGCTGTTGGCGATTGCTGACCGAGTTCCACACCTGATAACATCAACCAACCTCCTTTTGAGCTGGAACTGGTCACTATTTTACCCTTGTCAGCATTCAGTGTTTCGACGCCAAACTGGTTACTGTAGCCAGCTACCGGCAGTGCCGAACTACCGTCCTTGCAGATAAAAAAATCGAAGTCTGCAGGCTTTCCTTCAGAAAAAAGTCCTATGCTGGTGCCTACCCAAGAATTGAAATTGGCTTGTCCTTTATCCAGTTCCATACAACTGATTGGATCGCCCAGTGATTTCCACGACTTTCCGTCCCTACTAAAAAAACCCTGAAGCATGTGCTCTTCTCTTACTAACTTCAGCCAAACCACATCACCAAATGGATTTTCAGCCATTCTCACTGTGCTGCCCAATTGCAAAACGACCTTCTTTCCATGCTCAAAACCTGAATACAGCTTTGCACATACTTCTTGATTACCATTAGTTAAATAGATACCCGCAGCTGCAGCCTTACTTTCCGAATTGAAATCTACCTTGGTCAGAGCCGTATAAAAATGATCGGTTTCTTTTTGTAATAAATGTGTGGGGCCGCTGTCCGGTGATAGCCTTACCCAACCTTTGCGCTGGTCCAGGGCATATTGTCCTGCTGATTTTTTGTTCAAAAAATGCCAGCATAAGCCAAGCAGATCATCGTCAAAATAATCGGTTTTAACGCTGCGCCAGGAAATGCCGGATTGAGGCAAGTTGGGTTTAACTACCGGAGAAGTAGTCGGCGCCATTCCCCAGGGCCTGTCTCCTTCCCAAATAACCGGATATAAGGCGGTCTGGCGCCCCATGCCCGACCAATCATCATTGTCGTATTTTTCATAACTCTGTCCAATGGTCCACCAAGTACCATCAGACAACATAACGGGAGCCGCTATGTGATTGGGACGCCGAAATCCAACTTTAGCATCAGTGATGGGTTTGAAGAAATGTCCCAATCGTTCCCATTTGGCTGAATCGCCGGTTAAGGCTGTTGTGCGGAGAACGTACTGCCCACCCGAAACATCCCCAGCCGGAAAGTAATAGTAGTAGCCATTTCGCTTACACATTACCGGACCTTCAGCCCAGCTGTACTGTAGTTTCGCATTAATCCAGTCAAGATTTATGACCTGACCAGTAAGCTGGCCATCCTTACCAAGCTCTTGCAGCCTGTTGACTTTCTGTCCATTTTTGATGACCATATAAGGTTTACCATCATCATCAACGAAGATAGAATTGTCGTAGCCCAGATTACCTGTTTGTGGGTTGGTTTCTACCTGGACCGGTTTTGACCATGGCCCTTTTGGCGAATCGGCTTTGCAGAACCACTGGCCTCCAGCAGAAAAATAGATCCAGTAGGATCCGTAAAAATAAGTTATGGCACCCTGCCAAATACCTGCTGAAGGCTTATCGCTTACCCATCCCGCAATGTCTTTAGTCAACACCCTCGCAATGACCTCCCAGTGCACCAGGTCTTTGGAATGATAAATGGGCATATAAGGGTTGAAATGGAAAGTAGAACCACAATGGTAAAAATCATCACCCACTTTTAGGAGTGTAGGATCAGGGTGATCACCCGGCAATACCGGATTCACATAGGTTTGAACGGAGCTATAAAATAATGCGGAATCAACCGAAGAGCGCTCACTTTGCTGAGGAAAGCGGAAAAAATCAAAATCGGCATAGCCGCCTGAGGATTGTGTCGCATAATTGAATAAAGCGAAGCGGTAGCCCATAAAGTGCGGTATGGTGTATTCCATGTGCAGGGTAGAACCAATTTCCTTCCAGTTGTTTCCATCCAGACTGTAATAGAATTTACCCTCATCTCTTTTATCTTTAAAATTTGCGTCTGCGCGGAGGTAAACCTTATTTTGCGAGAGCGGTATCATGGGCGAGTCTCCGGCAGTACCTATAAGCGTTGTGCAGATAAATTTCGTACCATTCAGCATTTTCACACCTACCCAGCCGTATTTTTTCTGCAGTAAAGCCAGACCCGCGACATCCCCATTTTTCATGCCTTTCACATCAATCATCGTGCTTGCAGAAGATTGAGGACCAAACGTGCGCTGACTAAGGGTATTGCGGGCCTCGAGTAAATTCGCAGCCAGCTGACCGGTAGTTAGCCGCAAAAATCCAGG
This sequence comes from uncultured Sphingobacteriaceae bacterium, assembly GCA_963795585.1. Lineage (GTDB taxonomy): Bacteria > Bacteroidota > Bacteroidia > Sphingobacteriales > Sphingobacteriaceae > Pedobacter. The sequence goes on along the minus strand of CAWCIO010000012.1, from coordinate 428,453 downwards.
GCGCTGGCTGATAGACCAGAGTTTTTCATCGGGGTTATGGTTCCACTGCCAGACCAATGGAAGTTTGGCCATACCTGGCTTCCTTACAAATTCATCTGCCGCCACAATACCGGAAATTATCCCTTTAGATGCGGGAAGGTCTAACTCATCCGGAACTCTATTGTCTTTGCCGATAATTGGCCAGTCCTCTTTCCAACTTACTGGAACAAGGTAAGGGATCCGGCCAACAGCACCGAAATCACGGAAAAGATAAGCGTACCATGAACTATCGGGCTTTTGAATGAGTCCACCCTGAGCAACGCCTTTATCCTGCAATGCGATTCGGCCTTCGTAAGGCCCTTTAATCTGTGCTGAACGGTGAACAAGTACCGTGCGCATCCCGTCTTTCGGCCAGGAAATGTTGAACAGGTAATATTTTCCATTTACCTTAAACAGTTGGGATCCTTCGGCAGGCAAGCCGCCGTTAGATCCTGATACCAGGCTTGCATTTTCAATTAATACCTGAGGCTTCGCATTGCTCTGAAGCCCTGAAAGATCTGAATTAAGTTCCACGATCATAATCCGACCCCCGCCGTACACCATATAGGCCTTACCATCATCATCAAAAAAAAGCGAATGGTCATGCAGTGCCGGGCTGAATGAATTAGATTTCCAAGGGCCTTTTTCTATATCCCTGGTGCTAAAGATGTAGGTTTTTCCTGTGGTCGCGGAAAAGGTAGATACATAGAAAACACCCTTATGATAACGTAAACTGCTTGCCCAGGAACCATTTCCATAAGCATTTTTTCCGGCATCTAGATTCAGTTGTTCCTGGTCACCCAAGGTATTGTAAGCATAACTAACCAATTCCCAATTGATCATGTCCCTGGACTTCATGATGGGCAGACCAGGGCTTAAATGCATCGTAGTACTGCTCATGTAATACGTTTCACCTACCCTGATCATGGATATATCCGGCACATCAGCAAAAATGACAGGGTTACGCGCCCTTTGAGCCTTAGCAAAACCAGGAAGCAACATTAGCAACAACAAGAATAGACTCCTGAGAATCCGAAGACCTTTCGCCCCGTTACTGGCAGATTTCATATTGGTTATTTACGTTTGCACTAATCTACCAAAGAAATATTAATCGTCAAACAAACATTTATTATTTTAGGGTTATTTAGTACCCCAACATCTATACTAAAAGCTCCATCAAATCCACGTAGATGAATAAAAGCAATCTTAACTCTAAACTAAACCTGGCCGGGAAGGTGGATGGCTTGCCGTACAATGCCTAGATTACACATCAGCATTTGATGAAGTAAATAGAACTGGTCAGTACTCGAAATACATGCTTTTATTTTAAAAACATTAATCGCATCTTTGACAGATAATTGTTGCCTTGAATAATCTTCCCTCATATATCATCAGCGACATCCAGGCGATACAAGCCATAGATGTCATTCCAACCGTACTGGATGTCATCTGCCGGACTACAGGTATGGGCTTCGCCGCGGTTGCCAGGGTTACTGAAGAACACTGGGTCACCTGTGCTGTATTGGACCACATTGATTTTGGGCTTGTCCCCGGCTCTGAACTTGATCTCAAGACTACCATCTGTAATGAAATCAGTCAATCGAAAAAAGCCGTTGTGATTGATCATGTCGCCCAGGACCCGGAATTCCGAGAACACCATACCCCTTTGCTATATGGCTTCCAAAGCTATATCTCTATACCCATCATCAAGAGAGACGGGACGTTCTTCGGTACGCTTTGCGCAATTGACCCAAAACCAGCAAAACTCAGGAACCCCGCGGTTATAGGTATGTTTGAACTGTATGCAGACCTCATTTCGCTTCACCTCAACCAGCTCGAGGTTCTTAATGAAACGAAGAAACGCCTGGAAGAGCAGGAACGGATTGCAGTGTCCAGGGAACAGTTTATCGCCATTTTAGGACATGACCTGCGCAATCCCGTAGGAGCAATTAGAAACGTTGCCCAACTGTTGCAGCGTGGCAAAATGGATCAGGGAAGCGTTGAACGCTTTGCGGGAGTGCTACTGAACTCTTCTCACCGGATGAATGGGCTGATCGAAAACATCATGGACTTCGCCAGGGGCCGCCTGGGATCTGGAATCGTTATACATAAACAGGAAGAAGATATTGAATCGATCCTCAATCATGTTATAGCCGAACTAAAAATGATCTGGCCTGAAAGGAAAATTCAGACCAGCTTTCATTTGCCTCAAAATTTGCATTGCGACGGAAACCGCATTGCACAACTGTTTTCCAACCTGCTCAGTAATGCACTGAGTCACGGACATGAGCAAGATCCGGTAATGGTCGAGGCTACCGTTGATGATAATTTTATCCTTAGCATCCGCAATACCGGAACTCCAATACCGGAATCCATGATCGAGACCCTATTTGAACCTTTTGCCCGTGGTACCACGGATCAAAATAGTGAAGGCCTGGGTCTTGGGCTCTACATATCCTCAGAGATTGCACGTGCCCACAACGGAAGGATTGTTGTCAGCTCGGATCATGCTGCTACAGAGTTTAAATTTATCATGCCAGTTGAATAGGCTTCAAGTCCCAATCTGCCCCACTCCTTCTTAAAAGACTTAAGACAAAGCCTGTGCTTTCGGCGCGCTGTTCGCCAGCTTTTCCCTCGCTATGTAGGAAACCACCAGTATGATATAAAAATATAAGCTTAAATAATCCATGATAGACCAGGATCAATCGATACAAAGCAACTCCAGCGCCTGCACTGGCCATCATCGCGCCATAAGTGACACCATGGACATCCTCTCTGGTAAGTGGAAGATCAGGATCATCGGTGAACTGATTTTTGGCAAGAAGCGTTTTGGCGAACTCAACACAAATATAGAAGGCATCGCCGCCAAAATGCTCTCTAAGGAATTACAGGATCTGGAGGCTAATGAACTGGTCAAAAGAACTGTGCTTAATACAAAACCAGTGACAGTAGAATACGAGCTGACCGAATATGGTCGGACCGTAACGCCGATCATCAACACCATGGCCGATTGGGGGCACCAGCACAGAGCGCGAATTCGGAAAAAACATTAGAGAACTTTGCGTAAAACTCAGTTGTCATTGTGCAACCTATAGACATACGAAAGAATCGAAACAAAGCCGAACAATGAATGTTAAAGCATCAATCAACACTATATCTATGAAAACAGTTAAATATGCTTATCTAGCCATGATCGCAGCCAGCTTAGTAGCTTGCCAGGGTGCAGACGACACCAGCAGATCTTTAAAAGATTCCACGAAACTTGATGAACAGGCGGATTCCGCCAGACGTGATCAAGGAAATGTAGCACCGAAAAATGCAACCAGTGAAAGTGCCGTTGGCGATGATGCCGCTGCATTTATGAAGCAAGCAGCACTCGGTGGGATGATGGAAGTTGAGCTCGGAAAAGTAGCTCAGGAAAAAGCAGCCAATGCACAAGTCAAGGCATTTGCGGCAAAGATGATCACAGATCACGAAAAAGCAAATGCAGAATTGAAAACCTTAGCATCGGATGCTGGTATAATTTTGCCATCGGAATATCCAGCGGAAATCAAAACCCATATAGACGAAATGAAGAAATTAAAAGGTGCAGCTTTTGATCAACATTATATGGATATGATGGTCAATGACCATGTGAAAACACTCGCGTTGTTCAAATCAGCGACTACAATCGCGGAGCGACCTGTTAAAGAATTTGCCGAACGCACACTTCCTATTCTGGAGTCACACCATAAGATGGCACGGGAAATACATACTTCATTAAAATAGCAACCGCATTCAATGGCCTGAGCGCTATGCTCAGGCTATATAAACCAGTGCTTTCATTTAGCCAGGATCAGACAAAGCAATTAGCACAGCGCCTCCAACCATGGCCATACCTCCAACTACGATCTGCCAGCTTAACTTTTCCTTAAGAAAAATAACAGACAACACGATCGCAATTACCAGCGAGATTCTTTCAATGGTCATCACCATGGAAGCCGGTCCCATAGAGAGTGCTTTGTATGAAAATAAAGTAGAGAGTGTCGTGCACACTCCTGCTGAGAGTAAAAATATCCAGGCATTCTGTTCTATAGACTTCCAAGCCCCATGATTCCCTTGAAAAAAGACAACCGACCAACTGATCACCAGAATCAATACCGCCTGAATGGCAAAAGCCAAACTGGAGTCCACATTTTTTAAACCCGCTTTTGTCAATACAATCACCAATGCTGCCGAAACAGCAGCCAATAGCGCCCAGATTACCCACATAATTTTTGTTTTTTAAGCTAACAGTTAGATTCACTAAAAGATTGTAACAAGCTAAGGACAAATTAAAAATCCAGAACTTTTATTGTTTCAGTATGTTACCATGAAAAATCATCATCATGAGCGAAAATAAAAACCAGTCCAACGAAGAAAATCATAAATCCAATTTACCTGAGGATGCTCAGCCGACCGCTGAAGAAGCAGCCGAACAATTAAAAGGTAGTGATGCCGACGTCGACCGTAGTGTGGGTTTTGACGATCAGCCTGATCTGGAAGAAACAAAAGAACAGCTGAAGGACACAGACGCCGACTCAGCTTCATAAATAGCAAAGATCAAACTGAACTGCTTTTGATTTCTATAAGTAGAAATCAATGTGCGGAGAATTGCAGTAGATAAAGAATATTAGCAAAAAAAACACCTGCCATAAGCAGGTGTTTTGTCAATTATGATTGAAATCTAATTAGCTGATCTTAACATTAATTGCATTCAAGCCTTTTTTACCTTGCTCGATGTCATAGCTTACTGAATCATTCTCACGAATGTTGTCCATTAAACCAGAAGAATGAACAAAGATTTCGCTATCACCATTCGCTGGTACGATAAATCCAAAACCTTTTGTCTCATTGAAAAATTTTACTGTTCCTAATTGCATTGTATTTTTATTTAATTATATCCAAAGATAGTGAAATAATTGAGATATAAAATTTTATTTTAAAATATAAAAAATATTAGAATTATATTTTACACTATATAATACGTTCAAAATATTTTTTCGACAACAATTACAGTTATGATTCTTCAAGTTGCGATAATTAAAACAGTTGACCATATCGGATGTTACGTACACAAAAAAACATCATATGGGGTTTATTAAAAATACGCTGCTTGGAATTGCGCTTTACGAAGGGATAAAATACTGGTTCAGAAAAAATGCAGCTCATTCAGCTGAAATAGAAAACATCACGCTTGGCGGGAAACAGTTTGCTAAAACTGAAACTCATCCAATAGCAGATGCCCGTCACCGGCATCATTTAGACCGTCCTGAGGTTACACCTGAGCTGGATATATAGAAAACAATCGTATAAACGCTAATTCAAAATCCTCAGCTTTCTTTGAATCAGGTGCACACTTCTTACCCTAAGTGGATAGCGCTGCGAAGCAGTACACATGATCCAACTTTTTGTATTCATTACAATGCCTGAATTTGTTCTATAGATAGTCTGGTAACCTCAGCAACCTCAGCTATACCAAAACCTCTAGCTTTTAAACTTTTAGCGATTTCAATTGCCTTACTTAAAGCACCTTCTTCACGACCTTCTTCACGACCTTCTTCACGACCTTCTTTAAGACCTTCTTTAAGACCTTGTTCAAGGCCTAGTTCACGACCTTGTTTCTGGGCTTCTTTCTTTGCGTAGTCAAAAACATTCTGATTGTCCCATCTTTGTTGTTGTGCTGTTCTGTACATTTCTAATTCCTCCTTGGTAAATTTGGCGCATCTGGCCGATTCAAAAAATACGTTCATTTCTCTCGCAAATCTTGGTTCTTTAGTCATCGCGGGAGCATGTTTCAAACTATAAATCCATTTATCCAGACCGGTTTCCAGCGCGGATTCTGCTTTGTTAAATTTTTCCAGTTCAATATAAATGAAATGGAGCTTATCATAAAAAATCGTTCCCTCCTCAGTATGACATAAGGCAACGTTGTGCAGATATATCTCTTTATCAGTACCTGGCAAACTGGATTCTTCGAGTAGGGAAATTATATAGATGACCTTTAGTTCATAGTCCCAATCTTTTCCCTTTGTTGCCTGATCGCTGATCAGTCTGCTGGTATAAAACAGGGATCGATCCTTAAAATATGTCTGCTTTTTCCTTTGCAATTCAACCAGAAAAGAGACCCCCTCTGCATCAACACATGTAAAGTCCAGTACAGCTCCCCTCTTATCCTTCATTTCTCCCGGATACTCATTCTTAGTATAAGTAATAGATACAATTTCTCTTTTGCCTTTCAGCACTTCATTTAAGAAAGCTTTAGCCACCTCTTTATTCGCCTCACTAGCAAAAATCCGTTTGAAAGCCCAATCGTTTAGTGGATCAATAAAAGGGTTCTTCTCTCCAACCGAATATTCGACAGCAGCTTCGGTAATGTTATTGTCAACTACTATTTCTTCTGATTCTTCCTGGTAGCTTTTCATATGTTCAACCTAAATAACAAGTTGAAACAAATATATCAACAACAACTAAAACAACCAAATATTTCTCTGTTATTAATATTTTGTAATATATTTAATAATATTGATGAATAATTCAATATTTTGATGATTACTGTTGCTGCATTTCTGGTAAACTATTTTTGAATTCCAAGTAACTAATATAACCTGATCTTATGCTCCGGTTTCATGTAAATATCCTGCCAGCTTTTAAAAATTTTGACTATGTTTAAACAGATCATAACAAACTAATTTACAAATGGCTCCAATTGGTGAATTCTTTCTGGAAATTATATTTGAGAGCGCACTTACCAACATTGGAAGCGTTTTGCAATCCATTTTTGAGTTCATATCCCGCCCCGGAACTCCCAAGCTAACTAAGAAAAAGAAGATCAGATTTAGACTGAAGCCTTATAAGTAATAAATCCGCTACGAAATGCAGGCTCCTTATGCAAAAGATCCCTGGAAATATTCTTCAGAATCTGGCCAAATAAATTTACTTTTATCATTACAGCCAATTACCACCAAAACTGTTCGATGAAAAAGCGCTTCTTATTTTTAACCCTACTCATAGCAGTTTCTTATTGCTACGCTCAAAAACCCGGCTCCGTCAACAAAAAAGATTTTGAATTCAGCATAAGTACCGTAAATAGGGGCAGCCAAAAAAGCTTGAGGCAAAGTATCTTCCAGTTTCATTTTACCGGAAAAGAGGGCCTAAATTCGATATACGAATGCCGGCTTGTGAAAGCGGTTATCGCCGAAAATAATACAGATCCTAATGGCATAGTTATAGCCTTAGAAACTGATAACATTCGGAAACTCCAGTTCAATAATACAGAGGTATTTATGCCTTTAGCGCTCTTAAATAAGCCATTGAAGGTAACTATTGATGTAAATGGTAAAGTGATTAAGCTGGAAGGCGTTACAGAAGCCCTGACTGATGCCATAAACACCTGGAAAATAAACGAAGGTTTAAAAAATCAAATGATGGGCAATGGCGCCAATTATCCGAACAACCTGATCCAGTTATTCTTCACCGCGCTGCCAGAGCAAAAATTAACTATCGGCAAAAACTGGAGTAATCCCGACCAGAAATTAACTTACCTGGTCACAGGTAGAAAAAATGACCTGACTACCATTTCATCTACCTACAAACAGACCGAAGACCTGGCCAACAACATGCCTGCAGGCCTTACAGAAAGGACCTATACCTATATCGATCATACTAGCTTGGTACAAAAAGCCAATATTTTGCACCAGTACAAAATGCCAAATGGCTACGTCATTAATGAAAATAACGAGATTACCTTACGCACTGTATTAAACAAATACAGATCAGACACCGCCTGGCTGAATATGTACATGAACTTAAATGTATACCACAGTTCCGCATTCGCGAAAGGTGTCGGTTTTGATACGGTGAAACTCAGCAATTACTTTAAGCTACACGATCCCTTATACTATAATGACCCATATTACAGGTCAAGCAGACTTCAATTTATCCAGTGGACATCATCGCCGGATGTCTACAATAAAGCGCTTTTTGAAACACCCAACAGCTTTTTGACCGGAGCGCAAAGCAATCATTTGTTGAATAAGCTCTTTCAGATGGAGAAAATGTCGGCCGCCGAGTCTTATGATGTAAGCCGGAATTTCTATCAGCTGCAACGCTTTGATGATTGGCTGCAAAATAGTTTTGCCCAAAAGTTTATTGACACTAAGGAACCATCAGCTGATGATAAAAAATACAAGCTATTAATAGACCTGTACCAACAATCGCCAATTGAAGGGCTTCGTCAAAAAACGCTGGCTTTTAATCTTTGGGCAAACGCGCGATTGCGTAAAAACGATCCGGAGCATCTCATTGAAACGGCCAACAGCTTAATGAAAATAACCGGGAAGTCGATCGACCAGGCAAATAGTAATTGGTATGCTTTAATGCTCTACAACATGCTATTGGATGTGAACAAGCCTGGTGTAGCCCAAACTTTATTGGCCAAGACAATGACCAATTTAGAAGCAAGAACAGCGGATAGCACAAAGTACGATACCGCCCGCAATAAGGCTTTGCTTGCTTATGCCTATTACTCTAAATATTTATTTACTAAGGGAGTCGATTCGGCAAATGCAGCACAGTATTTGGCCAAGGCCGCATTATGTTCTCCTGCTGGTACCGCTGTTGGCAACGATCACAGCGCTTCTGACCGTCTCTTTTTACGGAATGCAAAAGAAAGCTACCGTGATACCTATATGGAGCATCTCTTCGACAACCGCGATACCGTTTTGGCACTTAATAACTTTGTGAAACTTTTAAACTCAGCGCCAAAAAACATAATGGCAATGGAAAGGAGCTACAGCAAATATTTCCCAAAAGGGGATTTTAAAAGCTTTTTCGCTAAGGAAGTGGTACCAACATGGCAGATCGCACCAGATTTTATATTAAAAGGCATTGATGGTGGCCAACATACACTTGGCGACTATAAGAACAATTGGCTGCTGATTGATTTTTGGGGAACCTGGTGCCAGCCCTGTAGACAGGAAATGCCTCAAATAAATGCTTTTAATCATAAACTGACCGATAAGGATCATACAGGCATTAAATTTTTAAGCGTTGCCTGTCGGGATAATGCTGATAAAGTAAAGTCCTATCTAAGCTTCAACAAATTTACTATTCCTGTGGCTATGGCAAACGATACCATAGAAAATCAATATCACATCATGGGATATCCAACAAAGATCCTGGTATCACCAAATGGCCGCATGATAGAGGTAGCTTTTGGCGACAATTGGGAAGAAGTTATTGAGCAATTTGCAAAACTATATTCAGTTAATTAAAAGCCTATTCATGTACAGTGTCCTCCGTGATGCGGGGCACAAAGGAAATATACAGCTCCAGGCAATCGGTTATTGAAGCCCGGCTTTTTTCTCAATATCCTTCAACACCCAGTCCAGTTCCAAATCTTTACCTGCCAGATAATCTTCAATCTGGTAAGTAATCGGAACATCTGGCATAAGGCCCCTGCCGTCGATATTTGTAATGTCGCCAAAAAAAGCAGGAAGAGTTCCATAGCGCAGCGACAATTGACTCACAGGCAATGTAATTGTTTTCAATATCAGAGCCGTCCATACGTTTTTACTACCACCCGTCTCTTCACCCACAAGCGTTACATTTTTTAGTTCTTTTAAATTCGCTGCAAGTAAACTGCCGGCAGAAAAAGACCCTCCATCAATCAATACATATATTTTACCTTTAAAATTAAATTGGTGAGGCTGGATCATCTCGAAGTCTGACTTTGACATTTTATCTACCCACACCCGTATTTTGTCATTGTCATACAGTCTTTTCTGCTTTTTTATTTCTTCAGGAAGCCTGTAAAAATATCTCGGAGAATCTATCAGGTGACTATAAAACCTCGCTGTCCAAATTAAATTTCCGCCGGTATTTCCCCTTAAATCAATGATCAGCGTCTTTAACTTACGCTTTTCTATGTCTGCAAAAATATCCTGATAGCCCCCATACTCAGGTCCAATATTAAAATTGCGTAATTTAATATAGGCAATATTGCTATCAACAGACAATCTGCTGTACGCTGCACTAGGCGGTATCACACCACCAACACTGTCAAAGCCCTTCTTCAGTTGTGCATCTAACTTAATTTCCCTGAAAGTCCCTGAAGATTTCAGGGAAATGTTAAGACGCTCTTTTCCGGGAAACAAAAAGCGGTAACGCTCAGCAAATAAACCATTATGGTTCATCAGATATCTCTTGAAAGTGGTATTGTAACCATCCGCGGTGATATAACCATACAAGCTATCAACCAGCCTTGCAGCAGGTATATTATTGATGCTCAAGATTTCTGAACCCTTGACAATGCTGGAATCAGCATATATATTCCTGGCAATAAAAAGCCTGTTTCCGGTCACATAGTAGTCCAACTGATAAATGGGGTGCTGCAATGATGGCTTTTTCAAAAAAGCAATATCCTGGGGAGTCAGTTTCGAATAATCTATCTCTACTGTCAAATGCCCATCGCCTATACTGCTAATCACATGCAATAACTTTACATACAAGGCAATAGGCGTAAGTGGCTTATCTATTGTCCTTCTTAAACTATCAAATTTATAGTTAAGCACTTTTTTACTGATGTACAGGTATAAATTCGGATGTTCTTTTTCCAGTGTAGTTTGTACGAGATCAATGTCTTTTTTAAGATCTGATGGTGGATACAATTGTTTGGATATCTGATCCAGATACTGCGCGTTTAAACCAGTTGTAGCACCAAAAAATAGTGTAAGAAACACCAGAGCTGAAAATTTCATATCGCCAAGATAAAACGAAAAGATGTAATTTTAAAACTGCGATAAATATATTGTATACCAACCGAACTATTTCGCTAAGTTTAACTAACATTAAAAGCTCCTGAACATGAAACGAATTTCGCTCCTAATCATCCTTTCGTGCTTTACAGCCTTAGCAAACGCAAAAACCACAACCTATACCGGAAAACTCAAAGGCTACACTCCTGCCTGGGGATTTAAAACTGGTAATGTAATCATATCAGATGTGGTCACTGGAGTAAATACCAACTATTTAATCAGCATCAGTCCAGAGGGAACATTTACTGCAGAGTTTCCGCTAATCAGGGATAGAGAATGCTGGATCAGCTTTCCTTTTTTCGTGGGTACCGTTTATTTTGAGGCAGGTAAAAAATTGACCCAGAACTTTAGCTTTTCCGCCACATACGAAGTGTCATCTCTTTTTGAGGGGGATGGATCGGGAATCAATAATGACATCAATAAGGTTCGCCCCATCCTGATGAGCTACAATTGGGATGCTATCTATGCCGATATTTACGACAAAAGTCCCGAGCAGTATAAGGCATATTTCCTGGGCATGCAGGCAAAGAAACTTGCAGCGGTAGATAGTGTGGCTAAAGCTTCGGGGTTGAGCAAAACAGCCTATGCTTTGGCTACCGACGACATCAAGTACATGTTTGCAGGATTACTCATTTCCTACAACTACAATAAAGATGCGGCCTACCGCAAGCAAAATCAGATATCTGCCGAAAGCAGATTGCAAAATTCACGAGATCTAAAGCTGGAGCCGGCCTACTACGATTTCTTAGAAAGGATCCGCTATAATGATCCTTCTGCCATGAGGTCTAACAATTACTACACTTTCATAAACAGGCTGAAGTTTCTGGATCTCATTTACGACAAAGCCGGACGTATTGATTATACAGATCAGATCAATAAACTTAAGCAGATGGATACCACGGAACAGAGCATCAGGATCACTTTAAAGCACTATAGAGAGTCTATGATGCGAAATGCTACGCCACCTGGTGCGCTGGAGAAAGCGCGTCCAGAGGTATTGAAAAAATTGATCAACAAAGACATTACCCTGGAGCTGGAACTAATGAGCTTACAGGATAGCTGCCAGAACATCAATGATCAAAAAGTTGCGATGTCAGATAAAGGTTTAGCACATCTGAAATCGACCCTGAAAAATAAGTATCTATTTACCTCAGTGCTGGCCTTAAACGATGCGGTGAAAGCGGCGATAGCAAGCAGCAAAATACAAATCGGCTATGTGAGCCATGCAACTCCAAAGGCGGCAGCGGACAGTGTGTTTGACAATATCATCGCGCAATACAAGGGAAAGGTTGTGGTAGTTGATTTCTGGGCCACCTGGTGCGCACCATGTTTAGAGGGCATCCAAAATATCAAAGCACTGAAAGAGGAATTAAAGGACAAAGATGTGGTCTTTGTTTACATCACCAATCAGACCTCCCCAGAGAGCACCTACAAAGTGATGATCCCTGATATTAAAGGCGAGCATTATCGACTTGTTGCCGACGAATACAACATAATTGCTGACAAGTTCAAGATCAGCGGGATACCACATTATACTATCGTCAATAAGAAAGGCCTCGTAGTAGAGAATGGCGCTCACTTTATAGAAAATGAGAAGTTAAAAGCCCGCTTATTGGAAATGACGAAGGAGTGATCCCCCTGCGTCATTCACATATTGGTCCAGATATTGTCTTCAATATAGTTCCTGAATTTGTTCTTTAGAAAGCTTAGTGATATTGGCAATCTTCGCAAGATCAAATCCCTGCATGATCATTTCCAACGCGATTTCAATGGCCTTGGTTAAAACACCTACTTCACGACCTAGCTCACGACCTTGCTCAAGACCTTCTTTCATCGCTTTTTCCTTTGCATAATCAAGGGCATTTTGATTGTCCCATTCTTCTTGTTGTGCTGTTCTGTACATTTCTAATTCCTCCTTTGTAAATTTGGCGCATCTCGCCGATTCAAAAAACGCCCCCATTTCTTCGGCAAATACTGGCTCTTTAGTCATCGTAGATGCATTCGCCTCACTAGCAAAAATCCGCTTAAAAGCCCAATCTACTAATGGGTCAATAAAAGGATTCTTCGCTCCCACCGAATATTCGACAGTGGATTCGGCAATGTTGGTATCAACTAGTATCTCTTCAAATATATCCTGGTATCTTTTCATCCGTCCTAAATAACAAGTCGAAACAAATATACTTACGACAACTAAAACAACCAAGTATTTCTCTATAATTAATATTTTGTAATAATATTAATAATTTTGGTAGATAATTCAATATTTTGGATGATTGCTCTATTAAAACACTTTCACAAGCCTCCCAAATACTATTGTACTCCATCGATAATATACCATTATATCAGCTATCCACTGTAGGTATTGGAGTAAAACCAAACATTGAACTAAAGTCTAAAGATAGAATAGCAGAAACAGTAAAATATATTTTGTCTGATGCGCAGCAATAGAATTTACACACCTCTTAGATACAAAACCGGGATACACACTTATATCGTTCATGTTTTATTACCTTAGTAAGATGAATAAGGGAAATCTTTTAGTATTCGCATTTGTGTTCAGTTGTGTTTTGAGTAAGGCTCAAAACCCTGTAAATGAGTCGCTCGTAGTTATCAAAATTGAAGCTATCCAGCCTAATCGTGGACCATTTATCAAAACTGATAGTTTTCTTGTGAGAAAGGACTTTATATTGGAAACTATTAAGATAAACTATTTTGCAGAAGAAACCAATTTAGGAACTGGAGTTTCGAAACAACTGGTATCAGGAAAGAGGCTCCAGGCTTATAATCTTACCAATTATCAAGAAATGATCGGAATGAGCTTCGACATTGAGAAAAAACCTTCTGCAAAAACAATTGAAATATATCGGGTCGGCGATGGAAATAAAAAAGGAGTTCGCTTCTTCACCGAGCCATATCTTAGTAATGGTATGAATCTTTCAGACCTTGTAAAAGATAAGGATACCACAATCAATGGAACGAAATATATCCTATTGAAGAATAATAGGGCCATAGATTCTCCGGTCAAAGGAAACCGTGGGGATAGGATATCGCAGGTCAGAGTTTTGATAGACCCTACTTTGAAGTCTTATTCATATCCGTTTATTAGTGAAAAAATCGTCAACGAATTTGGAGGCGGAGCGATCATGTATGTAGCTTTAATAACTGAAGCTGGTCTTAAGACCACTGTTCACTACACCTATTCCCCTTTCAGGCCAAGTGACACTGATCTGTTCAATAAATATCAGGAGTTATATAATCAAAATATAGCTTTACTTGACAAACTAAGAAAGAAATAGCCCGTCGCGATCGAATTTTCATATTTAAACTGGGGATATTTATTGTTAAAGATATGTCCGTCACCAGGAAAGGACATAGTATAGTTTTCAATCGAAAGGCTTCCTTGTTTAGTCAACTTCCCCTTTTTATATACATTCAAGCCTTTAGTCGTACCATTTTCATATCGAATCACAATGTGATCAATGCTGGAATTTTTTAAAAAAAAAATCTACTGCGTCCGGCTCCTGAGTAATGGATCTATGCACAGCTTTCAGCTCCGACTGCGCCTGCAAAAAGTTGCTAAACGCCAGACGTCATGTCTGCCACTGAGGACCTGCGGTCAATGACTACCTCCAATTCCGGCGATTTCAAAAGTATAAGGCTTGTATCAATTCTGCCCAGCTAGTCTAACAGCCTCTTCCAGGATTTCATCTTTGCCATTCCGTATGCCCAGAATGGTATTATTGACAATCACATCAGGTAATACCCCATTTAAATGATGTCTGCTTCCATCAGGGTTTTTCACTAGCATTCCAGAATAAAAAAAGCGATATCCGCCAGGCATAGAGACTAAATTGATGTTTCCATTGGTGCCGGAGCTTGGCTGACCTACAATAGTCGCCACCTTAAATTGTTTATAAGCAGATAAGAAGCTTTCTGCAGCACTTTGCGCTGTGGCATCAGATAGTACAAATATTTTCGCTTTTACATGAGGCAGAGCAGGCACGATAGTATAAGAGCCTGAAGTATAGGATACATTTTTATAATCAGGATATAAAATTTGAGGTGTAAACATACCACTATTTGAGCTCAGCTTTTTATCCGTCAAATGCGATAGAAATGTTTCCGTATCCTCATTCAAATAACCACGCAGATCAACAATCACTGATTTTGCTTTCAAAATATCAGCCATGTGCGCCTCAGTGGTCGTTTTATTTAAATTAATGTAGAAGATATCATCAGAAACCCAGCCACTCATGCTTCTATTATTCCGATCAGAACCAGAAATATACTCATTGTAAGCAAAGGTGTGAGAAGTGTTCAGGGAATAAATCTGTCCTCTACTTTTTAAAGTCAAATGACAAATTTCACCCTTCTTACCCCTGGCAAGGCTTAAAATGCTTTTTGCCCGCTTCCATTGAACCGAACCAGAATAAAGCGAATCATTGGATCGAAGCAGGTCAAAGGGATTTTTGTGCGCTATTTGAATGAGTTCGTCTCCTGGTTTAACAGTTTTAATCAAGCCAGAGTCGAGTACTTTTTTTACCACTACTTTTCCTTCTGCAATATCAAAAAGCAATGGTACAGAAGCGATGTCTTCATTGTTGTCACCGTGCAAATCTACGAACATGTGACCATCATTGAGGGAATTGGCAATCCACTTCAACGTTCTTAAAAAATCCTGATCAGTTCTGTCAGAGAATACCCTATGAATTCCTGCATTCCAAATTTCATCTGTCTTGAGTGAAGCATCTTCCCAATAGGGGTAAGAATGCTTCAGCGCATTATATAAAATTACAAAATCGGCTAATCTAATAGACAAATCTGAGCCACTAATGCTGAAGTCTCCATGTTCATCTTTCGGCCACGATTCGTAAGCAAGATTGATGAGTTTAGCAACGTTACTTTCCCCTACCTCAGGATAGGTATGCTTTTCTTTTCCATACAAAACCAAAGGGACCATACATTTTATTCCAGGGACTAAGCTTTGCACTACAGATTCACCAATTTTAAGTTCTCTGTCGAAAATCTTTTCATTGCCCTGATGTTTAAAAAAACGAATTATTCTGCTGTCTACCTTCGAATCTAATTGACTCAATGAAACCATATTTTCAACTAAGGGAACAAGGGTTTCTCTTCCATTATCAAATAGCCGTAGCTTTATTTTATTAACCTCCAATGATCCAACAGCGCCTAAATTGGGTTCTATGGCAACCGTAAACAAGTCCAGTTTAGGATCAAAAACACCATCGTAAACATACTCGTTTTCGTTATCTGAAATCGAGGATTCTCCTACAAAATTTAGTTTATCTAAATATGGCTGTAAAACTAAACCCTTAATGTTTGATTTTACATGAATGCTTAAGCTAAACTTTTTGCCTTTGTAGGGACGAACATCAATTGGTGATATTAAAGCAAACGCACTTTGTTTGATTCTGGTCTCAGATACAGGATTAATTCTGTTTATTCGAACGCTGCTATAAATATTGTCGAAATAGGGTAGTTTTAAACCTACGTGCCGCCAATAAACAGGTACGTACCCAGTTAAGCTCTGAGGCGTTATACCGGAAACGTCAAGCTTTAGGTTTTTTTTAGAAGAAATTTTGACTGTTGGTGCAATTGGCAGAAATAGCTCATTTAAAGTGGATATTAATTCCTGGTCATTCGTAACTTGAAGCATTTTTTGACTTCCATAAACAGCAAAACCCTGCCATTCAACTTTTGATGCTTCATCTGAAGGATGGAAATACTGAACATAC
This sequence comes from uncultured Sphingobacteriaceae bacterium, assembly GCA_963795585.1. Classification (GTDB taxonomy): domain Bacteria; phylum Bacteroidota; class Bacteroidia; order Sphingobacteriales; family Sphingobacteriaceae; genus Pedobacter. Next base: position 411,844 of record CAWCIO010000012.1, on the reverse strand, counting down.
CCATATAATTTGCTGAATGCGGTTAAGTTGCGTATTTGCTGTTGTGTTTGCGTGAATCCGGTTGAGGAAGCAATAATTAGGCATAGCGTAAATAATAATCTCATTTGCTGATGATTTATTAAGCAGTTAAATATAAATATTAATTGCGTATAAAATCCGGTTTCAACCGACATTAACATCTCAACTCTGCCTAAGTTAGAAAAGACCGTCTTGGCCCCGCATTGCGCTTTGCTACACAAAATACTTCCCCGCCTCGTAGCCATACTCTCCTCCTCGTCAACATACTCCCCGCCTCGTCAACATACTCCCCGCCTCGTCACCATACTCCCCACCTCGTCAACATACTCCCCGCCTCGTCAACATACTCCCCGCCCCGTCATTGCGAGGAACGAAGCAATCTAATCAGCCAGCTACTTATGATCGAGCCAAAAGCAAGATAAAATGTTGATAGGTATGCTCAAATTTTTTGGTCAGATTAAGCCAAAGGCAAGATAGCAAATAATAAGGTGCAAAAAACCTATTGAGCTATTTGGCATTAAAATTGTTTTTCATATAAAATGAACTTATAAAAACTTTACAGCTATGAAAACAAAGAAAACAAATTGGAAAAGTTAGAAAAAAAGAGCATAACTTCTTTGAGTAAACAAGAGCAGACGAAAATTATGGGCGGCATGAGATGGACAGGCAGTGGATCAAAGAATGTTGAGATGGACAGGTGGACTGCATTAACTGTTGGCGATCCTTGGGGTGGTAGATTTGGGATCAAGCTTGTTGATTAGGTCAACGGTAACACAATGCTCATTGTAGCAAATATGATTAGCAGAGCCACTTCGCAGAAAGTGGCTTTGCCGTTTAAATCCAAAGCGTATATTTCTACCACATACCAGCTATCTACTTACCCCCCGATCCCTTTTATCAAGGCTTATCAGTTGTACTACTCTCCTACTACTTTCCTACTACTATCCTACTACTTTGTACCAGAGGCAGTGCAAGGATTCTGGTAGCATTATCCTTGCAGAAGCCTAGTACATTAGAAGAGGTTATAAGCTTGCTTTCACTAAGGATAAATATGTGGCTGAATTATTCAATAAGCAAAGGCATAGCATCGCACAAGACCTCCCCACCTCGTCACAATACCTCCCCAGCCCGTCATCGCGACGCCCAATGCCACCCTACTCCGTCATTGCGACGCCCAATACCACCCAAGTCCGTCATTGCGAGGAACGAAGCAATCTCAATACTCCATGTCACTGATCACCATAAAATACTCCTTACCCCTGCGCTCCATTAAAGCCGTATACTCAGGAAATTCCTCATTAAGGCTGCGTTGCATGAGCACCCAAAAATCATCCTGCTGCTGGTAAGCCACTACAAGTTTATAACAATAATTTTGAATAGTATCACTAGCACACCTTATCACCCTAAGGGATTAAACCCACACTAAATGCTCCAGAAATGTTATATTCGCCTATGTACTTACTTAAGCAACTGTGAGATGAAGACGTTTTCCAACTATACCATCTTATTACTCCTATTAATAACAGCACTTTATGGTTGTAAAAAGGACGAGCCTGAGGTCAATTTTCCAATTACTTTATATGCTGAACAGGCAATGGTGGTTTCAGACACCAAAGTATATGTTAAAGGTGGCTTGCTCAACGACCCTAAAAAAACTCAGGAACTCATGTGGATTTATAGCCGTAATTTCAGATTAGAACAGGAAACGCAAAATGCTAATGAACCTTTTTTAAGTTTCATTTCCAAAGATAGCGTCGACTTCTTCAACACACATTCTCCTTATCTAATTTCCAGAAATGGCGAAATGCTTACCATGACCTCTACAATCCAATCTATAGCACCCGTGCCAGTTCTCCAAAACCAGCTGTACCATCATGTTGCCAAATATCAAAACATCAAAACTGAGGGAAACACTGAAATCAGCAAGGATGTCAGAATTGCTTATGGCAGTGGCTACGATGAACTCAAAATACCCATGTTTGCGTACGTTACTTCTTCCTGGATCAATAGCGCTGTTAGCGGATTAAACCGGAGAGGTGGCTTGGTAATTAACGAATTCAATGCCGATGTAATCAATAGACTGGGAGATAGAGATACGATTATTGTAAAAACGTATTTATTGACTGTAAAAGCCAAATAAACATGATGTATATTTCATTTGTCGCTAACCAACCCCATGGTTTCGCACGAACAACGCTATTTTGCCCCTTTTCGTGTATCTACTAAAAAATGGATCATACTCGCAAAAATGGCCGCTATTACAGACAATACGAGAAGGGTATACAAATTCATCCAAAGCGGATAAAACCAGATGTTCGCAAAAGATCCCACCAAACTAAACAGTGCGACTAAAATAGCGAGAAAAACAATACACTTTCTAAGTAGGCTGACCTTGAAAAAGGAATTGTTTAAGATAATATAGTTGTATGGCAAAAGGACGAATAATATAAATATTAGTGGAATCCAAAAAAAAGTCAGCATTGCGAAATGAGAAAGCCACTCTGAAAATGAAGATTGGGAGTAGGTATTAGCGAATACTTCACGTTCAAGATATATTTTTGTCAGATAGGCCAAAGGCAAGATAACAAATGCTATGACAATATTTACTATGACTCTTTTTCTCATAAATTATTGATTTCAGAATCATTTCCACTCATAAGAGATTGCCCGCACTATCGAGTCAACTGCCGCCTCGCTAAGTTCACTAGTATCTCTTAAGAATGCTCCTGCGTTTTCACAGCCTTTGCTGAGGGATGGATCATTCCAGAGCTCAAAGCTGGAAGCTCCTGCCCACAAGTTCTTGAATAGAACCTTATCCTGATCCATTATCGTTTGATCCTGTATGATATAATCGTAAAATTTCCAGGGAGCAGACCATTGATTATATAATAATATCGCAAGCTCAAGTGATTTCATTTTTTAATTTACATCAGAAAACACTAAAATAGTATTTCTTAATTAGATATTTTGGTTAAGTTTAATTTCAGTTTTAATAACGAACTTCCGATGGGGCCAATTGCCGAATTCTTTGCAGACAAAGATAACTGAAGCAATGGAAAGCGTAATTAGCTTTGATTTACTTAGTGGAATAACTATAGTTTTTTCCGATGTCATTTCTTCTGCTCTGTGGTCGTTTTATAACCAGTTTCAATATTATAATCTTATACGAAGTTCATTAATGCGTAATAATGATCGATTGAGGTGCTACTTCATTAGCTTCGATAGTCAGCGCTTTATTAAGTTTAAGTGTTTCTTTGAGTCGATTTCTATTTATTATAAACTTCAAGGGAATGTAAATTTGCAAGACCCCTTTCTGGGGGCTAATCTGCTCAATTAGGAAGTCAGGTAGACTTTTAAAATAAGTCAGGAGATATTTTGTAAAATAGTCTGTCTTCGATTTAGCAATTCTATAATCGGTATTACCTGCATCGGAGCCTAGCCGTAATTCTACTATGATATCATCTTCAACATTAACCTCCCTATTTATTTCTGGGTATTTTAGAGTATTGTAAATGTAAGGCAGCAATACCTTTTCAAGTCTATCAGCCATCTTTAATGACTGTTGCGGTATCGAAAAAGTTGTATCCACGAAAAGTTTCCCGTCCTTTCTGTACAGATTAGATGACTGAGCCAATACGATATTAGTGATCAGGACAAATATTAAACTTAGGAATTTCATAGTTCTTCCACTGAAATGATACTTATCAATCTTTCTTTTGTTGTCATAAAAAAAACGATTGTAATTGTTATAACAGAAATGTAATCTACAAAGATCAGTAAGTTCTGAGGTGTTGTGTTTACATACCCCAAATAACCGACAATTAATGCGATTATTGACGAAAGTAAGAATAAACCGAGTTGACCAAACTTAAAGATTGAATTATAAAGTTTATTTTCAAGAATATTATTATTCATTGAGTGGGTTTCCCAGGAGAGTGGCATTTCAACGCCTTCGAATTTTTTTGCTATGAAATAGTTGATTTTGAGTATATCCCACTGATTTTTACGCCAAAGAGTTAGGATCACCAATTCGATTGGAGGGAGTAACATTGCAATCATATTGTCTTGAATCCCGAACCCTAAAAAAGCGCCTGCTAATGTAAGATTGATATTAATAAGCTGAAAATTGAACTCAGATATCTTTAAACTTTCCTGTTTAAGTGCTTCATATTCTTTTTCCGGGTTAATTATGGTTTGAGCTTCCATTTGAGGCGATAATTTAATGAGTAAATACGTCTACTAAAATAGGCTATTAATATTATTTTAGCGATTAACGCAAGTCTAAATAGATGATATTGATCAAATTAAAATTTAAAAGTGGTATTAGAACCTTGAAAGCATATTGAAGAAATTTTCTAAGCGCCTATAAAAAGCAAATGAACAAACTCCTTTCTCCACCAGTCACCTTTCGTCAGATAGCCTATCTATTATTCGTATCAATACTCCTTGCCCCTGCACTCCATTGTGGCGGTATATTCCGGAAATTCCTCATTAAGAATGTGTTGCATCAGCACGCAAAAATCATCCTGCTACTGGATAGGTACTGTCAATTTATAACAATCGATAAAAGACTTGATAGATTTTTAGTATTCCTTACTTCAGATAAATATTTAAAAAGAAAATAGGTAATCAATTAGAAAGGAAAGTTATTAGTTCCAAACGTCTATGTATGAAAGATTATTTTCTCGGCGGTCGATTCTTCAAATTACCCACTGTATTTTTCAACCAGCTACTTATGATCGAGCCATTGCCGCTTCCCGAAAAGAAAGACTCTGCAGTCTGAATGGTATAGCTCTTTTGAAAAAGTGGATTTGCCTTTTGTGATTGATCAGCACCTACCTGCTTAACAATTCCTTCTTCGTAAAATGATAAAACTAAATGCCCTTGCTCTACATATCCGAAGCAGTTGACGCTTTCGCCCCCGCCCTCGTCAGGATCTGTAAAAATACTCTGCCTTATTCCAATAGGTTTTTTACCCGATTTCAAAACCGCTTTATAGCTTTCCAACTCATTCTGACTTATCCTGTAAAAGGAACTTTTGAAATCGCTATTGCTTTTATAAAAGTCTAGATAGCCAACAGGTTCATTATTTCGCAACATCAGATATTTGGTTGCACCAGTTCCCAAGTTATAGTATTTTGCAAAATTCTCACCAGGTTTATAAAATACAATATTCGGTGTAATATAATAAACCGGAAGGAAAACGAAGTTGATAGCATTTATACCCGCCTCATTAAAAATTCCAACTTTAGCCATTAACTCCTTAGCTATCATTCCCTTATTCATAACTTCTATTAGTTTAGCTTTAGCCTGTGGAAACATTGCTTTGGCATCATTGACACGATCACGGTACAACGGGTGTGTAGTATTATTGGGATTTACGATGTCCGAAACAATGTAAGGTCTTAATGCTTGGACATTTGATCCATCACTTTTGTAATTGTTTGTAAAGCTTCTATTAAAAGATACCTCAGTCTTCTTTCTAATAATGGTATCGAGAGAATTGCCCCGACCTTTTATAAATGCGGTTTGCGTGTAACCTTTCTGTCCATAACTGTCGCGGGCAATTATTATTATAAGTATTGCAAATATTATTTCTTTCAGGTGATTATTGCTATTCATAAGCATCTGGCATATTTATCTCCCTGCTTTTCATTCACTGAAATGATATTTTCAAAAACGCCATGCAAAAAAAAGGGTTGAAATTTTGGTTCAATTTTTACTACACCATTGGCATCTTTGAAACCGGCGAGCGTGCTGTCGGCATTGTAAAACTTGTACCATAGCTCCTTCTTCTGCGCAAATACACTAGTGTATAGGAAGAGAAGACAAAAGACTGAGAGGTATTTCATATAGATCATCCATTTTATTTATTCCATGACTACAAATTATCAAAAAAATCGTAGTGATCAAAATGTTTTTCTGGAAAGCTTCAAGCATTAACCCTCCCCAAATACACACTATCACTCACCGCCTTCCTGTCTACCGCCACAAAAGAAATATACAGCTCCATATCCCCTGCCAAACCAGCCGGCAGCCTCAACAAAACCGATTCACTGCTCCTCACTGCCGTACCGATCTCAAAAACCGCCTTGACCGGCCCAGGGAAATACGCCAGCACCATCACCTCATCGCTGGGTAGTGACAGCGGAACAACAGGATCATAAGCCCAACTGAAACGCAGTCCTTCCGAAAGCAAGGCCACACTGGCGTCCAGCGGCGGAGCCAACACACCCTGCGACACCAAGACCCTCGGATAGTCGATCTCCAAAGAAGGATACACACCCTTCATACCATACCTAAACAGATAAGACACCGCCGCATTCTGCGGAAATATACCCTTCTCCTGCGCCTGCACCGCATATCCAACATTGATAAAAGGCATGATGGGTTTCAGAAAAGCATTCACCACCGACATCCGCTGCCAACCGGCCAACTGCGCCACCGAGGGCGAAGCATTACGGCCTATGCGCCGTACCACCTGCTTGCCCATCAGTTTATAAAAAACCAAATTGCCCATTCTGCCGCTATAATCTCCGAAGGGACCAAAATTTGCAGTACTCATGGCGCTATGGTTAAATAACTTGCATACATCGAATCGCTTTGCCCCTTGCCCTCCGCGTCCGAGTAGATCATATAACCATGGAGCCTATGGCCAGCAATGCCCGGCGGCAAGGCAAAAAAGTAAATCTCCTCGTGCCGTCTGGCAGCATCCCGCTTCACATGAAAAAGCTGTGAATCCTCATCATAAAGCAGGAAAGTACCCAGATCCATCTGGTCGGCCTGTGTACCGGATTCCCAACGAAAGATCAATTCGTCCTCTTCCATCATGATCACCGTGCAAAGGTTCGTCAAGACCGTTCCCTTGCTAAAGCACAACATCGAACAATCGATGTAAGGCTCTGTGTCAACATAGGTTATGGCACGAGTCAGGTTATAACTAACTGCCGCATTAAAAGCCGTTTGGTTTTTCTTATACCTCCGAAAACCCAAGGCAATCAATTCCCTTAGGGGCGACAAAAACGTCACCATCATGGGCATTGCCCTCAATTGAGAAGGCAGCGAGTCCCTGTTCATCCTGCCACGCTTGCGGTACAGCGCCGAGATCACATATTTTCCATTTAATTTTCGTCCTACCAAGGCACCTGTCCTACCGCGGAAACCGCCAAACAAGCCTTCATCTAAAGTTCCCATAATATCATCTGATTAGCGTAAAAGAAAAGACCGGCAGCACATATGGCCACCGGTCTGTAAAAAATTCAACCTGCCGGTACCTTACCAAGGTACAAACTGTCACTCACCACCTTGCCGTCCGCAGATACTGCGCTGATCCAGCAAGCCACCATGTCTCCAGAGAAATCACCAGGAACAAGTAGTGTGTAACTGAGTGCAGAGCGAGGTACCACCTGCATCTGCCCTACGAAGGTATCCTTCATCGGATTGTACACCAGTACCGAGATACGGTCTGTTGCCGCTCCGCCACCCATACCTACATCTGCCAGCCATTCAAATTTTACGGCAAATGTAGCAGCAGTAGATACCTCAGGAAGGTAAGGAGCATCCAGGTGTCCTTTACTCAGGATGATTTTGCTGTAGTCGATGGTGAAAGGCGACACCTTGGCTACTGCAGCATAATTTTCCTTGAAGGCATAGTTGAAGGCCGACTGCTTCTCCTTCTTAACGTGTTTAAAACCCACCTGCAGAAAACTGTTGATCGGCCTGATGAAGTCGATCAGAATCCTGAAGATGCTGCGCGCATCCAGCTGAGGCTGGCTAGGCGGCTTAGTAGACGGATACGGCACACCCGTAATCACGTTCTGTCCATTTACCCGGTGCCCTACCAGCGGTCCAGCCTTTCCCTGGAAACCGCCAAAGGCGCCTAAATGTTGAATTCCCATAATCATAAGAATTAATTGTGAAACCATTAGTTAATTGTAAAGCAAAACTAACAGTGAGGTTTATAAAAACCTAATGATGTGACACATATGAGCGCAATTGAGCGCTTTTTGATCACATTTGAGCGCTTTTATTTCGATGATTGTTGCCGAGTAATTGATCTATGACGTCATTAATATCCAAACTATAGTGGGTACAATATTGACGTAAAGTCACCTCTCCGTATGGATGTATGTGATATCTTTTTCGAACTTTAGTTAGTCTTCTCCGTGCAGTCGCAGGCCCTACGTGAGCAATGTCAATCACCATTTTGGCGTTGACGAATAATGGACAAGTTTTCATAATACTTAGGGTTTGATATATTTTTCATACCCAAAAATAATGAGGCGTGATTCTTCAAACAATGAAACTATTTTAATAAATGAAGTTACCTCCCCAGCCCCATCATTGCGACGCCCAATACCACCCCAGTCCGTCATCGCGATACCTCCCAGTCCGTCATTGCGACGCCCAATACCACCCCAGCCCCGTCATTGCGAGGAACGAAGCAACCTCGCCAGTCCGTCATTGCGATACCTCCCAGTCCGTCATTGCGAGGAACGAAGCAATCTCAATACTCCTTGTCCCTGATCACCATAAAATACTCCTTACCACTGCGCTCCATTACAGCCGTATACTCCGGAAATTCCTCATTAAGGCTGCGTTGCATCAGCACCCAAAAATCATCCTGCTGCTGGTAAGCCACTACCAGTTTATAACAATAAACCTTGTCCAGCTTCTCGGGCTGCCGAACATCCAGTACAATGCGCTTCTCTGCACCCTCCTGCTCAGAAGTATCATGTGTACCCTCCCATCTCAAAGCCAAGGCATAAAGCTGCTTAAGTGTGTAATTACGGACGCTAATAGATTTACCTTTTATAAATACGTCTGGACTAACGCGGTAACCAGGCTTATAACCAGATTGGTAACCCGTAAAAGCATATTTGAATACCTGCGTATTCGCAGAAGTATGCACTTCTTTTATGGTTTTAGCACCTTTTTTCTTCTCTGTAGGGCAATCTTTCAGCTCTTGACCGTAGCAAAAATTAAGGCAAAGCGCTGCCATTACGACCATTTGTATCGTTTTTTTCATATCAATAAGTTTTTGTTAATTATCTATGTGTATTCCCTACAGCCATTGAAGCTTTCAAAAGCGCCATTAACTCAGTATAATAAAAGATCAGCACCGTTCTTTCCTGTTCAGTCAAGCGCTCAGGTTGCATCAGGTAACTATAATGCAGGAACTGCCCTACTATAAATCGTGCTTGGTCAGCCTGTTCTATTGCCTTCATTGTATAGATTGTTTAATACTTTCCCCTATAAACAGCTTCAAATTAAATTCTGATGTCCAATATACCTCCCCGGTACCATGCGCATAAGCTTTGTAATGCGCTATCCCCTCCTTCGTAATCAATAGCTGATGCGCTTCCAGCTTATTCACGGGCAATTCAAATAATTCCAATTCCCCTGGTTCCAAAACCACCAAGGCCAGATCCTCCTCCGCTTGCATAAGGCCTTGATCCCTAACTTGCTGTTCCGGAATATGATAGAACCCCAGTGGAGCCTCCCAATAGCTCACACAGTGGAAATCTTTGTTGGTGTAAAACTCCTCTATGGTGTAGAGGCGATAGCTGATCAGTTTCTCCCATTCAGGAGTGAGTGAAACAATAGCGAAATTGACAGGATCATCAGCCCGGTTTCTGGCTCTGATCAGTAGATGTGGTGTGATTTTCTTTGATCTTTTCATAGGTATCTTGTTATAAATCCATCTTTTTAAAACATAGATTGATGAAGAAACCAATACGATACGGAATCAGAAAGCGGAGGAGAACCAGATGTTTTTAAACGCAAAAAGCGTGAAACCCCACTTACCGTCTTAGAGGTCCTGAGAGACCCGACTACGAATAAGCAGGGCTCACGCTTTTACGCGCAAGCACCTATTCACTTATTCTCTCGTAGTCATATGAAGTTCTCAGGTTTCTAAGACGAGATTCTTAAGTGCTAAATGCTCCAAATATTTTGAAGATTTTGCAAATGTATAATATTAGCTTTTACATATCTATTTTGTTTGTGACAAACTTATACAATTAACCCAAAAGAACCAATAGTTCCATTAAATTAATATTATTGAATAATAATGCGGAATATTTATAAATATGTCAGGATTTTGAAAATATTTACAGACCGTTTCTACAGCCTGATTTCATGATCTATTTTCATGTAGGATACCGTTAACGGTATTTTCTTATTTTCAATCTGACTAACGTTTACCGTTTCGTTGGCTCTTCGATAAACTTTTGTACGAATAGAGATTCCATTTTCTTCTCTTAGAAGTTTATATCCATGATTCTTCAACTCCACATAAAAGCCATTTTCCAGTTCCTTTGGCAAAACAGTTACGTTGATCCACTTAAAAATATCCCCTTTGTCCCGCAATTCATTTTTTACAAGCGATACTTCAAATTTCCCATCGATGTACGAAAGCTCCGTAATTCTCTGCTTATGGATTATCGTGTCAGATGCCAATTTATATTTCTTCACCTCCAATAGCTGGATCGTCTCATCATGTCCTAAATCAGCCATTCTAGCCATATCAACTATGGTTGGAACCGGACTCTTGCTTAATATTGATGGATTATTACAGCCTGTGATAAGGGAAGAAAGGAATAAAAATATTAGCGTTAGTTTGATTTTTATAGACAACTGCTCTATCAATTCAGATTTTGGATTCTCTGGACTGTCTTTTTTAAATCGTTTAAATAACATTTGCGTTAATTTGATAAGCCAATATAAATAATTAATCAACCAATATTAACTGTAAATTTGCATCTGGGATACCCACTACATCCATAGAATCGGCTGTAACTCCCTTCGCGTAGTAGTAATTTACCCCCACATCTTGGGCAAATGCCTTGCTCCACTAGTCGTTCGCGTTCATTCACCCTCTTTTTGATAGCCCGGATATGTTGATTTCGCTTATACGTATGGCTAACGTTTTTAGCGCTAAGCCTCGTAAAAACTTCCTCCAGCATTTCATCAGACAACCTAACATCAGAATATCCTTTGATTGTCTCCAGAAGCTCATCATAATATACTACTTCAGAACTTACCTCTATCTTAAGTGCTGCATTATCAGAAAAAGCAACTATAGGAATGTACACCACATTTTGGAATTCTTCTAGTGCCACTCGCAATGCCTGTATGTGTCCCCCATTTTGCCGTATCGGATTATAAAATTGTTCTCTGCTTTTAAAGATCACCTGAGTCCAATATTCTGAATTTTCATTGCCAAAAATCCAACCCTTCACATTCTTCGTTTCAATCACGAAGAGTCCATGATTGGAAATCACCAGATGATCTATTTGAGAGGTTCTACCACCAGAACTCAGCACTAGATTATTGATCACCTTATATCGTGACTTAGGCAAACTAGATAATCTCCAGGCAACAGTCTTCTCTCCTACAGCACCTTTGATCCGAGCCTTATAAATCGAATAGATTGCAACTGAAATAGCTGCGAGAAGGAAAAGCCAAAAGTCTGCTATGAAATCTAGCATTTTCTATTTGATTTGAGACGTAATATTTGCGTAACTATAAATGCGCTGGCTCATAGTCGAATAAATTAATCTCCATTTTTCAAATTTTTTCTTTTAAAGATTTGAGTACCCAACTTGAAACTTGCTGAGATGAGAATTATCGCACCTATCAGGTGTCCGAAAGTTACCTCGTCAAATAGTGCTTTCATTTTATAAGCAATAGAATTTTCAGTTCCTTGCACGAGCTGCGCCTTATTTGCAATAATTTTAAAAGAGCTAAAAAATTTATCTCGTGCAGAAAGACTCTTTTCTTTAGCACTGGAAAAGGTCCAAAATGTTATATTAATGGCTGTATTATTCAACAAAATAATCCGATCATACCTAAGGTCAGGCATGCCAGGAAATTCATCTGAATGATGTTCAACTTCCACCCCTTTTAGGCCATTAATTTCAAAGCTTCTTTTGCTAATTAACTTGCCTTTCGTGTTTTTTAAAAGCCCAGTGACTACTTTATCATAAAAATTTGAAACTGAATCTGAATCGACTATAAAATCATCCGTAGTTAATAATTTGAATGTGGCCACGTATAATGCAATTGAGTCCGTCAGTCTATATCCTTGTATTCCTAAAGTGTCTCCTGCAACTGGCTTCTTTGGAAAACTTATAACTGCTACGTCCCCTAACTTTTGCTTGTAATTACCCTGTGCGTTAACAAGGAAACTTAAGAGGGTGAGTGAGAACGTTAAAATGGCTTTAGTCATTTTTAAATATAATAATTCTTTTAAAAGTAAACTAATCGGTAAAATACTTCAGTTACTTTGTAAATATTCTGCTAATGATTCTACCGTCAGAATAACTAATCGATACTGTTACTCCCTTTTGCGAAGATGATGTAAAGTTGTTTTTATTAAACGTTGTGTAATCCTCCCAACTTGTTGCATTATCATTGAGTTCGCTATCCCAAACTATTTGATTTGGATAATAATCATCAGCAAATGGTAGTTCAGCATACCAAACAACCTCCAGTGCATCGTTCAAGCAATATATGTTAGATAGTGGGACCTGCTCGTCAGTGTTCAGACGTATAATAATTATATTGTCTTTAACCCGCCTAAATTCTGCTATAGACGAAACTGCTTGGTGAGTTTTGACCACGGTGAAAGAATTTTTGTCAATTATGTGCAGATTTGAATCGCTGGCTATGTAATCGGTATCTTCTTTCATAATTTACAATTTAGATATCCAAACATATCTTGAAATCCGTAAAGTCCTTAGTATAATTGCATTGGTAATGATAGAGGGAAACCTTTTTAGCATGAGAAATACTTGTTTGTCATAATCCATGGCGTTGATTCCAACTAAAATAATAAATATTTACTACCATGTTATATTTTGTATCGCTTAACAAGTAAAACAGCTCGCCCAGATTACAAAATAAATTATGTAATCTGGGCGAGCCACATCTTAACACATTCAACTAAAGTACAACTAACTCAGCTAATTTAGCTGCGACATCAACCATGGTCTCTTCTGAAGTACTAAGACCGCTTCGAGAACCAAGTAAAGGACTTACTTCTCGTAATGCTTCATAAGTAGTATTGTGTACAATAGGGACGAGCAAATCCCGAGCTAATAGCGCCGAAAGTTCTTTATCTGCTATACCCTCACCTCGCAAACGTTTTAGAAGCGCAGGAGTTACCAGTACAATTCCGACCCGTGACTTCGCAAGTCCTTTGTCAATCTCGCGTAGCAATGAGGAACCTAAGAGGACGTCCTTTTCGCTGAACCAAACTGAGACACCCTTCGACTCTAATAGATCATGTAAATCTTTAGCGGCTCCCGTTCGGTCGTCCCAAGCATGACAAAGGAAAACATCACGAAGATCCGGCATGGTTGATCGGCTCTCGACATTTTCGCGAACTGGAGTAAGAGTTCTAACCTCGCTGGGTGTATAAAAAATCGTAGAACCTGCTTTCGACCAACGTGGTTTAATGATTCTGCTGGAACCACTTCCATTACTTCGATTGCTCGAGCTATTCCAAGATGAGGAGTAAGAAGATGAGTATGAATTATAGCCGCGCCGACTACTACATGCCGGGCAGGCTGCTGCTGCACTTGCCGTGCGATGACCGTTTACTGGTGCTGTACATGTTGCCATATTATATATTATTAATTGATACAAATCTAATATGGCAGAGCGCAACCTATTTGCGGAGTGATTTTTTTATCTCTTTTTTATAAAATCAGCAGTAAAAAATAAAGCCCCTTTTCATCAAAGGGGCAGTCAAACTTTTTCCATAATTTTTAACAATAGGGATTACTGATTTATTTGTTGTGACATAGTGGGCAGCAAGTTGCACATCCATCAGAGTTACTATAGTGATGTGATTTAGCTCTTGCCACGGCCGGTGCCGACAAGATCCATACGAACCTAAGTAGGTCTTACTCCTAACTTGGCTTAACCAATAACATCCATCTTTGTGTACTTCATGCTCACCTGTTGACTGGGCATTGTCATTTACATAATAATTATCCATTTTTTACTTCTCCTTAGTTACTCCTTTAAATGGAGTTCCATCTTTTTTAACGTCCATAAATCTACCTGTATCAGTATCCCTTTTTACCCACTGATCTGTTTTAGGATTGTGTGTTTGAGAACGATCCCTGACCGCTCCGTTTCTGTGTCCATCGCCTTTAGGCGGATTTGTTGCCATATTCTAAAGTATTTAAATAAATAATTGATACAAATCTAAAGTGGCAGAACGCAACCTATTTGCGGAGTGCTTTTTTTTCTTTAACTTTCTTTAAAATTTAAATTAATGCCTCAGACCAGAAAACCAACCGCTAGATATAAAGTAATTAATGAATGTCTCTCAAGACCAGGTAGCTATTGGACAAAGCAGCAGCTACTTGATAAAATTTCCGAAATAGATATCGATATAAAAGACAGGTCAATAGAAGGTGATTTGCATCTGATGCGCCATTGTCAGCAACTTAAATACAATGCCCCTATTGAATACTGCAAAAGAAATAAAGGTTATCATTATACTGACCCCGACTATTCAATCGACAAATTACCTCTAAATCAGGCTGACATTCTTGCTTTGGAATTAGCTGGTACGACCCTTAAACAATATCAGTACATTCCTATCATGAAGGAATTTACGACAATAATAGATAAAATTATACGTGTTGTAAATCGAGCAAAACAGTCAGATCATGAAAGCATATTAGATTTTATCGAGTTCGAAAAAACTCCTGTAGCAATTGGATTAGAACATATTGATATAGTAATAGAAGCTATCCAAAAGAAGATATCCTTGAATCTCTCTTACCAGAAATTTGGGTTTGAAGTTTCTCCTACACAGATTTTGCATCCATACTTTCTGAAGGAATATAGAAATAGATGGTATGTTATTGGATACAACGAATCAAAAAGAAAAATCCAAACCTACGGTCTTGATCGAGTTAAATCTTTAACCGCCTCTACTGCTGAACACATTCCGAATGCTCAGATTGATACAAGGGAGTATTTAGGAAATTGCATTGGTATCAATTTAATGGATAATGAAATCGAAGTAGTGCGACTTCTATTCACTCCTAAAGAGGGCCATTATTTAAAAACACAAGCTCTCCATAAATCACAAACGGTTATCGAAGACTGCCCAGAAAGAGGGCTGACCCTTGAATACCAGCTGATCGTAAACTATGAATTAATAGGAATCATTTTAAGCTATGGCTCTGACGTTAAAGTGTTAGAGCCCAAAACACTTCAAGATAAGATCTTAGAAATTTTAGATCGCACAAAAAAACGTTACACTTAGTTATTTCTTTTTTTTACAAACACAATAGTAAAACCACTATAACAAAACTTTACTAATCAATATTGTCAGCTTTAATTTTGTTAAATGCGACCTTAGCCAACAACTCGGTCAATGTTTTATTAAAATCTTTTTCCTCCATAAATCGGGCAAAAATATTTTCATTCTGGTCTATACGCTCAATGAATAATTGTTGTAAGATACTTTTAAAAATCAGAGTAAACTTATCCTGAGAATTGGACTGAGCTGCTTGAATAATGTCTTCATCGGCAATAGCTGTTTCTATAATCTGATCAAAAAAGTATTGGTCTGCTTGATTGAATTCTGTTCCAAACCGATTATTCACCACATCTATGATTCGTGAAAAAGGGACCTCTGGCTCTCTCACTATTCCAGTACCCACATCTGTAGGACCATCCAATTTATACTCTTTAGGTGTGGTCAGACTTATAGAGCCCTCACTGATTTTTTGTAAACGATAGTATTCTAATCTTACGGAATCATCAAAGTTATAGTTAGGGTCTGTATTGGGTTTAGGTAGCTTACTTGACAAATGTCTTAGGAAAATAAACAGCTTTTCAAGGTCAGTATCTTGGTAAGGAATGATCTGGCTTAGGAAAGCGTACAGGTTCTTAAAAGTAGTGATCTTACCTCTCCATAATTCGGCTTCTTCTCCATTCTTTTGTAAAAACTCCCTAAATTTTTCAACAGGCTGGTCTAGGATATGATTCATATCTTCATGATCTTTATGACTTTGTTTCTCCCTGGATTTGAAATAAACCGATGTGAAAGCATCTGTGTCCTGGGTTGTAAAAACATCTGCTAATAATAACTCTTGTTGAATGCGATACAAATTATTTGGGTCGGCTTCCTGTCCTAGTGCTGCACCGTCATAATAAGTTTTAAAAGCTGCCTGAATTTCATCCCGATCATTCACAAAATCTAAGACAAAAGTATCTTCTTTCAAGGGATGAATACGATTCAAGCGGGATAAGGTCTGAACCGCCTGAATGCCTGATAATCTTTTATCTACATACATAGTATGCAATAAAGGCTGGTCAAAACCAGTCTGGTATTTTTCGGCTACTAAAAGTATGTGATATTCTGCCATAGCAAATTTTTCGGGAAGATCTTTTTCTTTAATGCCATTGTTCATCCCAACTTCTGTATAGATGAGGTCGGGAATTTTATCGTCGGCTACCTCACCTGAAAAAGCAACTAAAGATTTGATTTGATATCCTTTGGCTTTGATAATATCATCAAAGCTTTGCTTATAACGAACCGCTTCTAAGCGAGATCCTGTCACCACCATGGCTTTAGCCTTTCCACCTATTTTATGTCGGGTAGACTGATAGAAATGTTCTACCATAATTTCGGTTTTCTGAGCAATATTATGAGGATGCAAACGCATAAAACGTCCTAAAGCTTTTGCTGCTTTTTTACGTTCTACTTTCGGATCATCTTCAGAAGCTTTTACCAGTTTATAAAATGTAGCGTACGAGGTATAGTTTTGCAATACATCCAGGATAAAGCCTTCTTCAATGGCTTGCCGCATGGTATAATTGTGCAATGGCTCTCCATTGCTGGAAAATAATTTGATGGTTTTGTGTTTAGGCGTTGCTGTAAAAGCAAAAAAGCTGATGTTTTTTTGCTTTCCTCTTTTTGCCATATTACGGTACAATTGTTCCAGCGTACTGTCTCCCTCTTCATTAGCTCTGGCCGCTGCTTCTATGGCAAGTTCTTCACCTCCCAATACTTCTTTGAGATCTGCTGCTGTTTCACCCGATTGTGAGCTGTGGGCTTCATCTACCAAAATGGCATAATTCCTGGTTTTCAATAAGCCCTTGGAGTCTTCACCTCGTTCCTCAGCCAGTTTACGCAATTGCTCGGTGACGAACGGAAATTTTTGTAAAGTAGTAATAACAATAGGCACCGAATTTTCCAAAGCTTCCGCTAATTGTTTGGAGTCTTTATCGATTTTCAGTACCACACCTTTTTTATGTTCAAACTGGTAGATGGTATCCTGTAATTGACGGTCCAAAACCACACGATCGGTAATAACCACCACCGAATCGAATAATTTGGTGTTATCTGCTTTATGCAACGAGGACAAGCGATGAGCCATCCAAGCGATGGTGTTACTTTTACCACTCCCTGCCGAATGTTCGATCAAATAATTAGTGCCCACTTCATCTGCCAATGACGCATTCATCATTGAACGTACAGCCTGTAATTGGTGATAGCGGGGAAAGATCATGGTTTCTTTTGTCACTTTCCTACCTTCTTCGGTAAACCGTTCATCTGTTTGCAGGTGCATGAATTTTCCAAGGATATCCATCAGGCTATCTTTTTGTAAGACTTCTTTCCAGAGGTAAGCCGTCTTATAACTCAGTCCTTCCTGATCTACCGGGTTGCCTGCTCCGCCTTGGTTGCCTTTGTTGAACGGAAGAAAATAGGTAGCTTCTTTGGCTAAACGCGCCGTCATTTCTACCACATCGGTATCTACGGCAAAATGTACCAATGTTCTTTTCTTGAACTCGAATAGCAGTTCACGCGGATCACGATCATGCCTGTACTGGTATTTGGCATGATTGATATTTTGATGGGATAATGGATTTTTAAGCTCTAATGTGATGAGAGGAATACCATTCACACTTAACACAACATCTATTGAATTTTGATTACGGGAGCTGTAATATAACTGCCGGGTAATCCCAAAGATATTTTTATCATAACGTTCCAATACTTCCGCATTCAT
Organism: uncultured Sphingobacteriaceae bacterium; assembly: GCA_963795585.1. Taxonomy (GTDB): domain Bacteria; phylum Bacteroidota; class Bacteroidia; order Sphingobacteriales; family Sphingobacteriaceae; genus Pedobacter. Next base: position 393,776 of record CAWCIO010000012.1, on the reverse strand, counting down.
AGAATGAGAAGGTTTGAAATAGGCTAATTGTAATTGCGTACCGTAACATTTAAAACCATGGCGAAGCGTAGAAAGCATACCATTCAACTCTGTCCATTTCGTCAGGTCATAGATGATCTGATTGGCGGTATTATCTCCTAAAATAGAATGCAGTTTAGTCCATGTTTTAGCTTGTGTGGCTTGAATAAATGCAATCAAAGTGTCCGAGAATATCGCTTTTTCTTTGTCATAAGCCGAGCTGGATAATGAAACATATCCATTGGCTAATAACACCTGTTCTATGCTTTGTTCAAATGCTATTTCTTTGGTTTGGGTATTCCTCATTTCTTTCGAGCGTATTTAAGTTTTTTCTCAATCTTATCAAGGTAAGCCAAATGCTCATTTAAAGCATGTTTTAAAGGAATGCAGAACTCAACAAATTTTCCATTACTTATTTTATCAACTTCACTTATTGCCTGAACGGTTTTCGCTTTTTTTATTGGATTTTGAATGCCAATAAAACTCTCAATTGCTTTCTTCCTTTCATCAACTAAAATATTATGGTCTAAAGCTAAAAGTGTAACTGTAGTTTTTCCTTTATCGGTAACTCCCTGTACTTCCCCTGATTTACTATATTGAAAGTGGCTTTCACAATTAGCTTGTAATGGCAACACATAATCTTTGCCATCATTTGCCCATGAATCATCTTTTTTAATGGCTCCAAAATACTTTTCTTTCGAAATTCCTTTTTGTCCGTTTTTGGGAAAACAAGCAACCATATTGTTATAGTCAAGATCTGATACTGTCTCAATGCCTTTCTCAATGTGATCTCTACAAAGTTGCTCAGGCTTTAAATGTTCAATATGGCAGGTTTCTAATGAAATTCTCTTCAAAGTATAAGCACAGATATAACCTTGCTCTGTTAACAGAGCGTTTTTGATAGGGCCTCTTTCATCTTTACCTAAACCATTGTCATAACGCACTTTAATCCCAGCTTTTTCATTTCTCTGTTTAAATTGAATAAAACTTGCTGGTTCATCGCCCTTAATTACCCTCTTCATCGTCAAACATTTCAAGGTGAGACATTCGGGCTTCAAACATTATCCATTCGTTAAGCTCAAGATTTTTTTCATTTTTGTACTGATCAATTAAAGCTCTGGCTTTTTCAAATTCTACTTCATCTATTAGTTTTTGAACTGATTCAATTGCCTGAATAGATTCATCTAAACGGTCATCGTCTTCCATTATAAATTTTAAAATATAATTTATATCCAAACCATAACTCTTAAAGGTTTGATCAATTTCAAAATTCTTGATAATATTTATTCTTTCTGGATAAACAGACGAAATAATCTGAGGTGAATGAGTTGTAGCAATAAACTGGCAATTAAGGAAAGTTCGTGTTAAATCGCTCACAATGGTGCGTTGCCATTTTGGATGCAGGTGTAAATCGAGTTCATCAATTAAAATGATAGCTTCTCCTTCTAAAGGATTATCATGATCCATATAGGCAATAATTAACCTCCTTGCAATATCAAATACCAATGCTAACATACCTCTTTCTCCATCGGAAAGCTGGTTAAAATTTAAGGCCTTTTGAGATTTGGTAATACAAAAGGTCAGTTCTTTTGATATTTCATCTTCTACTAAATCCAGGTCTGAAAAGCCCGGTAAAAATGTGTAAATGGTTTGTTCAATTAGTTTAATAACTTTTATTTGTTCAGGGTTCGTTTTAGCTAATTCCTTTCGTACTTTAAACCATTCTGCAAACATTTTCACATTGAAAGCCCTGGTTGCTGACAAAGCATCTACATACGCAGCCGCGTGAGGAAGCCCCGACTTTACAGCTTTTGAGGTTTGATTAACCAATAAGGATCTCCTTGTTGAGAAAAATAAGCCTAATTCTAGGTTTTTATTGGTTCTTTTTATTTCGGGTTTAAAATCAATAATATCTTCTAACGTAATACCTTCTTCTCTGACATTTGCGGTACTTTCCTTAGTTCGTTTCTTTTGTTCTGTACTTATAGTTGTAAAATCCTTTGCCGACTTTGCATAAATAAAATCATAATTATGCTCATCAATTGTAAATGATGTATTTACATGTAACTGATCTGTATTGATGTTTATATCTGATTTCTTAAAAGATTCACTTGCAATAATGGGTGATTTTATTTCTTTAAGAATATGGGTCATAGATACTCTTAAAGCTTCCAAAACAGTAGTCTTACCAACTCCATTAATCCCCACAATAAGGTTAAAGCCTGGTTGAAACTCCAGTTTTGCATGTGTAAAACCACGTACATTGGTCAACTCTAATGTATTAATTCTCATGATAAGATTGCATTTAGTTCACCATTAACAGCCGCTGATATAACGGCTGCTCGTTTTTCTTGTAAAAGGTTTTTAGCTTCTGTTACTTTATTTATGATTGTATTTAATTTATAGAACTCTTTTTCTATAAAAGCTACAATTTCTTTTTGCATACCGAAAGCTGGAAAAGGAACCCAAAAATTTTTGATATTCTCAAATGAAACAGCTTCTCTTCCTCCACCATATTGTAATAAATCAATTTGGAATTGCCCTATAAATGAAATAAGTACAAAATGTAAATACTTATAAAAAAATTTATTATTTACACGTATAATACATACATGCTGATTGATATTAGCAGGAATATCTAAATCAAAATAATAACATCTCCCAATAGATCCTCCGGTAATATTCAACAATAGATCATCTTTTTGTATCTGAGAAGATTTCATGTCATCATGAATTTCTTCAGAAATATAGGTTGGATCTTCTAATCTTAAACCATCATTATAAATATTCTGACTTCTTAAAAATAGTACCCCTGCATCCGTATAAACTTCTGCTCCTCCTTTTGGTGTTACACCACTTCCAACTTTATCTGTTAAAAATTTCAATCTTTCTAATCCCCAATGCTCCGAAATTTTCCCCAACCATTCAACTCCTGTATTTTTCATGGAAACATTCGGATCTAAACCTTTGGTCACAGCTTGGTTAATCACAGCTTTTTTCTTTTCTTCAAGAATAGTGATTAGCTGGGTTTTCTTCTTAATCAATGCATCTATTTTCGCCACTTCATTATCGAGGTAGTCAACTATTTTGTTTTGCTGAGTAAGTGATGGCAAAGGAACTTTATATTTTGCAATAGCATTTTTTGGAATTCCAAATCGAGTTACGCCAGTTGCCTCTATCTCTAATTGTAGTCTATGCTGTTTGGATTCAAAACAATAAAATAAGTATTTCGGAATTACTAATTTTTTATAGGGTCTCATAAGAGCCAAATGATATCCGCAAACCGTAGTGTGTTCAAAATCACCTTTAACAATTGCAGGGATCCCAATATCATTCCAGCTTTCAGAATCTTTCGTAATTAAAATATCTCCATCCTTAATCAAAAATCTTTCTATTTCATTTTCTGAAGCAGAACCTTCCATAAATTCAATATCAGAATTAATGTAAGTGTTCTTATACACATCTGTATAATTACAGAGCTTTACCAGCTCTTCATCATCTTTCACGATTTTATCTACCGGAGATATACGGTAATCTGCAACAAACAACAACGGAACAATTTTATGATCCGTGGAAATCTTATTCTGCCAATTCAAGTAATTACTCATCTCTAGATAGATAATAATTTTAAAATTTCCTTTTCTATCTCGCTCAATTCTTTATTAATGATTTCTAAAGAACGGATTTCGTTGTTTTTAAAAAAATAACGGTTGAAATTGATTTCGTAACCTACTTTATCTTTAGATCGATCCATCCAAGCATCAGGTACAAAGGGTAAAACCTCATTTTTGAAATAGGTGTCAATATTTATCTTCAAAGGAATGTTTTCAAAATCCCTTAAATCTGCATCTGCTTCAAAGTCATTTTTTCCTTTCTGTACTTTTGCTGCTTCTCGGTCTTTGTCAGTAAACACATTGCGGAATACCACCAATTCTCTAGCCGACCATTTCTGTTCGCTTATCTTTTTGATGTCTTTCAACACCTTGTTCCAATCCATCAGGATTTCCTGTCCTAATTTTTTGTCAATTATCTGTACATCGTCTAGCAAATGTGGGCAAGCATCTAAAAATGCTAGTTTTCTCTCTGCCGTCATTTGGTATTTCAAACGTAAAGGGCGTTCTACCGTTACCCGTGTAAAACCAAAATCTTCATCATCGAATAGTTTGGCATTTGTTGTATTCGCAAACTGTCCGTATTCGGTAATAATCTCGGCTATTTGATTCGGCTCCATCACATGAATAATTCCATCATCTACCTCACCTTCACCAATTTTTCGACGTTTGCTTCCCTGGCTTTTACGCATGGAAATATAAAACTCCCTGGCATCAAACAATTGAATTTTGCCTTTTCGGCTCTCAGATTTTCTGTTGGTCAAAACCCAGATATAGGTATTGATACCTGTGTTATAGAACATCTGTTCCGGCAAGGCAATGATTCCTTCCAACCAGTCATTTTCGATAATCCATTTGCGAATATCACTTTCGCCAGAGCCTGCTCCGCCCGAGAACATAGGTGATCCACTGAATACGATGGCTAAGCGGGAACCGAATTTTTTGTTTTTAGGTTCATAAGGCTCAAACTTGCTGATCATGTGCTGTAAGAACAATAAAGCCCCATCGTTCACACGAGGTAAACCTGCTTCAAAACGACGCGTCTTATCCCGATCGATCTGTGGCTTTTGCTTTTTCCAGTCTACACCAAAGGGAGGATTGGCAATCAGGTAATCAAAAGTCTCATTTTCGAATTGATCTTCAATTAAAGTATCTCCAAATTTTATCTCACCTTCTGCTTGTTCATATTTTCCAACTTTATCCGAACTATAGCCCTTTATTAATAAATCTGATGCGGCAGTAGCATAGGCCCTTTTATTGTACTCTTGTCCATAGGTTAACAATATAATATCAGAGTTATTTTGCTTCAGATAATTTTTTGCTTCAGATAACATCCCACCTGTACCACAGGTGGGATCTAATATTTTTCTCAAGTGATACTTATCTCTTAAAAATTTATCATCATCAATGAATAATAGATTAACCATCAATTTGATAATCTCACGAGGCGTAAAGTGATCCCCGGCTGTTTCATTAGCTAATTCGTTAAATCGACGGATCAGGTTTTCGAATATTAATCCCATGTCACGATTGGAAACTAAGCTGGGATGTAAATTTACCTTTGCAAACTCAGAAACGATTAAATATAAAATATTGGCATCGTTCATCGCAAAGATCTCTTTCTCAAAGTCGAAAAACTCAAAAATCCTTCTCACATTAGGCGAAAAACCATTGATATAACTCACCAGATCCTGTGCAATACTATCAGGTGCTCCCTTCAATTTTTCAAATGTAAAAGGAGAGGTATTATAAAATTTTTGACCTGTAATTTTTTCTAATTTGGAACTTAAAATAGAAGGTGGTATTTCTCCTTTATATCTTACCTTTAAGCTCTCAAATTCTTTCAAAACTTCCGATTTCGAATTTTCCAGTACTGAGTCAAAACGACGCAAAACCGTCATAGGTAACATCACTCGTTCATACTGTGGAGGGCGATAAGGCCCACGTAATAAGTCTGCTATATCCCAAATGAATTTGATATGCTGTTGGTGTGTCGTCATTTATTATATATTATTCTTTTCCATTAATCCTACCTTTCCAATTACATCAATTACGTATTCGCAAACGTCAATAAATAAATCCAACACTGTATCTTTATAAGATAATTTTCCATAAATGTTTCGTATGACAGCGGTAATAACGTATTATTCTTCTTAAGGTACCATCAAATCGGTATTTATTCTTAGACATAAAACATCTCTCATACAGCCGTTTTCAATTAACATAAGCAGAAACTAATTATTATGTGCCGTATTTTTATTTATCATGCAATGATACTAATTTGCTGACGCATAATTTTATTGATATAGCAATAGTTTTGAGGTTTTTTTTAAAGTAGAAACCCTAAATGGCAGATCTACCACTGATCTTCTTCTTTCTGATTTAGCTCTATTTTGTTTGAAAGTTGGTAGTATTTTTTAAAAATATCCAAACTTGGTTTTACATTTTGGTATTCTTCATGGTTTAAAAGTTCCTCTTCATTTATAGCGAAGATTTTGTAGTTACCGATCACTATACATTTCTTGATGGCTCTTGTTATGGCTACATTCAGTCTATTAGGATTATAGAAAAAATCTAAGCGTGTTTGTGATTCTAGTGGATGCGAGTTGGATAAACTATAAATTATATAATCTCGCTCCTGCCCCTGCATGCTGTCTACTGTATCAACAAAAAGATCATCAAAAGAATTAGATGTAATTGTCGATAGCATCTTCTTCACTTGTTTCTTTATTTCCCGTACTTGCGCCCGATATGGAGACATAACCCCAATGTCTTTAAGATTCACTCCGTTTTGAACCAGATCATAAACTAACTCAGCAACGAGTTTCGCCTCATAAGGCGAACGACCTTGAGCATCAAAAACATTGTGTAGAACCAAGTTATGCGCACCATCATTAAATACTTCAGGATGATATACACAACGGTATTCCTGCATGTCTTCATTTGTAGTTGCATCTGAATATAGCAAACCATCATAAAACAAACTATTCGGTATCCTAATTAAGGATTGATTTAATCGGTATGAAGTATTCAGCAGATGAATGTCATTCGGATAAACTCTCGCTAACCGACCAAATATGGATTCAGCGAACATTTCGTTGCCAGACTCTTTTGGGATAATTGGATCAAGTTGTTTATGATCCCCTACGAAAATATACTTTTTGGTTCTTGATATAGATGAGACAGCAAGGGGAATACTCAATTGGGAGGCCTCGTCAATAATTGCTACATCAAATTCCCAACCTTCTAATTTTTTTGATGCTGGAAAACATAATGAATATGAAGTCGCTCCAATAGCAACTCCGTTTTTGTGGCAATCCGGACTATTTACGTAACTGCTGTAAGACAGTCTACTTTTCTTTAAAATGTCATCTTTAATCTCTTTTGCTTGGGTCTTCTCTCCTATTTTAATAACCTTGCTGGCATCCTTAACTTTTATTGAGATAGCATTCAGACAATTATTTATTGCAGTATGCGTTGGCGCTGTTATAAAAACTTTTAAACCTGCTTCAATGAGTTGCTCTGCAATATTAGCAATTGTTTCGGTCTTGCCAGTCCCTGGAGGACCTTGAATTATGCAAAAACTACTGGCATTAATTGCATCTAGATATGCAGTGCTTTGTGACTCATTTAAATGAACATTTTTTTTCGAAACGTTATTATAGTTGTTTTTAGCGTCACCATTTAAGAAGGTCTCAATTCTAGTGAGTCTATCGTCATCATCGATCAGTAACTGAGCTGTTGCCAATAATAGTTTAGTATTGATATCGGACTTTACTGCATTAATTTCCCAGTTATTCTCAGGATAGTTTTTATAGTTTATTTTACAATACTTCACATTGAATTCATTTGGTCTGAGGATAAAGTTATCTGCGCTATCTTCCTCGACCTCCATCTCGAAATTGTAAATTCCATTACTGAGCCGAACCGAGCTTCCTTCTTTAAATTTTGATATATTATTATCACAATAGATTTTAGCAGAAGTTATGTATCTATCGGAATCTGATAGAAAAGAACACCACCTATTGGGTATTCCGTCATAGAATTCAAATTCAACTTTCAAATTTGGCATCGTGACACCTTTGGCAACCCTTTCGTCTAGCGGTCGATTCATTTCCTTTTCAAAATCGGCCAAATTTTTCAACCGATCTATTTCAATTGCAGATACAAATTCATTGATTACATTCATGTTAGATTTTATGCTGGAGTGAATTCAAAATTATTTTAGTGTCTCTAACCATATCAGGTACATTCAAAACATGGTACTTTAGATATTCATCGTGTAATACCACTAGCTTCATCGACGAAATTTTGAGACCTAACTCAGTTTCGGCGATATATTTATAAATGTTTTGTTGCAAGCAATACTTGAAATAACTTGAGTTATCTAGATGCCCTAATTCTGAAAGAGCATAACCATATCCAAATTTTCTTGGAAATCCGTCTATCACCAACTTCTTGCTCCTCTTCCAATCCATCATGATATATTCATCCTTGTCATCTTTTTTGAATAAGCAGTCGATAGTTCCAGATACATTATATTTATTTGACACAAATTTCATCTCTGCATCGTAGAATTGAAGTCTTCTTGATTTTATCTCGGCATCGAAAAACTCCAGAAATAATTCAAATTCCTTCGTATCAGGCGTTAAGCCTTCCCCCTTCAAATGATTTTCTATCTGTTGGTGTAAATAAGTACCTCTTTCTGCTGCTTCGTCTCTAATTATAAGAAATTCGACCAAAACTTCATTTTCGGTTCGATTTTCCTCTGCAGCTTTTTTCTCTATATATCTCTTCAGGTCAAAAGGAAAAAATCTATCTAGGAGTCCAGTGACGGAAATATACTTTACATTCCCAGTTCTGTCCTTAGAATTATGTTTGATTGCACTGACGTCAATTGTTAATTCTGGCTTGGATCTATTAAAATTTACTTTCTCAGTTCTTTGTATAGTTCTTTCAATTGCTTCATTTTCATTAGCTTCAATTAATATTTCTTTATAATTATGATTTTTGTGAAACTTAACTATACCTAGGTATTTCTCTCTATAATGTGATTTTTGCCATTGAATACATTGACAATCATCCCATTGATCTTCTAAATCAATATTTGAGTCACAATCGAAACTTCGAAGGTAAACTGAACTGAGGACGTTTTTAATAAAATGTATACATTCTTCGCTTTGTAAGTGAACTTGCTTTTCAGTAAATCGCATGACGATCCATCCACTTTCTAAAAAAAATAAATCACGTATATCATCTTGTTTAAATTGCTCCCCGAATTTTATATTATGGGTTGGGTATCTATAATAACCATCATATGGCTCATCAATTTCTATATTGACATATAGATTAATAGTTTTGTCATAAATGACTATGTCTGGCTCGTAAGGGCGATTAAAATTGGGAATTACCATGTGTAAATCGCCGGCAATTTCCAGATTGGGGATATGGATTTTTAACTGGTTACTGAATTCTGTCTCTTTATAGCCCTTGTTGTTTGTACGCCCTGATCTTGGCAGTTTTAAACTAGAATTGTATCTGGGCATTTTTACAACTGGATATTGATAATTTGATGGCTGTTCAAATCGGCTATTAGGAGTGTATCCTATTTTCAAATCATCCGTTTGGTCTATATTCGGTATAGATTTAATTATCTGAGTTGTTACCACATGTGGTCTCTCCGACTCATACTCTTTTCTAGCACTCTGAGCTACTAAAGGACTACCTATATATTTGTTGTTTGAATTATCTCCCTGAAAAAAAGATTCCTGACCACTACTTTTGGAAACGATATTTCCATTAAGTTTGATTTTTGCCCATCCTTGTTTTATAGCATTGAAAAATTCAACTTTCTTTTCTCTTGTCAATTCTACAGGGGAATTCACTCCATAAGAGTTTAACTTTTCAAGAAAAAATGCCTGATAATCCTTTTGCAACTGTGATAATTCTCGTTCGGTCATTTAATAAATATTCTGAAATACTTCTTAATGCACATTCAATTCCCTGCTAAATCAACTTGTTAAATTTAACTAGAAAACAAGGTCTGATGGATTGACAAACATGCATACCTGATTAACCAAATATTAGCTTTTTTAGATTGACGGCAATAAAAAGTATAAGTGGCCCATACATAAGCAAATGGTATTTAAAGTAAACAATACAATAATATTTCAAATCTATCCACAAACGCTTACGTAAGCTTAGCTTGAAGTATCTAGGTTTAATAAGTTGAAATCTCTCATAATCAATTGATTTATGATTCTCATAGCGTTTGAGTATCTTATCATATTTTTCACTGATTTCTTGCAGTATTTTCTTTTTATCCGGGTTTCCGCTTTCATAAGTTTTAGTGTACCTAAGTGAATTGTAAAGCTCCGCAATGTCGAGCGCACAGTCATGATAGCGATGGGATTTAAGGACAAAGTTTTCCGCTGTTTCGAGCTGACTAAATAGAAGAATCAAAACGGAAAGAGCTACCGAAGCAAAGTTTACCTCGTCGTTGGACAGAGTAATTTTCCAAAAGGTCAATCCATAAACATTTACCAACCCGACTATAATCAAGTATGCTGACAGATAACCAACGCACTGACTAGATAATCGCTGAAGTGTGTCAGTACGATGGCTAGCAGAAAAACGAGCACCCTTAGTACTCCATAGTTTATAATTCAATTCCGTTTCGAATTCCTTAAGTAAGTATGGTGGTAAGGACATTCTTGCTTGCGCAATGCGCTTAGCTCGTTTGACTTTGCTCCAGTAAACGAATATTTTTTTCATCATAATTATATTGACATAATCAATTCACTATTCCGGTTGTTAAAATATAGACTAATGCCTATCATTTGTGATACCATCTACATCATCAATCGGGCTCGCTGTACTACCAAAGTCCAAGTCCTGACCAAGAAGCTGATACTCCAAACCCTTCGGATTCTCCCCATACTCATTGCTCCCAATCTCCCCATCCATGAAAATCAGCCAAAACACATAAAAAGGAATGATTTGCCATACACCTGAATTACCCCTATCGTGGCAGCGCTTCGCCCCTTGCGCTAGCAAAAACCAAAACGCAGGAACATATAACACTATACTAATGATCGTCGCAGTGCCACTTGCAGGAGCACCAAGGATGTTCACTGCTCCGCCTATAAAGGCGCACACACTTAAGTAGATGATATAGCTGAGCCCATACTCCAGCCTGCGGATTCTACCTTCAAAAGAAAATGGGTTTTTAAACATATAGCGGTCTCTAGATTCCTGTTTTATTTTTCTGATTTGATCACCCCATCACCATCTACATTATCAATCGGGCTCGCTGTACTATTAAAGTCCAAATCCTGACCCAAAAGCTGGTACTCCAAGCCCTTCGGATTTTCGCCATACTCATTGCTCCCAATCTCCCCATCAGAAAAGAGCATCCAAAATCCATAGAATGGAATGATTTGCCACCAACCGCTATTACCCCTATCATGGCAGCGTTTCGCTCCCTGGGCAAGCATAAACCAGGCAAAGGGAATCCAAAGAACCATCAGGATAATGTTTGTGCCAGCAGCAATAGGATCAAGAAATAACATACACAGACCGCTAACCAGAAAAATTCCAGCTAAGTACATCAAATTACTCAGCCCATACTCGAGCCTACGGATCCTACCTTGAAAGGAAAAGGGGTTTTTAAACATACAGCAATTATATTGGGTTAGATATTACAAGAAGAATATTCATGATTTGAGATAGCGTTAGTTAGTTAACCTGTATCCCTATGATACAGATTTACAAGAGGGATAACCAAATATTATTAATATTTATCCAATAACCAAATGTTAAAAACAAATATTTGAAAATAATTTAAATTGTTTAACTCCTATCCTTTCCTCATCAGGCTTTCTTTCTTCAGTTTAGAATAATACTGCTCGGTCATGTCAAGGTAGCCAGCCAACTCCTTGAAGGTAAAGACATCTTCAATCTCTTTTCCGAAAAACGCAATCATGGCATCCCTCCGCTCCGACTTTTCCCTCCGCAACAGCCGCGAGCGATCTTGTGCAAAATTCATATTTTCTGCCACTACACTTGCTGCCAATATCGCAGCTTCGGGTGCCTTCAATGCCAATGCTTCAAAATCTTTAGTGCTAAATGGAATGACTACTGATCGCCTCTTTATCGCATATTGCAGGTTGGAAGCCGCAGCATTGAAAAAGCCATGCTCATCCAGCATGATGGTTTGCCTGGGAAAAATACCGGTAATGACATTCGATCTCAACCCGTTCTCATCTTCTTCCACTTCATAGCAGTAGCCAAAGCCTTCATCTATCCAATATGCAGTTTTAGAAATTCCATTCTCTTTCGGACAGAATAAATCGGTTTTCAATGTGGTATCCTCAAGCATTGGGAATATGGTGACCAGAAATTGATCGCTGAGTTTCCCTCTAAGGGACAGATAAATGAGGAGCCTGCCTATCGGCCTGCTTTCATCAAGATAATCATGGTTCATAAGATAGCGTTAATCTATTGTTTAGCTTTTGTTAACTAAATATATTTATATTCTCAGATATCCACCAAATCTTTCTATCAGTTGGTACTGAGTCCAGTATCTAAAAACCTTTAGCAATCCTAGAGTCATGCTATGGTAAAGCCTTATTTACTGGGGCCTTGCTGGGGTCTTGGGCCGGCCTTGCTGGGGGGTTGAGGGGTCTCATACCCCAGCAAGGCCTCTTTAAGGCTCCCCTAAGACCTCCGCAAGTATGGGATTTCTATAGGAGTAAGCTAGCTGTTGTGTAGGCTTATTGAGTCTTAAGCCTGATCTGATACTGTCGTCATCCCGAGGAACGAAGGATCTTATTAATAGATTGTCACCTTTGCACTTAAGAAAGAACTGGCTGAATTATGGAGAATTGGGCTGTATTTCCAAATCTTCTCCAGTAAGCGCAAAGACAAGGTTTTGAACTTGATGGACGTGATCTATAGCTAGAACTCTTTCAACAAGATCACCTTCCATAAAATTCATTACATCGAGATTGAACTTGCGATTGGTTTCGATATAATATAGTCGAAACTTGTCACAAAATTTTAATGGAGAGAATGTAGGAAAGCCTTCTGACACCGTGTCCTCCATTTCTATAAATCCCAGCTTCATTAACCAATTTTCAGTAATGATGTTACTGAGACAACAATAATAGCGTCCTAAAATTCATATCTTAACAGCAAGGCAGAATAGACTAATTTATGATCTAAATCGATCATTTGATCTTGTAAACTTCATCACGAAGTACTTCAGAACTGAAGTTTGACGCTTAATAACAACTGATTTCCCTTCTAGTGCCATTTTGAATGTTCCTTCATGGAATTTCTTACATTCAATTGTTGTAGGTGCAGGGCTACAATTTACTAAGAGTAGGCAAGCGAATATTGTTATTGGTTTGATGTAAAGCACATTTAATTTTATGAAGACCGAGCAGGACTTTCTAGATTTCAATAGAAGAATGAGATTTTGCATCGCGATAATTTTTACGCAAAATACTAAAATACCTGTTCTTCACAAACCATGATTGATTGTTAGCGTTACTAGTTCCTCCCCGCTAGCTTGATTGCTAATCACTCTAAAATAAGATGCTCCGGTATCTACTACGGAAAAGGCCAGTTCCGGCCCGAAATGTATCAATCCCATTTTCACATGTTCCTCTCCTTCTTTATCTGAATCCCCCTCGTTCATGAGGTAAGGCTGTAGTTTCAGATCCGTAACAAACACGGTCTTCCCGGACTTGCTGCGTTCAAATTTCAGCGTATCAAAAGGCAATTCATCCACTTCATTTTTATATAGAGGAATGGGATATTGGGTGTTGACGGTCAATATCCCAAGCCCGATGGCTTGAGGCGGTCCTTGCTTTTGTCTGGCGCAACCGTTTAGGAAAACTAAGAAAGCCCATGAGTATCAATAGATTGTTGAAATGAAACATAGCGTTAGTGATTTGAATCTCTATGTACATGAACCAGAGGGAGAGCGGAATTGTTTGGAGAGGATTTACTATATTGGTGGCCCTTCACAACACCTTGATTTTTAATTTAAATAACGCTAATTATGATCCAAAAATCCCTGTTAATTTTCATTGCTGTGTTCATCGGCAATAACTCATTTGCACAATCACCAGTCAAGTATGACACCGTTTCAGTAGGTAGTATTAAACAGGTACTCTCCTACTCGGGTGCTGAAAATTTACCGCTCTTGCTTTTTTTGCATGGAGGTCCGGGAAGTTCTAGAATGAAGCAAGCGGAAATGTTTACAAACCTGCTCCAAAAACATTTCCTGGTAGTACAATGGGATCAGCGAAACACCGGCAAGACACTTGCACTAAACAAATCTTCGGTTCCACTAAACCTGAGACTGATGCACAACGATACTTATGAATTGGTCCAGCTACTGCTGAAGAAATTCAATCAAAAGAAACTGTACCTTGTTGGGGAATCTTTTGGAACTGTCCTGGGTTTTGAAATGGCAAAGGAACATCCTGAACTCTTAAACGCCTACATCGCCTTCAGTCCGGTTGTAAGCCAGGCAAAAAGCGAACAGATATTATTGGAAAAATTAAAGCGCTATGCTAAAGAAAAAGACAACGAACTGGCCCAGAAAGAACTCAGTACAGTAAAAATCCCTTATGGCGATTACCTGCAAATGAACTATGCGAAAAAATGGATGCTGGTACATGACGGACATTCGCTTAGTGCTGATGACCTTGTCGTCTATGACAAATACATCAAAAATTGGTCAGATACATGGCTTTCTACATGGAATGAAGTGATAGGGAAAAACCTTTTTAAAGAATTGCCGAAGATCAATTGTCCAGTATATTTCTTCCTGGGTACAAAAGACCTGCAGACGAATTTTGGCATCGCAAAGGAATACTTTGAAACATTAAAAGCACCCAGGAAGGAGATCTTTGTCTTTGAAAATGCCGGACATTCTGTGCTGACCGAAGAAGCAGAGAAAGTTCAAAAAATAATCATCGATGATATTTTGAACAAGCCCCTTAAGAATTAAGCTGAGTAAAGAGCAGAGGCCAAGTAGCGCCTTCGATCCTGATTTTCATCTATAACTTGCCCGCTAAACAAGACTGCCGCGAGTGGATGATCGGATTCTGCCAGGGATTGACCAGTAAGCAGGAATAATATGCCTTCCCATGATTTATCGATGTCGACTATAGTTGGGTCAACACCTTCGCTATAGACACGGTTTTCCAATAGCGAACTATCTTCTAGATATTACTGCAGCTCAGTGTTAGAAACCCTAAGCAAATTGCCAATCATGCTCATATTAAATCTTTTATTGATCTATGTTATATTGGTAAATATAAGAAAGAAAATCAATTGGCCTGGATTTTGGGTGTCATTCCAAAGATTATGAAAGAGGAACAACTAAAGCCGCAATACCAGCATCCCGAACTCAAATGGATAGCCAGAATTTCTTATTTGATGGATAATCAGTTTCGCTTTCCTGGCACTAAATTCAGGTTTGGAATAGATCCTCTGCTAAACCTTTTTCCATTTGCAGGAGATATGGCTGGTTTCCTGATATCTGGCGGATTGCTCCTAACTATGGCACGCAAAGGTGCCAGCAATAAACTCGTGGTCCTCATGTCGCTCAATATCCTGTTGGATGCAACTATAGGTGCCATTCCGATCGTAGGACAAATATTTGATTTCTATTTTAAAGCCAATGCCAAAAATATGAAGCTGATGCAAAAGCACTATACGGAAAACAAACATCAAGGCAGCGGAAAGAACATTGTGATTTGGGTGTCGATTGTCTTGCTGATCATGCTCGCCGCACTGATTTATGGCATTTTTAAACTCGTAGAGTGGCTTGGTTCAATAATGTAATCATTTGAAACCTTGACACCGCAAATGAATAAGATCCGTTTTGGCTAAAATATCCTCCATTCCGGCTCATTAGGCCAGGCCATTGTTCTTGAGATTTGTATCAGTTTAAAACAACAAAGAAAATGGAAAAGAAAACAATTTTTATTACAGGAGCGTCGACCGGATTGGGTAAAGCAACGGCCAAATTATTTTTGAGCAAGGGATGGAAGGTCATCGCTACAATGCGCAGCCCGGAGCAGGAAACTGAATTGAATGAACTGCCGAATGTGGTCTTGCTGCCCTTGGATGTGACCAAAACGGCACAAATTCAGGAGACGGTGCAGAAAGCATTAGCTCTTGGACCTGTAGATGTGGTATTTAATAATGCAGGATATGGTTTGGTGGGCGCCGTAGAATCGCATTCCGAGCAACAGATCAGGGCGCAGTTTGATACCAATTTTTATGGTACCATTGGGGTCATCCGCGCATTTATCCCCTACTTTCGGGAACAGCAAAAAGGGTTATTTATCAACACGACCTCACTCTGCGGCTTAGTCTCAAATCCGCAGTCGGCCGTATACAATGCGAGTAAATGGGCCTTACAGGGATTGGCCGAAAGTATGTCCTACGACCTTGCTCAATTCGGCATTGGTATAAAGAATGTAGCACCAGGCGGTATCAAAACGGAATTTATGAAGGGTATGCAGGTAACGGAAGATAAAGCCTATGAAAAAACGATGGCGAAGATGATGGAAGGTTTCAATGACGGGACACTGATGGAATTTACTGAGCCGGAGGTGATTGCTGAAGTGGTTTATCAGGCGGCTACCGATCATAAAGATAAGTTGACCTATCCCGCTGGAAATGATGCCCTCCGCCTCTATGCCGAGCGCTTGGCTGTGGGCCCGGAAACGTATCGGATTAATCTCACAAAATACCTTAATTTGCAGAGCCCCTACCAAGCGAAAACTGTATAAAATTACTGTGAAGATGAAAACAAACGCAAAGCAAGCTCATCATTTCAATTCCATATCTGAAGTTCACAAGGCACTTGGCCTGCCCAAGCCCCTGCATCCGCTGGTGAGCTTGGTCGATTATAGTAATATAAAGGCAGATACGACTGATCTTGAGAAGGGTATGCTGTTCAATTTTTATAAGATATCCTACAAAAAGAACTTTAGCGGTAAGGTAAAATACGGACAGTCTCATTATGACTTTAACGAAGGCGGCCTCTCTTTTGTAGCTCCCAACCAGTTGATCTCGGCCTCGGCCGATGAAGGCGACTACGGGGGTTATACTTTGCTTGTTCATCCGGATTTTATCCGAAAATTCCCTTTGGGCAAAAAAATAAAGGATTATGGCTTCTTCTCTTACAAGGTTTCGGAAGCGCTTTATCTTTCAGAAAAAGAGAAGGAGATTATCATAGGGCTGTTTAAAACCATGGAGATGGAATTGGAGACCGCAATCGACCTGTTTAGCCAGGAAGTGGTGGTCTCCCAGTTGGAACTTTTGCTGACCTACAGCAAACGTTTCTACAACCGGCAGTTCATTACCCGCAAGGCGGCCAGTAATGATTTACTGTCCAGGGCTGAAGAAACGCTCGATAACTATTTTCTGGAGGACAAGGCCTTGCTGAAGGGACTGCCCTCGGTTCAGCAAATTGCAGATGAATTGAACGTCTCTTCACATTACCTGAGCGATATGTTTCGGTCGCTCACCGGACAGAACACACAGCAGTACATCCATAACCGAATAATAGATAAGGCTAAGGAGATCTTGAGCAGCACCAACCTTTCGGTCTCAGAAGTGGCCTACCGTCTTGGCTTTGAGCATCCGCAGTCCTTCAACAAACTTTTTAAAAGTAAAACCAATCAAACACCTGTTCAATTTAAACAAAGCTTTTACGAAGACTAATGAAAATGGATATAGCAGCAATACTATGCAAACCCGAAAAGAGTTCGGTCAGCGAAGCGACTGAGATCAGGCTTGAGGGATTTACCTTATCGCAATTAGAAGCTTTTCCCTGGACAGATTGCCGGAATTTAACATCGCTCAATCTGGTATTCTGCGAAGGGCTGAGCATAGCGCTGATCCGATCTTTACCTAAGCAACTGAGCAGTCTGATGGCCAATATAGACAACACGGATGTCCTGAACGATCAGGTTTGGGATGACCACAAATCCCTTACAAAACTTCATCTGAACGGGAAATGGAACAGCTCGCATGCGCTCATCGAAGCATTCGATCAGCAGCACCCGCATATTGAGTTTTCATTCTATCATCCGGAAGATGATTCCTATCACAATTCCTTTGAATATAGGCAAGGCAATTGGGAGTTTCAGTATTTTAAGTGAGATAGAGAGACAATTACTTCAGATTCTCCTCTGTATCATCATAATAAAGTCCTTTTGGGTTCTCCCCATATTCATTGTCCCCTATCTCACCATCTGCGAATAACATCCACAAGCCGTAAAATGGAATGATTTGCCACCATCCACTATTACCCCTATCATGGCATCTTTTTGCACCTTGAGCAAGCAGAAAGCAGATCATAATAACAAGTAAGACCAGTATACCAAGCATGATAAACGGATTCTCGATATCACCAGCGAGCTCAATAGGAATTATGAAAATGATATAGAGGATATAACTGAGACCGTACTCTAGCCTGCGGATTCTACCTTCAAAAGAAAAGGGATTTCTAAACATAAGAGCGACAATATTGGATTGGAAATGCTAAGAAAATAGTCATGACTGAGATTGCATTAATTGTTTAATGTAAATATTAGTGTTTTATGGCTGAAAAACAAATAACTTTTGCTTTACCATAATTCTAACTTGTAATGTAAAACAGAAATAGCTCCATGGAATCTAGATCAATTTATGGCTTAAATTTTGTCTGAATTGTGATAGTGTACCGATAACACAATTTCAAGACATGATCAACACCATCCCAGAACAACATAAGCGAGCATTGTCTTTAGCTATTGCAAAAGGCGAATTCGAAAGCATGCGCAACATTATAGAAGGCAACAACATCGACTTAAACGCTTACGAAGAACAATTTTATACGCCAATGATAATGGACGTGTTGACTTCATATGGCATCAAAAACGAAAGCGACAGAGTTAACATATTGCGGTATTGCCTTGAAAATGGGGCGAACCCAAACCTGAAATGTAAAGCTGGTTATAACAGTCTGCATGTTGCCGTGCAGCAGCAGCGCTTGATCGCTGCCTTGGATTTGTTTTTAGATTTTGGTGGAGATGTGAATCTTGCCGATAACAATGGTGGCACAGTAGCTTATTGGGCCATTCAAAGTTTTCCATGGCGAACTGAGGGTCAGGAGAGGCAATTTCATTTAAAAGTCCTGGAGAAGATATTCATGTTAGGCGCAGACCTCGACCGTAAAAATAAGTTCGGTGTTACGCCAAGAGTATGGCTGGAAAGAAGCGCTGAGGATGTAAAGGCATTGGCTGATAAATGCGAAAAGTTAAACCCTGTTTATAAACCTAGCGAAACCCTGCAACCGGAATTTCCTACCAAACTTAAATATCCCGAAATTGCAAAACACATCAGGACTAATTTAATTCCTGTACAGGGAAAGGCAGATACTACCGAAGGGGAAATGTTGAGGGGATTGGATAATTTGAGAGATGAAGCCCACAGGAATGGCAATGTAAACTTTAGTAAAACGCATCAGGAGTATGTAGATTTTATAGCAAGCACTTTGACTAAGTCTTCGTTTTTCGAAAAGAAAGAAAAAGACAAAATCATCAGTGCTGCTAGCAAATTGAGCTATGCTAAAAAGCCATATCTGGAAGATGATGTTTATGATTACCTAACCGACCAGATCTGCATTTTTTACCAGCAAAATTCTTCGGTATCAAATTAAATTTTCTTTTTGAAAATCAACACAGTCGTGCATTTTACTCAATAGGGATACAAAAATCAACAATGGATTTTTGGTGTGGATGTGTCCGGTAGTCATTATGATAGATTTCATATGGATTCCGATCTGCCTTTTTGTACCCATTTTCAGCCATCCATACGAAGAGACCCTTCCAGGCATTTCCAAAATCTTTCAATTCTAATTCAGCACTGGCAACGATACACCTCCCCTTTTGAATGGTCGTCAAGCCAACTTCTCCAGAGGCACTGATTGGTGTATTTAAAGTTACACATGCGCTAAGCCGCACCTTTTCCGGTGATGTAATTTTAAAGCTGTCATGGTAGATGGTTACCATTTTTGTATCTGCCAGCTCCAGAATCCCATTGGGTTTGGCCCATTTAACCAATACGTCATAAGCAGCTGCAATCCCCTTGTGGCCCAGGCTGGTTACATATGCCAGCTTCAGTTCCGGCATCTCTTTAATTTCAATTTTTGCGTTCATTTCAATCCAGTTTTTAAGATTATTCATGTCGCAAAAGTATGCCTCGAGGTTTTTATAGACTTGTCCTATCTTGCTTTCTATTTCACCTATCTTGCTAAACTGAGCAGGCCCTTGTTGCCTAAATGCGGAAGGACTCAGGTTATAGAATTTCTTAAAAGACCTCGTAAATGAAGAATTGCTGTTGAACCCATGTTGAGAAGATATTTCAGTGATGCTCAGTTCATGTTTATGAAGCAGAATAGATGCTGCTTTTTCAATCCTTTTTCTGCTGATGTAACTGTTTAGTGTTTCGTTTGTAGTGGTTTTAAAAATCCGGTGAAAATGGAAGGGAGAATAGCAGGCAATGGCAGACACCTCTTCTAAGGTTAGATCCTGATCCAGGTTGACTTCAATAAACTGTAAGGCCTTATTGACGCTCACTAAGTACTCAATCGGAATTCCCTTGCTAAACATGATGCGAATTTAACAGCTTATAAAGCTCGAAAATAAGATTAAATTTTAGCTTGTTCGGATTTCTTATACGCTTTAATAACTCGGCAGGCTCTTTAAGAGTACAGCGTTCCCGTTATCATTGAATGACAAGACAATAAACTGATCATTGTTTTCTTGAATGGTTGCCTGCATATCCTGAGCAAGCGAAGAAAACGCAAATTCTTTTTTATAAACCTGTTCTCCAGACGTAAATGCTTCCGGAAGCAGTACAGGTGTTGCATTCACCCCCTCGAAATTCGGCTGGAACATTTTATTGATCTTTTTTTGCATCTGCTGGTCTGGCTCAGCGTCAATGTTGAAAATCTTATCCGCTATGCCTTCGAGAAAGGCTGAATCATGGCGCAATTTACCTGTGGTATAAATACAGTAATGTATTTTTCGACTGGGTCATTACCATATATTTTTTTAGCCAGGCATGCCTTGACATTGCCTAAATTGCCAAGTACTTGTTTTTTTGCTTTTGCCTGAATCATTACCGCTGCTATAATACAGATCACGATAACTGCGATACAAATCTGCAAATAGCTGGTAAAACTTGGGTCTGTTTTCGATAGATCGTAGCAATAGTAAGCGATAAATGCTGCAAAAAAAGCGATGACAACAGGTAGTGCGAGGAATTTATTTTGTCCCAAACTGCCCTGAGCAGCGTAGGATTTTTTCAGATTTTCATCGCTTTCTAATCGGTTTAATAATTCTGTTTGATATAGCATAGTTCTAGATGATTTATTTTTTAGCAGTCAACTATTGTACCACATCTATTTTAGTAAGGCTTTATTTTTTATCAATTTGAAATCATATCAAAAGCTAAAAAACCTTATTTGGTTTATGATGTTTATCTAGCTGAGCAAATATTTTTATTGTACCTACCTATGGGATTTTTAAATAAGTTATTCGGAAACGAGGGCGAGGCTGAACAGCCTAATGAAAGCAAAGCACAACAGGATCAGATTCCCTGTAAAACTGAGCAGGAATTGCTGGAACGCTATGGCGGCATCGGATTTGAAAAGCAATTGGATTTTGCGGATGTAATTGGCAATCACAGCTGGAACGTGGATATGCAAACCGGGGAAATAACGTTTGGCCCAGGCCTGACGTTTCCTATCCAGGTGCTTGGTACTTTTTCTCATTCCTCAGAAACCTGGCTTTGGGCTTGGGCAAATACGCAGTCCGGCCTTCCTGAAAACCTCTTACAACAGGCAAATCAACTTCAAAAGTATGGTGCTGAAAATGAAATTGACTTGTTGAATATTAGTCAGTTTGATGCCACGACAGACGATCTGCATTTGATTGGAATGGTGGCTTCGGGAATGTTTGGGGCAAGTGCGTACTATATTGCAGATTATGGACAGGGTGCTATGGTCGTTACCATTAAAAGTGATCTGGTGGATAAAGCGCGAAAAGATGACCATTATAGAATTGCTACAGTTTTCCCCCAATTGATTTCGCAATTTGAAATGAACCACAAAGCGGCATTGTCGAACTATCTTAATACAAAGGGTTATGCTGTTCTGGAAGATGGTGCGAAATTGACGGGCACGAAAAATGGAAATACCATAACTGCCGAGTTTGATGAGTTCGACAGGCTGACAAAACTAGCCGGATAAGGATATGATAAGATTTTCCCTGTTTATCGTCTCTGTATTACTCCTCTCCTCCTGCCAAAACAAAGGGGGTGCTAAGCATGACACTACCGATAGCCTGGCAACTGTAAGAAAAACACAAAGCAATCAATCCAGGCCCCTTATGCATACGGACACATTGCAGTTCATTCATTTTGAAGGCAATTTTGATTATTGGTCCTGCGTATTTCTAAATTCATCAAAAGATACCGTCGGACTGGTCACCGACACCATGATCGCCGACAACTTTAAAAACAGGCTATTTGAAGTGAAATGGTTTACTGATACCATCGAAGTAGCTGGCGACGGCGGCAGCAAACAAGCCGCAAATCGCATGTCGCATTTCAAACTGCTCAAAGGAAAACCTTTTATAGCTCCCATCACCGAGGAACAAATCATAAGGGATGTCAGGAACATACCAGAGGTGCAAAGTGGAGCGGAACAAGTGGCCATCGCCGAAAGACCCACTGAAGGGAAAGATTACTACCTCGTTGAAACTGGAACACATGAAGAAGATCGTTTTGCCCGCTTTTACATGTTCCGTGTATACACCTATCCCGTCTATAGAATAACGGTTTATGATGCTGCAGAAAACACTGAGCTCAGTCTGGAGCAATGGAGGAAACCGTGACGATAAAAGCTAAATAATATTTTCCATAGCTTAAATTCACAGTCGATCTGTTCCTATGCACAGTCCTATAATTTTATCAAGCTCGAGACCAATAATTTTGAGCCAGTCAGTCAGAAGATCAAAACGGCTGTCTGCAATAAAATTATGAAGACAATCACCACACTATTATTAAGTCTGCTCTCTTTTGTAACATGGCAGGCAAAAGCCCAAAATATGGTTACACTAACCAGCGAGATGCAAGAAATGTCGAAGGAGGGAAAACCTGAAAGGAACCTGGCAACCATGCACCGTTTATTAAAAAAATACAACCTTGATGAACTGAAAAACGCCGAGGAAATTGATGCGCTCAAGGGGATCACGGCATTGTCTTTCCTTAAAGCCGGAATGTTCCCAGAGTTCGAAAGGTATATCAGGCTGATAAATAATAAGTTCAATCAAACCAGTTATATGAATATGGGTACAGATAACTTATTCAAAACCGGGAGGAATCGGCAGTACAACGAGGTTTTGGCTCGGAAAACAGTACAACTTTTTGAATTGTATAAAGATGATTCGACTGCCAGACCAGCCACATTCCCCCTGGAGGACTGGAACAGGTTTATGAACATGGCCGCATACCCCTATTATGAAAGTTATGCCCAAATTCTTCATGCCAATGGAAAGGACAGCGCTGCCTTAATTTACCTGGAGAAGGCCATGAAGGGTCAGCAGGAGGAAAATCTGATGAGCTCTACACTGGAACTGTATGCTACCGTATTAATTTCTACAGGTCAGGAGGAAAAAGCCTACGGGATCTTGTCGAGGATGGTCAGTTTGGGGAAATCGAGCCTGAAAATGAATGAGCAGCTTAAAAAGCTATATACGCATAGAACAGGCAGCGTAGCAGGCGCAACAGGCTTTCTGGATTCCCTGGAACGAAATGTCAAAAATGCCTATAAAGCAGAAGTATTAAAAAAAATGCTCGTGGATCAATATGCGCCCGATTTGAGGCTATCGGACCTGAACGGAACGCTGGTGACACTAGCCGAGTTCAGGGGCAAGGTAGTCATTATCGATTTTTGGGCAACCTGGTGTGCGCCCTGCATAGCCTCGATGCCGGCAATGAAAAGGCTAACCTACCTGCACCCTGAAGTGGCATTTCTCTTCGTGGCAACAAGTGAAACTGGTCCGGATGATGCAGCTCAGGCCCGTGTGGCAACTTATGTGAGGAAAAATAAGTTTCCGGAGAAGGTATTAATGGACAGATATATTGCTGCTGAAAAGCGTTTCGAGACTGCACAGGCGTATAAGCTGACCGGGATTCCTGCCAAAATTGTAGTTGACAGGCTGGGTAAACTTCGGTTCGCGACAAGTGGTTATTCAACCGACACAGAATTAATCAATGAATTGGAGGCAATGATTGAGCTGGCAAAAGCGCAGTGATCAGGATACAATTATTTTCAATTAGCGAGGAGATTTGGTTATCAAAATTTTAGATTTACAATAATGAAGCTTAAGAACTGCGCCACGCTGATACTACTTTGTTTGATTTGCATACCGATGGCTTACGCGCAGCCTTCGACCTTCCCTGCAAAATCATACATCAGCATTGAGCCCGCAGGTCTGCCCGGCAGTCAGATCAGGGAAGCTTGCCAGGGAAAAGTCTGCATGCTCCTGAGCTCCGGAGGGTATATCATGATGCGCCCAACAGCGACAGCGCTCAGATCGGCCGGAAGGCTCAGGTTTCAGGTCGTTAATACTGAGTCTGACAGTCCCTTGAGCCCTACAGAGCCCCTCCCTATCGCCAAGCTACATCGTGACCCCGTATATTTATATCCCGGCTCAGGATATGTGATCAATATATTAGATGATAAATCCAGTACGCTTATTTGCAGATACGTCATTAACAGACCAAAATTGATTCCCGTAGTTCAGTTTTACCATGCTATGATGGAGGATAAAAAGCCTTTTTATACGTTAACGGCCTCATCTCAAGCTGAACAACTGAGCATGTCTCCGGGGAAAATTGACCTTGGTCTTGCTGAGCGCTCCGATTTTAAAGGTCTCGATGTGGAATACACATTGATCAACCAGAAGACGAGAAAACGGCAAAGCGGGATTAGTAAAACAGGGTTCCATTCCCTGGACTTAGATGCCAATACCGTCTATGAACTAAGGCTAAATTATGTCACTCAAAAAGAAAGTGTGCTGGTCAGCTACCTGTACGTAAAGCCTTACTGGTATCAAGCTTCAAAAACATACCTCATCCTGGCGATGATCTTAATCACCATCGCTGCTGGCTTGACCGTTATGGTTTTTAAAAATAAGGCAGGGAGGTCACAAAAACAACAACAAAAGCTGGAGGAAGCCGCGATCAGGTTGCAATCGCTGTTAAACCCACATTTTACATTCAACGCGCTCAGTACAATTCAGGGATTAATAAATACAGACAGAATCGAAGAGGCAAATGATTACCTGGAAGAATTCAGCGCTTTATTGAGAAAAACGCTCTCGAATAGCAGAAACGTGTTCAATAGCCTGGACCAGGAACTGGAAATGATGCGTATTTATCTTAGATTGGAGTCCTTACGCTTCAATTTTTCATGGAACATTGAATTTCCTGAGGATCTGGATTCATCGGTTATCGAAATACCAACTCTGTTACTTCAACCGATTATTGAGAATGCGATCAAGCATGGGATTTCTGAGTTGGGGGATAAGGGCTTGATCCAAATTATCTGTAAGGAAACACCGGAGGAGAATTCTTTCGTCATCAAAGTGAAAGACAATGGGAAATGGCAGGATAAAAATCCGGTTTTGGGCTATGGCTTATCCTTGACAACAGATCGGATTAAGACAATCAATCAATTGATGAAAGATAAAAGCATAATTTTACACCTAAACAAAGAGTCGGGAACGGAAGTGGCACTGACATTTCATAACTGGCTAATTAATTGAATGATAAACGCAATAATAGTTGACGACGAGCCCATCAACATCAGCAATTTAGAGTCATTGCTCAGTCGTTATTGTAAAGATGTCAAGGTAGTTGCTACTGCATTAAATGCAGTAGAAGCAAGAACGCAAATTTTAGCGCAGAAGCCTGACCTGGTGTTTCTGGATATAGAAATGCCCAGAGAAAATGGTTTTGATCTTTTAAGGTCGCTAGGCCATATTGAATTCGAAGTAGTTTTTGTTACCGCGTATGACACCTACGGTATCATGGCGATCAAGTTTTCGGCGCTCGACTATTTGTTGAAGCCAATTAATATCACCGAGCTAAAAAATGCGGTGAGCCGGGTTCATGCATCCGTACATGATAAAAAGCAAAAAGATCGATTGAACCATTTATTTGAAATATTGGACAGAAAATCTTTGGATGAAAATCAAAGGATAGCTTTGCCCACACTAAAAGAGACACACCTGGTGCCGATTAAGAACATTGTAAGGTGCGAGTCTTCAAATAATTACACAACTTTCTTTTTGATTGACGGTTCAGAACACCTCATTTCCAAACCGCTTTATGAATTTGATGAATATTTGACGCCTTACGGATTTATACGTTGCCATCAATCGCATCTGGTAAATAAAACTCACATTACCAGCATATTGAATGAGGATTCAGGGTACCTGATCCTGAATTTTTCCAGTAAAAAGATTCCAATATCCAAACAGAGAAAGAGTATGGTGAAGGCCATGCTGTAAAATGTTACTCATAAGTTCTTTCTGTAATGCCAATCAACAGATTTGTGCCCTTACGCCATTGGATCCATCCATCGTAGTTCTTTAGCGTGTCGAAGTTAGATTCCCTGCCGAAGCCTTTCTTTACCTTGAGCCAATCGCCCTTCACTTCGCTCACGCCAAAGGGAAGAAATGTCTGGTCGGTTTGCTGAAATATGGGCTTGCCGGCGGGCTGATCGTAGATGACCACGCTATCCTGGATGATAAACTCCACTCTTTTTAGATATCGCTCCCAGGTTTCGAATACATACCAGCGCGGGTTATATTTTGATCCGGGACAATTGATGCAGTTGTTGTCGAACAGCATTCTTTCCTCAGTATAATAAACTGCCCCGGCCACCTTTTTTATTACCATCTCCTCTCCGCTAGCCTGATTGCTGACCACCCGAAAATAAGATTCAGTAGTGTCTACCACAGAGAATTTCAATTCTGGTCCGAAGTGTACCAATCCCATTCTCACATGTTCTTGCCCCTCTTTATCTGAATCTCCCTCGTTCATCAGGTAAGGCTGTAGTTTGACATCCGAAACAAA
Organism: uncultured Sphingobacteriaceae bacterium; assembly: GCA_963795585.1. Lineage (GTDB taxonomy): Bacteria > Bacteroidota > Bacteroidia > Sphingobacteriales > Sphingobacteriaceae > Pedobacter. Next base: position 366,915 of record CAWCIO010000012.1, on the reverse strand, counting down.
TAAGGTCTTACCTGATCTGCTACGCTCAAATTTCAACGTATCAAAAGGCAATTCATCCGTCTCGTTTTTATATAATGGAATGGGATATTGGGTGTTGACCGTTAATATGCCCAGCCCAATTGCCTGAGGTGGAACTTGCTTTTGTCTGGCGCAACTCGTGAAGAAACTAAGAAAGCCCATGAGTATTAATAGATTTTTGAAGCGTAACATACAGTTAATGATTGTTGATTAATCTCTATTAAGATGAACCAGTGATGGGTACAAATTGTTTAAAAAATCAACCTTCCCTCCCTAAGCATTGACCGCATCAAAGCTGATGTACTGTGGCACAGTCCTTTGTCTTACCTAGGTCTTGGCTTGGTGTCAGTTCGTTGTTTTGAAAATACATGAACCTGCCCAACAGCGAGGTAAGACAAATCCAAGACCTAGCCATCACCAATTTTTATATAACAGTAGTCGAAAGGATAGCAATCGCTAGGGCGTAAAGAAATGGCTCGGTTTTGGTATGGATCAGCCATATGAAAACGCTTAGTCTACTGATCTTGATGGTGATGCCCATTCTGGCATCTGCTCAAAAACCCGCAACCAATATGGAGTATAAAAAATACACTGGCCGTTATGGCGGCAACTCTGGCATTTGTCTGTTTGATGATGGGCGGTTCTTGATGTACGGATACGCAACGGCGGTTTTTGGTGATTACAAGATCGACAAAGAGAATTTACTTTTCTTTCCTGATAAGCTGGAACTATTTGAAATTTACGGACATCACAACAAAGGCATCAAGGGTATGCAGGCCAATTTCAAAGGATTTGAACGTAATGGCCCTGCCTTTATAGCATTTGGTAATATGGGAATGCAACGGGTATTTAATGAGGATGCCAATTGTTTTGACGGGCCTTATGTGTATGAAACAGAGCAGGTACCTAAGAATATCAATCTTTCCATACCAGCTGTCCCCGCCTCTTTCCGCCCTGCGAAAAGTGGGGCATCCTGGACTTACGACAACAAGGACGCTTACAATGATTTCATTCTGATATATAACGCGCCAAAAAGGGAGTATGAAGATTTCAAGGGTAGAATTATGAGCCTCGAGGGTAAGAAGATCATCCAGCTTTCTAACTACGGTGGCGAGGAAGGATACGGGTTAAATGCAGCGGAAGACTCACAATGGAAAGAAATGCTGGACTGGAAAAAACAGTATGACAGTACGCCTAAGGATGATTTGAATACTGCTTACGTGAACCAACATTACCGTGTATTTCCGAAAGTAGCGCTGGAAAACTATAAGTTGGATTTGAAGAAAAACCTATACATCAAAAATACGGGGGACAATAACGATGAGGAATACTACCTCAATAATGAGTATCAGGATGACAGGGCATTAAAGAAATTTGTGAAGCTTCAGCCCTCAAAAAAACAGGACAAAGCTGAGCTTGGCGCTAAGCAATTAGGGGGAAGTTTGTTTTTTACTGTCTGCGGCGAAGGTTCTGAACGCTCTTATCATTACAAAGGTTTGAAGTCTAAGAAGGATACAGGTGAAACGACGACTCTTGATACCACTGCCCCAATGGTTATTCCTCCACCCCCAGCCCCTGGTAAAAAGGAATAATTGCTAATTCAATTGCTTCCACACTGTGGACGCAATTGAATTATGTGGTATTAAAGCTACTTTATTGTAGCTCGAAAGATTTTTTGCTGATCTCTTTATCGATTTCAGCGAGCAACTGCTGTTCAGTAGGCAGATACAATTCGTATTTACTAGCAACGATGGTTTGATTGTTTTCTGGCAGGGTAAACTTTACGACTGCATCATTTTTACTGGCGCAAAGCAAGATGCCAATGGTTGGATTTTCTGTCGGCAGTTTTTCTATACGGTCGTAGTAATTGACATACATCTGCATCTGTCCAATGTCACCATGCGTTAGCTTGTTTTTCTTGATTTCCAATATTACAAAACAAGAGAGTAAGCGGTTATATAGCACGAGATCACAATAAAAATCGTCGCCGCCAATGTGTATTCGTTTTTGCCTGGCTACAAAAGCAAAGCCATTGCCCAATTCCAGTAAAAATTCCTGCAGATGGGTGATGATTGCAGCTTCCAAATCTTTTTCATAATAGGAAGATTCTCGTTTGAGACCTAGAAATTCGAGGTACATCGGATCCTTGATGATTTGTCTTGCGTCGGTTGGGTGTTGCTTTTTGTTTGCGACCGCCATTACGGAATCCTGATCGTTGCTCATTAATAGGCGTTCAAAAAGGTTACTATTGATTTGTCTTTCGAGTTGACGAACAGACCAATTGTTTTTAACTGTTTCAGCAATATAAAAATGCCTACCATTTTGGTTTTCCACACCTAACAGATGCTTGAAATGACTCCAACTCAATTGTGCACACACTGTGTGCACAATCGGAAAAGTTCGATAAAACTGACGATATAAATTTAGTTGCCTCCTAGAATACCCACTTCCAAATTCTGGTTGCAACTGTTCTGAGAGCTTCTGGATCAAAAACTTCCCATATTCTGCCCTGTCTTTACCCTCCTGTTCCTCCAGAAATATCCTCTGTCCAATGTGCCAATACATAAGCACCCGTTCTGTGTCTACGGCTCGGATAGCTATTTCCCGAGAAGTATTGATGATGGTTTTAATGTCAATGATGACCAATGGATTTAATAGCATCCTTTCTATGTTTTTTTTGTAAATAAAAAATTTTTGGGGCAAATGTAATATAGCGAGATGCCTGTAGTCGATAATTCATCGGCTAAGTTGAAATAGTGATCGATATCATTAAAAATTCTAATTAATTTAAGGGATTTAGTATATTTATATTTAACGTTTTTCAATCATGAAAGAGCCTCTAAAAATCAGCATTCCAAGACCTTGTACGCAGTCCTGGGGTGATATGTCTGCAACGAAGGATGGTAAATACTGCAGTTCCTGCCAGCAGGAGGTCAAAGATTTTACAACTCTGAATGCTCTTGAGATTCAGCAATGGTCCCAGTCACGTGAAGCTAGAAAACATACGGCCAGGTTCTATGAAAATCAGATGCCTTTCAGTCCTACTCAATCATCATAAAAGCAACTCGGGAGGTTTTATCAATATGAAAGTTTTTGTGCTGTCATTACTTGCGTTTCCATTGAGTTTAAAAGCGGCAACGCAAGCTGCAAAAAGCAAAACTCCGGTTACACTAAGCCCAGTATTGGGTTCTATCACAGCAGTTCAGAATGATTTTAACGGAACTTCGGACTCTACTAAGGTGCTGAAAGGTATCGTTCTCGATGGGGATACGCCGATAGTAGGTGCGACAGTGATGATTAAAGGAAAATATCTCCAAACGGTGACGGATAAGGAAGGGAAATTTGAGCTTGATCTCTCAAGTCTGGAATCAGGCTCCAGGCAAATTCTTAGGGTGATTTACATTGGTTACGACTTTAAAGAAGAGAAACTGAATTTAAAGGAACTAAAACCTCTTAGAATTCTTATGACAGACGCCCAATGTCTAATGGGGGAAGTTGTGATTACAAGAAGGCCTGGTCTTATTAAAAGGATCATCAAAGGACTTTAAATTAAATTTTCTCGTATCATTTTATATCTGGCTAAAGTTTCGGATTACCGGAGCCCAGTCTTTCTCTACAGGTTTTTTTAAGGAAAAAATAGCGTTCTGATCCGGGGAAACTTCGAATGCCTGGTTCTTTTTTAGCTTAGGTGTTTGCGCCTGAATCGCTGCGATATATATAAAAACCGGGATCAGGAGCATTAGTCTTTTCAAAATCTTCATTTCGAGTCGCGTTCAAGGTTAAATGGTATTCCTAAGCTAATAAAATATTTTTCAATTGCTATTGAACGTTTGCTCCAGTTAGGTGTATAAAGGATCAAATATTAATTTTTATACAGTTAAATCGACAGACAAATGAAAACATTAAAACGCTACTCAGTGGCTGGCATTGCAGTCCTGGGACTTGCTTCGATCTTCGCTTTTAAACCGATGGATGAAGTAAAAGGTTGGTTCCTTGCGGGAAGCAATCCTGAAAGCTATGAGATCGGCCTGGTAAAGGATGCGGAAAGAAACAGCAATGTAGGTTACCTGAAATCTAAAAAAACTGTAGAGGGTTTTGGTACCATCATGCAGAGTTTTAGCCCAGGCACTTACCTCGGTAAAAGGGTACGCCTTTCCGGCTATATCAAATCTAAGGACGTGACAAGCTGGGCCGGAATGTGGTTCAGGATCGACGGACCGGATAAAAAACCGCTGGGCTTTGACAACATGCAGGATCGGCCGATCAAAGGTACTACTGCCTGGAAAAAATACGAGATCGTACTGGATGCACCGGAAAACAGTGTTGGTTTTGCATTTGGAGTATTGCAGGCCGGACCTGGTGAAGTTTACCTGGACGATCTGAAATTTGAAATTGTAGACAAAACCGTACCTCTGACAAAGTAAATAAAGTTTAAAGCCTTAAATAATCAGTTATATTTAATTAATTGCTAAACGTTATGAAAAAATTAAAATTCTATTCTATAGCCGGAGCTGCACTTCTGGCACTCACAAGTGTCTTTGCCTTTACACCAATGGACGACATCAAAGGCTGGTTCCTTGCAGGAAGTAACCCTGAGAGTTACGAAATCGGTACCGTAAAAGACGCGGAAAGAAATAGCACCGTTGCTTTTTTGAAGTCGAAAAAGGCGGTAGATGGCTTTGGAACGATCATGCAAAGCTTTAACCCTACTACTTACCTCGGCAAAAGGGTACGTCTTTCGGGCTATATCAAATCTAAGGATGTGAAAAGCTGGGCCGGGATGTGGTTCAGGATAGACGGACCGGATAAAGAGAATGCGCTTGCTTTTGACAATATGCAGAAAAGACCGATCACAGGTACTACCGGATGGAAAAAATACGAGATCGTATTGGATGCTCCAGATAATAGTGTAGGTTTTGCATTCGGTGTACTGCAGGCAGGTCCGGGCGAAGTATGGCTGGATGATCTGAAATTTGAAGTGGTAGACAAAAGTGTGCCCCTTACCAACATACTGGAAAAAGGATCTGCACCGTCAGGGCCACAAAACCTTGATTTTGAAGAATCTAAATAAGTAAAACAAGAAACTCGGTTTGATGCTTTCATTTTTACCAAAAACATACGCCGTTTGCTCCGATGAGGAGCTGATGGCGTATGTGGTAAAAGGCCGTCACCCGGCATTCGAAGAACTTTACAGCAGGTATTCTAAGCCCTTATTGCGTTTCTTCTACAGACAATTGTACCAGGATGAGGACAAGGCGCAGGATTTTTTGCAGGACCTTTTCCTGAAAGTGATCGAAAAAGCGGCGCTTTACCAGTCAGACAAAAAATTTAAGGTATGGATCTATGCGATGGCGAGCAATATGTGTAAGAATGAATACCGTAAAAATGAGGTCAGGGGTCATCAAGTAGTCGATTTTGACTTCACAGCCATCATGGACAGCGGTACTTCTACCCAGCTGAGCAAATTTGACCAGATTTTATTCAACAAGATGCTAAGGGAAGAACTCGGTAAGATGGATGAGCTACAAAGTCTTACCTTTGCGATGAGGTACCAGGACCACCTCTCGGTAAAGGAGATCAGCGAAATCATGGAATGTGCCGAGGGTACGGTGAAATCGAGGTTGTTTTATACCTTGAAAAAGCTGAACTCCGGGCTCAATATTTTTAACCCTTATAAAGAAAGCAAGTAATGGATACATTAGAACCAAGATTGGAATCGCTCCTGATGGGCAAAACCTTCGGGGAACTGAATGCCGAAGAGCGCATTTTTGTATTGGCATCGCTGACTGAAGAAAGCTATAATGCGTATCACCTGATCTTAAAGCATACTCTGAGTGATGCTGGTAAGGATGCTTTGGTGCCTTCATCTGCGATTCCTGCAAAGCTGAAAGCACATTTCGAGGCGAGCAGGAAACCTGTCCTTCGGGTAGGATTTTCAATGAAGCATTTGTCTATTGCAGCTTGTTTATTACTAGCTGTTTCATTAGCTGTGGTATTTTTTAAAACTGAGCCCTCAACCAAGTCAGAGCCGAGAACTAATCAGGTTAAGGTTGACTTACCAACGGCGCCACCCAAGCTAAATAAAAGCTCAGCAGATCGTCCAGAAAAAACTGTAAATCAAAAGCTTGAGGCCTACGCAAAAGCTGCTCCCAAAGTAAAACCTGCTCTAAGAGTTCCAGGCCGGTTGAGCCAATAGCGACCCTTGAAAAGAAAGATACTATTTTGGTGGGCTCTAATAAGTTTTATGGCCTCCATGTACAGGATCCTCTGCTGGGTTTGAATATAGATGTGAATGACCAGCTTTTGGGACTGCGGATACCGGTAGTGAATCTTTAATCTGCCTTCTTTTCGGACTCATATTTTTCAAATTCGGCTTTGCTTACTTTATCTCCCAGCAGATAATAGCTTTCGAAAAGCACTGAGCCATCAGGCTTATACATGTGTGAAAGACCGTGTCGCTTCCCTTTCCTGTAAGTGGCATCCATCGTCTTCTTCCCCATCATATAGCTGGTACTTAAACCATCCTGCACATCATCCTGATAATTATTTTCGGTAACGAGTTGTCCATTGTTGTACACACGCGAGAGGCCATTTCGCTGGTCGTTTTTATAATGGGTTTCAGAAATGACCTTATCTCCAGAATAGCTGGTGGACAGACCGTGTTTTTTACCTGCGAGGTATTCGGATTTATTCGTCAATTTCCCATTGCTATACATCTCGCTGTTGCCATTTAGCTTGCCATCCTTATATTCCTGTCGCAACCAAACTTTGCCATCATTGTCGTAATTTTCCTTCAAGCCATTCCGTACACCGCGCTTGTAATGTAGCTTGCACTCTATTTGCCCGCCATTGGTATACCAAAAAGCTTCACCGGTGATCATTCCATTGTCGATGGTGTAAAGCGCAAAGCTTTTCTCATCTAAAGGAATCTTATATTTTCCATTGAGTCTTTTTCCATTCAGGCTCAGCATCAGGTCGCTGCTATCCGCCGTGTAGTCCTTTTTAAGATGTTTCCATTGAATTTCTTCCGGCAATTGTGCAAAAGCTGCCGATGAAGCAAAGACTAATGAGAGGATTAAACTGAGTTTAGATATTTTTTTCATTTGCATATTGATTTCATAGTGATATAGCAATGTTGCTGTTAGCGGTAGGTCTTTAATTCATCATTAGCGAGGTCATATTCGTACAGTTGGTAATTTTCGTTGTCGATATACAACCACTGTACAGGGCTTGAAAGGTTCTGCCCCGCAGATATGCCAATCATGATATAAGCCCTGCCGCCACGCATTTGTTCTTCTATCGAATAGCTGATTTCCGCGCGCTCGCGAATCATGTGTTTCAGTAGTTTGTTCTGGGTTGTAGCCAGATAGTACTCTACAATCAGGTAGATTTTGTCTTTATAGCCATCGCTGTAATTGTGCTCCGGGGAGAAGGTAAAATGTATGTCCTTGGCATAGGATTTCCTGAACAGGGAAACGGATCCGTCCCTGATCTTGTCCGCAGCTATGAGCAGATCTGCCGGAACTTCGGCGTCGCCATCTCCAGCCATGGTGATGGTTCCCTCCTTCCAGGAAACCTGGATCAGGTCTCCGCGGTTTAGGTTGCGTCCTTTCACATCAGAATTGACAAAGTTCAGTACACTATCACCCTTGAGCGCTATGAACTGAGAATAATCCCCATCATCTTCGTAGGCTACAAATTCCATAAGGGCATGCTGTACAGGCTTTGGCACTTCTTTCTTTGTGGAAGGAACTGCCGGAGGAAGCGCATTGGCTGATGGTTTTTGCTGTGTATTTGGATTCTCCCCACATCCTTCCAGGAAGAAGATGGTCGTTAGTCCCATCAAAATGCAAAGGGAGGTTTTGGAAATTGATGCTAATTGATCTGTCATGAGGTTGGTAGCGTTAAAGACATAGGTAATGAATTTTGATTAGAATGGATCAAGGTGTATGCCAAGATTGAAAAAGCCCTAAAGGAAATTAATTTAGCTAAAAATATTAGCATTTAATTTGGATATACGTCCCAAAATAACTTAAATTTGTAGCTGTAGGATTTACTTATCCCGCTCTTGAGACCCAGAAACACAGAAGGCTTTTACCTGAAAAACATATGAAGATGCAGATTGAAGATCAGATTTACGGCAGTTTTGAGCTGCAACCGGTATTCCAGGAATTGATACAGAGCCGCCTTTTTCAGCGCCTGAAAGGCATACATCAGGGCGGTGCGGTCATCATCGCTGATCCGAGCATTTCGCTGACCCGTTATGAGCATTCTATTGGAGTTTCATTGCTGATCAAAAAGCTTGGAGGCAGTCTGGAAGAACAGCTTGCCGGACTTTTACATGACCTCTCCCATACTGCCTTTTCCCATTTGGTAGACTATGTGCTGGGGTATGAAAATGAAGATTACCACGAACAGATTTTTGCGGAGTACATTTCTGACCCTGAGATTGTGGAGGTACTGAGCAGGCATGGGTTTGATTACAGAAGCTTTCTGGACCTGGAAAAGTTTAAATTACTGGACTACCCGATGCCTTCGCTCTGCGCAGACCGCATTGATTATCACTGAGAGACCTGTACCATTTAAAAAAGATCAGCCGGGAGGATATTGAATGGTTTGTAGATGGGCTCGTAGTGGAAGAAGGCCGGATTTTCGTGAAAAGCCGCAGACATGCCAATTGGTTCAGGATCCAGTTTGCTTATCTGAATGACAGTTATTTCAATGGTAAAGACAGCCAGCAGTCCAGTCAGTTCATGAGCAGTACCGTAAAGCGGTATTATCAGTCTGGATTGATCAGTAAGGCGGATTTTGGCTTGACAGACCTCCAATTTATTGCGAAAATTGAAAGCCTGTCCGGACTAAAAATCAAAAGCATGTACGACAATTGGCTTCGAAATGCTAAAGACAAGGTTGAGCTGAAATTCAAAAACCGGAAGGTACTGCCAGACATCAGCTATACTTACTGATGGAGGGACTTATTATAGTACCGGCTTGATCTCCGGATCAAACCGCAGCTTTTAACAGCAGGCGCTTTGTCATGATCTTTTGGATCAGCTTGCTGAGTTTCTCCTGGTAATCTTCCTTCAGCCATTGTGTATAGTTTTTAGTGACGTTACCCAGGCATTTGGCGTATTGTTTGATCCGCCAGTCGATCTCTTTTTCCAGCTCGGTGGTCAGACTTAAAGCCTCAGAAAACAGAATCACTATTGTCCACACACATCAATGCATGCTGGCGGATGGAATCTCGGATGACATTCTTAGGCTTCTCCCCCCGCTCTACTGCAGCCTGATGTGCGGCCAGGACATCAAATGAAAGTTCCCTGCTGTTTGGAAATTTCCCCCTGAAATCTGATGGAATCTGATGAGCTTCGTAACTGGTTTTTCTGCTCAGGCTTTCATGATAGATTTCAGGATGCTTGAAGACATGCTGCCAGTCAATCTCGGCATTCCATGCTCCGAAACGCTCTGCGTTATTGCCCAGGTCAATGATCCCAAAAGTTTTCTTCTGAGGTAGCCTCCTGGAAGCCCTGCCGACCATCTGGTGATATAAGGTCAAAGATGTAGTGGCCCGGTTGAGGATCACTGCCTGTATAGTGGGCTCATCAAAGCCCGTGGTAAGGATCGAAACGGAGGTCAGGATGGCACCCTTTGTCTTCCTGAGCCATTTCAGGATCTCGGCACGTTCCGCCGCAGGAGTTTTATTGTCGAGGTGTCGGATCGGATAACCCAGATTGCTAAATACCTCCTGCACTTTCCTGGACGTGAAGATGCCGTTGTTGAAGATCAAGGTCTTTTTGCCTTTGGCATGAGCCTCGTAGGCTTCTACCAGGAGCTCCAGCATCTTCGGGGAACTGTAAAGTTCATCAGATGTACTCACTGTATAATCCCCATGAAGGCCAGTGGCCAGGGTATTGAGTTCCACATCATATTGCCAGAGTTTCGGACGTGCCAGATAGCCATTATCAATTAAGGTTGAGATCTGCTCGCCGATTAGCAGTTCATCATAGTTCCGGTTCATGGGTAAATTGATGTCGGAACTAAAGGGCGTAGCAGTGACCCCGATCACGGCTGCATGCTTAAATTTCCCCAATAGTTTGTGAAAAGAATTGTGATGGGCCTCATCTACGATGACCAGTCCAACTTCTTCAGGATTGATTATGCCCGCAGCAATCCTGTTTTTGAGGGTTTCCACCATCGCCACATAGCAAGGGTTTGCATCTTTTCTGGGAATTTTTTTGACCAGGCTATTGATCACCCTATTGTTAACGCCACGCATTTTGAGCGCGGAAGAAGTTTGGTTACAAAGTTCTTTTCTATGGGTCAGCACTACGACTTTCTTGCCATATTTACCAATGAACCTGCGGGCGATCTCTGAAAAAATCATGGTTTTACCCCCACCCGTAGGCAGTTGATACAATAATCTTGACCTTGATGGATTTTGTTCCAATTTATCGAAAAGTGTAGCAATGTCACTTTCCTGGTAATCGTATAATTTTTTCACTTCGGGTCTCGCCGGTTCTTGTGCTGAAATTTCCATAGCCCTATAACCAGCGTATGAATTGAAAGTTTTGGTCTTTATTCCAAATCTTATTTTTTTTCTAAAGGACTTTCAGGTCTGATTTCAAAAAAATGCGCTTTCAGGTTGTTGCAGCATAGAGAAAGCATAGAGAAAATGTTCATTTTCGAACGTTAGCGTTCATAATCGAACAGCAGTAATTTTACAAATAGCCCTTTAGGCTGAAATAAAGGGCCTTTCAGTATGGCAAGGTAGTTGTCTAACTAGCATTGGTTCTGCCTGCTGGAATCAGGCAGAAATTAGTTAAGTTATAGTACAGCCGGCATTACTGGATGATGTGCCGGCTTGTTTTTTCTTAACTCAGCCTAACCTATTATCGTATTGCGTTCAGGTTTGTCTTTAGTAAAGTAATTTAGGCTACAGCCTCAATAGATTTGGCTACATCTAACTGCCAAATGAAAACGAACTTTGTATCCATAAAATGGTTATATATACTTAACGATAAAACATGGAAACAAAAAATAAGATTGCCCTGATCACTGGTGGTAGCCGCGGACTGGGCAGAAATATGGCTTTAGCCATTGCAAAAAAAGGTATAGATGTGGTGATCACTTACAATTCCAATAAAGCGGCCGCGGATGAAGTGATTGATCAGATTAACCTGATGGGACAAAGTGCTGTGGCTTTTCAGCTGGATACCAGCGACATCACCGGCTTTGATACCTTTGTAGAAAGTCTGACAAAGCACCTTACAGCGGAAACAGGAATTCCAAATATAGATTTTCTGGTGAACAATGCAGGAACAGCCTTATATTCCCCGGTGACGGAGACCACTGAGGCGCAGATGGATGCGGTATTCAACATCCATTATAAGGGCGTGTTTTTCCTGACCCAAAAACTATTGCCTTTTATCAGCGACGGTGGTGGTATTGTTAACATTTCATCCGGCCTTACCCGCATTACGATGCCCGGCTCATCTGTATATGGTTCTTTGAAGGCAGCGGTAGAAACATTGACGCGTTACCAGGCCAAGGAATTGGGGGAACGTAAAATCAGGGTAAATGTAGTGGCGCCAGGTGCCATAGAAACAGATTTTGGTGGCGGCCGTGTGCGGGACAATAAAGAGATCAATCAGCAGATTGCTGGATTTACTGCACTGGGTCGTACTGGCTTACCTGACGATATTGGCGGCGTAGTGGCATTTTTATGCTCGGACGATGCCTACTGGATCAATGCGCAACGGATTGAAGTATCCGGCGGACAAGGCATTTAACAATTACTTATATTTACACGATGAAGCCCCACAGACTCAAATCTATCAGTGAATTTCACAGCATCTTTCAGTTACCCAAACCTGAGCATCCGCTGATCAGCCTGGTGGATTATGCAGAGCTGCTGGCGGCTAAAAGGCATAGCGAAATCTTTATTACCGTAGCCGATTATTATTCGATCTCGGTAAAACGTGGACTGCCTGAAAAGATTCGTTACGGGCAGCAAAGCTATGATTTTGATGATGGCGTGATGTATTTCCTGGCCCCGGGTCAGGTGCTGCAGACAACGAGGGCTACAAATGAGCATGATCCACAGCCTTCTGGCTGGATCCTGCTCATTCATCCGGATTTTCTTTGGAACACGCCCCTGGCTACAGCGATTAAGCGCTACGAGTTTTTCGATTATTCGGTAAATGAAGCTTTGTTTCTTTCGGAAAAAGAGGAACTGGTGCTCCAAAACCTGATCAACAATATCCGTCAGGAGTACCAGTCGAACATAGACCGCTTTAGCCAGAACATCATCATTTCCCAGCTGGAAACGCTGCTGAACTATGCGGAACGGTTTTACCAGCGACAGTTCATCACACGTAAAATATCCAATCACCAGGTGCTGGACCGCCTGGAAAAGCTGTTGAGGGATTATTTTGAGGATGATGCATTTAGTCAAAAAGGACTACCTTCTGTTCAGTATGTTGCTGATGCCCTGAATATATCTGCGAACTATCTGAGCGGACTGCTGAAGGTATTGACGGGTCAAAGTACCCAGCAACATATCCACGATAAGCTGATTGAAAAGGCAAAAGAGAAACTTTCAACAACGGACTTGTCTGTAAGTGAGATTGCCTATGGCCTGGGCTTTGAGCATCCTCAGTCCTTTAGTAAGCTGTTTAAAAGTAAAACGAAGTTTTCTCCACTGGAATTTAGGGCTTCGTTTAATTAGCTATGCTTTTAGGAGCGCTTTAGGTTGGTTATAAAAATATGAATAGCACTATATTTGCTACCTGCTAACTTAGTGACAACATCAACCTAATGTAAAAGCAAACTAATGGTCAATAAAATAACACTCTGCATCCTATTTTCGCTCCAAACTGTGGTCTTGGCTCAGAGCAAGGTCAGCATTATTAGAAATTATACTGGGAAAATCGGCAACTATCCGATAGCATTACAATTGGAATTCGTGAAGGGTACCGATAGTTTAGATGGCAGTTATTATTATTTGAAAAATGGAAAGGATGCCAGGCTTCATTTAGATGGCAAGCGCGACAAGGGTGTCATACAGCTTTATGAACGGGACTATGGGCAGCGCGACAAGGCCAATGAACCAGTGATCACCGGCATCTTTAAGCTTGAGGGTGAAAACGTGCTTAAAGGTCTTTGGAAGAATCACAAAACCGGAAAGAGCCTGGCGGTTCAACTCCTGTCCAGGCAAGCCAGCAACAATATAGATTCAAAAGATTATAGCTTTAAGTTCGGAACTTACCGGGCTAAAATACTCAATGCCGGAGGTACAGAAGCCAATTATACGAAAATCAGGTCATTGGAAATCTATGAGAACCAGAAGCTGCATCAGCGCATCTCGGGTTTCGACGAATGTGTTGGGAAAGGCAATCCCGAGCTGATCCTGGAAGACTTAAATTTCGATGGGATACTTGACATCAAGGTGCCTACCTATTTTCCTGAGCGAACGAAATACGATGGTGCTTTTCTGTATTTTCTCTACAATCCGGCGAATAAGAAATTCGAATTGAACAAGCAGATGGTCGATATGGAATACCTGAACTTCGATCCGGTAAACCGTGAGGTTTACAAATATGGTGAGTCTGCAGAAGGCTTTGTACGGAATATTTTTAAATGGAATAGAGGTAACCTGGTGGAAGTGAGAACTGAACCAGAGTAGCAGGCATTTCAGACTAATAATCCCTATTTCCACTTTTGGCCTGGCGCACAGCTTGGTTATCTTTAAGATTGCAGCTGGTACACCATTGTAATACGGTAGCGTGCAGCATTGGGTATGCTGGTCTGGCTGATCAGATAGTCGATACCTTTCGTCCTATTGTTGAACTTTCGCAATTCAAACAGGTTACTTACATCAAACATAACCGTGGCTTTATCTTTTAGAAAGTTCTTACTTGAACCGAAATCAAGCGCATGTACTGCAGAGGACCTGGTTTGGGCAGTTTCATTTGAGCCCCTAAAGTTGTAGAGTAGCTGAAAGGCCGTTTTATTTTTGAATTTTACTTGTGTATTGATGCGGGCAGTAAGCGTACGACCGGAAAAGTCAAAATTCTGGCTATTGTAAGCTCCCCGCTGGTAAAAGCTATAGGCATTAAGTTCCGTATTTACCTGCAGCCATTTTAAGGGGTTATATAATATGGACAATTCGACACCTTTTCGCAGCTCCTTACGGATGTTTACCGGAGTGGTAATAAATAGCCCCGCTGCGTTCCGATAGGTATATTCCTCAATTACACCGCTGTTGTTCTGGTAGTAAACTGAAGGATTGAAGGTAAGCGATGTCCAGCTTTTCAGAAATCCAAGTTCCAAAACATCGGCATAAGATGGGTTCAGGTCTGGGTTTCCAATGAAGCGTGTACTTAGATCTGTCAATTCGTTGAAGGGATAGATCAGGTTCAGCTGTGGGCGGTTGATCCGTTTGCTATAATTGCCCTGAAAGCTGGCACTGCTTCCGAACCGGTAACTGACATTTGCTGTGGGAAAGGGGCGGATGTAGTTCTTTTTATCGGCATAGATGCCTACACGGTCTTCAATACCAATATGTGTAAACTCTCCTCGCAGCCCTACCTGGTAACTAAAGCTCCCTGCTTTGCCTGCGAATTGAAGATAGGCTCCCCCTATCATTTCTTTATACAACAAATGGTTATCTATCTGTTCTATAACATCCCAGGTGCTGCCATTTTCTTGTTGAGCAATGAAATCAGTGCTTACCCGCCGGCTTTCCAGTTTCAGGCCAAACTCCAATGTAGCATTGCTGTCCAGGGGCTGTACCATATCTGTTTTTATCATGAAGTCTTTACTCGCTCCGGCCGATCCCGTTCTAATCATGGGTAGTGTAACTGCTACAGGCAAAATACGTCTGGTTACCAGCGTCCAGTCTTTATCACTGTCCCAGAAATCATACTGCAGATCCACCGTAAACTTCTTACCGGGTTGCCTGAAACTCCTGCTGTAATTAAATTCCAACTGGTTATAGCTCCGCTTTTCCCAGGATTCGCCGGTTCGTTGCAGGCTGCTGTCGATACCGCCACCAACTCCGGAATATAAATAATTCAGGCGGGTTTTATCGTGATCGTTAGTGGCATTGCGCAGGAAAGCCAGTGTAAGTGAATTGTGCTCGTCTAACTGGTAATCCGAGCCAAAATATAATAATCTGGCATCATCATGCCTCTCTTCCTCCTGCCGCTGGTTCAAATAACTTGGGATAGTCGACAGCCCGGTTGACTGTTGCATGCTGTAGCTCCCTACATAGTCTGATAACCGCAGGCCATAGGTTGCAAAAAGGTTGAGCTTATTAGACTTATAGTTCAGGCTGGGACTGAGGCGGGTTTCATCTGGAATGCCAGCTACAACTCGTAGCTGTCCGTTGAAGCCTGCTTTTTTATTCTTCTTAAGGATGATGTTGATGATACCGGCAGAGCCAGCAGCATCATACCTGGACGAGGGATTGGTGATCACTTCTACGCGTGCTACCTGATCGGCAGGCACTTGCTCCAGGGCATTACCCTGGGTAAGTCCGGTCCGTCGGCCATCGATAAGTACCAGTACATTGCTATTGCCACGCAGGCTAATGGAACCCGTAGGACTTACGCTTACCGAAGGAACGATGTTTAACAGATCGGTTATGGTCCCCGATTGGGAAAGTACATCTTTGTCCACTACAAAAACCTTCCTATCCAGTTTAAGGCTCAGTGAGTTTTTCTCCGCAGTTATAGCTACTTCTTTCAGCTGTTTCGGATCAGTCTGTGAGTTTAGTGATTGCTTTAACGAGTCGGTTTTACCAGTATTTTGTGAAAAAGCCGGGCCTACCAATATTAGGTATAGAAAGATCTGTAAAGTTGTTTTCATGAAGCAAGTTTAGTCAGTTCAGCTGCATGACCATAGTAAAACCATGTGAACGACTCTACAGGCTTTCAAACGGTTACCGGGATTCGAAAATCAGCTTGTATATTTACCTTATGCATAATCTCCTCTTTTTGCTCATGTTGATCGGCAGGCTAACGCCATCCATTATCGTTAATGATGAGCCAGTGCCTGTTTACCATATCGGTGATGACCTGACCTGGGCTGCTAAGAACTATAATGATAAGGACTGGCATCAGAAAAGAGGAAATACAGGTGAGCAGGTATTTTGGTCGAGGACACATCTGAACCTGCGCCCTGTAGAAAGCGAACTATATCCCTTAGGACTCCAGATCGAATCTTTTGGTGCTTTTGAGGTTTACTGGGACGGTGTGCTGATCGGAAGTAACGGGCAAATAGCTGAAAAGGGAAATCCAGAAGTACCCGGTACAGAGAGTAGCTATTACAGGATTCCAGATACGCTGGCTACGCCTGGTTTTCACACAGTGGCTATGCGCAGTTCTCAATCAATACATCCTGGAATACAAAGAAGCATTGGTTTTAAGGTAGACAGTTATACGGCCTTGCTGACCAAGCCACTGATTGCAATGTCTTACATGAACCTGATGGCCGGGGCTTTTCTCATTGCAGCTGTTTACTATTTTTTCCTCTACCTGAATAGTAAACGCAGGCAACTGGAGGTATTGATATTTGGCAGTACATGTCTGCTGTTCTTTGCTTTGCTCATTATGGAGTACATGAAGTTTCATGTGGTGATCCCCTATTCCGAATTTTTCATCCGTCTGGAGATCATTGGCTGGCTTACTTTCGCCAATGCGCTGCTGGTTCCATGGTACTTTATCATCCAGTTCAATTTTAGGAAAGGTACCTGGTTGATGGCTGCGTTGCTGGTAACACTGATCTTGCTATATGTTTTTAATTACGGACATTATGACCTCACAGCCCGTTTCTACAGCCTTGCCATGCTGATAACCGCGTTTATAGTGGTGATAAACGGAATCATTCAAAAGGAAAAAGGAGGCTTCATTGTGGTCGCAGGCTTATTGATCAGCGCCCTGATGAATTGGTTTATTGTATATGACTATGGTTTGTTCATCAGTTTTACTTTAATTGTATTGTGTATGCTTTACCTGCATTCGATCCGGACCAGCGTCATTGAGGCAGAACATCAAAGTGCAGTACTGCTTTCCTCGAGGCTGCAATTGGAATTGCTTAAAAAGAACATCCAGCCTCATTTTTTGCGGAATACCTTAACCTCTATGATGGACTGGGTAGAAGAATCGCCCAAAGAAGGCGCGCGCTTTATACAAGCCCTTTCTGCAGAATTTGACATCATGAACGAGATCTCTGAGCAGACCCTGATCCCTATAAGTAAGGAACTTGAACTTTGCAGGCAGCATTTGTCGGTCATGGGCTTTCGCAAGGAGATCAATTATACCTGGGAACAGACGGGAATTGATGAAGCGCAACTGATACCGCCTGCGGTTATTCACACTTTGCTGGAAAACGGCATTACTCATAGTGCGCCGCTACCCGGAAATACGGTTAAGTTCAGTCTCCGTTACACTACATCTAAAGCGGGACAACGGTATGTTTTTGAGACAATTGCGAAGAACCATCAGGTGCTGACAGATCGGGCTGGTGGTAATGGCTTTAAATATATCAGAGCACGTTTGAGGGAAAGCTATGGCCAAAACTGGACATTTGATTCTGCTGCTACTACAAGCGGCTGGGTATCGACCATTGAAATTTTACACTAATGAACATACTGATTATAGAAGATGAGGCCCGGATTGCAAGGCGTCTACAGCGTATGACTGCTGAGTTCTTTGGGAATGAACCTGCCCGGATCGCGGTTTGCGATTCCTTACAGAAAGGACTTGACCATATTGCAGGTTGCATTCCCGACCTGTTGCTGCTTGATCTTAACCTTAATGGCGACAATGGTTTCGAGGTGTTGGAACAGATGGTGGCGGCTTCTTTTCATACCATCATCGTTTCTGCCAATACCGATAAAGCCATTACTGCTTTTGCCTATGGTGTACTTGATTTCGTTCCAAAGCCTTTCGATGAAAACAGGCTATTTAGTGCTTTGAGACGGTTTGTTAGTCCGGCGATAAAACCCGATGAAGGGATTAAATATCTTGCTGTAAAAACAGCGGGACAGGTTCGTCTGATCAGCATTACTGAAGTTAATTACATCAAAGGGGCGGGCATTTATACGGAACTTCACCTGAAGAATGGGAAGCAGGAACTACACGATAAGTCGCTCGAACTATTGCAGCAGTTGTTACCTGATGGATTTGAGCGCATTCATAAATCCTACCTCGTCAACCTGCAGCAAGCCGAAAAAATATTAGTTGATCCCGGTAGTCGCTATAGCTTGTTGCTTAAAACAGGGGAAGTATTACCTGTAGGTCGTTCTAAATATAAAGAGCTTAAAAATAAAACCATCTGAGAGATATTCGTGTAAAGCAGTTTGTCTGCAAGTATGGCACTTTCCAATGTAGCACGGACTACTCTTCCTGATGGTAGTATACCTTATAGTAATTCATGCGCTTACCATCATCAAATCCATTCTCTATCAACTCTTTATCGCCATGAATGTAGATATGAAAGTTCTTGTCTAGCTTCAGCACGCTCTTATATGCTTTTGCCTGTTTTTTAACAGCCTTTTCTGAAATGTCGAAACTATCTGGGATAGGTGTATCTAATGCTTCATCAAAATTCTTCTTATAAGTTTTGAACGCAGCTATCCCCTCTTCATTGGCAATGACCTTTTGCGAGAAGTCCTCCATGTCAAAGCTCTCATTTTCTTTAAAATAAGTAAAAGATTTATTCAGTAGATCTATCTGGTCTGCCCTATGGATGTCAAATTCCTGGGGGATTTGTTCGGTGATGAAATTTTTGGCCATCAGCAGCAAATCTGTGGTATTGTTTACGAAATCTGCCTTTTGCCTATTGCCGATAAACTTGTTTTGCCAATAGTCCGTTTCAGCGGTGCTATTGTCTATGATCAGCAAAGTATAGGGTTCTTCGGTAAAAAGAATAAGTACCGCCTTCTCAGGTTTTTTGGAGCCGATACCTTTGCGCAGTGAATGGCTCAGACTGCTGGAGGTAAGATCAGTCTCCACGAAGGATTGCTTGTCTTCAAATTTAAAGATACCGAGGCCTTCATAGAAGTTTTCATTCAGTTTGATGTCATCGAAGCGCGCGACGAAAACATCGCCATCTTTGATGTTGGCATTGTCGCTGACCGACATCAGGTGATCAAAGATTTTTTTAGAGAGTTCTATGAAGTTTCCGTTCTCACGTATTTGTTTTGATAAGCTAAACAACACATTGAAGTTGAGATCGATGGTGTGATGAAATTCCTGCGATGACACGTTATTGGTAAGTGGTTTCAGGAACATGTTTTTGAGTACATCCGATAAGGTTTCGTCACTTAAGTCGAAAACTTCTTCGCCCGCACGGGCCTGACTCTCCACATAGCTCACTCTATGCATCATCACTTTCTTCAAAAAAACATCAGCTATTTCTATCATTTCTTACTCCTTGGTTATTACAAATATTGCGACCGCCGTAACAGCGGCCGCAAAAGTAGCACTAATAAAAGAAATATCCGCCCCGCCAGGCGAGGTTTAGGATAAACTTAATGTAGTCAATATAATTTATAGTTGTTTTCGACTAAGGCAACAATTGGGAAGCTAATACTCGATAACAATTTCTGAATAGACAGTGCTGCCATCGGGGCCAAATGTCTTTATACGCATCGGGTAACCTTGAGAATCGTAAGTATATTCCATTCTGCTATATACGTTAACGTCAGTACCAAAATTCCACTTCCTTAGGATAACATTATGCTTGCTGAAAAGCATAGCGCCATCAAGTCCAAAAATGGGCATTGGAAAGCTTGCCATTGCATTGTTGCCAACCATAGCGCTAATGACTGGTAAACCATAGAATGGATTTACCTTAGTATCGAACTCATAGCTGAAAGTTTGCAGGTCTTTGTAATCTGTATTGATTTCCATACCGGTAGCAGGGTCGATAGGAATGCTGGTAATTGGTCCGGTAGAAATACTGCTGCTAATCATCCCCAGGATGAAGACTTTGCTCTGGGGATCCTGGCCGCCTGTATAAGTCATGTCATAGCTTGCCGCCCCTATTAGAAAGTTGACCTTAGGCTGGAGCGCGATCCTACGTAGTCGCTGATCAGTATAAGCAAAACTAACCACAGCGACCAGTTGCGCTTCGCCTCCAGGGACCGATCCATAAATGGAAGCTGTGGCAGGTACTCCATTTTGATTTTGATAGACTATTTTTGCTATAAGTTTGTCGTTATTGTAATACTGCAGTTCCTTTAAAGTTCCTAAACCTTCGTATTTCAAATCCATTTTCTGATTAACAACAGGGCCAGTAGTAGTAACGGAAGTAGGCCGCTTATAGATTCCTTCATTAGTGCGGTCTTTTTTACATGATGTGAGCACAAATGCGAATAGTAAGGCGATTAAGAGCGAGTGTTTCATTGATAATTTTCTCTTATTGGTCAATTTGATTCACAAATATAATAGATAGGCACATACCCTGCTATAAAATCAAGCTTTTAATTTCTTTATACCATCAATCAGGCTGTATTCTATATAGAGACTTAAGCGCTGAATGAGCGAGTTCAATGCTACCATCTGCCATGTCTTTCTTTAAAGTTCGTGTTCCCGACTATTAAAACTTAGATTTTCTGTATTTTAATTCGTTATTGTGAGTTCCATTTGGATATTGCACCGAACATAAGGCGTAGCGCGGCCTACCACTTTCTTAAAGCCTAGCTTATGGTATAGGTTTATGGCGGGTTTTAAAGCGGTATTGCTTTCCAGGTAAAGATTTTTTGCACCGAGCTCGCGAGCGGCATTAACTACTGCCTGACTGAGGAGCCAACCGATGCTCCTGCCTTGTACGGAGGGAGATACAGCCATTTTCGCCAATTCATATTCATAATCAGGATCGTCCATTTTTATGAGTGCACATACTCCTACCGGTACTCCTTTATAAAGCGCCACGAAGATTTTGCCACCTTGATCGAGGATGTAAGGTTTAGGATTGTCAAGGGCTTTGCGATCTGCCTCTTCTATTTCAAAATAAGTAGAGATCCATTCTTCATTAAGGGCTTTAAAGGCAGGATGGTATTGATCTTCATAAGGAACAACCTGTACTTCTTTGCTTTCCCTCAGCTTGCGCTGCTCCTCTACTCTTTTTAGCATGGTTCTTTGATCCAATAGGTATTCCCATTCGGCCAATGCCTCCCAAAGGTTGTGTCTCGCTTCTCCAATAAGGCTTTCCACGGCTGCGTCTACATCGGCACACTGTTCACTCAAGTTAGCTGCGATAGACTTGCCTTTTTCAGACAGAACGATCACGTTGCGTCGTTTATCTGAAGATTCCTGATTTTCCATAAGTAATCCGGCCAGGGTCATTTCCTTTACAATTTTGCTTACCGAGGGCTGCGAGTGTCCGATTTCATTTGCGATCTCTGTGATGGTTTTCTCCTGTCCTTCTGCGAGTACGAAAAACACAGGAAACCATTTAGGTGTAAAATCGATCTGGTAACTTTCGTAAATTTTAGCGGCATCGTCTGTGATCCTTGCAGTAAATAATCGCAAACGACTTCCTAATGCCATCTTGCCTGTTTTCTCAAATAAATCCATATATAAAAGTAGTTACATAACTGGTTATGCAAACATAAGAAAAGATATGAGTATCACTATTATTTATTTTCGATGGAATTGTAGCAATCCATAGCGATTATAAAAGTGATTTGCTAGCAATTGGAGGTATAAGAGGAATATTTCAAGATCAGGAACTATAAATTCTTTTGCCTATCTTCCAAGGAAGTTCTCAATCATTGGAATTACAAAACTCGCTTGTTGAGACTTGGTTTTTAAAGTGGTTATTTCTTCAATATACTCACCATGCAGACCTGGAATGATGGCCAATTCCGAGCCTGTGATCAGTCGTTGCATTTCGATGGCATGTTCGGGTAGGATAACGTCCTTATCTCCAATGATAATGAATGTCGGAATTTTAATGCCCTTAATTAAGTCGTCAGGGATATCTTTAAAATTGACCATTCTCTTGACATCTCGATCGTGCATCACGTGCAGGTTTTCCGGATGGGGAGCCACTGCCAGATAGGCATCCTTTAATTCCTGCGGCATTTGCTCCAAATGCGCTTGTTTCATAAAATCCCAAAAACCTGCAGGCACGCCGCTACGTTTTGCAAGTGCCGAGCCCAGGATCATCTTATTGACGAGTTCCGGATGACGAATGGCCAACTGGATGGTAGTAGTACCCCCATTACTAAAGCCAAAGAAATCAGCCTTACTGATGTTTAAGTTTTTCAGTAAGGTGGCGACATCATCAGCATCCTGTTCGAAAGTAAGATCTGCATCCCTGTCGCTGGTTCTCCCATGAGCCTGCAATTCTACAGCAATGACCTTTCTGTGTTTGGCAAGCATTGGTATAATCCTTCCAAAATTACTTTCAATGGTGGAACCACCGCCATGAATTAAGACTAGCGGCATGCCCTCGCCATGAATTTCATAATACATTTTGAGGCCGTTGACTTGGGAAAAGCCCTGGTTTGCTGATGGCTCTTTTTGATTGCAAGATGATACAATCAATGTAGCTACTATTACATATGGGATGGTTGTCTTCATCTGATTTTTATTGTTTCTGAATTATAGCGCTTATCTACTCTTTTCCAAAGGCTTGAAGTTATAATCTACACTATGTCCATTTCCAGAAATGACAGCTTTTACATTCTTTCCATTTCGTGTGTAAGCAATCTTTTTCGGAAAGTCATGTTCAGGATTTTCGCATATAAAAGCGTCTTTACTGATGAAAGTTAGTTTGAAGGCAACGGGCTTTGGATCACCTTTTAGTCTGACTATATAAAATATCTGATCGTCCTGTATGCTGAGCTCCAATTGCTCTTCAAAAATTGTTTTTTCTCCTTCCTGGGTAATCCCAGTTCCTGTAAACTTGATACTTGAGGTCTTGTCCCAGCTCTCATAGCCTGATTGTCCGGCTTTGGAATTTGTACGTTGCCATTTGCCGATCAGCCATTCTAGTGTCTTAAATTTTTGCGCGGCACTTCCTTGTGCAAAACATTGATTGCTTAGGCTCATGAAGAGCATGCAAAGAAAAAAAATATGAATTCGCGGTATATTCATGATGTTTAATGAATTGAATTAGAAAGATAATAAAAATTGGTGTTCCCGCCCGATGAAAACAAAAAATAACTGTGTGGTATAGGACACTTATAACAATAAGTGTATTTTTGGATTTTAAGAATACAATAAATTAAGACCTCTTCTAAACACATGAACAAACATTCTCTCATTTTAATGCTGATTGTAGTCAGCCTTACGCTATCCTGCAAAACCAAAAAGACTATTGCTAAATCTGAAGTACCTGCTACTGAAAAAAAAAGCGGTGACGATGAATTGGATTGGCTTAAGAAAGAATTGCCGAGTGATGAAGTGGTGCGGACAGAGAATGGTATTAAGTTCACTTTTAGTTCGGAAGTGTTATTCCCCACAAATTCTTCTTACCTAAGTGATGCGGCAAAAAGCAAATTGACAGACGTAGCAAAGATCCTAAAATCTAAAGACCCGAAACGCCAAATACAGATTGATGGACATAGTGATGCTACAGGCACTCCAGAATACAACATTTGGCTTTCTGAGAAAAGGGCCGTTTCTGTAAAGAACTTTCTTGTAGCTGAAGGCCTCGCTGAATCACGTATCAAAACTTCTGGAAAAGGTCCTAACCAACCGGTAGATAGTAATAAGACAGCTGAAGGCCGCTTGAAAAACCGACGTGTAGAAGTGACCTTGCTTAAGTAATTTGTATCTGGAGATGATTTTAGAAGTAGCAGTATTGAATATCAAATCAGGACAGACTGAGGATTTTGAAAAAGCTTTTCTGGAGGCGCAGCAGATCATAGCAGCAATTCCCGGGTACCTGAGCCATGAACTACAGCATTGTATAGAAAATGATCATCAATATATTTTGCTGGTTAGATGGAAGACCTTGGAAGATCATACCGTTGGTTTCCGTGGTTCAGCTGAATACCAACAATGGAAAACACTCCTTCATCATTTTTACGATCCCTTTCCTCTTGTAGAGCATTATAGGCTTGTATAGTTCTGGTATGGAAGCTAGAGACCTTGACTTATTAAGAACTGCGATAACGCGCTTTGTAGCCCTTAAAGATGAGGATTGGTCTATGTTGGTGCCGGAGCTTAGATACCGTTCGTTGGCTAAAGGTGAACAATGGATCAGTGAGGGGCAGAAAGAAAAGCAAATGGGTTTGGTACTAGAAGGCAATATGCGGCATTATTATACCCGTGATGGCGAGGAAAAGACTACATATTTTTATTTTGAGAATCACTTTGTGGCCTCGTATGTGAGTGCTATAACGGGTGCACTTTCCCTTTTGAGTATACAAGCATTGACGGAAGTCAGGTTGTTGGTTTTTCCCTATCAGCATCTGGTTTCATTGTACGATCGATCGCCCGTTTGGGAGCGTTTTGGACGCATGGTAGCAGAGTATGTAGCCATGGGATTGGAGGAACGCATGACTGGCTTGTTGATGTTGAGCCCGGAGGAACGTTATCTGCAACTGCTTGAGGGCAATAAAAAGAAGATCCTAGAACGCATTCCTCAGCATTACATCGCAAATTATCTGGGTATCACACCTGTAAGCCTAAGTCGCATTCGTAAGCGCATGATGAAGAAGTAGCTTTTATTATCTTAAGTTAACGTTTTCATTTGCCGCTCTTACTGATCTTTGCGGTATGAAAGAATCAAATCACATTAAGCAACTCCTTCAAATTGAAGCAATTGTACCTTTTTTACTCTCTGTAGCACTAATCAATTTATTACCCATAAAGTTTGCCTGGTGGGCATGGATACTAATATTCCTGATACCGGATATCAGCATGATCGGCTACGCTTTTGGTAACAAGATCGGTGCTCTGGTCTACAATGTTTTTCATCATCAGCTAGTGGCAGTGGTGCTTGGTTTTATAGGGCTGTGGTTGCAACTGCCATACGTAGAGCTTGCAGGATTGGTGCTGCTTGGCCATAGTAGTTTGGACAGAGCTATGGGGTTTGGGCTAAAATTGGATAAGGGCTTTAAATTTACGCACTTGTCCTAAGCGACCGGGTGCTCCATTGGCTGCTAGTTTATGAAATATATGCCATTACCACAGTCCAAGAAACTTTTTGCGCGTGCAGGTATTTTCCCTATCAATATCTACTACATTGCTTACGTTATATTTCTCGAATTTATCCAGCAATGCCTCGCCCCCTTTTTGCAATTTGTAGTCCATTTCTTCTTTATAAATCGGATATAGTGAGTAGAAATTAATCTTCTTATGTTCATTAATGGTAAGTTCTCTGAACTCTGGAGGAAGCGCTATAGAGGGGTAAAGGAACATGCAGCCCAACTTGGTATTGTCGGCATAAGGCTCTGCATCTTCCCCGTTCGGAAGGGTATGGTATGCGCCAAGCCAGGTATCGTATTCATGTGGGAATCTGGCCAACTGTTTCAACCACCTTACAGGCCAGTAGTTACTTTCCTCTTCAAAGACTTTCGTCATTAATTCGTATGATTCTGCTTCTATTTTCCAATCTGCGGGAAGTAAAATACATAGCTCTGCATATTGTAGATATTCCAGCCCTTCCGGAACATTCATTGGCTTATCGCTCATTCCAGAAGTTATAAGCGTATGAAATGGAAACTGCGAACTTGGTTTTACCCAATGAACGTCGATGTGAACATTGTCTGATATAATTTCGTGGAAAACACTTTCTATTTTGCCGATGTGTTTCTCGATATGATCTGAGATGGCCTCAATGTTTTCACCATCGCCAATGGCTGGCTCGAAGTCTTTTGGTTTGTGATCTTCATACTTATGAATATGGCTTCCGCCTGGAGAGATTTCGTCACTCATAGGATTTAAGTTAATTTATACGCTAAAATATCAAATTATTTATTCAATACTGCGACGGTAACCATTAACTGCCCTACATGGCGCATGGTATGTTCCGCAGCGTGAAAAAGAAGTCCGATCACTGTGGAAGGAAGTCCGGCCCTGCCTACTCCCCTATATTCAGTCAATGTGTTTTGATCGGTTGCTATCAATTGCTTCAATGCGCTGTCGACCTGTGTATTGAAGCGTTCCACTAAAGCTTGAGTACTGTAGCCATCTTTTGAGTCATGCCCTTCCTCTGCCAGTTGAGCAAACTGAAATTCAGATAGTTTTTCTGCCCTTGCGTAAGTGAAGACGCGGTCTAGCACGCCGCTCAAATGCTGTAAATGAAAACCGACATTCGCTTTTCCAGCTACTCGCGTCCAGAGCAATTCTGCCGGAAAGCCCTCCATATATTCATTGATCTCTTCCCTGGCTTGTAAAAGCGCATGAGCTACTGGTTGTAGTAAAGGTGGAACCTCTGGCAACGGGCCCCTCTGCCATACTTCTAGTGTTGAAGACATATAGGTAGTTTTTATAGTTATAAAGTTAGCTTATATTTGATTACCTTAACCATTAAAATAACCAAATATCCGGTACGCTTCATTACGCTCATGAAAAACATTTTTCTGCTTTTATGCCTCTGTTTTGCTACATCCTCCTTACTCCTTGCCCAAAATACAGCCTCCTTAAAGGGTAAGGTTATTGATTCGCTCAGCAATAAGCCCCTTTTACATGCCACGGTAGCGATTGTAAATGCAAGGGATACTGATTTAGTGTCCTATACCATCAGCAAAGATGATGGAAGTTTTCAGTTGTCGAGGTTACCCGTTGCCCGCAGCCTGAAATTAATTGTCTCCTATGTGGGTTATGATACTTACCGAGTTGAACTGGTTCTGAAACCGGGAATACAAGATATGGGGAACATTCCAATGAAGGGCAAAAGTTTGCAAGAAGTCACTATCAAGGGAGAAAGATCGCCGGTATGGGTGAAGAAAGATACGCTGGAGTTTAGTGCTGAGGCTTTTAAAACGCGTCCAAATGCGGCCGTTGAAGAACTGCTCAGGCTATTGCCCGGCGTACAGGTCAATCAAAATGGTGAAGTTTTGGTAAATGGCAGGGGCACCAGCCGGATATTGATAGATGGTAAAGAGTTTTTTGGCACGAACCAACTTGTCGCCCTAAAAAACCTGGATGCAGAGCTGATTGATAAGATTCAAGTGTATCTGGACAGGGAGAATGATCCGGACCGTCGGCTCAATGACATTGAACTCAAGAACATCATCAATCTGAAATTGAAGTCTGCGGTCAAAAAAAGTACACTCGGTAAGGTGCTGGGCGGCGTTGGCTCCAGGGATCGCTATGAGGCAAGCGGCATCCTGAGCAGCTTTAGGGACACCCTGCAATTTAGTATTATGGGAGCTACAAATAATCTGAACAGCACAGGCTTTAACCAGGATGAACTTTACAGTATGGGTGGCTTCAACAGGTCTGGTACTGAGCAAGTGGAGAATGGGAACTTCGGCGGACAACAATCTGGTGGCTTTGTAAAGGTAAAATCAGGCGGTATCAATATCAATAATGATTATGGAAAAATACTGAAGCTCAACCTGGCTTATTTCTACGGGAATACCATCAATACCAATGAGTCTACAAATTTGACTGAGCAGTATTTAGAGAACACCACGGTCTCTTCTCTCCGTAAAGATCAGACACGCCGCAATGCAACCACACATTCATTGGGTGGATTGGTTGAATGGAAGCCTGATTCGAATATGACCTTGAGGTACCGACCTACGCTTAATATCTCGCCCAGCAGGTTTAACTATTCGAGCCTGCTAAATCAGTCGAATACACAGGTGTCGCCCTTAAGTGAAACCAAGGGAAATAACCGGAATACAAGTAGCAGTGATGCATACTCACAAGACCTCAACTATTACAAGAGGTATAAGGGTGGTAAATCACTCAGCATCAATAACATTTTAAACATCAGCACTTCCAATTCAGAGGCTTATAATTTTAATGAGCTCAAGTCGTTTTCTCCGGGTCTGGAACCGGCACTTTTCGACCGTTACATCGACAATAGCAGCAAGACCCGCTGGACTGGACTTTCCATTTTATACAACCTTCCGCTGAGCAAAAAGCTGACTGCCGAATTATTCAGCAATAGCAGGTACTATTATTGGGCAGAGCCACTTTCTACCTATGATAAAAGCCTCAGCTCTGGTCAATATGACCAGTTCCGGTCGGAACAAAGTAACGATTTCGAGCGTACAGGTTTTTTCCAAAACATAAAACCCTTGCTGAGTTATCAGGTTACTTCTAAACTGAGGCTTAGGGCGGCGGTAGACTTGGAAATACAGGACGTAAACAACAAGTTTAATACAGCCGCCAGCGACATTCGTCAGCATTTTGCAGTATGGTTTCCTTCACTGGCAATTGATTATGGTGGTTTCTCGCTGAACTACAGTGAGTGGATCGACATTCCTTCGCTATACAACATGCAGCCGATAGTGCGTCAACTTTCATCACAATATACATTTACGGGTAATCCGGATTTGGTACCCAGCAGGCAGCGAAACCTGAGGGCTAACTTCTACAAATACATCAATTCCAGAATGCTAAGTATCAGTGGATATGCAAATTCAATTTTTTCTGAGGACAAATTTGTTCAACGATCGCAGATTGATGAAAATGGGATCACACAGGCTACGGTGGTAAATAAAGATGCAGGACAGTGGATGAATGCCGGCGTGTCTTTCGGTAAGCAGTTTAAGAAATCGGGAGATTGGCAGGTCAGCTTACGCACAGGGATATCCGGTTCTTACAACAACATGGTTGTCTTTCTAAATAATGATGAAGCGCGACAGCGTTCGCGTTCCCTGGGTTTTTCGCAGGATTTTAGCTTCAATTACAAGTCCTTAGCTATCCTAAACCTGGCCTACATCCATCACAGGGCGCTGGTAGATTATATTGCTCAGGATTTTAATAAGGTGGCTAACTATTCTCACCGATTTTTTAGTTCGGGTATGTTTAGATTGCCAAAACGCATTGTGCTGGATGCCAATTATTCTTTTGTTTACAATCCACAGATCTCCCAGGGTTTCCCCCGGAGTTCGCATATTTTGAACATGGCACTTTCGCTCTTAATGCAGAAAAAAGACCGCGGACAGCTTAAATTATCTGTCTACGATATGTTGAACCAAAATATTTCTGTAACCAGGTATGGGAATTTGAATGCCCTGATCATGAATGAGCAACAGATTTTACGCCGCTACATAATGCTCAATTACCAGTACCGGTTAATATTTTGAAGACAAAATAAGCTGCAGCTTATTTTTGATGCTGCTTTTGAACCTCGATCATTTTCTCCGCATACCGCTGCCCCAGCTTTTGTGCCGAAGGCCCATCAAAATGCGTGCTGTCTCCTTTGTGGACTAAGCCTTCCGAACTTACGAGTCCAGTATATGGAATCAGGTTTGGCACTTTTGCCAGTTGGACGTTGATCAGGTTAAATTGCGTTCTATATCTGCCCAATTCACCCACTATAAATGGAAGCTCGGGATTCCCGACTTCCTTTCTGATTCTTTTAATGAGGGTATCCAATTGCATTAAATACCTGGAAGATTTTTTCTCTGTGCTATTCGCTTCGCCCTGATGCCAAATCACCCCTTTGATCTGCCCATATTTCATAGCCGCCCTGATGCGTATCAAAGCATCATCATAGGGATGGGTCTGCGTTGCTTTGTCAAAACCACCCGGTTGCCACGCCTCGATTGCCGTGCCGCCAACGGCGCAAGGGATCAGGCCTATTTTAGCTTCCGGTTGTGACGCTGCCATCGCGATACCAAAAGTAAGTCCCGGTCCCACTCCTACGGCTTTAGGTTTATCAAAATGTAAGGGGTCCTTTGCCAATACCCATAGGTTGTCTTTGGTAAACATGTAGACCCTTGGATTAACGGCAGTCTGCAGTTCCGGACTCAGGGCTCCCCTTCCGGCCATATTTGATTGTCCGATGAGGATATATAGTTCAAAATTAGGATCAGCTTTGCTTTGAGCGAAAGTAACTGATAATGTGCAAATAAGCATTATAACGAGCAGACTGAATTTTCTCATTTTATATCGACTAATCATTGATTTCTAAATTCTATTTGATGTGTCCCCTTCAATTCCCTCCCTTTTTCCTTTAGGATAATCCTACTTAAATCATTGTGCCAGGAAGCCGCTAAGCGGGCATCATCTATTTTTTTAATTTCCAGCTCCTCGTCAAATTCTTCCGGATCGTAAATCAAGAATATCGACTTTCCCTGGGTATTAGTCAAGCTCAGCACTCCATTTCTTACT
Source organism: uncultured Sphingobacteriaceae bacterium (assembly GCA_963795585.1). Taxonomy (GTDB): domain Bacteria; phylum Bacteroidota; class Bacteroidia; order Sphingobacteriales; family Sphingobacteriaceae; genus Pedobacter. The sequence goes on along the minus strand of CAWCIO010000012.1, from coordinate 336,631 downwards.
TTAGTAACGGTTCCGTTGACCAGGAAGTTTAACCTGTTGCTTTCTTTAAAAGTTTTCAGACTGTAGCTTTCTTTTAAGCTGAGGATGCCTTGCTTGTGATCAAAAGTAAAAGTCCTGTTCCAGAAATTTACCTGAGCTTGTTCGGGATAAGCCTTAGCCAGATCCATACTGAGCTTAGTAGTGTTATTTTTAGTTGCGCAGACCACTGAACTTGCCTTATAGCTCTCCCCGGCTTGTTGCATGAAGCCATTGATACTCGGGCAATTATGCCAGTCCGATTGCATGTACCATAATTTGTAGCGTTCGGAACTAAAGGTTTGTTTGGTATATACACCCACCCCCGCGTCAATCACCAAGGGAAAGCCATCTTTATAAATGACAAAATTGCCCAGGTCGTTATGATTATGACTCTCGCCATTATTCCCTCCTTTAGCGGCAAAAAACAAACCTTTGGCAGTTCCTTGTTCTTGTCTGGCCGTGAGGATCTGAACATCCGGCAGCCATACGTACTTGAGCTGTGGCGCTAATGGCTTAAGCGCTGAAATCTCATCTTTGATTTGCAGGGAGTTTACAAAGCCGTTGATGTTTCCAAGGTCAAGACCTTCAGTTCCCTGGTTTATCTTTCTAAGGTATGCCGCGAATTGCAAAAGCTTATCGTCATGAAACAAACGCCCAAACTTATATACTTTTCCTGCGTCCTGCGCATTGGCAACAGCGGCATCGGCAAAATTCACATAGAAATTTTGGTTTATATGAACCTTATAGATGTAGCTGCCTATTTGCTGAAGGAGTTTAATCCGGGAAAAGTCTAATTTTTCAGCGGAAAAAACGGAAAGCAAGTCGATGTATTCTATCAGCGCCCCACCAGCCATTCCCCAATACGAAGGGCCCTCGTCACAGCCTCCATCTACTGGATAAGAATGGAGGAAATGATCGACACTTTTAATGGATTTCTCTATCATCAGGTTGCGGAGCTGAGGGTTTTCCTCTGCCAATAGCGCAGATAGCAGGACATTGGAATTGATGAAAATATTCCAGTTGTTCATTCTGCGGTTGGTTTTAAAGCCCATCCACCAAAAATCATCGCGGTTAAGGTAGGGATCGAAAACTCGCCTTTTCAACTCAGCATCGATACGTGGGATCAACAAGCGAGAATAGCTTTCCAGTTCATCTCCAAGCAGGTATTTCGTGTAAGCCAGAATCGAGGCCGTCTGGGCGACAAAAAGATCTATAATTGGCTCATTTACATCAGGCAAACCATTGCCCGCTTTCTGCAGACTCATATGCGCGGGAAGTGCCCAGGTACTTTCTTCTAAAATTAAACCCAGGCCATTTACAATTTCCTTTAGATACCTGCCATCACCAGCCACCAGTTCTCCAATAACGAGCGCATTGAGCTTATTTCTGCGAGAGAAGTAGTTGCTTTCATAGTTGACTCTATTTCCAGTGAGTTTAAACTCATTGAATTCGCTCAGGGTCAAGATGCTCCAGGGACTGGTGACTGCTGCATCTGCATTTTTGATGATCTCGGATTTTGAGCTTGCCGACAATGCCCTTATCCTGAAAATGATATCTTCCTTATTTGATTTTTTTATGTCCTCGACACTTCCGAAAAGACCGGAACCTTTCGTCTCAGCATAGCGGTTAAAAAGCAGGGAATTGCTTGTCTGTGCGAGCAACAAACAAGGCAAAAGACAAAGCATTAGAAATAGTGTTTTCTTAAAAGTCATAATTCGCTTTCGGAATGAGCTAAATAATGGCCCCTGCGATGATGCAAGAGCTCATTAATTATCCTTTCAATTTAACACTTATTTTTTTAATGGTGTTAGCATTCACATCGGTATCTACATCTACAACGCTGAACTTGCCACTGTGAAATTGCTGTCTGATGGTTCCACCTTGTACGCTATACTCCCCTTTTTTCATCAGAAAACGAACCCTGCAGCCGGGAAGATTGGCGGGCAACTTGTTTTCGATAACTGCTTCGTTGCTAGTTAATGAACCTGTGTTGCCTGATTTATAGCTCAATGTAAGGTTTAGCTTTATTTTATCATAGGCTTCAATTGGGTTGGAACAAAAGCGCAGGGGTTCGCTGAACTCGAATTTCGCTCCGTCTATCCTGATGATGCGGAACAGACCAAGGATCTGTTCCCAGCGATGAGCTTCACCACTTCGGGCTACCACACCTGGTCGCATTCTGATGGTTGGGGTTCTTCCCAGCGTATCTACGTGCGGCGTGTGGATGTGGCCGTTGACAATCAGGGCTACCTTTTGCTGGTTGATGAAGGCGGTATCCGCCCTGTCGTGCCTATGCTGCGCCATGATGCGCAATTGTCCGGGGCCATTACTTTCCAGAAATTCGTAAAGCTTTTTGCCTTGCAGGCCTGACATTGGTTTTTTATTGGGGATATCCTTCACCGGGTCGCCCAGGTAATCGTCTATGAACATAAAGCGGGTGCCTGCATAAGCCAGTCCGGATACCCTGATGCCACACAGCGCATTCCATTGGGAAGCCTTGGCGGGATGATTGTCTTCCTTCATACCGTAGAAGTCGTGGTTGCCGGGAACAGAAAATACCGGTGCATTGATGGCCTGTACGCCCCTATAGCCCTTTGCACCTTCAAAGTAGTTTCTGTATTTTTCTTCGATGGTGGGCAGCTTTGTATAGCCCTTAATGGTATCTCCACCCCAACCCCGGGCGTCTTTATTGAAACGGGTGTAGTCATGGATCAGATCGCCGGTCATGATCACCAGATCTGGTGCAATGATGTTGGCTACGTTGATGAAGCGGTCCAGCAATTGCAATTCTTCTGCAAAGCCGTTATCGGCCGAGCCCACCCAGTTGCGGGAAACGTGGGTGTCCGTGATGTGGATGAAGCTGTGTTTGGTCGAGAATTCCCTGACCAGTTTTACCGATCGGCGGGAAAGCTCCACTTCGCCTGCGGCATAGACCATCAGGTCATACATGTCTTCGGGCTTACCCACAGGGACCGTAACCCAAATCTTGTTATTGGTATACATGGTCGTGTAGGAATCATACTCAAAACGGCCCTTAGAGATGGAATCTACCTTAAGTTTGACACGACTATAGGGACCTTTCAGTACGATGGAATCGATCGCATACTGCCCCTTGTTGTTGTACAGGATATGAAACTGTGTGCCGGTTTTTACGATGGCAGGTGAAGCCCTGAAGGGATAAACGATGCCGCCTGCCGGAATGAAGTTCTGTGCAAAGCTGCTACTGCTGAGCAGACAAAGCAGGACAAATATTAGATGTCTGGTGTTTATCGATTTCATCATGGCTCAACAGTGATTTCTATTTCCTTTAGTGCTTCTTTCTTTCCATCAATCCGGTTGTTGGATATGGCGAATACTGCTTTATATTTTCCCGGCTTAGTATAGGCAAAGTTGTATACTGGTGGCATGGTATCAGAAATCCCTTTGATCGGGACACTTTTATCCGGACCCAGGATGATGGTTTTTAAGTCTACTGCTTTACTTACTGCCCAGGCCTCTGTTTCCACCAGTTTTCCCTCTGCCGTAGCATTACCCCGGAAGGTGACTATACCGCTACTGGCTGTGATGGTATTTCGACCAGCTTCCAGAATTGCGCCAGTTTCTACCAGAGTCCATGCGGCAGTCAGCTGGTCAATAGCAGTGCTTTGTCCGAGATCCGTGACGGTATTCAGGGCCAGATCCCGCACATACCAGTTGCGTTGTGTACCGTTTACGGCATCCTGAGGCTTCACGATATAGCGGAAGGCCACGTAAAGAGGCTTGGTCCTATCAGTGACAATTGTGCTGAGGTCCAGAACGCCGGAAGGGGCATACACCGTGTTTACCGTACTTAAGGTAACGAGGTCGGTGATGTTACGGAAATTTCCGGAGCGGATGGATTCAATATCGTACTTCCCGTTGAAATCTGAAGAGAGGTATACACTGAACTGATCTTTCTGATTACCGTTTTGAACACGGGTCTGGAAGGAAAGGCTAAAAGATTTGATATCTAAGTTGCGTCCGCCAATAAATTCGTGGTCATTGAGGTACTCACCTGAGTAAAAGGATACAAAATCCGGATTACCTTCCAACCGGAATGAGACCTGTTCCCCCACTTTGAATGTGGTTTTTTCTACTGTAGCGTTGAAATCCGGTACTGAAACCGCATCTTTCTTACAGCCGCTGAGGTACAGTGCGAGCAGCACCATTAATTTTCCTGCAAAATATCTTGTTTTCATCCTATTTAAAATCCTGGGTTTTGTCTCATCAAACTATTTAAACTCAATTCTATGGTTGGTATCGGGAGCAAAAGGTTTCTGGCTTTTACATTCGTATAACCTACAGCACTGTATTGAAGATTGCTGGGTGCATTGCTCAAAATGTCATTCTCTACATCCTTCATTACGCTAAGGAATTTGCCCCAGCGGATCAAATCAAACTTACGGGTGGCTTCATAACAGAGTTCCCTAGAGCGTTCATCCTGAATGATAGACCTGAATTTATCTTTATCCGGGGCATCGGTACTTGTGAAGTCTCTGGCTTTGGCCCGGCGCCTTACCAGGTTGAGTGCATCAAATGCTGCAGCAGTGGCACCATTGACTTCATTTTCCGCCTCTGCAAACATCAACAGCACATCTGCGTAACGTAACAGCGGGAAGTTTGTAGGCCCGGCGTTTGGATTCCTGGCTGTTCCGATTTCCTCCTGAATGCGCCATTTACCAGTATCTCTTGCATAAAGAGTGGTAGCTGGATGAGCAAGGGTGTCTTTCATGGAAGGACTGGTAATCGTTGGGAAATAATAGGTAGCAATGTTTCTGTCCCTGCGTACATCATGAATATCATCATACCTGCGGTAAAGCGTGGCAGTGGCACCCACTTCTGCATAACCATAAAGCTCTGCAGAGGTATTACGCACTGAGAATTTCTTGGCAAACCAACCACCACCTAGTACTGGATTAGTCAGACCGTTACCTGCTATTTCCACTTCCCAGATGCTCTCATTGGCATCGTACTTGTCTTGGGTAAGGTTAATGAAGATTTGCGCATAGTCTGGATTTAGCGAATGAACACCCGATTTGATCACTTTCTCTGACCACATTCTGGCATCTTCAAACTTCGAAACGTCCTTCAAAGGTTCCCCTGCCATTTTGAGGCATACCCTTGCCAACACCCCTTGCACCGCTGTTTTAGTAGCCCTACCGGGTGTGAAATCTTTGATGTCGCCCACAAGCCCTTCTGCTGTGACCATATCTTTTAAAATAAATTCATACACTTCCTTTAGCGGCGTGCGGGCATTCTTCACATTATTCCCATTAAGGGTTGGTGTAAGGATCAAAGGCACATCACCCCAGTGATGTACCAGCTGGAAGTATAGAAAAGCACGTAGAAACATGGCCTCTCCCCTGATCCGGCTCCTCACTGCCTCGTCCATAACCGGACGATCGATATTGGCCAATAACAGATTGGCATTGTTGATGCCCGCGTAAAGGGAGCTCCATGCACCGGTAACGGTCGAATTGGATCCATCGTTATTGTAAACAATTGGATCTATCTGAGGCGTAGAACGTTTATAGAAAGCCTCGTCGCTGCCCAAAGCAAGATCGAAAACCAGATACCGGCTGAACGTACCAGTGTTATTGAGTGAGCTGTAAATACCTGTAAGCGCCTGATCGACATCTTTAGCAGATTCGAAAAAGGTTTCCGGTGTGGTAAAGTCCGTGGGTTTTACATCCAGGTACTTTTCACAGGAACTGAGGCTAAGCAGGGTAATGAGGATAGGTAGTAAAAATATTTTTTTCATAACGGTAGTTAAAATGTAAGGTTAGCACCTATTGTTAATGTACGCGCGCGGGGATAAACTGACCAATCGAAGCCTGGGGTGAGTGCAGAATTGTAGGCAGAAACCTCCGGGTCGTAACCTTCATATTTACTCCAGGTGTAGAGGTTTTGGGCAGAGGCATTAAACCTCAATGATTTGACCTTCAGTGTTTTCAATAGGCTTGCAGGTAGTGTATAACCTATAGACACGGTTTTTAAGCGTAAAAATGAGGCATCTTCTATCACCCTGCTTGAATAGGCATATGGTCCCCATCCACCGGTCCTGAAATATTTATTATTCTGGTTTTCAGGCGTCCACCTGTCCTTATAGGTAGCGAACATGTTTTGTGAAGCACGTCCAAAGCCTTCAAAGACCAATCTGTTGGCATTGAGCACGTCGTTGCCGGCTGACCACTGGAAAAATACATTGAGGTCGAATCCTTTGTAGGTAAAATTGTTGGACAAGCCGCCTATGAAATCAGGATTGGGATTACCGATGATCGTGTAGTCATTGGTATTGGTGATCCCATCGCCATTCAGGTCGCGGTATTTGATATCGCCCGGCTGGATGTCTGTACGATCGTTTCCATTGGAAGCGATTTCTGGTTTGAGCAGGTATTTGCCGGAAGGCAGTTTATCGAAATCCTGGTATTGGTAATTACCTTCCCAGATGAGTCCGTAAAACATACCGATCGGTTCGCCAATTTTGGCTACATAGCCCGGCAGGTTCCTATAATTGGTATCCCAATTGATCTGGCTCACAAGCCCTTGCTGGTTTTCGGTAAGTTCCAATACCCTGTTGCGGTTGAAGGCGATATTGAAGTTCGTAGTCCAGATAAAGCTTTTGCTCTTGAGATTATTGGTAGCTAAAGTGAATTCCAAACCGTCGTTCCTAACCCGGCCTATGTTTTTATAGGCACGTGAAAATCCCAGTGAAGGTGGCAAACTAGCATTCAGTAGTAAGTCCTTCGTGGTTTTACGGTATACATCTACCGTTAAGTTGGCCCGGCTGTCGAATAAGTCCAGTTCCAGACCAAGGTCGGTTTGGACTGTAGTTTCCCAAATGAGTTTATCATTGCCCAAGGCAGTAGTGATGAGTCCGCGGGAAATCAGATTATTGAAGGTATATATAGCACTGCTGGAAAGGTTTAGCGTAGACATATAAGCAAAGTCATCAACCCGGTTATTACCCGTAGCACCGATGGTTGCTTTTAGTTTTGCATCAGAAATCACCTTTTTTAAAGGTTTCATGAATCCTTCTTTGCTGAATCTCCAGGCCAATCCACCTGCAGGGAAGTAGCCCCATTTATTACCGGGCGCAAATTTTGAGGAACCATCCGCACGCATGGAAAATGTAGCCAGGTATTTGGAGCCGTAATTGTACTGAACTCTTCCTAAAAATGAAGACAGTGTATTGGCTGTAGATCTGGAAGCTATGCTGTATGGAATACCCTCGTCCAGTCCAGATACACCCAGGGGTTCATTGGGAACAAAGTTGGCCGTAGCGCCGAAACTGTTTATTGTTTTACCCTGGATCGTAAAGCCGGCAACCGCATTCAGCTGGTGGTATTTGCCAAACTTTTTATCGTAGGTAACCGTGTTTTCATTCACGTAATCGTTGACCTCGGTAAATGATACGGAACCACTTACTCCTGTCGACTGCCCTTGGGGGGTGAGCGGACTTCCTGCGCGGGTATTGGACCCATCAAAGGAATTGAATTTCAGTAGGTTCCTGGTAGTACCTCCAGAGATTCTAAAGGTAAAATCGTCCAGCTTGTATTCTCCGTATCCATTGGCGGTCAGCACGCTTCCTAATTGATCCCGGAGCATGTTTTCATAATTCTTAAGCGGGTTGAAACGCTGATCGTTTACAATATCAATGGAAAGATCGATGTCTTCCTCTCCCACATCCACACCTGGGTTTCCATTAACTGGTCGGTAACCCCAAACACTATACATGAGTGCTGCAGAGAGGAACGAACCTTTTTCTGGGATCGGCGAACTACCATAGCGTTTTGTAGCGCTATAGTTTACATTCCCACTAATGGTGAAATCTTTGCTGACCTTTTGGGTGAGTCGTAGACGGCCCTGGTAGCGGTTAAAGCCCGAGGAGACCATAATGCCCTGCTGATCCAGATAATTGCCAGAAAAGGCATATTTGGTGCCTTTTGTGCCACCATTAATGGAGATGCTATGGTTTTGCTGAGGGGCATCTTTAAACATCCGGTCTTGCCAGATTACTGGCTGCACATCGCGATACGATTCGATGGTAGGACGCGCTTCACTATAATACAATAGCGGAGCAAGTGTTGGTGAGCGTTCGAACTGGTATTTAACAAACTCGTAAGAGTCGAACACATCTATTCGCTGGGTAACCCTCTGGTTACCATAACTGCCATCGTAAGAAACTACAGCAGTACCCTCTTTACCAGATTTGGTGGTCACGATAATGACCCCATTGGAGCCCCTGGCGCCGTAAATAGCGGTGGCTGCAGCATCTTTTAACGTTTCTATAGATTCAATATCATTCATATTGAGGGTATTGTTATCTGGGTTTTCGATCGGAAAACCATCGATCACAAAAAGTGGCGCATTGGTTCCGGTTATGGAATTGGCTCCCCGGATGATGATGTTGATGGCTGATCCAGGCTGACCGTCGACGGAAGTAACCTGTACACCCGCTACACGGCCTGCCAAGGCTTCTTCGAAGGACCTTACAGGTGCCTTTTTCATATCCTCCATGTCTACAGAACCAACAGAACCCACCAAATCCCTCTTTCTGGCTGAACCATAACCTATTACAACCATCTCATCTAAGAGGGCGACAGATTCCCGCAGTTTTACGTTGATTATCTTTTTTCCAGCGACAGGAATTTCCTGTGATTCAAAGCCAATAGAGCTGAATATCAGCACTTCATTTTCGCCTGGCACGTTGATGGTATATTTTCCCTCGTTACCAGAAAAGACCGCTGTAGTGCTGCCTTTGACCTGTATCCTAACCCCTGCTAAGGGACGACCTGTAGAATCCGCGACCATTCCTATGATTTCAGATGACGGAGTTGTAGCGATTTTCTTCTCTTTGATGATGACTGTTTTTTCCTCTATGATGAAGTTGAACGGTTGATTTTTAAAGCACTTTTCCAGGGCATCGGCAATCGAATAGTTTTTTACCTGGATATCGACTGGACTGGCTTTTTCCAGCAATTGGCTGTTGTAGATGAAATGGTATCCTGTTTGTTTTCTAATGTCGGACAAGACTGTAGACAGCGAAGCCTGTTTAAGGGACAAAGTCACCTTTTGGGCAAAGCTGGCAGCAGAAACCTGCATCAGGGAAACCGTTATTAAAACGAAGGTTAACGTAGCACGCATAATTTCTCTATGAAAATTCATACTTTTGATATGTGTTTTGGCTTATTTTAGATTGTTAGAAGGCAATATTTAATTTTTCCAAATCATTTGCCGGGGATGGTTCGAAGCATCTCCGGCCTTTTTTGGAAAAGGGTATTAAAGTAGCGCTAAGGCATAACTGTCACCCTCCTTCCTTTGGTTTTGAAATGAACGGTGCCCGTGTATTCCAACATTTTGAGGACTTTAGAGGCCTCTTCAAAGCGGGAAACAGATCCATTGAACCGTTGATTTATAAAGTCCCTATCGTATTCTACCTCGATATCATACCAGCGGGAGAGCTTCCGCATGATGCTCCTGATGTCTTCATTGTTGAACTGGAAATATCCTTTTTGCCAGGCCAGAACACCCTCAGCATCCATATTTTGTATGGTGGTCTCTTTTGTCTTGATATCAAATACTGTTTGTTGGCCCGGTTTGATCAGTAAAGATTTTTTATCGGTTAGCACCTTAACCGAACCTTCCAATAAGGAAGTTTTAATGTATTGCTCTTCAGGGTAGGCATTGACGTTGAAATGCGTACCCAGCACTACCACCATCTGGCCCTGTGAAATGACCTTGAAGGGCTTATGCTTGTTTTTAGCAACTTCAAAATAGACTTCTCCGGACACTTCCACTTGCCTGTCTTCTCCACTAAAAGCAGTAGGAAACCTAATTGAAGAGGCAGAATTGAGCCAGACCCTCGTACCATCTGGCAGGTCGACCTGATATTGTCCGCCTTTAGGAGTTTTCAGCGCATTATAGCTGACAACCGCACCCAACTGTATTGATGATGCCTCGTAACTGATGCGCCCCTCTTCAAGTTTATTGATATTTACCTTCCCCTGTTGAGCGATAAAGCCAGTCTTGGCATCTGAAAGCGGAACTACTGAACCATCGGCCAGTAGCAACTCAGCTTTATTTCCTCCCGGCAAAATAACTGCAGCAGACTTTTCCTTAGCTTGTTCGGGCAATTTTTGAGGCGATGAAAAGTAGAGCGCTGAGCAGACCAGCAGTAGCACAGCAGCTGCTGCCCCAGATAAGAGCGACCAGTTGATACCTCTTTGTGGGAGATTTTCTTTCTCTAATACTTTCCAAAGTTCTTTTTCAAGATTTTCGTAATTGATTACCTCATCGGGGAATTCGCTCTTCTCCGCTTCTTTATTATACCAGGATTCCAGTGCAGCCCGTTCCTGGGGACTGCAGGTGTTATCCAGGTATTTTTTCATTAAACAATCTAACTCTTCATTACTCATATGTTAATCCGCGTGTAGGCGTTATATGTGTAAGTGGGTTTGCTCGGTAGAAAGTGGTAGAAGAAAATAATTATTTTTTTATTGCAGGAGAAAAATCAGGAAAATGCCGATTCCGCTGAACTTAAGGCGTAGTATTTTTACGGCATTATAGATTTGTTTTTTTACGGTTTGATCAGAGATATCCATTTGTCTGCTGATTTCCTTGTAATTGAGTTGCGATTTCCGGCTAAGTTCGAATACCTCCCGCATTTTTGTGGGAAGCATGGAAATCTCTCTTTCCATCAGCCTTTTCAGTTCATTTTCTCTCACTGTGGTATCAGTAGTGAATTCCGCTTCTTCCATAAAGTGTTGTAGCGAACTGATGTGTTGCTGACGAACTTTCCGTTTGTCAATCAGATCAAAGACCTTATAACGTACCGTTCCGTACAAATATGAAGAAAGTGAGCCCTGTATATTTAGTTCCTCTGCTTTTTGCCAGAGGTTGGTAAATAAATCCTGAATCAGGTCTTTGGCCTCTTCCTCGTCTGAGATCATGCGTCGCGCATGGCGATAAAGTATAGCCCAATACCGTTGATAGATCTGCTTGTAAGCGAGCGGATCGCCGGAAGTTAACAAGTCCAGCAAATCATCGTCTGCGAGATCTTTATAGTTATCCATATGATTATTCCTTTCCCTCAATTTTGTAGATGGCTTTATCCCGGATCATGGGATTATGCTCCCATGATCGTGCTGGACAAAGATAATTTGGGGATGTTAACTTAGAATTATCAAATAGGCTGGCTTGTGTTAAAGCTATCCAACCGAGAGCTTTGAGGTTATTGCAATTCTATTCCAAGCATTTATGGTTACGATAGCCATTATGATTTGCGCCAGCTCATGTTCAGTAAATAAAGCTGCCGCGTTGCTATAGGTTTCATCAGACACATGATTGGAGATGAGCGTTACTTCTTCAGTTAAGGCCAAAACCGTTTGTTCCTGTGCGGTAAATAAAGTGGTCTCCCTCCAGGCATTTAAAAGATACAAACGCTGTTCTGTTTCACCGATTTTGCGGGCATCAATGGAGTGCATATTTAAACAAAAGGCGCAGCCGTTTATTTGTGAAGCCCTCATTTTAATCAGCTCTAAGAGAATTGGATCTACTTTACTGGTCGATAGGTACTTTTCTAAACCAAACATGGCCTGGTATGCTGCTGGTTCTACTTGTTGGATGTTGATTCTGTTTTCCATTTCGTTTTTCTTTTGATTACGGTGTAAAGTTCCAGATCCACAGGATCAAAAAACTTAATGTAGTTTAAGAAAACACGGCAACCACATTTTTGGAAGGATAGCATGTCTGGAATGGAGACGATACTCTTTTCGGGATTTATTTCTTAGCCCGGATTTTGCTTAAAAACTCCGGAGTGAAGCCAAGATAAGAAGCCAGCATGTATTGAGGTACACGTTGTACAAACTCAGGAAACAACTTATTGAAATTGGTATACCTTTCTTCAGCGGTTTGGCTATATAGGTATTTGATCCGAATCTGAGATGCCTGGTGCAGCTTCTGAAAAATCAATCTGAAATATTTTTCCAATTTTGGCAGCTTATCAAACAAATCGTCATAATGCCGGCGCTCGATAGCGATCACCTCGGTAGACTCTGCTGCCTGAATATAGAAATCTGATTGTTTTTGAAACAGGAAACTGGTTAAATCTGAAATCCACCAGTTTTCGATTGCAAACTGCGTAGTTTGTTCTGCTCCTTTAATGTCAATGAAATAAAGTCGCAGACAACCTTTTACCACGAAATAGTTTGCCCTGCAGGTTTCCCCGGCTTCATGCAAAAAGGCTTTCTTTTTGTAAGAATAGGATTTAAGCAGAGAAGCGAGAATTTCCTGCTCTTCAGCGGTTAAATCTATAAATTTATTAATGTGGTTATAAAGTGCATTGAATTCGATATAGCGACCACTATAAAGCATCCTTATGATGTTGGCTCCCAAAGTTCAATGATATTGCCTTCAGGATCTAACACATGGACAAATTTGCCATAATCATAAACTGCGATTTCATCGACAATAGTTACATTATTATTTCTCAATTCGTCCACAAGCATCTCGATATCTTCCACCCTGTAATTGATCATAAATGACTTGGTTGAGGGATTGAAATATTTAGTATCCTGTGGAAATGTACACCAGGCGGTAGATCCTTCTTTATTTGGATCATCGGTCTGTCGCCACTCAAATGTAGCACCATACTCAGTGGTGGGCAGCCCAAGGTTTTTAGCATACCATTCGTTCATATTTTTGGGATCATCGCATTTAAAAAATACACCACCAAGACCTGTAACTTTTTTCATACAACAATTTCCATCTATTTTTGGATATTACCAAATTTGATTTAGAATGTGTTATAAACAATTGCAGGAACTATAATAGTTCCTGCTTAGGATCGCCTATAATGATTTAAGCCAGTCAACTACTTCATCACGGGTTTTACCTGTTTTCTGTTGTAATCTACCGTACAGTTCATCGTCTTTTCCCTCTTCATGTTTCAAATCGTCGTCAGTCAAATCACCATATGCTTGTTTGACCTTACCTTTCAACTCGTTCCATTTGCCTTTTAATTCTAACTTGTCCATAACTCATTATTTTTTAGTTCAGCAAATGAACAACTGGTTTAAGCAATATGTTTTAGTATTTATGGCTACTTAGTTTTTTCTACGCTCCCATTCTCTCAGCGTAGTTAGCAGCCAGGTTACTATAAACGGGATCAGAAAGAGCACACTTATTGGCTGTAAAATTGCATATAACGCTGTAAAAATAAGAGGTATCCAAATCAATAACGTACGAAAATATGAGCGGTTGATCCAAAATATCAGCAAAGCTATGCCAAAATGCGTGATCAACAGTAATAGCCAAAGCACAAGATAGAAAGGGCCGAAATCTGGTACGACTTCTTTGGGGATCTGATCAAATTCGAACATGTATAACAATACCCAGCCGGATTTAACAGGTATGCCTACGAACAAACTTGCCAACAGCATCATGACGATTAGAAATCTAACAGTTTTCATGGATAAGTATTATCTGGTTAAAAAAAGCGGCCTGTATAATCTTATACAGGCCGCTTATCATTAGTTATTTTCGTTTACTTAACCGGTACAGCCTTAGTGGTATCAGTAGTAGTACTGTCAATAGAATTTGTATCAAGCACAGCAGAATCAGTAGTTAAAGCAGTATCCACTGTTGTGCTATCTGTTCCTTTATCTTTAGTTTCGGTATCACCACAAGCGGCTACAGTAAGAGAGATTGCCATTGCTAAAAAGCCAAATTTGAATGCATTTTTCATATCGTTTTTGTTTAAGGTTTAAATAAAAAATATATTAATTTTTACTTTTTATACCCTAAATGCGGAAAGGTAACCCTTTATTCAAAAACATCATCCAATTCTTCTTTCAGCAGGTCGGAAATACCAAGATACAATAGTTAAGATAAGTAATAGAGTTGGTCCAAAAAATGATATTATACCATCACCATTAGCTAAATGCGAGAAAATGGCTCCTGACATCAGAAAGAAAAAGCCAGCGTAAGCCCATTCTTTTAATATTGGGAATTTTGGTGACAGCACCGCGATGACGCCTAAGATTTTCCAACCACCTAAAATTGAGAGAAAATAATGCGGATAACCCAACTTTGTCATCATTTCCATTTCCTCCTTCATTTTTAATAATTGTACTACTCCGGTGGAGGTCATGCCTAATGCCAACCAGAGCGTGGCGATCCAGTAGATAATTTTTTGAGTTTTGGTCATGGTGGTTCTAATTTAATTTATTTACAATCTCTTGTAAGCGTTGATGCGCCATGCTGATGCCTTGTGCAAAGGGTAATTGAAGGAGTTGATCCCGCCATGCTGCCGATTTGTAAACCACATGCATATTCAGGCGACTGCTGGTTTCGTCCAGGGCTTCAAATTCCAGGTACTCCAGCCAGACTGGGAAAGGGCTCCCCTCCATTTCAAAAGTACGGGTAATCTTCTCGTTAGGGCGGAAATCATGAATTACTCCGCTAAATCCATGTTTATTACCCATAGGATCGGTAGTTTCAAACTGGTAGATGCCGAGCCGCTGGTTGTCGAGCATCAGCACTTTGGTTCCCATCCATTGTTCCACTATCTCTGCTTCGGTGTAAGCTTTGAAAAGTAGTACCAAAGGCAAATCAAATTCCCTGGTGATGAGCAAATCTTGCCTGCCATCTTCGGCTTGTATTCTGGTTTTCTTGTCCATATGCTATTATTGATTAGAAGTATATTGCTTCATGACACTTTCTAATTTATTAAAACGATCATCCCACATCTGACGGAAAGGCTCTATAAAATCGGCTACTTCTTTCATCTTTTTTGCATTGGCATAATAGTAAATCTCCCTCCCATTTTGGGTTTGGGCAAGGAGTTCACATTCAGTAAGGATCTGCAAATGCTTGGAAACTGTAGGCCGTGCAGTATTGAAATTTGCTGCAATCGCCCCTGCCGTCATGGACTGAGAAGCTACCAGCAAGAGTATCGCCCTTCTTGTCGGATCTGCTATGGCCTGAAATACATCTCTTCTTAAATTCATTATGTAGCTATTTGACTACAAATATAAGTGTAGTCATTTAACTACGCAAGTATTTATAAAAAAATCACTTGCCGAAACAAAATACGTTCGTTGATGAGCTTGATTGATTATCAGGTGTAAAAAGACAATTTGAATGCATTTTTCATGCTCTTGTTTTTTTAATACTAGCGTAAAATTGTAAGTCTGAGGTCGGTTTTTAATGCTTTGCATATAAAAAGTCAACTCATTTTTCTGATCTTTACACAAATGGAATACAATTTTAGACAAGCTAATATTGACGATTTGCCGGCAATATGGTCAATTTTAGAAGCGGCAATTGCGCGTAGAAAAGCTGATGGTAGTGACCAATGGCAGGACGGATATCCCAATCCGGTGGTAATAGAAAAGGACATCTATCAAAACCAAGGTTTTGTACTCAGCTGCGATGGCATTATTGCGGGATACTGTGCTGTTATGATCAACGATGAGCCTGCTTATGCAAGTATAAATGGCGAATGGTTGAGCGAGGGCGATTTTGCAGTATTCCATAGGGTAGCTATTTCTGAGCAATATCTAGGAAAAGGACTCTCCAAAATGATGCTCAGTTTTATTGAAGATTTTGCCCGTAAAAACGGCCTTTCCAGCATAAAAGCTGACACAAACTTCGACAATGCAGCTATGCAGCATGTATTTACTACAGCGGGCTATCTACACTGCGGTGAAGTGCTGATGAGAGGAAATGCCAGAATGGCTTACGAGAAGTTAATCTGATGAAAAAATGGCTCAGTTTATCCAACCTTAGCACTGTTTCGATGGTACTGGTGTTACTGGCACTAATCTTCGTCCCAGCATTTAAGGCCAGCCTGATACAAGGATTAATGAAAATAGGCCTATTTCAACCGGATGTAGTCCAAAACGCAGATAAAAAGGCTGCTGTAACTAAGGGACACGCCGTATTCCGTGATGCGCAAGGTAACAACGTTGATATTCTGGACCTGCAAGGAAAAGTGGTATTCATAAACTTCTGGGCAAGTTGGTGTCCACCCTGCTTGGCTGAGATGCCTTCTCTGGAAACATTGTACCAGAAATATAAAGCTGATCAGGGTATCGTCTTTCTTTTTGTAGACGCTGATGGAGATATCGAAGCTGCCTCTGCTTTTATCAAGAAAAAAAATTACCATCTACCAGTCTTTGTCCCTGGTAGTGAGATACCAGTCGCTTACTTTTCAGGATCATTACCTACTACAGTGATTTTAGATAAAGAAGGGAATGCAGCTTTCCAGCATGAAGGTGCTGCAGACTATGCTAATCCTAAAGTCACTGCGCTGATAGAGCAGTTAAAATCATCAAGTAATTAATTTTCTGATCCTTACCACAACATGATTTGTGGAAGATGGTAGTAATAAATGTGTTCTT
Source organism: uncultured Sphingobacteriaceae bacterium (assembly GCA_963795585.1). Taxonomy (GTDB): domain Bacteria; phylum Bacteroidota; class Bacteroidia; order Sphingobacteriales; family Sphingobacteriaceae; genus Pedobacter. The sequence continues at coordinate 320,189 of CAWCIO010000012.1, read as the reverse complement.
AATTTTAAATCTACACGATGAAGATTCTCAAGATAGCTGCCCCATATTATCCAATCCCCAAACAGCCATAGCGTCCAATACAGGTTGCAGTTTCGTTCCTGCTTCAGTCAGTGAATAAGTGACAAACGGCGGCACTACAGGTTCAGCTATACGAAGTACCAGTTTGTCTTCCTGCAATTGTTTCAAATGCTGTATGAGCATCTTTTCGGTGATCTCTGGAATTGCCTTACGCAATTCATTATAGCGCTTTGGCCCCTGTGTCAGGTGATAAAGAATGATAGGTTTCCAATGTCCGCCAATTTTATTCATTACATAAGTAACCGGACAGGAAGCCACGGAAATCAGTTTATTATAATTGCGAGTAGAGTTTTCTTTAATTGCTGTCATGATACATACTTTGGGGTAAGTACTTGTAGAAAAGTAAGTACAAATATACCTTTGTTCTGCAAATAAAAAAACAAATATATTATGAAACTTACATTAACAGGATCACTGGGAAATATCACTAAGCCATTGGCAGAAACATTAATTGCCGAAGGCCATGAAGTCACCATCATCAGCAGTAACCCAGATAAAGTAGCAGCCATTGAGGCGCTGGGTGCAATTGCTGCGATTGGCTCGGTTGAAGACACTCGGTTTTTAACAAATGCCTTCAGCGGAAAGGATGCTATATATACCATGGTGCCACCAAACTTTGGCGCTCCCGACATCAAAGCTTTCATTGGGTCGGTAGGCAAAAAATATGCAGAAGCCATTAAGGCGTCGGGAGTAAAGCAAGTGCTGAACCTAAGTAGTATAGGTGCAGATTTGGATGGTGGCACCGGCCCAATCGCTGGGCTGCATGATGTAGAAGTGGCTTATTCAGCTTTAAATGATGTGACGATCAAACATCTGCGTCCTGCGTATTTCTACATCAACTTTTTCGGTAATACAGATATGATTAAGCACGCTGGGATTTTGGGTGCCAATTATGATGAGCAGGCTCCTCTGGTACTTGTTCACCCAAAAGATATTGCAGCAGCGGCGGCAGAAGAGTTGCAGCAAGGCTTTAGCGGACACAGTGTTCGTTATGTAGTTAGTGATGAAGCTACAGCTGGATCGGTGGCCAAGGCATTGGGTGAAGCGATTGGAAAACCGGAATTGCCCTGGATAGCATTTAGTGATGCGGACGCTTTGCAGGGTATGGTGCAGGCAGGATTACCGGAACCTATGGCGAAGAGTTATGTAGAGATGGGTGATGCCATTCGTAGCCGGAAGTTATTTGTACATTACTATGCAAATAAACCAACTGCTTTTGGAAAGGTTAAATTGAGTGATTTTGCAAAGGAATTTGCAGAGGCAATTTAGGATTTTGATAGGGCTATACAATAAGGGCATCGTAACATCTTATATGTAGAGATGACGATGTCCATATTTATAGCCCTCTTTCTATGTTATGTGACTACTATATTTATTCAGCAGTTTCTTTGACCGCAGCTTTCTTTGCTTTCGCAACGTTCTCTTTGATTACAGGGGGTGTTTCTTCAATTGGTTCAGCCGCAAGTTTTATTTTAATGTTCTTAACCAGATTTTTAACCAATTTTTTAGCGCCTTTATCTATTGCTTTATCTAATTTTGCCGAATTAACCTGATGTATCCCCGAAAGCGACTTTAATTCATTGCTAATCGCTAAAATCATTGCCCTACGTATCGTTTCTTTTTCAGCCTTTACCTGCAGTTTTTTACTTTTCTTCATAATATTTCTAATTATTACGAATATAGGTTATCAAATAGTTATTTTAACATTATCATTATGTTAACATAGCGTCTTCATGTTAACATAAACTACTCTGCATTGGCCTGTATAGACTTGCTTCCTGTTTCAACTTCAACCTCTTTAGTAGTAACAGCATAATGTGATGGACGAATTTCTGATCCATAAGCTACAGCGTAGGCTTTGGTAAACTCTGCACCAAAGTACAATATGATCGAGGAGTAATATGTCCACAGTAAAACAATAATGAGTGAGCCTGCTGCACCGTAAGTACTACCAACATTGCTTTGTCCGATGTAAAAGGAAATGCCAAACTTACCTAGCATAAAGAGTAAGGCAGTTACAACAGCACCTAATGCTACGTCCCTCCACTTAATGATAGCATCGGGAAGCACCTTAAAGATAACGCCAAAAATCAGGGAAATCACACCAAGAGTAATTACCTGGTTGATGATGTAAAATATGATCACGGATATATCGGGATAATTGTTTTTCAATTTGTTACCAAAGCCATCGATGATGGCCGTAATGCCTAAGGAAACGAGAAGAATAAAGCCTAAGCTAATAATGACGGAAAACGATAAAAATCTGTTTTGCAACATCTTTAACCAGCCGCGTTTTGGCTTAGGTTTAAGTCCCCATATCATGTTTATGGAATCCTGTATATCAGCAAAAACAGTCGTAGCACCAACCAGTAATGTAACTGCACCGATTATGAACGCAACGGTACCTTTGTCGCCAATAGAAGCTTTTCTGATGAGTTCCTGAAGTTGCGCGGCGGTATCGCTTCCCAAGAACTGATCAAGCTGTGCTTTGATCTGTCCTTCCGCCGCCTCCTGTCCCAAAAATATTGCACACAGCGAAATGATAACGACCAGCAAGGGTGCCATGGAAAACACGGTATAATAAGCAAGTGAGCCACTAAGTTTGGTAACTTTATGATCTGTGAATCCTGTGAACGCATTCTTTAGGACTTCCCATATGCCCTTTAAAGTGATTTTTTTATTTGTTCTGTGTGCTTCTTTAATATCTGCTGTAGCCATATTCATTTCATTTAATAATTTCAGGAATGTCATTTAAGTTTTCGGGGATGACATTCGGATTATAAATCTTAAACACCAATTGCAAGTGAATGTTTTGCCGGACATGATTACAAAGAGATAAAATGGAAGGCAACAGTTCATGTTTTAAATACTGGAAAAACCTTATACCTTTGGGCACAAATTTTTAGAATTATATTTTATGGCCAAGGCATCCGAAATTAAAGTTGGAAATATATTACGTTTTAACGGCGAACTGGTAAACGTTACGGAAATCTTACACCGCACACCCGGTAAAGGTGGTGCTTTTTATCTGGGTAAATTCCGGAATATAAAAACAGGTAAAATAGTTGAGGCTCGTTTGGGAACAGACGAGCAGGTAGAGATCTGTCGAGTAGAGACCAATAACTACCAGTATTTATACGAAGAGGGCGATTATTTTGTGGTAATGGACAATGAGTCTTACGAGCAGTTCAATGTAGCTAAGGACTTATTTGGTCCGGCTGCTAAATTTCTTAAAGAAGGAATGGACGTGATCATCTCTGTAGAGAGCGAAGAACCTATCATGGCACAGGCCCCTAACTTTGTCGAATTGGAGATTACCTATGCGGAACCTGCAGTAAAGGGAGATACTTCTTCTGGTGCATTAAAAAATGTAACATTGGAAAATGGCGTAGAGATTAAAGTTCCTTTATTTGTGAATCAGGGAGATAAAATCAAATTAGACACGCGTACAGGAGACTACGTAGAGCGTGTAAAGTAAAATTCTGTACTGCCATACCGAATTTTATTAGTATGGCAGTACATCAGTGTGTTTCTGAACTGAGCAGGTTTTAGCTATATTGAAATTATTTTACCATTAGCTTGATTTTTACTAGTAATAAGCATGCAGAACTACATTTTAGGAGTAGATATAGGGACTGGCAGTACAAAGGCTGTAGCCATGGATTTTCAAGGCAAAATACTTGGGGCAGTCAATCACCACTACCCTACTTTCCAGCCTGAACACGGCTACAGTGAGCAAGACCCTGAACTGATTTGGGCGGCTTTTCAACAATGCATTACAGATACCATAAATAGTCTGGGTACTCCGCCTGTGATGCTAAGTCTGAGCAGTGCCATGCACAGCCTTATTCCAGTTGATGAAAAAGGTATAGCTTTGTGTCCAATGATGACCTGGGCAGATGTGCGCAGTGAAAGCATAGCCGTTGCACTCCGCGAAACGCCAATAGCTGAGCAACTGTACCGGAGCACCGGAACACCAGTTCATCCCATGTCGCCCCTATGCAAACTGATTTGGCTTCGTAAGGAACAACCCGAAATCTTTTGTGCAGCGGCTAAATTCATTTCCATTAAAGATTTCATCTGGTTCCGTTTATTTGGCCATTTTGAAACAGATTACTCCATTGCCTCGGCGTCAGGATTGTTTGACATCATTGCTCTCAACTGGAATGAAGATGCTTGTAGTCTTGCCGAACTGAAACCGGATCGACTCCCTATTCCGCAGCGTACAGATTTCATCCGTGAGTTGAAAGACGAATCTTTACTAAATAAACTGAAACTCCCTGCTCATACTCTCTTTCTGATAGGTGCAAGTGACGGCTGTTGCGCCAACATAGGTATTCAAGTTCATGGCCCTGGAAAGGCAGCTTTAACAATTGGCACCAGTGGTGCCGTCCGGGTCACGGGCACAAAGCCGGTTATAATTACGAAGCTATGATCTTCAATTATTTGCTGGATGCGCATACCTATGTAAGTGGTGGCGCGATCAATAATGGAGGAAATACGGTCAATTGGTTATTGAATAAGTTCCTGAATATTAAGGAAATTAAAGATGAAGACTATGAGCAATTGTTTAAGTCTATAGACGAGGTGCCTGCGGGAAGTCAGGGACTGCTCTTTCTTCCCTATCTGCATGGGGAGCGCGCACCGATCTGGGATGCACAGGCGAGTGGCGCATATATCAATATCCAGCCTAAACACAGTCAGGCTCATTTTCTGAGAGCCGGATTAGAAGGGATTTGTTTTGCACTGCAGGACGTTTTATACAGTATTACACAGGTCTCAGGAGAAATAGAGGCAGTTCACATCAGCGGTGGCTTTACCAGTTCAGATATTTGGGTACAATTACTTGCCGACATTACCGGTAAACCTCTCTATCTGATGCAGGTTGAAGATGCTTCGGCCATCGGTGCTGTATATCTGGCATTTCGACATTCATATCCTGAGGTGTACCAACAACTCAGTGAAACGAAGAGTAACAGCATCGTTCTACCCAATCTAAAAAATCACGAGTTGTATAAGAAGTCTTTCTTGATTTATAAGCAGTTGTACACAGCACTTAAACCATCGATGCATCTTATTTACGAAATGAACTAATCATGTCATTAATCTACGTCCTGATCGGAATCCTACTTTTACTGGTCCTCATCATCAAAAAAGTAAACCCTATGATAGCGCTGCTTATTACGGCCCTATTTACAGGTATTCTGCTAAAAATGCCTTTGGATCGGATTCTACTCTCCATTAATAACGGTGTAGGGAATACATTAGGTGGCATGATCATGATTCTTAGCTTAGGTGCTATGGTCGGAAAGTTGGCCGAAGAAAGCGGCGCTGCCCGAAAGATCGTATACCTTCTGGTTGATATCTTTGGACTGAAGCATATCCAATGGGCAGTGCTGATCACCGGAATTCTAGTAGGCATCCCATTGTTTTACAATGCTGGCTTTATTGTATTGATTCCCTTGGTATTTAGCATCGCAGCGGCTACAGGACTTCCTAAATTATATGTCGGCATGCCGATGCTGGCAGCACTTTCGGTCACACATGGTTTCCTTCCTCCACATCCCGGACCAGTTGCCCTGGCTGCAATTTTTAATGCGGATATCGGTGTCATTTTATACTACGGGTTGCTGATCAGTATTCCTGTAGCAATTCTCTCAGGAATCATGTTACCAAGGCTCATCATTTCGCTGGACCGCTCGCAAGTCGCGAATTCAGTCATTGTTGCACCAGAGGGTTTGCCCGGGACCTTTAAAAGTTTGGCTGTAACACTGATCCCAATTGTGCTGATTGCCGCAGGCAGCCTCGGCAAGTTCCTTTTTTCCGGTGATATACAACAGATTTTTAGTTTCCTATCGGATCCTACAATTGCCCTGCTGATCTCCGTAATACTTATCTTCTTTATCCTGAAACTGAATATTCAAAAGGGAATGGAATCCTGCGTAGAGGGTGTTAAAGGCATTGCGATGATCGTGCTGATCATCGCTGCCGGAGGTGCTTTCAAGCAGATCCTCATCGACAGCGGAATCGGAGATCAGGTCAAGGAGATGGCTACGGCATGGCACACCTCTCCCCTGTTTCTTGCCTGGGCAATTGCCGCATTGCTCCGTGTTACGCTCGGCTCAGCCACCGTTGCGGCACTAACCACTTCTGGTATGGTGATGCCTTTTATCCATGCAGGAACCTCTCCCGAACTGATGGTTTTGTCAATCGGTGCTGGTAGCCTTATGCTGTCTCACGTAAATGATACGGGATTCTGGATGTTCAAAGAGTATTTTGGTCTGACGATAAAGGAAACCCTTAAGACCTGGACGCTCATGGAATGTACCATTTCTATACTGGGCCTGATTGGTGTTCTGACACTAAATGCGTTTATTTAAAACGATCTTCCATGATTCCTGTTTTGATGAAAACAGAATCTTATGCAAAACTTGAACAAAACAATTATAGTTACCGGTGCAAGCTCAGGAATCGGACAGGGAATTGCAATTGCCTTTGGAAAATTGGGTGCTAATGTGATCATTAACTACCATAGCGATGAAGAGGGCGCCAAGCAAACACTGAAAGAAATCACAAGTGCTGGTGGGAAAGGGTTTATTCATCAGGCTGATGTGGCGAAGGAAGATGAGGTTGTAAAATTATTTGAGGCAGCGATCGCACAGTATTCTGGCTTCGACATCCTGATCAATAATGCGGGAATCCAAATGGACAATTCGTTTTCAAATATGACTTTGGATGAATGGAACGGCGTTATAGATACCAACCTAACCGGACAGTTTCTTTGTGCACGACAGGCGATCAGACACTTTGAGAAAAAGCCAGACATCGGTAAATGCAAAGGTAACATCATATTCATTAGCTCGGTACATGACATTATACCCTGGGCTGGACATATTAATTATGCCGCTTCGAAAGGTGGTATCCTGATGTTGATGAAATCACTTGCATTGGAGATTGCACCTAAGAAAATCAGGGTGAATGCCATCTCTCCGGGCGCTATTGCCACGGATATCAATGAGGAGGTTTGGAGCGATGAGGGCAAGAAAAAAGAATTGCTAAAATTAATTCCATACCAACGCATCGGTGACGTAGAAGACATTGGAAAAGCAGCAGTATGGTTGGGATCAGATGAAAGCGATTATGTAGTAGGAACCACTATCTACGTAGACGGAGGCATGACCTTGTATCCGGGGTTTGTAGATAATGGTTGATCTAAATATGTAGTTTATAGTTTCCAATCTGGTCGTTCGAAATGGCAGGTATAACCATTTGGATTTTTCTGAAGGTAATCCCTATGCTCCTCTTCTGCGTTCCAGAAATCGGTAGCGGGTACGACTTCCGTCACAATCGGGCCCGGCCACTTACCCGAAGCATCCAGTTCCGCTATTAATTCTACCGCTGTTTCACGTTGCGCTTCGTTTTCAAAGAAGATGGCAGAACGGTATGAGCTTCCGATGTCGTTACCCTGTCTGTTACGTGTACTGGGGTCGTGAATCTGGAAGAAATATTCCAGCAATGCACGATAAGATAATGTTGATGGATCAAAGGTGACTTCAATTCCTTCCGCATGTGTACCATGATTACGGTAAGTAGCATTTGGAACGTCACCACCTGTGTATCCAACAACCGTCGACACAACACCAGGAAGGTGTCTGACCAGTTCTTCTACTCCCCAGAAGCAACCTCCGGCGAGAATGGCTTTTTCAGTATTCATATGTATTTATTTTTATGTCCTAAAGTCTTTAGCGGCACAAATATAATGCCTTCGACTCCCATTGCGACAAAAAGTCAATAAAGCCTGCCAAGTAGCAGCGCAGTTAAATTGATCATTTCTCCATCCGTTTTGGAATAAATGCGCTAATGTTCTTTTCCAGATCCTGAATAACTTCGCGGCCACTTCGCCATCGCTTTAACAAATTAGCCTGTTGAATGTCAGGTCTGTCTTTAATTTCCCGATTCTGCTTGTAATAATCGGACATAAGCTCTTTCATGGCGTTATGTATATCATTTAGGCTTCCATTCACCATCATTTCCGGATTGTCCCTCACCAGGTCTGCCAACGCATCTGCCATGCTCGCCGCGTAATATGGACAGTTCCAATCATGACGATAAGGATCATCTCCCTTGATATTTACTTTTTGAAGCGGATGTGAAAGATCTTCTACTATCTCTGCTATCGCATCGCCAAAGACATTCGAATAAGTCGTAATGAAATGATTCCACCACCGCGGGTGTTGCGGCAAATCCTTAAGCAAAGTATCACAAACCATTACACGCTTGGGAAAGTCGGGATTTGCGGGATCCATGATTACAAGTGAAGTTCCAAAATGCCCTTCCTGTAATGAATGCCTGCTATAGATTACAAAAAAATGTAGCTGAACGTTACCTTCCTCATGTAGTCTTGATGTAAGCTCCTTTAAATCCCTCAAACGGTCTTCCAAAAAGCCGCGTTTGAAGATCACCTGCAGATTATCCCCTGATTTTGCCCTGCAACGTTTGCTATTTTCATCAAAAACATTTCCATTGGCTGGACGGCTGGTAAAGTGATTACCACTATTGTATCGGATTTCATCTGACTCTACCGGATAAGTATTGATGTCCGCGGTATCGCCAGCTTCAGTCTGCTTGTTTGGATGAACAGAGCGAAATGGGACATGCATTCGTTCACTATCCATCCTGCGTGCAAGGTTATAGATCCGCTGCTCTACAGGAGCTAATAAAGGATCGCCGCTTGGCATATCAAAATAAACATCTTCCACTGCCCTACCCAAATGGCAAGCGATAAGGTGATTTTTTAGTAATTCCTGGACCGGATGCTGTGTATTTAAAAAGAAATCCCGCAAGGCATCATTTTTTAAATACTCTTCTAATGTCTGATCAAATTGAAGCAATGTTTTATCCTCTTGATTCTGAATCCATTCATACAAAAAACCATAAACTTCACGCTCGAAACAACGATTAGTCGCTTCTGCGATTTCTTTAGTACAAGTGCATTGCTCCATAAACTTCGTGAAGGGGGATATACAGACTGTGAAGTACAAATATAACAATGTAGACGACACATTCGGAATAAGTATCAATGCATATTTTACTATTTTTGTACCATTATTTTTACAGGTCCAAATAATCCGGATTCGCGCAAACCGGCATCTTTTGATGGCCCGGATATAGTCCAGCTTTTACGCTGATTTTCAGGCTGTCCGGCATCGAAAACGAGGCGGTTAAACCATGTACTCGTCACCTGCACACTTAGGGTATTTTGGCCTGACTTAATAAAGTCTGTCAGATTGATATGGTATGGCGATGACCATAGCTTACCTATTTCCTTGCCGTTGATAAACACGGTCGCAGCCATGTCGACTTTCCCTAAATCCAGTATATAATCCAAATCCGGTACAAGTTCTTCAATATTGAATGTATTCGTATAAGTAGCTGTACCTGAGAATGCCTTCCCTTCAGTTGAAATATCAAGATCTTTCCATGTCTTCAGGTTTTTCAGTGTCATTATTTCCGGAGCTCCCCAACCGGCTGGAAAGGCCAGCTTCCAGGGGTCTGAAATTGATAATGCTGAGATTACTTCTTTTGATTTGTATTTTAATCCACCATCCTTTTGCCTAAATACAATAAAGCAGGAAGCAGATTTTGCAAGGTCGAGCTTAACAATAGTGCGATCACCATCCTTCTTGTTTTCTATAGCGGCGAAAGTTCCGGTAACTGCATCCCATAGTTCTGGTTCACCAATGGCTCTAAAGCTAAGTTCACCTTTAAATCCCTTACCTCTTGGGGCGGTTAAAAAGTACCACTCTGCTCCTTCGGTGCGGCGATGTAACCAAAGTGCATCACCGCCGGTCACATCAGGTTTGATCTGTAATGCAGCCAGGGCCTCTTCTATCGTCATACCCGAGAGGACATATCCCTTTCCTACTTTTCTTAACCCTTTAACAGATCCTCCCCATATATCCTTCACTGCAGTGGTGAAACGCTGTTTGGCACCATCAGCCCCACTCAGCGTAGCAAGCCCTGTCGGTGCGTTGCCTACAATAGTTGCTCCGCTGCGCAACAGAGTGCGTAACTTCTCCAATGTCTTTGGGAGCATGTGCGGCACATCCGGCAAATATAGTAACCGGTAGGTAATCCCTTCTGGAGTAACCAACATCCCATTTTCCACTTTTAAGCGAGTCAATAATACGTCCGGATTGCAATAATCGTATTTAAATCCTTCCGGAAAATCTGCATTCTGATTTGGTTTATGGTTAATTTCATCACCAAGATACCAAAGTACATCAGACACAGGCTTGCCCCTTTCGAGCAAATAAGTGCAACGCGATAAATAGTCTGTAAAATCTGGCATGTATTGCCACCAGGTTTGTCCTCTTAAAAAAGGCGTACCAATTCCCGCGCCGAAAGAACTTCCGGGAGCGAGAAATGGCGTTTGTGGGTTGTGGGTATAGGTATGGAATACAAAATGGCTGACACCCTCTATAATGTTTACATTTGCTACCTCCTTAAGCATATCGAGATGCTCGTCCCAAGACAACGACATGTTTGTAAATGCTTCTGCCGCTATACGGCGCTTACCATACATCCTTGCTGCAGATGCAGTGGGTTTGATCGGCTTGAAGTTAATTGAACCTACAAAACCATCACTCATCGGTTGCCAGAACTCACACATAGGCACGTCTGCGTATTTGAAATACTCCATGATATCAGCAGGTACCACATCGCCGGGGCCTGTTTCATAGCTGACCGATAGCCCGTTATCTCTTGCCAACGAAGCCATGCGGCCATAGTAATTATCTGTCACTAGTTCGTTCAGAGTTTTGCGCCAGTCAGTCAAAAACCGTCCGGTAGTTTCATGATCTTTAATCACGTATCCAAGTAGAGCAGGAAGCCATTTGCGGAGTGGGTAATCTGAAATACGCTTAAATTCCTGTTCCATTTCCTGAGTCCAGCTTTGAGTATGACATTCCCAGCTATCGATTAACATACCATTCAGGAGTCCACCTGAGAGCGGTCCGTTTTGCCCGGAAAGTCGGCCGATATATCCTGCAAAATGTGCATCCGCACCTGTTCTGGATAATTTATTTGCTTCCCAGCCTGTGCCTTCCGCAGGTGCTGGTCCATTTTTCTTGCCGGCATTTACATGTCCAAGGCGTAGGATTGTCCAATTGCCCTTGGGGGCTTGCCAATTCAACTTTCCGTCTGCAGTCATCTTGCCTGAAAGATCCAGAATCTGGTCGGGCATGACAAATGCTGCGGTAGATTGCTTAGGATTTTGTCCGGCACGTTCAATACTCCTTAAAGTCCAGGCTGCTTCAGATTCCCAACTGTTTTTTCGAGCGGCAGAAAACAGGCGCAGGGAGCTTAAGGTCATGTGGTATTTATTGGTAATGGAAATGCGGTATTTTTTTACACCGGCAAGTTCAGAACAGGCAAGGGTGATGGGCCTGTCATCTTGCCAATTAGACTGGGGCATCTCCATATTCAATATATCCTTCGTTTTTCCATCGGGCAAAATGGCTTGTATAGAGATCGCTACTCCAGGTTCGTAACTTTGTCCATGATTAAATGCCTGAACGCTGGAAAATTCAACGCTGCGGAGAGCAACGGCGTTTGAAAATTCAACCTCAATCCAATGTGGTTTATTTACTAAAGCAGGCGATAAGCGGATAGGATCTTTTGCCTCTCCAACAAAATAAGGTTCCCATTTAAAATTGATGTTACTGTTAACATGCTGTGGCATGAGTGGTTTTCCTGTATCTCCTTCCGGTGTAGGAAAGGCCAGGACAGTAATGTCTTTATAGTCCCTCCATTCTTCATTATTTGGATGCGGCACCGGCAATGTCTGGTTGATGATTTTGCCACCAACTACATCCGTCCTGTCCCAGATTAAGTTTCGCATTGCATTAGCAGGTGTGATCCATGGACCGCCTGATGTAGCCCAACCGGGACAATTGTTCATAGAAAACCTAAGCCCCAATCGACGGCACTCCATAGCCGTGTGCTTTACAGCATCATCCCAATTGGCACTAAGGCTGGTAATCTGTTGCTCAACTCCTGGCCATGGCCCACCAAACTGCCCGTGAAATAGTTGAATTCCTGAAATACCAGCTTTTGCAATTGCTTCAAGATCTTTTGTGATTCCCTCTTTTGAAACATTACCCCCAATGAAATGGAACCATGTTTCAGGATGGTAAACCTTGGAAGGTTTAGAAAAAGCAAGTTGATCATGTTTACCAAAAGGGCGGTTGACTTCCTCTTTCGATGGTGCGAAAGGTACTTTTGCCAATTGAGCAATTGACACTACAGGATGTATAATGGAAAGAATTATTCCCAAAAAGAAAGATTTGATTACGTAATTATTTTTCACTTGTGTGCTCAGCATTTGTTGGTTATACATTTGGTTGAAATTATAACCAAGTTAACTAATTTCAAACTTAAGCCCATCCTGCACTGTCGGTAGTTACCTCTGATTTAAACCAAACAATAAAACTAAATATTTTAGTATTTTGATTTTTAAATTATACTTTTGTTCCCGGATATTATATTCTTTTAATTTCACGATATGTATAGAAGTATTGAAGATTTCATTAAAGATTGGAAAGTTGAATCGGAAGGCACGATCAAAATTTTTTCAGCGCTAACAGATGTAGTATTGGCTGAGTGTATCCACGAGGATGTCCGCTCTTTGGGACGCTTGGCCTGGCACCTGACCCAAACTATCACTGAGATGGGTAAACGCTCAGGTTTGTTTGCAGATGATGATCTGGAACTTAAGGCACTACCCTTATCTGCTATCGAAATTATCGATTGTTATCAGCAATTTAGTGAATTACTTGTCAGAACAGTACACTTGAAATGGACAGACTCCAGTTTGACTGAAGAGGTGGAAATGTATGGTGAGCACTGGGAAAAGGGTAAAGTCTTGAGTGTACTCGTTGCTCATCAGACGCATCATCGTGGACAAATGACCGTAATTATGCGGATGTTGGGACTTCCTGTTGTGGGACTCTATGGTCCATCGAAAGAGGAAAGGACGGAATTTGGAATGGTAGCACCGGATTAATGTAAGGATAGTACAGGATGCCAATTCACTTCACTAAATCTATATTAGTGGTCACAAATGAATAGATCAATGTCAAAATTATACTTCAGCCTGTTTTATATTATTTTAGTATCAACAACTGTATTTGCTCAAACATCTCCGGCTTTCGTACAAGGAAAACAGTACCAAAAGGATGAGATGAAACGTTTTTACCTATCGCCGGTAAAAATTTTATGGAAAACTGATGAATCATCTGGCTCAATCATTAATAGTGAGCAATTACTTAAAGAAGGAAATGGTCAGGCAGACCTATCCGGACGTAACCTTTGCATTATGCGGAGTAATGGAAACGGAAAGCCCTCAATATTGCTCGACTTCGGGAAAGAGATTCATGGTGGTATTCGTTTGATTACCGATCAGTCGAGGGGTGGAAAGCCAGTGCGTTTGCGGATTCGTTTTGGTGAATCAGCCAGTGAAGCAATGTCAGACGTGGACGCAATTAAAGGTGCAACTAATGACCATGCCATGAGGGATATGATCGTTTCAGCACCCTGGTTAGGTAAACTGGAAGTCGGCAATACAGGTTTTAGATTTGTACGGATCGACTTGCTGGACGATGATGCTGAACTCAAAATAAAAGAGCTATCTGCAGTATTTGTAATTCGTGATATTCCATATCTGGGGTCTTTTAACAGTAGCGACACTTTGCTGAATAAAATCTGGATGACCGGTGCCTACACGGTCCACCTCAATATGCAGGAGTATTTATGGGATGGTATTAAGCGCGACCGATTGGTATGGATTGGCGACATGCACCCGGAGACTTCCACTATTGCGGCCGTCTTTGGAGATCAGGATGTAGTCAATAAAAGCCTGGACCAAGCCAGGGATATCACTCCTTATCCTCAATATATGGCCGGAATGGTCTCCTATTCCATGTGGTGGATCATCATTCAGCACGATTGGTATATGCATACGGGAAACCTGGCCTACCTAAAACAACAAAAAGATTATCTGGCAAAATTGCTGGAGCAGCTTAGCCAAAAAATAGACAGCAATGAGAGCGAAGTATTAGATGGCGGCATCCGTTTTATGGACTGGCCTTCATCAGAGGATCAAAAAGGCATACATGCAGGTTTACAAGGTATGCTCATTCTTACCTTAAATGATGGCGCTGTATTGAGCGAGATCCTTGGTGATAAAGCCACTGCGGAAAAATGTAGGAAAGTAGTAGCGAGACTAAAGAAACATGTGCCGGATATCAATGGATCTAAACAAGCAGCCGCTCTGATGGGGATTTCAGGATTGATACCAGCAGAAAAAGCAAACAGCATCATCTCAGCTAACGGTGTAAAAGACTATTCGACATTTTTTGGTTATTATATGCTGCAGGCTAAAGCTAAGGCGGGTGACTATATAGGAGCGATTAAAGACATCAAAAGCTTTTGGGGACCAATGCTGGATCTAGGTGCTACAACTTTCTGGGAGGATTTCAACCTAGACTGGCTGCCCAATGCGTCACGCATCGATGAATTAGTACCAGCAGGTAAAAAAGATATCCACGCTGACTACGGGGCTTATTGTTATAAAGGTTTTAGACATAGCCTCGCACATGGCTGGGCATCAGGACCGACACCCTGGCTGACCGAACATGTACTGGGCATACAAGTAATGGCCCCGGGCTGTAAAGTGATTGCAGTAAAGCCCAATCTGGGAGATCTGAAATTTGCTGAAGGCACTTTCCCAACACCTCAAGGAATCTTGTATGTAAAGCATACAAAAAAAGCTGACGGTAAAATTTCTTCTGTAATCAAAGCACCTCCTGGGGTACGAATTGTCAGATGAAAATGATCAATTTGGTTTTGGTTAACATCAATTAAATTAGACAATTAAAAATTCTATATGGCTTGATATCTCTTAAAGAAAACAATATCTTAGCTGTAACCATACAACCATGCAACACGCTTACAAAATTACACTCAAGCAAAACCTTGTTAATCACTATAACGCGGGAGACTGGATCGTAAAAAGTGACTTTCGAAAGGGGAAAGATGAAATATTGTTTATTATACCAAATTCAATAGTCATAGAGACAATTTATGATCGTTTGTTCGAAGATCTTGCTACTTTACCAGAAATCGACCATCCAAGCGAACGTGTTGTTATTAGCTTTTGTCATCCTGATGGTGATTCCTATTGTTCAAGGGTCATTAATCCCAGTGTACAAGATGAAATAAATATGGCTTTATTAGGACGTCTTCCTAAAAGACAGTTGCCTTTCGAAGAACAGCAATTTCAGTAACTGGACTAAAGTTAATTTAGTAGTTACATTAATGTTCTAAGGAAAATCTGTTTTTCAACAATTATCTTATTGTCAGGCATTTTATTCCTTGTCATATAAATCAGCTTGTTATCCTGAATAAAAATCTCACTATAATCTGAATGATGATCCCGATCTTCTGGCATAATCAGTTTATCTTTGCGAATAATGGCTTTATAGGCATCACCACTTTCGCGCTTTTGAACATTGCTCGTCCAGTCATTTATGGTTACGTATCCGTCTTTTTCAATAAATATCAGTAAATGCCTTGTTGATTTTTTATTAAGCCATGCACCTGCAAAAAGCTTTTTAGCATGCTTGATTTCATTAGTCGTTTGGGCATAGCCTTCAGCACTCCAAAAAAACAACGAAATAAGAGCAGCCGATAACAAAGCGGGATATAATATTACCATCCTGCGTAATAAAAAAAGACATTTTGATATTTTGATCAGCATAAGAAATATTCTTCATGTTCCTTATACAAAATCTGATCCAACATGGTGAATAATAACCTGCCTTAGTTATATTTTTGAATTAAAAAATTCTATCACAGCTTTAATCAGCATAGGTTTTGTTGTACTTAGGCTTGTAAATTTATCGCTTACTTCAGCAAAATTCAATTTGTGAGTGATATAATTTTCTGTTTTAACTTTACCCTCCTTAATGGCATTGATCACTTGCTCAAAATCTTCAGGCAATGCATTTCGACTACTCATCAAGGTAGCCTCCCTTTTATGAAATTCGGGATGATCCACAATCAGTTGTCCTTTTTGAAGGCCGATCATGACATACCTCGCAGCATGAGACATATAACTGAACGCTTCATTTAAGGCCTTTTGATTTCCAGAGCAGTCAATCACAACAGTAGGCATATCTCCGCCGGTAATTGACATTAAAGCAGCCACAGCGTCTGTTTGAAGCGGATTGATCAGGTGCTCAATGCCTAGCATTTGCTCGCAATAATGTAATCGTCGATCATCCACATCCATAGCTATTACCCGAGCACCAGCTATCTTAGCAAAATTCATCGTACCAAGACCAATAGGTCCCGCCCCGATGACCAAGACATATTCTCCTTTTTTTACGCCGGCACGCGCTAATCCGTGTACGCCTATGGCCAAGGGCTCCACTAACACCAACTGATCTTCGCTTAATCCATTACCATGGATCAGAGCGTGATTGGGTACCGATAAGTATTCTGTCATTGCACCATCCTGGTGTACTCCACATACGCTCATTTTCTGACAACAGTTTGTTCTTCCCTGACGACAGGCTATACAGACCCCACAAAAAAAGTAAGGAATAATGGTTACCAACTCGCCCAATTCAAAACCACTGTCTTTTTCTGTTTGAAATATTTCAGCCGCAATTTCGTGTCCCAATACCCTGGGATAGGAAAAATAGGGTTGCGTACCATCGAATGCATGATAATCCGTCCCGCAAATTCCAACTTGTTTAATCTTAATTATGCTACATTGAGATTCAACAGGGGGAAGTTCACTTTCTACATAGCGGAATATACCTGGACGCTCACAAACTAATACTTTCATATACAAATCAATTCAATTTCTTCATGTAATATCTAGAACGCTATTCTAATAAGGCCCTGTTCGCTTAAGGCTTTCCAAAACTCCTTTGGCAGCTGAACACTTCCCATAGCTATATTTTTTGATACATTTTCTGGCTTACTCGTATTTAGTGCTATAGATGTAATTCCGGGAAAGTTCATTCCAAATTCACAACAAGCCTCTGCAGGTTTAACCTCAAAATCCCGACAACATTTGAAAAAGGATTCGCGCCATTTAAAAATGGCTATACCAAATTTTCCACTAGGATCCACCGGAGCATAATTATAATAATCTCCACCAACCAAAAAGCCGCCGTTAAACACAGCTGAATTAATCACCTGAGTACCTCGGAAAGATAATTCATGAATAAAATTCAATAAATCCTGGGGATGAGTATGTAGTGTCAGGCTATTGGCAAACATTACCCAATCCAATGCGATATCTGTAGAAATTTTCTTTATGACTCGCCAGTCCTTGGCTCCAATACCCACGGACTTTACTTTGCCCTCGGCTTTTAATTCATACAATCCACGATAGGCATCCATTATGTCCTTATACTTCTTTTTGTAATCACTTAAGTCGACACTGGCAGCTAGATATTCGTCAGGATCATGAACAGAAACCATTGATGCTTTAAACTTGCCCAGCAATTTATTACCTTGCTCAAAACACTCTAAAATTCCTTCATAATTAATTTTCTGAACAGCGTCATGACGAAGATCAACCCAAACGTCTTTTTCAAAAGTAGGCTCAGAACGTATCAACGGGGTTTGTAACCAACCTAATTTATTACTGATCAAAACGTCTTCTTGATGCACCTGCATGTCAGTTAAGCCTTTACCCAAAACTTCCAAAGCCATACCAGCACCATACTTTCCTGCCGTGTCAAAAACAGCAAGTTTGCTATTGTTGATTATCTGTTTAATAATGTCTGTTTTTACCTCAGACCTTAGTGCAGTATAAAGGTTGCCCAGACTGCTGGTTCCGAATATCACCTTTGGAAGTTTTATCATGTTAACAGCTATATTATGCAGTTACTAGCTGTTTGCATTAAGATAAAATATCTGCTCCATCAGCGCCCATTTTTCTCCTGGTTTTCCATTCGGAAGGGCTTGTTGATATTTCCACATAAGTTTCTCCCATTCCTGGACCTTTGGATTAACCCTATCCATTTCTGCTTTTTTGTTGAAATCAAAATCATCATGGGTCAACATGATCATAAAAAGACGGTTTTGAATACGGTATATTTCCATTTCTTCAATGCCGGCATCTAAAATACTAGCTTGTATTTCAGGCCAGCCGTTTTTGTGGTAATGTTCATATTCTTCTATCAGCCTTGGATCATCTATTAGGTCTAAAGCAAGACAATATTTTTTCATAACCTTATATAATTAACTGATCTTCAAAACAAAAGCATACTTGAATTGGGGTTCAATATTAGGTAATGAAACAGATAGCGCGGATTCGCTCTGTGCAAACTTCAGATTTCCTCTATGACCCAGCAATTCTATTGTAGATATTTTTTTACCCGATAAATTAGCTTTTACAAGTTGCTCAATACTCAATTTACCATCTTGTGGCCAGTTCAGAACAATGGCATATAACTTGTTGCCCTTGCTTGTGTACCTAATGTCTTTAGATGTATACGGCTTATTCTGGCCTTCATTAAAGCCTTGCGCTTTTAGCGGAGCTGCGTTTTGTGTGGATGGACCTTCACCGAAAACCCGCCATGGCCTAGTTCCATGAATGGCTTCTTTATTTACCGACATCCATTTTCCAATCTCCTCAACAACGGCCAGTTCCTGGTCATCAATTGTCCCGTTGCCACGAATCGGTACACTCAATAAAAGATTGCCATTCTTACTAACTACATCTGCAAGCATTTGAATCACGTTACTAGCACTTTTGTAATGATGGTTGTCGTATACCCTTCTATCATAGTGCCAGCTACCAATACAAGTACAAGTTTGCCAGGTTAGTGGCTCAATCTTGTTACTTTGGCCACGCTCGATGTCCCAAACCATACATTTGCGTTGTTCCTCATCCAGAATCTTACCATTAATTACCGCAGTCAGCTTTCCATTACGTGCTACGCTTTTATTATACATGTGCGCCGCGATCTTCAATCCCACATCACTGACAGGCCACATAGGCAATGCAGTATCATCGAAGTAAACCAATTCCGGATTGTATTTATCTATCAGATCAATTGTACGGTTATAAAATTTCTCATTGTAAGCGGTACTTGGGGGTATAACTCCATTTCCCCAGTTCCATTGTCTGTGAATCATTCCATTGTCATGACTATTTTCGCTAAGAGGATGATTCTGTGCATAAAGGTCTTGTGGATCTTCTCCTTTCCACCACTTATCCCCACCGTCTTCCTTAGTGATTTTCCCATCATAAGGAATACCAGCTTTTGCCCCATTTTTATCTGATCGCTGCGAAGTTTCAAACCAACTCCATGTATGTGCTGCATGAACACTAACACCGAAAGTAATCTTATGTTTTTTTGCTGCACGGGCCCATTCTCCAACAATATCTTTCTTTGGCCCCATTCTAAGCGAATTCCAGGATTGATACTTACTATCGTATAAATCAAAATTGTCATGGTGGTTGGCAAGTGCCACGAAGTATTCGGCACCAGCTTTTTTATAAAGGCCAACAAGATAATCAGGATCCCATTTATCAGCTTTCCATTTTTCAATAACATCCTTGAATCCGAAAACAGAAGGATGACCATATTTTTCTATATGATATTTGTACTGGTCGCTTCCCTCTTCATACATCCCCCTGGCATACCAATCTCCACGTTCGGGTTCACACTGGGGTCCCCAATGAGCCCAAATGCCGAATTTTGCATCTTTATACCATTCCGGCACTTTATATTTACTAAGAGATATCCAATCTGGAGAAAAAGGCGCTTTCGAAAATTCACTTGGACCGAAGGGAGATAAAATAACTTCCCCTTTAGCTACAGCTGACTGAAACCACATAGCAGGCAATATGGTGGCCAAACCTTTAATTAATGTTCTTCTTTTCATTATAATGGAGGTAAAATACAGGGTATAGGAAATTTGGTTACTTGTTAAATGATTAATCAAATGTATCAGATTGGTGTCAGATAAAACTACTCGAATTCGACTTTTTTTTATACAAAACCGATATTACAGACCATTATATTTTTAATGACATGCTATTATTCTAGTAATTTTGGTTTTATTTGAACACCAGGAAAGTTCATATATGTCGAAACGATTATTAAAACATACTTTTTCATTGTTAAATGTCGACTATGTCCAATTAAATGAAAAATGGAATTACAGCAATATTGTAAGTCCTTACTTTAGGTTATATTACATCGATTCCGGAGCAGGGGAAATATCAGATGTAAACAAAACAGTAACACTAGAACCGGGCTATCTTTATCTCATACCAAGTTTTACCTTATGCAACCTATCCTGCAAAGATCGACTAAGCCAATTTTTTGTTCAATTTTTTGAAGAGTCGGCGGATGGAATGTCTCTTTTTGCAAATAATAATACTACATTCAAACTTGAGGCAACAGAAAAGGACATTCTAAATTTCAGCCGTCTTTTACATATCAATCCAAACCGTGGTATAAATAGGTCAGATAATCCGAAGGTTTATGAAAAGAATATCTTCTATAAAGAATATCAGGAACTCAATAACCAACAAAGCCTATCAGTTTTCATGGAGACCCAAGGGATCATCATTCAGTTAATTTCGCGATTTTTATCTCCTGCCATTTATAAAAATCAGGAGCATCAGCACATACCTGCCAAAATAATTGATGCGATTAGCTACATTTCGCTAAATCTGAACTCAGAGTTAAACGTAACGCATCTCGCAGACAGGGCGAACTTAAATCCAGATTATTTCACCCGGCTGTTCCGGGAATCTACTGGCAACCGACCTATCGACTATATTCACGAAAAGAGGATTGAGCGTGCTCAATACCTTATTGTAACCACAAAGTTGACCTTATCTCATATTGCAGAGCTAACCGGATTCGCCAATCCTTTCTATTTTTCAAAAATTTTTAAGAAAGTTACCGGATCGGCGCCCGGTAAATATAAAAAGCAACTAGAATCTTCCCTGGGCTAATCTTCTACCCCAAATGGCAGATATCTTTCTTTTTCTAAACCTTAAACTAATATGAAATTTCTGTGACTTAATATAACATCCATGGATGTTATATTTGCTTTATGAAAATAGAAAATGAAATCAAGCATACCTTTGCCAGTTCTCAGCAACGTGCACTGACTAATATCATCTTCACCTCCAATTGGGTTTTAAATCGAATCAGCTCTGCGCTAAAACCCACGAACCTTTCTTTACAGCAATTCAATGTACTGAGCATTTTGTATGGTCAGCCTAAACATACTGCGACAGTCAATCTAATTACTGAACGTTTAATTGACAGGATGCCGAATACTTCCAGGCTACTGAATAAGCTCATGGACAAAGGATTAGTTGAAAAAGAGAGAAACAGTAGTGATCAGAGAGTTGTTTCTATCAAACTAACTAAAGAAGGTATCGAACTTAAAAAACAGGGCCGGCAGATTATTGATGCCATCTTGGTCAACCTAAACGATGAGGAAGCAGATTCGCTTAACGAAATGCTCGAAAAAGTAAGAGCATAAAAAAATTTATATATATACCATCCATGGATGTAATAAAATATTGTAAAAATATAAAATAGATATAATGTTGAATTTTGAATACATGAACCCAACCAAAATCATTTTTGGAAAGGGACAAATCGCAAATCTGACAAGGGAAATACCTAAGGGAGCAAAAATAATGATGCTCTATGGCGGTGGAAGCATTAAAAGTAACGGCATTTATGACCAGGTTAAAAATGCTTTAAAGGAATTTGAGGTTATCGAATTTTCAGGTATTCCCGCCAATCCTGAATATGAGGTTTTGATGGAAGCTTTAAGCATCATCCAGTCTGAGAAAATAACTTTTATGCTAGCAGTTGGCGGTGGATCTGTCATTGATGGAGTAAAATTTCTTTCCTCAGCGGCACTTTATGAAGGTGAACAGCCATGGGATATACTGAAAAAAAATATCAGGACTGAAAAGGGATTACCTTTTGGGACTGTACTTACTCTTCCTGCCACAGGTTCTGAAATGAACTCTGGTTCTGTAATTACCAGAAAAGAAACCCAGGAAAAGCTATCAATGGGTGGTCCCGGCTTATTCCCGCTGTTCTCTATTCTTGATCCTCAAGTAGTTCAATCTATCCCACAGCGTCAACTGGCGAACGGGATTACAGATGCATTTACCCATGTTCTCGAACAATACATGACCTACCCTATTGAAGCTTTTCTACAGGATCGGATTGCCGAAAGTATTCTTCAAACTCTCATTGAGATTGCACCAAGAATTATGAAAGATCCCGCTGATTATGAGGCTGCTGCAAATTTCATGTGGAGCTGTACAATGGCCCTGAACGGATTAATTCAAAAAGGTGTACCTACAGATTGGGCAGTGCATGCGATGGGACACGAATTGACAGCCCTATTTGGTATCGATCATGCACGTACGCTCGCAGTAATTGCACCAAGTCACTACCATTATAATTTTGAAAGCAAAAAAGAAAAGCTCGCACAATATGGAAAGCGCGTTTGGAATATAGAGCGTACAAACCTGGAAGAAACTGCCAAAGCAGCCATAGAAAAGACTGTAGACTTTTTCCATTCGTTAGGTATCGGTACCAAATTAGCCGATTATACTCATGAATATGAAGGCACTGCGGAAAAAATTGCTGAGCGCTTTACTGAAAGAGGATGGCTGGGACTAGGCGAACGCAAAACACTGACTCCCAAAGATGTGGAGCAAATTGTAAAAATGAGTTACTAAAAAAATAGACAACAATTATGAAAGTATTGATCGTATTGACTTCACACAGTGAATTGGGAAACACAGGGCTTAAAACAGGTTTCTGGATAGAAGAATTTGCCGCGCCATATTATGTATTGGCAGATGCGGGTATGGAGATTGACATCGCTTCTCCTAAAGGAGGACAGCCACCAATAGACCCTAAAAGCGATGAACCTGAGAATCAGACTCCAGCTACCCATAGGTTTCATGCTGATGAGGCGTTGCAAAGTAAATTGTCACAATCCATTAAATTGGCAAGGGTAAACGAAAAAGACTATGATGCAGTATTTTATCCGGGAGGTCATGGACCACTTTGGGATCTGGCAAATGATGAAAATTCAATATCATTGATTGAAAGTTTTTATCAGCATAACAAGCCAATGGCCCTCGTGTGTCATGCTCCTGGCGCTTTAATTCAGGTTAAAGATGAAAATGGAGAACCGTTGGTCAAAGGAAAACAAGTAACAGGCTTTTCTAATACTGAGGAAGAAGCTGTACAATTGACAAAAGTAGTTCCTTTCCTCGTAGAAGATGAAATGAACAAATTAGGCGCTACATACACTAAAGGAGCAGATTGGGGTCCTTATGTGAAACAGGATGGCCTACTGATCACTGGCCAAAACCCGGCCTCTTCTGAAGCGGCGGCAAAACTATTATTGGAAATGTTAAAGACCAGCTAAATTTAATAGCGTTAAAATCCGAATAAAATATCTTATCGAGAATAAGCAATCGTCGAATGATGATTGCTTATTTTGGAAGGGTAAACCAAAAAGTGCTTCCTTTTCCCATCTCGCTCTCCACCCCGATTTCACCATTGTGTCTTTTGATGATTTCCGAACTAATATAAAGACCCAGACCGAGTCCGGAATACTGGGCTCCGCTATAATCTGCACGGTAATACCGTTCGAAAAGGTGAGGGATCTTCTCTGATGGCACGCCAGGCCCCGAGTCTTTGACAGCGATTTTAGCCCTGTCACCCAGATCTTCGATAATCAGATAGATTTCCCGGCTACCTGACGCGTATTTAGCTGCGTTATTTACAAAATTAACTACAACTTGATCAATCCTAGCTTCATCAGCATTAATTTTTAGATCCAATCTACCCTGAACAATTAATTCATGCTTATCGCTCATACGAATGTGGTTGCAACAATTGTCCAGCATTTCTGAGATGATAAAATTTTTGTAGTTTAAATGGAGCTGTCCTTCATTTGTACGGGTAGTATTTAGCAAATCATCTAAAAGGTTCGTGATTTTTTCTACACTTACACTTGCCTGATCGACCAGACGTGGCACACGTGGATTATCCAGATTTTCGCGGTAACGGTTTAGCAACTGAATTGATCCTTTAAAGAAGTAATGGGTGTTTTTAGTTCGTGACTGGCAATACTCAAAAAATCATCCTTACGCTGTTCTTCTAGCTTCCGTTGGGTAATGTCCTGAACAGTACCTGAAAGATTCGCCGTATTGACTTCATTTCCCTCATAAAGTTTTCCTGTAGCCCTCACCCACCTGATGTTACCGTCTCTAAAACCTTTAACGGGATACTCCATTTCATAATTGGTACCATCCATAATTGCTTTATCAACACCTCTGATCACCTCATCTCTATATTCTTCGGGTATTTGCGCAGTTGCTGCATCAAATGGCATATCTTCATCTGAATAAAAGCCAAAGATTTCCTTTAACCTTGGAGAAGGTATGAATTCTCTTGTAAAGGCATCAATATACCAGGTGCCAAGTTCTGATGATTCAATAGCCAGGCGAAGCTGTGATTCAGCTTCTTCGATCTGTCTTCTTGAGCGTACTTTATCTGTTACGTCCAAAACAGTTGCTAGAACACCTATTCGATTATCATTGACGTCTGTCAAAGCCTGATAGTAGTAATCAACATAGAAAGAACGGTCTTTTCCGGTTAACTTATCTTTAAAAATAACCTGACGCTCCCGGTTGATGATCTGTTCTCCGGTTTCCAGCACTTTTTTCCAGAGCGATGGAAAAGGCTGGTTTTTCAATTCAGGAAATACTTCAAGCATTGGTCTGTCTAATACCTCCTCTTTGGTTCGGTCCCAAAATTTGAGTAAAGCTTCGTTAGTAGTAGTTATAATCTGTTCTGGTCCCATCAGTACTACAATTGGCGCAGGAAGTTCGCTTAAAATCTTATCTAAACGTGCTTCACTGCCACGAAGATCTTTATTTAATGCTAGCAATCGTTCTTGCGATTCGCTAAGTTCTTCATTAATCACGGTTAGTTCTTCATTTAACTGCTGAACCTTATGGCGCGCAACCACCTGTTCGGAGACTACGCTGGCCGTAAGCATTATGCTTTTGGTTTCTCCTCTTTCATCCTTTAAAGGCTGATATACAAAATTGGAGTAAACCTCTTCCATTTTCCCATTTTGCTCCAGCAGTGCTTTTACTTCATAACCATAAAAGGGTTGACCACTTGTATATACATTATCTAAGATACCTAAAAACTCTTGTCCTACTAGCTCAGGAACGGCAATATGCAATGGCTTTCCAATAATATCAGATGTCTTACCCCAAGCCTCCAGCGCCTTTTTATTGACCGACTCGATAATTAATTCCCGACCTATAAAAACTGCAATGGCTATAGGTGCATCGGATAGCAAGTAGCGCAGGCGGCTTTCTGAACGCCTAAGCTCAACGGTACGCTTTTCTACGCGTTCTTCAAGTTCATTATTAAGAATATTCAGATTTTCCTGAGCGGTATGTAGTTCTTCATTTATCGCATACAACTCTTCATTGGCCATTGCCAATTCTTCATTCAGCACCTGCTCCCGTTGAAGTATCTCTTCCCTTTTGTGTGCTTTTTCAAGCTCTTCCTGGTTATATATCTTTTCAGTCACATCCTTGGCGGTATGCATAATGGCATATACTTCGC
The DNA here is from genome assembly GCA_963795585.1 of uncultured Sphingobacteriaceae bacterium. Lineage (GTDB taxonomy): Bacteria > Bacteroidota > Bacteroidia > Sphingobacteriales > Sphingobacteriaceae > Pedobacter. The sequence goes on along the minus strand of CAWCIO010000012.1, from coordinate 294,360 downwards.
CATTGTCGTCTTTAATTGCCAGGTATGCATAATCAAAATAATAAAGCTGTAGCTTTCCGTCGATCATAAGCTCCGCAGGAATGGCTTCACCGACATTATCGATACCCGTCCGCCAGACTTGTTGTAGCATATCAACAAAAGGTTGATTGGATAATTCCGGAACTGCTATTGAAAGTGTTTTTCCTACTACTTCCGGTCCCTTTCCCCAAGCGGCAAGCATGGCCGGATTAGCTAGTTCTATCAAGATTTCATCGCCAGTATATATGGCAACTGGACTTTCAGAATGGATTAGGATTTCTAAAAGTTTTTTTTCACTAATTCTTGTCGCGCTACCCATGAAGGAGAATACAAATGCGTTTTTTCATGTAATGTCTGTTTGTTGCACTACCTGGATGAAATAATGCTAAAAGCATCAAACTTAATAAAAAGGTTTTTGTTTTAAAACAACAATAATATTTTGATTTATTGATAGGCAAATGGATATGAATAATATTTTAGATGTTACAACAAACTATGCCCGCATAATATTTTCAAAAAAAATTTGCAGAATAAAAACTCAATGTTATCTTTGTCTCGAGAGCGTTAATTTTGAACGGGGGTGAGTCGCCAGATTCATCCCCGTTTATTTTATCCCCCCCTAAAAGAGCACAATTTTGAGCCTGGGCTGCAATCACGACAGACATCAATTCCTCCAAATCTAAACGCATCTACAGTTAAGACAATTTATTTCTGAAACAAAAAGCCGAGATTAAGGTTATCAGCACATAACGATCATTTAGAAAATTATGGCAGAAATAGATGTACAACCAAAAAAGAAAAGTCCGGTTCTATGGATAATTGGTATTATTGCAATTCTTGCCTTATTATTTTTCCTGTTAAGAGGCTGCAATATAGGAGACTCAAATACTCTTACTGAAAAGACTACCAGCACAGTAATAGTAGCTACAGTCATGGACAGATCAGGGCATTGAAGTTCATGGAAATGAAAAGTACAGCACCTATGGCTGGGAGAAAACTTGTTATTCAAACGAAAGCAGGAAGACAACTTACCGTAATGTGCGAATTGTTGCAATTGCTAATAATTAATTATTCATCTTAAGAAAGACATCATGGAAATAAGTGGAAATAACAAAACGACCTATCTTGAAGAATTAAGTGGAAGTGATTTTGAAGTTGCTGATCATCAACCGGACATTACCGGATGGGAAATAATAGACGGTCTGGGCGATGAATTGGGCGAAGTAGAAGACTTGATCTTTGACAGCAATGCCAGGAAAGTGCGTTACTTAGTTGCCAATCTTGATTTAGATGATGAAACAGGAACATCAAATGAGATAGACGTCCGCCTTGTTCTGATCCCAATTGGAGTAGTTGAGTTGGACGAGGAAGAGGAAGAGGTAATTGTACCAGAAGTCTCAGCTGCTTTTTTAGCTACTCTTCCTGAATACACGCCAGGAAAGATCATTTCTCCGGCAGAAGAACTTGCTGTCCGCTACGCTTTCCTTGGACAGGATTCACTTCCCGATGCCACTGCAGTAGTTTACGACAGTCATCCAGAAGATTTTTACACCCATGGGCACTTCGATGATGCCCGCTTTAACAAACGCAAAACTGACCCTTCTGACAAAGCTGAAATGTAGTCTATAAATAAACCTGTTATGATTAATCGCATTGAAGTCGATAAATGCATGTTCTCGATGTCTTGGCAAAAAAGCTGTATTGCTTTTCTTTAAGGAAATTATAAATTGAAGATTCCGGTATAGAATCAACATTTATATTTTCCTCTACTAAAATCACTTCAGGTTTATATTTATCCCAATTATTGGATTCCAAAACCTGAAAATCGAGGCCTTCTACATCAATTGTCAAAAAGTCAACCTTTTGGCCTTTTGGCAGATACTTATCCAATACATCACTAAGTGGTAACACATCAACATCTAAAACCTTTACAATTTTATATTTTGTAGTTTCTCTAGCAATTCTTTCAGAAATTTCCTTGGAGAAGCTATTGAGTGCGGGCTCGTTAAAACAATAAAATTTTAATTGACCTTTTGCTGATCCGATCCCTATGTTTAAATTGATATCTTTTGTTCTAAAAACTTTAAAAGCATTGATTGCAGATGGCGTCGGTTCAATATTTATCCCCCTCCATCCTCTTTTATAAAAAAATCTGGTATTGCTAAATCTAAACGGATGATGTGCACCGACGTCGACAAAGAAGCCCTTATAATTCTTTTTCTGCTCAAATAATGCTTTTAAAATCATATCTTCTCCATCTTGAGCATAAGATGTACTAAATTCAAAATAGTGCACCGGCAAATACTTAATTAGCATTTGCTTTATTTTCTTCATCATAACTGAAAAATTGAAGTTTAAGTTCGTTATAGGTAGTACGCAAGTTAGAGCGCAATTGCGACCATCCCGAAAATTAAATACTTCATGTATCTTTTTGCTTCACAGATGCAAAGCCATCATCTTCCCTCATGAATAGCCTTCGCACGCTCATAGAAGCTTTTTTGCCGGAGCATATCCTCAGTTTCTGCGATGGCGAGCATCAGGTTGTTTTGTGTTTGCGTGAGTTGCGTCGCTGCAATGCTAAGAACGTCCCATACTGGCTTCATCCGGGATACAAGTTCCTGTCCCTTTGCTGAAAGTTGCAATAGTCTTTTACGCTCATCTGCTTTGTCTTTAGTTGAATTGACTAAGCCTTGACTTTCCAAATCTTTAAGCAGGCTGATGGTAGAGGGATGGGTATAGCCGATCTCAGACGCGAGTTCCAGCACTCCGATTCCGGGTTTATGATACAGGCTGAAAACTACGGGAAAGAATTTTGGTTCAAAATCGATGCCATGCGCTTTATACACTTCATAGCCATCCCTACGAATCTGTTCGCTAAGCCGCTGTAGTCTCGTGGCAATAGCCAATATTCCGGAATCGTCTATGACACTCATATTGTTGCTTGATTTTCGCTTTCTAAAGATAAATGATAAAACTTATTGTCCGCCATCATGCGCGGAAAATAGGGAGGCAGGTTCCCTACTTCTACTTCTTGAAATCCGCTTTTTTCATAGAAACGGTGAGCGGCTTTAAGTATATCTACCGTGCCTAGATATATATTCCAAATCCCCTGAGTTCTGCAGTAATCAAGCAGGGTATTTAACAACAACTTTGCAACGCCGAATTCTTTTCCTCTGAATTCCTTTTTTACGAACATCTTTCTCAGTGCCCCAGCACGATGGCCAGTTGCCATAAGTGATATTGTCCCTATTACTTCCCCATCCAGTTCAGCAGCCCAAAATGCACCTCCATTTGTATAATAGTACTCTTCAATGTTCAGTAGATCGGGTTGCCCTTCAAGTGTAACGGGAACTTCAAACTCTATTTGTTGGATAGGTATTATGAGTGCAATAACCTTATCCTGATAATCATTGCTAATAGTTTTTATATTGATGTTTTTTTTCATGACCTAAATATAGGTAGTAATCTACGTAGTTAACTACATTGTTTGAGATTTTTATATCCTGACATTAATTTCTTGATTTAGGCATTAAGGCCTTATTAGAGTTTAAAAAAAAATAAATTGGAGACTAAGCGTAAGCCTACATGAGCGCTATCTTCAGGTGTTAAGCAGGATGTTTATGTGCAGATTTGTAGCATAGCGAAGCTTTTATTGATCAGTATTTTCATACATTTAGCAGGTACGTATATAAGTTTATGGAATCTAAATATTGGTCTATTATTGAAAAAGCATATAGAGGTTTTAATAAGCGGGATATTGATGGTATTTTTACTGTCATGGACGACAATGTTCATTGGCCGAAGGCATTTGAGGGTGGTCATGTTGTAGGAAAAGCTGCAGTGCGTGAATATTGGTTGAGGCAATGGTCCGAGATCAATCCTAAGGTTGAGCCTATTTCAATTTTTGAACGTACGGATGGTAAAGTCGAGATTCTTGTTGCCCAACTGGTGAAAGATTTGGAAGGAAAGGTGTTGTTTGACGGAAATACTAAGCATATATACCAATTCGACGCTAATCTGATTGTCAGCATGGATGTTGAGGAATCTCTTGTTTAATCAGAACTTAAATTATCAATTTAGCTGTACGCAAATAATTTAAAAGCCCTTCAAAGTGAAAGGCTTTTAGATGCACATAAAATTCAGAGAAAATTTACCCGCCAGATTTTTGCAACTAAGGCTTCAATACAACCTTGACGCAATCGTCTTTTTTCTCATCAAAGATTTTGTAAGCATGCGATACTTCGCTAAGCGGCATGGTATGGGTTATGATATCATCCAGAACTACTTTTTCATCTTTTACTAGCTGAATGAGCGTATCAATATGGTTAAGGACGGGCGCTTGCCCTTGTTTAATAGTCAGGCCTTTATCAAAAATACGGAATAAAGGAAAGTTGTCATATGGACTTCCATAAACTCCCAGAATAGACACAGTTCCGCTCCTTCTTACAGCTTCAAAACACATTTCTAAAACTTTCATACTGCCTTTTTCAAAGTTCATGGTGGCTTTTACTTTATCGAGAAAGTTACGTTCCGGTTCAAAGCCCACAGCGTCAATGCACACATCCGCTCCACGTCCCTGCGTCATTTCACGAATGGCTTCTACCACATCTACTTTATGAGGATTCAGTGTATCAACTTTATTAACGGACTTTGCTTTTTCTAAACGATAATCAAGCGGATCAATTGCAATTACCCTACTAGCTCCATGCAACCATGCCGCTTTTTGTGCCATTAGTCCAACTGGCCCCGAGCCGAAGATGGCGACGACTTCTCCTCCTTTTAACTGTGCCCAGTCTACACCTGACCAGCCTGTAGGAAAAATATCGGTTAAAAATAGTGCCTGTTCATCAGTGATATTATCGGGGATTATTCTTGGACTTACATCTGCGTAGGGTACACGCACATATTCTGCCTGTCCGCCCGAATAACCGCCATACAGATCAGTGTATCCAAACAAGCCTGCCCCCTTTTGATCCATCAAGTCCCCATTAGGACCGTAATGTTTGTAATTGGAATTTTCACAACTTGGCGAAGCTCCATGGTTGCAGAAAAAGCAAGAACCACATGCTATTGGGAAAGGGACGATCACTCGATCACCTTTTTTCAGGCTTTTGACTTCTGCGCCCACTTCCTCTACAATTCCCATAAATTCGTGGCCCATCACCATGTCGGTAGTTTGGGGCACAGCTCCGCTCAGAATGTGCAAATCAGAGCCGCAAATAGCGGTCGAAGTTACTCTCAAAATAATGTCTGTCGCCAGTTCGATACGTGGATCAGCTACTGTAGTGTAGCTGATATCACCAGGCTTGTGAAATACTGCTGCTTTCATAAATGATGTTTAATTAGATTAGGTAGCTAACGAACATCCTCAAACACAAAAAGTTTGTTATGAATTTAAAACGTGTGCATTAAATAAAATCCATTGTACAAAGAGAAAGAATGAAATATTTCTGTAAAAGTAGTTGCTGGAAATTTTAATCTAGTTTTAATTAGTAATGGCAGCAAGTCTCAACCTGTTAAAAACTGATATTGTGCGTATTTTTTATTTCAGCCATAACAAAAGTACTATGTGCACTTCCGATACTTTCGACGGAGCCTAGCTTATTGAAAACAAAATCCTGATAATGCTTCATATCCCTAGCATATACTTTTAATATAAAATCATAGTCTCCTGAAATGTTGTAGCATTCGACAACTTCATCTATATCCAATATATCCTCCACAAACTTATGGCCTATTTTTTTATCATGTTGCTTGAGTTTGATATTGCAAAAAACAATGAAGCCCTGATTGAATTTTTCTGCATCCAAAATTGCAATGTACTTCTTGATATATCCGCCGCTTTCGAGCCTTTTAATGCGTTCAAAAACAGGTGATGGAGAAAGATTTACCAAGTTTGCGAGTTCCTTATTAGTGTATTTAGAGTCGTTGGCTAAGATTTTCAGCAGCAATAAATCTGTTTCATCTAAGTCGTTCATAGAATAATTTCCTTTATCGGGTATAAAAATAGTAAGTGAAAAGCATAATATGCTTTTTTCTCTTAAAAAAACAGGAGATATTATCTGATTATCATTCTTACTTAAGTTTTAAAATCTTCGAATGTATATTTGTTGAAGTTTAAAACTGATTTGTAATAATTAGAGTTCTTTACATATTTCAACAATCGGAAAGGTTTTACTTAGTTGTAGATTAGTAGGGAATCGTGTGTAAATCACGTACTGTCGCGCAACTGTAAGTAACATCATAGGTTTTTATCCACGAGCTCCACTGCCGAAAAGCGGGAAGGACGATAAAAATTGTTACAAGTCAGGATACCTGCCTCTTCCGTATTGACGATGCTTTCGCGATTGAAGCTTGATGTCAGATTGGTACAAATGGTGCAGATAATAATCCTACGGATTAATTGTGCCATGCGATTATAAATGTACTTTTCTTTCCTGTTTTTTTTTCGCAGAGCATCCTGAGATCATAAAGGGACTTTTTAACACAAAACCTCGGCTACCTGGGGTATACGACATACATTCACCAAGGGTGCCAAGTACTGAGGAAATGGCATCACTGTTAGCTAAAGCAGCATATTTGCTACCAGCACGGAATCTTTGGGTGAACCCAGACTGCGGGTTGAAAACCCGTAAATGGCCAGAAACTAAAGCCGCTTTAGTAAACTTGGTCGCTGTGGCACAACAAGCCCGTGAGCAGATTAGTGTAGAAAGCTTTATTTAATGATAAAGACCCATGAGTTGTCTCGTGGGGCTTTTATACTTATATCTTAATAAATTATGATCGATCAAAATTACTCATCATCTTCTGTAGCTATTGGCGCCCAGAGTGAGAAGAATGTTATTGTAAATCTGCAATTTTCTATACGGATGTCATGTTTAACTGACCTTTCCGATAACGGGCTTGGAGGAAGTACATTGTCTTCGCAAAAAAATGTATTCCTTTAAAATTATGAGAACGACGATGACTTCGGCTTCTCTTGTCCTTGTTGCTTACCAAGGTGATTATAAAATTTAGAAAAGATTTCTGTATTTCTGCTTAAAACTAACTTTTAGATCTGCTCATAGATTCTCTAGGTGGGCGTTATTTGGGGAGCGCCAGTACTATATGTGTAGCCTGATCAAATTTGTAATAAAAAGTAAAATTATAATGGCTAAAATATACCACTGAGCTTTATTCACTCTTTTGGTTCCAAATTTCCTTACACAGATCCTATCTGCAATTAATAACAGCACAGGCAAGGGCAACCAAAGCAGGTTTACCCAACCTTGCAAACGCTGATTCATTCCATTCTGATTGATCATTACGATAGAAGAAATTACTAAACTGGTAATACAAATTAAACTCAGTACAAGAAATAAAGTAATTTTCGATGGATTTGATATTGACATAAATTTGGCTCATAAGATACAATCTTACTTAATACTTTCTAAATTCCTTCGCTTTACTTGCAATCGCACTTTGAAATTGTGTTAGCTGTCCTTCTTTAGGTATTACAGCCACGATTTTAAACGCGTAACTTGACATTTGGTTAGCGCTTGTCCATTTGCCTGAAATTTGATTCCCGGACATTAATCCGAAAAAAACACCAGAGAAATTTGGTGTGGCATGCTCGACTAAAATAATATTACCATCCGTATTTCTATAACCGTTCAATAAAAGATATTTCTTTTGATCATCATATTTATAAGCGCCAATAATCGGGTCCGCATTTGTACCATCCTCCAGTCCCTGCAGATAGAGAGTGATTTTGATCGAATTATTTAAGGTTCCCTTAAAAAGTTTCCCTGTCTGAGCATATGTTTGAGACACTAACCCGAAAACCAAGAGTATGATCAAAGTTCGCATATTTTTGAAGTTGAAATATTATTGATATTTAAGACCGATATAATTTATTTAGCAACAATTAGGAAAGTATACCTTTCCATTAAACAACTTTTTGGTCTTTTAGTTCTAAGTTTCTACATCAATGATATAAGTTATGAGTGTCATAGTAAAGCATGTCTGTCTCAAATTTCTCAGTTGAGTTCATCATGACCAATTTCAATAGTTTGGCATTATAGTAAATGCCAGAAGTTACCAGAATGGCATTCAATTAGTTCTTGTTAGTCCCATTCAAATGTTATTTATAATTATTTTCTGGATTTGCTCCGCTTCCTTGGTTAATGCAGAATGTCCAGCAATTTATCTCAACTTACCACCATCAGGCATATGATCCAGGAAATCTTCATTGCTTAACACTACTTTTTGCATCGTCTTATCTTTACTGGATGATATTGAATTCCTGGCGGATTTCTTCAATAACCAGCTTCTTTCTTTGCTGTGCGGCTGCCGTGTAGAAAAACACAACAACAAGAAAGCGGATGATATAAAATTTACTGTTTGCATAAGTTTATTAGCTGTATGTTACGAGTTTTCAAAATTACTTATTACATCCAAGGCATTGATTATAATACGGCTAAATTGTTTCTGGAATACTAATTGTACTAAACTGGAATATTCTTTAATCTATGGGCGAAGATACTGAACCAATAATCAAGTGTACGGAAATCAGGAATTCCCTAACTTCGCGTGAGTGTAACGAAGTTTATTTTCATTTTAGCAACTGGGCAAAAACGCTGGTCGAGTTTTGGCAGAAGGCGATCAATCAGATCGCTGAAAACACTCACTTTTACCAGGAAAAAGCGAAAAAATATGAGGAAGTAGCCAGATTATCATTTGTGCTTATGGATGATTGGCGTTCAGGCCAGGTTAAAATGGTTAAAACCCGCCGTAGCGAAATTGACAGTGCGATTAGCTATATCCGTAATGGAGCGGCGCTAGGCGCCGTAGCCGACATAGCCTATGCCCCGGTTTGTCGTAATGCTGCGTCCGCGCTTCGTACCTGTCTGAACCTTGCTTCCCGAAGTTATTCCGACGCTCAATTGCCAGGTGTGGTTGCGCAAGAAATTTATTCCATTGCTGCGGTAAAAACCTTATTTCCTGTGGAGCATGCCAATCTGATTGGCTACTTACCTAAAAATGTGACTATCCACGGAGGTAATGATCCAAATGATTTGGACAACTACCACCTGATGTTTCAGATTGCGGCCGAAAAACTTGACCTTTTGATGCAGGTAAAGGCGATGAATGAGGAAGCTGCGCTGATCTGGAATAACTTTGAATCCCCTACGGCCTGGTCTATACCAGATGAAATCTGGACAGATAAAACTAACGCGCTATCAAGTAAACTTTATTATGCCAACAAGGCTGCGTTTTTTGCTAAGCAGGAGGACTCATAATGAAGCTAGAGCGATATAAAGATTTGCCCGAAGACATTTACGATATTTTTGATGAGTTTACCGATGTGGCTTATCAGTTGTTTTTACATCAGAGTACGATGGATCCTTTCAGATGTACGAAAAATGTTTTGATTCATCGGGTCAATACCTTTTTTTAAACCCTGTACTCATTAATAGTTCACTTGAGTTTTGTTCTCCTATTTCCCGATACAAAACTTACTAAAAATATTCTCAAGCAAATCATCTGTCGTAACCTGTCCTGTGATCTCACCCAGGTAATACAGCGCTTGCTTGATATCCATAGCCAAAAAATCGGAAGTAACGGGATTGTTCAATCCATGAGATACATTAGCCAGGGATGCCTTAGTGCGTTGCAGCGCTTCCAAGTGACGGATATTGGTCACCATGGTATGATTGTCCGATAGCTTATCTCCCACAGCGGTTTCATAAAGCAATTGCTTCAGTTCTTCTATCTGCTGATTCTCTTTTGCGGAAATCGAAATAAACTGAATGTCAGCAGGTAACTTCAGTTCTTTTAAACGATCACTATAAGAGAGATCAATTTTATTAGCTACAGCAATAAAAGCCATGCCAGGTCGGTGCAAACTAAGAATGTCTTCACGTATTTCAGTGGCAGATAGGTTGACTACGTCAAATAAATAAACCAATACCGACGACTGGCTGATCTTCTGCATCGTCTTCTCCACTCCTATTGCTTCTATGGTATCTGTAGCCTCACGGATTCCCGCTGTATCTATGAGCCGGAAATTAATGCCATTAATATTTAATATCTCTTCAATCGTATCACGTGTAGTACCCGCAATATCACTTACGATCGCACGGTCCTCATTCAATAAAGCATTTAACAGAGTAGACTTGCCCGCATTAGGCCTGCCGGCGATCACCGTGTTAATGCCCTCTTTAATGACATTGCCGAGTTCAAAGGACCGGATCAGCTTGTTGAGCACCAGCGTGATCTTGCTGATGAGCTCCTGTAGCTGATCACGGTTAGCAAATTCCACATCTTCTTCTGCAAAATCAAGCTCAAGTTCGATCATGGAAGCAAAATGTATCAGCTGCTCCCTCAGCACATTGAGTTCAGTACTGAAACCACCTCTTAGCTGGTTCATCGCTACCTGATGCGCAGCAGCCGAATCCGAAGAGATCAAATCTGCAACAGCCTCAGCCTGTGAAAGGTCCATACCTCCATTTAAAAATGCCCTTAAGGTAAATTCACCTGGTTTAGCCGCAGAAGCGCCATGTTTGATCAGCAACGTAATGATCTGCTGAATAATGTAATTGGAGCCATGGCAGGAGATTTCTACGACATGTTCTTTGGTATAAGATTTTGGACCTATAAAAAGACTGACCAGCACTTCGTCTATCACCACATTACCGTCCTTAATCAAACCAAAATGTATGGTGTGAGACGCTTGTTCCAGCAGGTTTTTTCCGCTAAATAAAGCATTGGTAATGGAAATAGCATCTTTACCTGAAAGACGAATTACACCTATGGCACCAATTCCCGGTGGCGTAGATAAGGCGACTATGGTCTCATTTGTAATCATTCTGCAAAACTAGCCAAACATTTCATACCTTGTAGTGTTACTGTTTGAAATGTACCATCTTTTTACCTTTAAAACACTAATCTAACCTTCATGACAGACATGCCGCTCACCGTTAGACGATCCATCGAGCTTCTTGGAATCGTCCTGGTCATTGCTATTTTATTCCTGGCCAGTAACATCATCATGCCGGTGATCATGGCATTTTTTATCAGTATCGTATTGCTGCCGGTCTTCCGTTTACTGAAGAAATGGAAATTTCCTGAAGTTGCGGCAATCATCCTCCCAATCCTGATGCTCGCCATCTTCCTTGGTCTAATCATATGGTTTTTTTCAGCGCAGGTAGGTCTGCTCGTGAACGATTTTCCTGAGATAAAGAAAAACGTAAGCATCCACCTTAACGCACTGAGCAGTTGGATCAGCAGCATCAGCAATTTTTCTACTACAGAACAGGTGAAATTTATCAACGACAAAAGCAATGATCTTTTAGGAATGGCTGGTAAAGCTGCAAGCGGCGCGGCAGTAACACTGAGCTCAGTGTTTGTGTTCGTAGGCCTGCTCCCGATCTACATCTATCTGATGCTTTTTTATAAAGACATTTTGTTGCGTTTCATTTTCATGTGGTTCAAAACTGATCACCATCCAAAAGTGAAAGAGGCGATCTACGAGACGGAAGCAATCATCAAAAATTACCTGGTTGGCCTGCTCATTCAGGTCACTTATATGACCATACTTTTGGGCGGTATTTTATTGCTGATTGGTATCAAACATGCCTTGCTGATCGGCGTGATCTTCGCAATACTGAACCTAATTCCTTATGTAGGTGCCTTGGTAGGTAACATCATTGGGGTCATGCTGACCCTGACTTCTTCAACTGAACTTTGGCCTGTAGTTACAGTTCTGGGTGTAATCGCAGCCGTTCAGTTCCTGGACAACAACATTCTGATGCCTAGAATTGTAGGCTCTAAGGTTAAAATAAATGCTTTATTTGCAATCCTTGGAGTAATCATTGGAGGAAGCATTGCAGGAGTATCGGGAATGTTTTTATCTATGCCGCTGATTGCAGTACTCAAAGTGATCTTCGACAGAACAGAGACCTTTAAACAATGGGGTGTACTGCTTGGCGATGAGCGGCCAACAAGAAGTCCGATGACCTTTCCTACGTTTAGAAAGAAGAAGCCCATCGAAACAAAGCCAGGGGTAGAAAAAACAAAAGAGAAGGATTAATCCTTCTCTTTTGTTTTTATATCGAATTTATAAACATTACATCCGTTCCGGAACTTCAATACCCAAGCGTTTCATTCCTGATTTTAATACCTGTGCAGTAACTGCGCAGAGATTTAACCGATTTTGTTTTGCAGCCTGGTCTTCTTCTTTTACAATTGGCGGAACTTCATGGTAGAATTTATTGAACACCTTGGCTACTTCATACAGGTAATTGGCCAAGGTAGCAGGACTATAAGCGGCAGCTGCGGCCAGCAGTTCCGATGGATATTTCGACAGCAGAATGATCATGTCTAATTCTGTCGGCGTAATAGCTACTGCTGAAACAGGCTGTCCTCCAGAATGATCGGCTTTAGCCAACAGTGACTTAACGCGTGCATGCGTGTATTGAATAAAAGGCCCCGTATTTCCCTGAAAGTCAATGGACTCAGCAGGGTCAAATAATAAACGTTTTTTAGGTTCTACCTTTAAGCAGAAAATACTTTAGGGCACCCAATCCGATCTGCTGATAAAGTCCCTCTTTCTCTTCCTCTGCGAAATCATTCACCTTACCCAATTCTTCCGTTTTTTGCCTGGCTGTAGCAACCATCTCTGCAATCAGATCATCAGCATCAACTACCGTTCCCTCACGGCGATTTCATTTTTCCGACTGGCAAGGTCTACCATGCCGTACGATAAATGATATAAGTCCCTTCGCCCAGGATTTACCCAGTTTTTCCAGGATCAGGAACAACACTTTAAAATGATAATCCTGCTCATTGCCCACCACGTAAATAGACTCGTCCATGTTGAAATCGTCATGTTTCATTTCGGCAGTACCCAAATCCTGCGTAATGTAAACTGAAGTACCGTCTGCACGCAATACCAGTTTCTGGTCCAAACCATCTGCAGTAAGATCTATCCAAACTGAACCGTCTTCCTTTTTAAAGAAAACACCTTTTGCCAACCCCTCTTCAACAGTATCCTTTACCTAATAAATAAGTGTTGCTTTCGTAATAATATTTGTCAAAGTCAACGCCAAGGTTTTTATAGGTCACCGCGAAACCATCGTAAACCCAGTCGTTCATGGTTTTCCAGAGCTAAATCACCTCCTCATCCCCTGCTTCCCATTTCTGCAAGCATCTCTTGCGCTTCCTTTATCAGCGGTGCATTTTTCTTGGCTTCTTCTTCTGTTTGGCCTTCAGCTTTTAAAGCACTCGATCTCTTTTTTGTATTCTTTATCAAAAATCACATAGTATTTCCCCACCAGATGATCGCCTTTTAAACCTGTAGCTTCGGGTGTTTCGCCATTGCCCCACTTTTGCCAGGCCAGCATGGATTTACAGATATGGATGCCACTGTCGTTCACCAGATTTACTTTAACCACCTCATAACCATACGCTTTTAGCAATTCCGCAACCGAATAACCCAATAAATTATTACGAACATGCCCTAGATGCAGTGGCTTATTGGTATTTGGTGAAGAATATTCTACCATTACCTTTTGTCCGTTCGGACGGAAGATTCCAAAATCAGGATTGAGATTTCTGTATTAAACTGGTTTAACCAATATTCATGAGCAATGCTAAAGTTCAAAAAGCCCTTCACCACATTAAATCCGGTGATCACATCCACATGCTCCACCAAATATTCCCCAATTTCATTCGCAGTTTGTTCTGGCGATTTTTTAGAATATTTTAGTAATCGGAAAAACAACGATTGTGGCTTGTCCTTCAAATTCTTTACGGGTGTCCTGTATATTGATCAGGCCTTCAGGAACAGCTTCATTATACAGCTGCTGAATACCCTTAATTGCTTCGGTAATGATAAAATCCATATCGCCAAAAATAAGCAATAATGAGCGAATATTAAATTCTAAAAATTTAGATAGCTTTGTCCAACCACAACTTATTATGACTGAGAAAAACAAAGATTTTAGAGTAAGTGTAAGCACCGAGATCGGCAGGTTACGCAAATTGCTGATCCATAGTCCCGATAGCGGACTTGGAAAGGTCGTTCCTTCCAAAGCACAGGATTGGCTGTTTGAAGATATCGTTCATCTGGATACGATTCGTAAAGAAGAGTATGATCATTATCTAAAACTGTTGATGTACTTTCTCGATCCTGAAAAGATAAAAGGAAAACTGACTGAGATCGACGCTCCCGAATCGGACAGGAGCTTTTTTAAACCAAATTCAGCTGGTTTCCACTGCTCTACAGAAGTAATAGAAATACAAAACCTATTATCGGACATTCTGGAAGATGCTTCCATCAAAAAGAAATTGACAGCCGCTGTGTGTGCTATCGAAGGTTGTACTTATAAATTGCAACTGGAAATGATTCAAACCGATGCAAAAGAACTGGCTACCATTTTTATTTCCGGAAGCATGGCCAATGACCTGATGATCTTTGCACCTATCCCTAACTTGATCTTTACCAGGGATGTAGGCATCACGATCAATAACTATATTTTATTAAATAAGCCGGCCAAAAAGGCACGTAGTCGTGAAACCCTGCTCATGCGATATATATTTTTCAACCACCCGCTCTTTGCCGCATACGCAAACAATATTTTGGAGATCCCTGATGTGGCGCAGCATTTCCTGCGTCCAGGCGAAGAGGAAGATCACAGAACGACACTGGAGGGCGGAGATGTAATGATGGTCAGTCCCCAGCATGTTCTGATTGGCTGTAGCGAAAGGACTTCGGCGTATGGTGCTAACGAGGCGATCAAACTGTTGTTCGACAACAATGTGGTCAGCAAAGTGACGATTGTAAAAATCCCTAATAAACGGGACTTTATGCACATCGACACCGTCTTCACACAGGTGAAAAGAAATGTATGGACGATATTGAGTTCAATATCAAAAAATCAGGTTGGGAATCCACATGAGCCGATCAATTTCCTGGTGCCCCCGATAACCAGAACCTTACAGAGATCATTCAGTTCAGCAAAGGCAAAGAACAACCAAAAACCTTTAGTAGTATAGAGGATTTACTGGATGACATTAGCCGGAATGAGCTTGGCAGTATAGAAGAAACACAGTTCATCTACAGCGGCAACGGCGCTTTCCCTTATGATGCCCGCGAACAGTGGACAGATTCCTGCAACCTCCTGGCGATTAAGGAAGGAGTAGTTTTGGGCTACGACCGCAATGATAAGACTGTAGAAGCCTTCAGGACTAATGGCTTCAATATTGTAAAAGTAAAAGACTTGATCGATGACCTGGAAAATGGAAGAACAAGTACTGAAATCATCACCGACACACTGATCTTAATGCCTTCAGCTGAACTTTCAAGAGCCAGGGGCGGTTTTCATTGCATGAGTTTACCCATATTAAGAGATGAATTGTAATATGCAGACGACCAATCACATACTAATGATCCGGCCAGTTGATTTTAAGTTCAATGATCAAACGGCCGGTAACAATAAATTCCAGCAGGCCTCTGAGCAGAATGGTGTTCAGTACCTGGCTTTAAAAGAATTTGACCAATTCGCGGACCTGCTTAGGAGCAATGACGTGGATGTCATGGTAATCAATGATACTGTTGCGCCGGAGACGCCGGATTCCATCTTCCCCAACAACTGGATCTCCTTTCATGACAATGGAGAAGTCTTCCTCTACCCCATGTTTTCAGAAAACCGTAGGTTGGAACGCAGGAAAGACATTATCGAACAGCTGGCTGCCAGGTTTAGTCTGGAGATGGTTACCGACATGTCGGAATACGAAAATCAGGAACTCTTTTTAGAAGGAACAGGAAGTATGGTGCTGGACCGGGAGCATAAATTAGCTTATGCCTGCCTGTCTTTAAGAACAGATGAACAGGTATTGGCCGACTGGTGCAGGATCTCCGGTTATACAGCCGTAACGTTTAAGGCCGACGATCAGGATGGCTTCCGAATTTACCATACTAATGTAATGATGTGCATTGGCGACTTTTTTGCTGTTATCTGTCTGGAGTCCATACAAAATTATCAGGAAAGGGAAATGGTGATGCAGCATTTGATCCGAACTGGAAAGGAAATCATCGAGATCAGCATGAACCAGATGAACCATTTTGCGGGCAATATGCTACAGGTAAAAAACAAAAATGGCGATGGGCTGTTGGTGATGTCTGAACAGGCTTATACATCATTGACAGAAATGCAGGTCTTTCTTTTGCAAAAGTACTGCAGTCTGGTTCATTCGCCTTTAGATACGATAGAAAAAAATGGTGGCGGAAGTGCACGCTGCATGCTTGCTGAAATACACCTGAAAGAAAGATAGATTTATACTTACGGATGACAGTATTTTAATTAATAATCCGTTTTTTCTCGATTTAAAATTACATTTTTGCAAAAATTTTTAAATAAATGCAGAGTTACCAGGAATTTCTTGATCTAAGTGTTGGTTTCCCGCAGGATGGTTTCGAGATCATTGATGATGAATTATATTTTCACGATCTCAATTTGATGGAAATGATTGAAACGTATGGTACGCCCTTGCGTTTCACTTATCTGCCTATGATCACCAAAAAGATACAGCAGGCAAAGTTGTTGTTTCAGCAGGCTATTATTAAAAACAATTATCGCGGCAGCTATAAATATTGCTATTGCACCAAAAGCTCGCATTTTAAACATATTGTTGAAGAAGCGCTGAAAAACGATATCCACCTGGAAACATCATCAGCTTTTGATATGCCGATGATTGATGCGCTGGAGAAAAAAGGTGCGTTGAGCAAGGATATTACCGTTATCTGCAATGGCTTTAAAACCTTCCAGTACAAAAAATATATTATTGATATGCTGCATGATGGTTTTAAAAACATCATCCCGGTATTGGATAATAAGGAAGAATTTAACCTTTATGATGATGAGATTGAGATGGATACGCCATGTAACCTGGGCATCCGTATAGCGGCAGAAGAGCAACCAGATTCGCAATTTTATACCTCGCGTTTAGGTGTGCGTATGGAGGATATGATTGATTTTTATCACAATAAAATCGAAGAAATCCTAACTTTCAGGTTAAAGTTGTTGCATTTCTTTATCAACTCGGGTATTTCTGATACGCCATATTACTGGAACGAGCTGGAGAAATATGTAACGCTTTATTGCAAGTTCAAAAAGATAAACCCTGATCTGGATACGCTGGATATTGGCGGCGGTATGCCGTTTAAAGATTCGCTGGTTTTTGATTTTGATTACGAATACATGGTCAACGAA
The DNA here is from genome assembly GCA_963795585.1 of uncultured Sphingobacteriaceae bacterium. Taxonomy (GTDB): domain Bacteria; phylum Bacteroidota; class Bacteroidia; order Sphingobacteriales; family Sphingobacteriaceae; genus Pedobacter. The sequence goes on along the minus strand of CAWCIO010000012.1, from coordinate 277,087 downwards.
ATTGTGAGCCGGATCAAAGAAATCTGTGCCGAACATGATACCATGGAACCGGATATTATTACCGAATTTGGTAAATATACCGTTGCCGAAGCTTCGGGTATTTTATACAAAGTATTGGGCCGTAAACAACAAAACGACCGTGAAAAGTGGTTGATGCTGGATGGTTCATTCATCACCAACCTGCCTGATGTTTGGGCACTGAACCAAAAATATATCTTACTGCCGATTAATAACTGGGATTCTGAATATGAGCGTGTAAACCTAGGCGGCATTACCTGCGACGGTCAGGATTATTACAACCAGGAAGCACACATGAACAGTGTATTTATGCCTAAAACCCGTAAAGTGCAATATCTGGGCTTCTTTAATACCGGCGCTTACCAGGAAGTATTAAGCGGCTACGGCGGCATTCACCATTGCCTGCTGCCATGCCCTAAACATGTGATCATCCGCCGCAACCGCGATGAGACATTTAACTTTGAGGTATTTGGCGAAGAACAAAACAGTAAACAAGTACTGAAAATATTAGGTTACACTTAACACAAGAAAGGGCGATGCTATCCAGCATCGCCCTTCTTTCTTAAAAACCAAATAAACCTATCTATGAAACTTTTATTTCTTTGCTTTGCGATTGTGCTGTGTCTTTGCCGATCGTAATGTTCAGGATTCCATTGACATACTCCGCAGTGATCTGATCTGTATTAACCGTTTCTGGCAATACGAAAGACCTTGCAAAAGAATAGTAATCAAATTCTTTACGCGTATAGTCTTTTTTCTCTTCGCTCGCTTCATCTTTCTTTTCTGCCCACACCGATAAAGTATCTTTCTTTACATTGATCTGGAAATCTTCTTTATTCAGACCTGGCGCCGCAACCTCAATTTTGTACGCATTTTCAGTTTCTAAAATGTTGACTCCCGGCACTTTATTCACTGTTAAATTTTTATTTATCGCCTCACTGAACAATGAATCAAAAACGTTGTTAAAGTAAGGTGCTGTATTCTTGGTTCTGTTGTTAAATTTTACTAATGTCATTTTGATATTCTCCTATTTTTTAATTTTTAACTTGATACAAACACATATTCAACTCTTATACCAACCGTATTTTTTATGATATTCAAGACATTTTGGCGTACTAAAACAAAAGAAACCGACAAAAAGACAGAGATACTGAATCAATTCGACAGTTTTAAGTATAAAACAAACATAGAGACCCGCTTCACGGACTTTGACATGATGGGCCACGTCAACAACGCGATATATTTTACTTACATGGAAATTGCCAGATCCAAATACTGGAAACAAGCGATTGGATGGGACTGGAAGAGACAGGTGTGGTCATTGCAAAAGCTTCCTTAGATTATATTGTTCCTATCCTGATTGACGATAAAATCAGTATGTATGTACGCACCTCACGGATCGGCAATACCAGTTTCGACCTGGAGTACCTGCTGGTGAAAATGGTCAATAATGACGAGGTAGTCTGTAGCCGCGGAAAAACCGTATGTGTGGCTTTCGACTATCAAAGTAAATCATCAGCTTCTATTCCTCTAAATGAAAGGAACAAGATGATGGTATTCGAGCAATTGAGCGGTAACTGACCTAAAAGATTTTTCCGGGATTAAGGATCTGGTTTGGATCAAATACAGCCTTAATCCCCCTCATTAGATTCAAATGCAGCGCCGTATATTTAATAGGCATAAACTCCTTTTGAACCAGACCAATGCCATGTTCTCCTGAGATCGTTCCCTCAAGTGCGGTGGTCAGTTCGAAGATCTCCACAATTCCATCTCTCAACTTGTTTTTCCAGTCTTCGTCACTCATGCCTGCCTTAATGATGTTGATGTGCAAGTTTCCGTCCCCGGCATGGCCATAGCACACACTTTCAAAACCATAACGGCTGCCGATCTTCTTTGATGCCATTGATTAATTTTGGCAATGCCGCACGTGGAACAACAGTATCTTCTTCCTTATACACCGAATTCGATTTTACAGATTCAGCCATCGTCCTGCGCATCCGCCACAGATCTTCCTTTTGTTGTGCTGTATCAGCAAATAATACTTCAGTACAGCCATGTTCTTCCAATACTTGGTTTACTTTTTCACAGTCTTTAAATATGGTATCCAGATCATCACCGTCAAATTCAATGAGTAAAAAAGCATTTACTCCTGCTTTAAGGTCAAATTGAATATCGTCAAATTGAATGACCCACTCTACCCCCTTTCGCTCCATAAACTCTAATGCAGAGGGAGTTACCCCTGCTCTGAATATCGCCGAAACAGCCGCACAAGCGGCTTCATTTTCAGAAAAAGAGCCAAGCATCAATACGCTCTGGCTGGTTTTAGGAATCAGTTTCGTAACGATCTTCGTGACCACACCCAGCGTGCCTTCTGAGCCGATCATCAATTGCGTAAGGTTATAACCGGAAGCGTATTTCACCGTGTTGGCACCAGTCCAGATAATTTCGCCGCTGGGCAACACCACCTCCAGGTTGAGTATATATTCCCTGATCGTGCCATACTTCACCACTCTTGGTCCACCTGAACCATGGGCTACGTTTCCACCAATAAAACATGATCCCTTACTCGAGGGATCCACAGGATACAAGAGCCCCTTTTCCGCAACAGCATTGATGAACTCTTCTGTAATTACTCCTGGCTCTACAGTTGCCTGAAGATTGTCCGTATCTATTTCAATGATTTTCTTGAACTTCTCCATGGATAGCAAGACCCCACCAAACACAGGAAGGGCTGCTCCGCTCAGACCGGTACCCCCGCCTCTCGGGGTTACAGGCACGTGTAATTCATTGCAAAGCTTCAACAGCGCTGCGATAGCAGCAGCATCGACAGGCTTCACCACGACCTCCGGGTAATACTTCAGGTCTTCTGTTTCATCATGGCAATAAGTAGCGAGCGATTCCTCATCCGTGAAAACGCTGCCAGCGCCTACGGCTGCTTTGATCTGATCAAGGATATCTGTATTGATTTTCTGGTAGTTCATGTTGGTCTTTGCTAAATTTTCTGTGATCCGATCGTATTAAGCCTGGTAAGAAAGCTGAACAAAAGAGTGTCCGATTTGTCCGGGCATTGGCGGAAAAAGCTTTCGTATACCTACCTCACCAGTATAAATAAATGGATACTGTTCAATGATACGGTCCAGGATATTCCTGACTACAGTTTCCAGCATTTTCTGCGTGCGGTTCATTTCTTCGCGTATAATGGTATTGATCACTTCGTAATTAACCGTTCTGTTCAGGTCTTCCGTGTCGTCATTCGCCTCAAATGTTACCACCGCATCTACCATGAAGTAAATTCCTGTCAATTGTTCTTCCGGATAATATCCATGTAATGCATGACATTTGACATCCCTTAACGCCACGGTTTGCAGATATTTGCGTTTGCTGTTCATGTGGCAAAATTATATTTTTCCTTGGTTTTAACCAGCCATTCCCGTAAATTATTACCTTTGGATTGGTGCTGATTGCTGAACCAAATATAGCGTAAACAATGAATAAATCTGCCAAAAAAGACCTTTACGAAGCTCCGGACTATTACCTTCTGGATGAATTGCTGTCCGATGAGCACAAGTTGATCCGCTCAACCGCAAGGGATTGGGTAAAGAAAGAAGTAAGTCCCATCATAGAGGACTATGCACAGCGTGCAGAATTCCCCAAACAACTGATCAAAGGCCTGGCAGATATCGGCGCATTTGGCCCTACCATTCCCCAGGAATATGGGGGCGCAGGTCTGGACTATACTGCTTACGGCATCCTGATGCAGGAAATTGAACGCGGAGATTCAGGAATCAGGTCTACAGCATCGGTGCAAGGTTCTCTGGTGATGTATCCCATTTTTGCCTACGGATCGGAAGCACAGCGCAAGAAATACTTACCAAAGCTCGCAGCTGGTGATTTAATGGGCTGCTTTGGATTAACCGAGCCTGATCACGGCTCCAATCCCGGTGGTTTGGTGACCAATATTAAGGACCAGGGAAGCCATTATTTGCTAAATGGCGCGAAGATGTGGATTTCCAATGCACCTTTTGCTGATATTGCTGTGGTATGGGCAAAAGATGAAGCAGGAAAGATCAGGGGTCTGATCGTAGAAAGAGGTATGGAAGGCTTCTCTACGCCGGAAACCCATGGCAAATGGAGTCTCCGGGCCTCTGCTACTGGTGAATTGGTATTTGACAATGTACAAATCCCGAAAGAGAATATTTTTCCGGATATTACCGGTCTGAAAGGCCCCTTAGGTTGCCTGAATCAGGCCAGGTATGGCATTGCATGGGGCGCCTTAGGTGCTGCCATGGATTGCTATGATACTGCATTGAGGTATTCAAAAGAGCGGATTCAATTTGGAAAACCCATTGGCGGCTTTCAGTTACAACAAAAGAAATTAGCCGAGATGGTTACAGAAATCACCAAAGGGCAATTGCTGGTTTGGCGTCTGGGTACACTAAAGACGGAGAACAGAGCTAGTGCGGAACAGATTTCCATGGCCAAGCGCAACAGCGTAGAAATTGCGCTGGATATTGCCCGCAACGCCAGACAGATGCTCGGTGGAATGGGGATCACAGGTGAATATTCAATCATGAGGCACATGATGAACCTGGAGTCTGTAGTGACTTATGAAGGAACGCACGACATTCACTTGCTGATTACAGGAATGGATGTCACCGGGATAAACGCTTTTAAATAAATTTTAATGAAATCTTCCACGCTCCCTTTTTGCTCCTTCTTTACGTTAAAAGTGGCAATTGTATATTTTTTCCTTTTTGGCATCCATACCCTGGTATATGGACAAAGTAAAAACTTTTCGGTAAACAGACAAAATCCGTCCTGGATCATTAAAACGGAACTTAAAGGGGCCAGGCCCCTAGACAAGGACATCTCCGACGGATATTACCTCTCTGTTTATGAGAATCAGAATCATGTAGAACTGCAGGAGGAATACACACATATCGTCAGGGAGATTGTATCGGATGCGGGAGTCCAGAACGGATCACAGATCAGCGTAACTTACGACCCGAGTTTTCAGAAACTGATTTTTCATCAGATCATTGTAAAACGCAATGGAAAGACATCGGATCAACTGGCAGCTCCCCGTTTCAAGGTACTCCAAAATGAGAAGGACCTTTCCAAGTTTATTTACAGCGGCACTTATGATGCTTTTCTTTTACTGGAAGATGTACGTAAGGGTGACCAGATAGAGTATGCCTATACCATCAGGGGAAGCAATCCGATCTTCGGTAGCAAATATGCCTCCAGCTTTTATTTTGAGGGTTCCAGCAGCATCGGACAATTGTACATGAACCTGATTGCCTCTGGCAATAGAAAAATGCAGTTCAAAAATTTCAACGGTGCTCCGGCAGCAAAAATCACAGCTCAAAATGGATATAACATATATGAATGGACAAGCAGGTTAACGAAAACCCACCGTATCGCCGACTATGAGCCCTCCTGGTATAATCCATTGAAAAGGACACAATTTTCCGAGTACCAAAATTGGAATGAAATTGTCCATTGGGGCCTGAACATCAACAGTTATCCCAATCTTAATTCTCCTTTGCTCAATAAAAAAATCACTGAATTAAAAGCGGAATCTGGGAGCAATAAAAAGAAATACATCGAATTGGCTACGCGTTTTGTACAGGACGAAATCAGGTATATGGGGATAGAAATGGGGGTTTACTCCCATCGCCCAAATTCACCTGAACAAGTCTTGAAACAACGTTATGGCGATTGTAAAGATAAGTCTCTCCTGCTACAGCACCTGCTCAGCGCCGAGCATATCGCAGCTTATATGGTATATGCAGACACGGAGAGTACCATCAGGACCAACGAATACCTGCCCAGCCCTTTTGTATTTAACCATGTAATTATAGCGGTAGACTATGCTGGAAAAAGAACCTGGATAGACCCCACCATTTCTTACCAGCGGGCTAAGTTTGATGATTTCTATGCACCCGACTACGGCCATGTACTGGTGATCAAACCGGGCGTAAATGGGCTGGAGAGAATGGTCAGTAAACCTAAGGGAAAACTGGTTGCGAAACTGAGCTTTGACGTTGCTGATACGAGCGATAATAAAAAATCCACCTTGCTGATCAAAAGTAAATATACCGGTAACTATGCCGACAACATCAGGTCGGCTATCGCGGAATCCGGTACAGATGGATTAGAAAAAGATTACCTGGAATATTATGGTAAATATTATACAGATATTTCTTCAGCAGCACCGATCAAAATCTTGGATAATGAAAAAGACAATACCGTTGAGCTGACTGAAAAGTATGACATTGAGAACATCTGGACCACATCAGAGGATAGCGACGAAAAACGGGTCTATTTCTATGCAGATATGCTGAGCAGCGAACTCCGGAACTTAAAGGCAAAGAAAAGACTCGAACCGGGTAATGCTGAAACACCCGGTAAATATCGAACAGGAACTGGACATCAGAATGCCTTATAATTACAGCAACGACAACGAAACTACCACTATTGAAAACAGCAATTACTTCTTCGAGTTGAGCACATCCGGTTCTGGCAAAACCATCAATTATAAGTATACCTACGGGAGTTTGAAAGATCATATTGAGGGCTCCGAAATCAAGGATTATGTAAAGGATTACAAAAAGGTCGACAGGCAGCTCAGTTATTATTATGTCGCCGGCGGACTTTCATCCTCCGTGACTTCTGACCTGAATGCTTACGCAATGCTTACGGTTGTACTAACCAGCATGATCTTTTCTGTTTTTTGTATAAAGATCTATCAGAAAAGAACGGATTTCGATACAGAAAAATTGACAAGAGCTAAGCCGATAGCAGGATGGCTAATACTCCTGGCCATACGTGTTTTGTTGGGGCCTGTTGTAATAACAACTAAATTTATAACTTTAAATATCTTTAATAATGACCTTTGGTTCCAGCTGAATCAGATGGGCAACCTAAAAGGAAATCTATTGACAATAGTTTATGGGATTTATTTGTTGGGAAATTCCCTCCTTATACCTTATTCAATTTTATGTATTTTCTTATTTTTCAACAGGCGGGAGAGTTTTCCGATCCAATACTTCATTTTCACCAAACTGATGATTTGCAGTGCAGTACTTTCTTCGCTATTAACACTTTTCTCAGCGGGAGATTCCAACCTTGACTATAATACGGGTTATCAAATAGGTAAACTGCTGGTATCGATATCCGTTTCTGTGATTTGCATACTTTATTTAAAAAAATCCAAGCGCGTCAGGGAAACCTTCGTTTTTACTTATCCTGAATCTGAATGGACCAAAGCCATGATCAGGTACTACAATCATAAACTCATACAAAAACAGACTGTCCCCGCTGAGGAAACAGTCGAAATCGACGAAAAGCATGAAAACATTTAAAAAATACACTTACCTCCCTGCTCCCCCTGAAGAAGTATACCTGGCACTAACGAAAGCACAAAGTATTCAATTGTGGACTGGGGCTGAGGTGGAATTCACGGAAGCGCCTGGAACAGAGTTCTCTTTTTGGGATGGAGACATCTCGGGCAAAAACCTGGAGTTTGATTATGCCAAAAAAATTGTCCAACAATGGTATTTCGGCGAAGAAAACGAACCTTCGATAGTGACCATTAAACTGCACGAAGACAGGAAAGGCACTTCCCTGGAATTTGTACAAACGAACATCCCTGTAGCGGATTACGAAGATTTTACGTCTGGTATTACAGAGTACTATTTAGGAGGATTGATTGATTTCTTCGACGAGTAGTAGAAATAACTGAAAATTTATCTTAGCGCATTCTTGTAATGAACAAACTTTACCTCTCGCTGATCGGCGGAACATTATGTCTTCTGGTCAGTTCTTGTAAAACTTACCTGACGCCAGCAGTGCTGGGCAACAACATCGGCTACCTTGCCAGGCCCATGCATTCAGACGACAATCACAGTGCAACTTATGTGAATGGTGCCTACGCGGCTGCGCTCTCACCCAGCTACCTCAGCATCGAAATGGGCATGTTGACCGCCCATCGCTCGCACACTTTTAACTCATTTAACCTTTCCTATGGCGCTTTCGGTTTCCTGGGTAAGGCCAGACAAGGCAATTCGGCAATTGAGCTTGAAGAAGATGAGTTGCCTCCCTTCAAAAAATCGACCTATGGACTGGGTTTGAGAACGAACATAGGTTATCAATTGGTTTCCGGTAATGGCAATACCAACTTCCGGCTCATCAACTGGGAAAATTCATATAGTATGGAAGCTGGGGATTACCTGAACTACCGTAAGAGTCTTTTCAATAAAGGCATATATAAAGACATTTCAGTTTCAGATCAAAAGAACGTGTGGACTACAGGTTTGTCTACTGAGATCATTTGGCATGCCAGGAGAAATAAAAACATCCAGCACGCCTTCCGTTACTTCATAGGGATTACACCCGGCGCTTTGAACAACTTCGATAATGGAAACTCCGCATTTAAAAATGAATACGGCAACACCCCATCATCCAAGTCATTCAGTTATTTCCTGAAAGTCTACCATGTCTCGTTTACCTATGAGTATTCGACCAACATCAACCTTGGAAACAGCGTATCGCTTGGATACTCATTTTAAATGAGCATCCAGGCAAATGAAAACCTTAGGAAAGGTCATCGCTGTAAGCCGATCTGATGTCGTCCCGTAGATTATATTTGGAAGCCATTACTTCGCCATAGGCTCCGGTGCTGCGGAATGCGATCAGATCACCTCTAAGGGTTTCCGGCAGCTCTACTTCTTTACCAAAGCAGTCTGTACTCTCACAAATAGGTCCTACAACATCGTATTTTACTGCTGCCGCAGTTGACTTGCTCAGGTTCTCTATTTTGTGATAGGCCTGATATAAGGCTGGCCGCATCAGTTCTGTCATTCCGGCATCCAGGACGATAAAATTTTTCTTTTTACCATTTTTCACATACAGTACTTTGCTGATCAGTGAGAGCATTGACCAACTAATGCCCTTCCGAGTTCAAAATGTACTTCCTGATTGGTTAACATTTAAAAACTCATTAAATATCTTAAAGTAAGCATTAAAATCGGGAACCTGTTGATCAGGATTGTGATAATCGATGCCCAAGCCACCGCCAACATTTAAGACCTTCACATTAAAACCATGCTCTTCAAACCAGGTTGCAAATTCATTTACCCGGACACAAAGGTTTTTATAGACATCCAGATTAGTGATCTGGGAGCCGATATGAAAATGAATTCCTATAAATTCCAGGTTATGCATTTCTTAAGGTTTCAGCACAGGCAGGAAGATCCCAGGAATTGATCCCAAATTTATTTTCATCCAATCCTGTGGTGATATTGTGGTGTGTATGCGCATCTACATTTGGATTGATCCTGATCGCTACCTGGCTTTCTTCCCTTTTTCACCCGCCAGTTCATTAATCACTTCCAGTTCCTGTATAGACTCTACATTAAAACAGAAAATATCATGGTCTAATGCACCATTGATCTCTTTATCGGATTTCCCCACCCCGGCAAACACTACTTTTCCTTTATCAAAACCTACCTCTATGGCTTTTTTCACCTCGCCTCCGCTCACACAATCTGCACCAAAACCAACGGCTTCTATACAGTTTAATACACGCGGATTGAAATTTGCTTTCATTGCATAATGCACATGAAAATTATATAACTTGCGGCATCGCACAGCTCGTCAACGTTTTTTGCAATAAAGCAAGATCGTAATGGTAGAAAGGTGTTTCTAAATTGGCGAAATGTGATATATCTTTATCAGAAAACATAATGTTCAAGTTTCTTATTGTAATTCTTATTGTTATTTTGGCGCTGATCTACTTCGGTAATTACATGGATTACAGAAAGCAGCACATCAGCAGAAAGGAGTACGACAGGAGAATCAGACTCTTTATCGCACTCTTATTCCTTGTAGCTGCTATTTTGGTATGGCTCAAGGCGCCATTGATCATTCAAATAAGCGGTTGTGCAGGCTCTTCAGGGCCTCGGTCTTATCATCTGTATTGATGAGCAGCGAGATGTTGTAGCTACTGCCTCCATAAGAAATCATACGCACTGGAATATGCTTGATCGCATCCAATACACTGGCGGCATAACCATGTGTCTGCGCACCGAAATCGCCCACTACACAAACAATAGTCTGATCGTGGTCCACTTCCACAGTACCGAAATCATGCAGTTCTGCAATAATCTGCTCCAGATTATCGGTGAAATCAACAGTTACTGATACCGCAACTTCAGAAGTGGTGATCATGTCGATCGGCGTTTTATAGCGTTCAAAAATCTCGAACACCCGTCTTAAAAAACCATAAGCCAGCAACATCCGGCTGGATTGGATCTTGATTGCCGTAATGCCATCTTTAGCAGCAATGGATTTGATCTTCCCTTTCTCACTTTCCGTACGAGATTAAGGTACCCGAAGCCTGCGGCTCCATCGTATTCAGTAAACGCACCGGGATTTTGTATTTCTGGGCAGGGAATACAGATTGTGGATGCAGGATTTTCGCACCAAAATAAGCGAGCTCAGCAGCTTCATCAAATGAAAGCTGGGCAATTGGTTTGGTTCCTTTTACAATCCTTGGGTCATTGTTGTGCATGCCATCAATATCTGTCCAGATCTGTACTTCTTCAGCAAGAATAGCTGCGCCTAATAAAGAGGCGGTATAATCACTTCCTCCACGACGCAAATTATCTACCTCGCCGAAACTATTCCTGCAGATAAAACCTTGGGTAATAAACAGTTTGTTCCCTGTATGTTGCTCCAGTAAAGGCGTTAAATGTTTTGTGGTAAACGGGATATCCGGCTCATTATCTTCATCAATCTTCATGAAATCCAAAGCAGGTAACAGTACGGATGGCTACTCCTATCGATTTCAGATAAATATGGTATAAGGTGGTCGACAATAAGTTCGCCTTGCGCCAAGACCACTTTTTCTTCAATGGGTGTAAAAATATCATTTGCAAGTGTAGCCAGAAAATTAAAATGGTAGTCCACAACTTCCTGTCCCTGCTCCCGAAATTCGCCTTCCGGTAATAATTCAATAACGAATTGATTGTATTTTTCATGTAATGCGTTAATCAATGTTAACGCATCCTGTTTATCTTCCTTTAAAAGTTTGGCTGAAATTTCTACTAAACTATTGGTTGTACCAGACACTGCTGATAAGACCACAATTTGTTCTTCCGCCGGATCAATGATATCCAACAATTTTTTCATACGCTCAGGGCTTCCCACGGAAGTTCCTCCAAACTTTAATATTTTCATAATTTTATAATGGTTTTACAGTTGATGTCCCCCGGATCCACCGGATTTCATCGTTCAATTGTTTTTACGTTAACTAAACTTCAGGCATAAAGCTGAAACTTTCATTAACAATTGTTTAATCTTTAAAACTCAATAAATATTTTAATCAAATTGGTTATATACTTATATTAGGGCGTGAAATTAAAGAAAACGCTGTTAATAATCGTGATATTGAGAAAATATTTTGATGATTGACGACGCTTCAGAAAACTACAATTCCATATATTTGTTTGCTATTAGAAATTTTTAAAAAAACACCCCATATCTTATGCAATTAGAAGACGCTACATTAAGCACCATAAACAGCTGGCTTAATGGAAATTACGATCAAAAGACCAAAGAGAAAATACAGGCATTGTTAGATAAAGAGGCTTACACTGAGCTAACTGACTCTTTTTATAGGAATTTGGAATTTGGTACCGGCGGCCTTCGTGGAATTATGGGGGCAGGCTCAAACCGCATTAATAAATACACAATTGGTACAGCCACACAGGGTTTGAGCAATTACCTCCTGAAAAAATATCCTGGCGAACAAATTAAAGTGGCCATTGCACACGACAGCCGCAACAACTCGGATTACTTTGCCGGAATCACCGCCGATGTTTTTTCTGCCAATGGAATCCATGTCTATTTCTTCAGTGCACTCCGCCCCACTCCCGAACTGTCATTCGCCATCCGTGAATTGGGCTGCCGCAGTGGTGTGATGCTGACCGCTTCACACAATCCTAAAGAATATAATGGCTATAAGGCCTATGGTGCCGATGGTGGACAGTTTACTTCACCTGACGATACTTTGGTCATGGATGAAGTAGCGAAGATCACCACCATTGATGAAGTGAAATTCGACCGCATCGACAGCAATGTGGAATTGATTGGCGAAGACATCGATCAGTTGTACCTGGATAAAATCACCGAGCTTTCTGTCTCACCTGAAGCCATCAATCGTCAGAAAGACCTGAAAATCGTTTATTCACCTATCCATGGTACCGGCATTACGCTCGTGCCAAAGGCCCTAGCACAATTTGGTTTTACAAACCTGACCCTCGTAGAAGAACAAAGCACGCCTGACGGAAATTTCCCTACTGTAGTATATCCAAATCCTGAAGAGAAAGAGGCCCTTACCCTCGCACTTAAAAAAGCTCAGGAAATTGATGCTGACCTCGTATTGGCTACAGATCCAGATGCTGATCGTGTCGGGATTGCAGTTAAAAATAACGACGGAGAATTTGTGCTCCTGAATGGCAACCAAACCGGAAGTTTACTTATCAACTACTTGCTGAGCGCATGGGAAGAAAAAGGCAAACTCAACGGGGAGCAGTATATCGTGAAAACCATCGTAACTTCCAACCTGATTGAGGCTATCGCTAAAGCTAAAAAAGTAACGTATTATAATACACTTACCGGATTTAAGTGGATCGGAAAATTGATGACCGACCTCGAAGGTAAAAAGACCTTTATCGGTGGAGGTGAGGAGAGCTACGGCTATCTGATTGGCGAACTTGTAAGGGATAAAGATGCAGTGGTATCCTGTGCATTCATCGCAGAAATGACAGCTTTCTATAAAGATAAAGGCAGCAGTCTGTACGATGCCCTTTTAGATATGTATGTTCAGTATGGAATTTATAAAGAGGAACTGGTTTCCATCACCAAAAAAGGAAAAACCGGTGCTGAGGAGATCAAAGCCATGATGGAGAAATTCAGGAACAACCCTCCTGCTACGCTTGGCGGTTCTAAAGTGGCTACCCTGAAAGATTATGAACTAGGCGTAGAGACGGACTTGAGCAGTGGTCAAAAAACCGAACTGGAACTACCTAAATCTGATGTACTTCAGTTCATCACTGAAGACGGCAGCATCATCTCTGCAAGGCCATCGGGAACCGAACCTAAGATCAAATTCTACTGCAGTGTAAATACTGCACTGAAAGACAGAGCTTCATTCAAGCAGACCGATGCGGAGCTTACTGCTAAGGTAAAAGCAATCATGAAAGATCTGGAGGAATAAGCTCCAGATCTTTATCTTTCTATAAAATGAGGTTGTAAGGTGACCTTGATGACACCTTTTTTATTCAAAGGATCATTGCTGCTGGCCAGTTCATTCAGGACAATATCAATGATCCTTTCTGCAATTTCTTCGATGGGCTGATCCACCACACTGATCGGTGGCGTATGCAATTTAAATACATCATGATCATCATAGGAGATGATACAAAAATCATCATCGATTTTCTTATTGATCTGCTTCAGCACCCCCAGACCTTTAATGGCCAGATAGTTGGTAGAAAAAAGTACCGCATCAATTTCGGGATGCGCATTAAACAGCAGCGCCAATTGTTTATGCGTATCTTCTTCTGAACTGTCGAAGGGTACTTCAATGTACAAATCCTTATTAAATTTCTGCCCCTGGTCCTTCAATGCTCCTTCATACCCAAAAAAACGATTGTTCATTTGGTCCACATGAAGATCAACCGTCACAAAGGCCACATTTTTCTTGCCCTTGTCCAGCAAATGCTTGGTCGCCATATAGGTGCCATTGAAGTTGTCAACGGCTACATAGTTCACTTCCAGATCCGGAAGGTTCCTGTCAAAAATCACCACAGGTATCTTCTCCGCCAGCAGCAGCTTAATGTCTTCTTCTATACCTGGAACGGGTGCAATGATATACGCATCCACCTGCCTTGATTTAAACATCTCTATCAGGTCCTTTGCCTTTGCCACATCATTCTCTGTACTGGAATAGCTGATCTTATAGCCTTTCTTATAGGCTTTGTCTTCTATTTTTCTCGCAATACTAGCGAAAAAGGGATTGGAGATGTCCTCCACGATCAGTCCAATCGTCTTGGTATTTCCGGTACGCAAACTCCGCGCAATCTGGTTCGGCTTGAATTCAAATTCCTTAATGACAGCCTGTACTCTTTCGATTACAGCCTTACTAATACGCATTTGTTCTGCCTTCCCGTTCAGGATGAACGAAACTGTGGTTATTGATACGTTCGCTTTATTTGCGATATCTTTTATAGACGCTGGTTTCATCTGATTTGTCCCTTACCTTTTACTATCCATTTCTCTGTTACAAGTTTCTCTAATGCAAATGGTCCCCTTGCATGAAGCTTCTGTGTGGAAATTCCGATTTCCGCTCCAAGACCAAATACCTGCCCGTCTGTGAATCGTGTTGAGGCATTTAAATAAACTACAGCAGCATCGACCTGATTCAGGAACAGCTCGCTCTTTGCCGCATCTTCTGTTATAATTGCCTCGGAATGTTTGGAAGAATAGGCTGCAATGTGGCTCAGAGCCTCGTCAATTCCTTCTACGATCTTAACTGAGCATTTATAATCCAGGAACTCCCTTCCAAAATCTTCTGCCTTGGCCAATTGCAGAAATGGATAGGCCTGCTTCTCTAAAATCGCATGGGCCTGCTCATCTGCAAAAATCTCTACGGCATAGGGCAACAGTTTCGGAGCCAGTAGTTTTAGAAAATCTGCCGCTACCGCCTGGTCCACAACAACGGTATCCAGAGAGTTGCATACGGATGGACGGGAAACCTTCGCATTGACCACGATGTCTGCTCCCGATTCCAGCTTTCCACTTTGTTCAATATAGGTATGGCACACACCCGCCCCAGTCTCAATGACGGGTACCAAGGCATTTTCCCGCACGAACTCGATCAGCTGATTCGAACCTCTCGGAATAATGACATCAATGTATTTTTTTGCCGTCAGAATCTCAGAAATATACTTCCGGTCTGCCGGCAGTTGCTGCACAATATTCCTGTCCAGTCCAAATTCCGTCAGTACAGCCTGGATCAGGGAAATAATGTAAAGGTTGGTATGGTAAGCATCCTGCCCCCCTCTCAACACACAGACATTGCCCGAGCGGATGCAAAGTGCGGCAACATCAACCGTTACATTCGGCCTGGATTCATAAATGACGCCAACTACCCCAAGGGCCACAGTTTTCTTTTGGATGTACAAGCCATTGTCCGTGGTATGCTCCGAAATCACGCTTCCAGTAGGATCAGGCAATGCTGCTACGTCGCGGAGACTATCTGCTAAACCGGCAATCCGCTCTGCATTCAGCAGCAACCTGTCCTTCTTGGGATCTATATCCTGCATTTTCTGCAGGTCTTTGAAATTTTCCTGTAGGATGTCTGCCGTATGTTCCGTAATTACAACGGCAAGCCGGTTGATCAAGTGTTGTTTGTCCTGATCAGCAAGCGCAGAGATGGATTTCTTTGCTTCCCTTGCCTGGATCAGTTGTTCTTCAATCGAGTCCATTTTCATTATAAAATCACAATATCGCTGGCATTGGCTATCTCCAGGTTATGTTGTTTTGAATCTTTACTTAATGTTTGTGAGGATACTTTTGCTCTTGCCACTGCGACGATGTTGCCGGCTTCATCTATGAGTTCAAATATTTCTCCGTCGGCAAAGGGTGCCACGATCGATTGAACGCCTACAGCCAACAGGCTTTTCCGCTTACGGATAGCCTCAACAGCTCCGGCATCAGCCATAAGCCTTCCGGTGACCAGACTGCCACTGGCGAGCCATTTGTTTCTTGAGGAAATTGAGCCTTCCTTTGGCGTACAGGACGTTCCCGTTTCCCCTGCTACAGCCTTGAGTATGCCGTCCGGCGTCCTTACGCCGAAAATCACAACCTGGATTCCCATAGTGGAAGCCAAATGGGAGAATGTCAGTTTTGATGTCATGCCGCCTAAGCCAACTTCTGAGGTATTTTTATTGGCCAACGAAAAAACATCATTATTGATTGAGTCTATTTTAGGAATAACCTGACCTTCTTTGTCCAGCACACCCGGCACCGAGGTACCCAACAATATCAGCGAAGCACCAAAACCCACACCAAGTAAAGTCGCTAGTTCATCATTGTCAGAGAATTTAAGTTCCAGGTTGCTGACTACGTCGTTCTCATTTGCGATAGGAATCACTCCATTCTTCCATAATTCCTTATAAGTCTCCTTCAACTGGAGAAATTGCCTGCGGCTGGAAAAATGCTGGCGTTCACATAAACTCTGTGCGATAGAAATTTGATGAGGTTCGAAATACCTGGAATACATCCCCAGCAGCAAAGGATTTCCTATCGCCGCAGCAGCTTTCCTTTCGCCCATTTTGCCTTTATAGTTTTTGATGTATTTCTTACCCGCCGCTACAGCGCCTGAGGACACTAAAATTAAGTGGTAAGCTTTCGATAGCTCCGAAACCTGGCGGGTAATGTCTGCTATGATCGCTTCATCAATCTCACCTTTCGGAGTCGTAATGGAGGCCGACCCTAATTTTAAAACAAGTATAGACTTGGTCATTTATATTTGATATTGTAAATTCTTACTCGAAAGACCGAAAATAGATAATTTACATCGTTTTATCGTAACTATAACATAAAAAAATCCCCTGTCTGTGAAATAGACAGGGGATTTTATTCGGGAAAAGATAAGTTATACCAATGATGCGTCCAGACTGATGTCCACACTGTAGGCCTTACTTACTGGACAGTTAGCTTTTGCACCTGCCGCGATCTCCTGAAACTGCTCATCTTCGATCCCCGGAATATCAGCCTTCAATACCAAGTTCGAACTGGTGATCACGCCATTTTCAAGAGATACGGTAGCTTTGGTTTCCAGAGAGGTCGGATTGAATCCTGCTTCAGTGAGGTCCAAACTGAGTTTCATGGTAAAGCATCCGGCATGGGCAGCGGCCATTAATTCTTCCGGATTGGTTCCTATGCCATCTGCAAATCTGCTGTTGAAGGAATACTGTGTTTGATCCAATACTTTACTGTCAGTGCTCAGATGACCTGAACCTTCTTTGATGGTGCCGTTCCAAACGGCTGTAGCATTACGTTTCATAATTTAATTTTTGTTAATTTATTTAGTTTTATCGCGGTTCTTGTTAAGCTTGATCTTAATTTTTCCGTCCTCACCATCTGTTGCCAATAAATGTAAGACTATTCCTTTCATCCTCCGCTCCTTTCTTTCCTGGCCGTCGATAATCTCCTCGTCTTTTTTAGGATTTCGCAATGGTACATCTAATGCAATATTAGTTCCTGTACCTAATGAATAGATACCCGCAATATCCATATTTAGCAGACTGGAACTGATCTGCATCGGATTAATGGTAATGTTTTTTCCTCTGAGATCAAATTTACCGTTGAGGTTACTGAAAGTAATATTGTTCAGATCACGGAAAGGAAAGGCAAATTTCCCCACGCTCGTGATGGGCTCGAAATTGAGCAAGGCTCCTTTTTTAAGGTCGAAAATGATGCTGCCTTTTAAAGAATTGGGCATGATCGCTCCTTTGTCATTAATGCTCCCAGATACATTTACTTTCGAGTAAAGGTATCCCCTCAGATTTTTTGAAGTCAGAGTCTTCATTCCAAAATTGTCAAACGCATAAAAGAAATGCTGGATGTCTACATTACTCAGACTGGTATTCACACTGAAGCCGTTATAAGAACCATTTTGACTCACGCTCCCATTCAATTTCAATGATCCACCTGCATGTTTCACGCTTACATTCCTGATGGAAATGCGGTTTTCCGACAAGAGCAGATCGGCATTGGCATCGGTAGCCAGAAATTTGTTATAGTAGACTTTGTCTACTTTTACATTCATGTTCACCTGGCTTTTTTCGAATACTTCGTTAAGGTTGTCCGAGAAATTACTCTTCACCGTCCTCTTCTTTGCTTTAGGCCTCCGTGTCCCCAGGAATCCCAGGAACTCCGCCAAATGCAGCTGTGGACTCCTGATTTTCCAGTTTAGCAGGATTTTCTCTGGTGCGGTATAATAAAGGTTAAGGAAGTTTTTGATGCTACCATCCATATACACAATACTTTTGCCGCTCTGCAAACGGATATTTTTAATGAATAGATCATTGTCAGTAAAATTCAGTGCGATAGCAGTGTTTTTAAAATTGATCTTCCTTGGAACGTAGCTCAAGTCCGCATTCTTGATGTCAATTATACCTTTTACAAATGGTTTTGTCAACTTAAAATCGACAATATCTGCGGTATAAGCCAGCTTAACATCGGCTGTCCCCTTGCCAAATTTCAGCATGTTGTCACCGATCACATTATTCAGTTTAGCGATTTCAAACCTCGAAGTAAATACGCCTGTCGCAATAGGCTTATCCAGGTCATGGATCGATGCAGTATCAATGCTAAAAGGCATTTCTGCATAACTGCCTTTAAATTTATAAAGTTTAATTGCTGAATTTTGATCCGTTGTGCCTTTTCCCTTAGTGTCATTATTGGTAAAGGTACCCACAAAACTACAGTCTTCTATTACCCCACCCGGGGTAGTTAGTGTATTTTTCCCGACTTCCGCTTTTACGTCGATGGAAGGATCACCGCCGGGTCCCATATTGCCGGCTATACGGCAGTTCACATGGATTGCGTTTTCCAGGTTGAACATATTAAGTTTGGAACTGATGTTGGGGGCCAGCAATGCAGAAGCGTTTTTCCATAAGATGTTTTTTGCTGTAATGTCTATTGAAAAGTCAGTGTTCTCTTTGGAGGTGTCAAACTGCGCGGCAATAAGAAAAGGGTCTGCGCCGATATTCAGGGTATTTGGAGCTACCGATATAACGCCAGTTTCTTCACTATACTTCACCTGAAAGGGACCTTCGAGAACCTTATCTTTTATAAAACTTCCTCTTAGGGTATTAAAGGCCATGCTTCTGGCTATTGCTTTAAGCTTAAAATCTGCTTCCCAGCCCGACCAGCCATAATCCATTTTACCCTTCAGTTCATCTAAAACAAATTGAAAGCGTTTATGCCCTTTCTGATTATCTACTACAAAGTTCACATTATTCAACGCAAATTTCCCCAATTCTGCAGGTGCCTCAGCGTCCTGAGATGATTTCGGTTTACTTTTATCTTTTTTCTTGAATATGGAAGTGTTACTGTAGCCATTACTATCTGTATAGAGGTAGATGGTAGCATTATTAATTTCTATTTTTTTAATCTCCAAAGTGCCTGTAAGAAGCGCAAGAGCATTCACGGAAACGTCAAAATCCTTGGCTTCCAATAGGGTATGTTTATGTTTGGACCATGAGCTGTCCCTCAGTATTACATTTCTTAAACCCAGTGATACCCCCGGAAATTCACGAAGAAATGTTGGTTCCATGCTTTCGATCGCCATGCTTCCATTCAAATTTTTGTTCAATTCGCTGGTAACGCGCTGTAATAAGCTTTTTTTATTCGCATTTACGTACACCGTCGCGGCGATGTAAACAAGCAGGACTACTCCGATGAGAATTCCCAATATCTTCAGTGTGATTTTTGTCCAGCGTGGCATGTTTTGAGTTTATCTGTGCAAATAGCGTAACAATTTTTACACCAATAATATACGATAAGCTAAATTGCATGAAAAGCACAAAAAAAACGGAAGCAATTGATGCATCCGTTTCCTATATTTTGATTTGTTTAAGTATGCTCTAAGCGAGTTCAGGAACTTCCAGTTTCAATACTTCTGACGTTTCATTTCGGATCTGATCCGTCAACTCGGCATTTCCACTAAGCTCTTGGCCATAGGAAGGAATCATCTGTTTTAGTTTTTGCTGCCATTCCGGAGTGTAGATATGATCTTTAAAACATCGCTCCATTAAGGTAAGCATAATAGAAACTGCTGTAGATGCACCTGGAGATGCCCCCAATAAGGCTGCAATTGATCCATCAGCAGCGGTTACCACTTCCGTACCAAATTCCAGAATTCCACCGTGCTTTTCGTCTTTTTTGATGACCTGAACACGCTGGCCCGCAGTCTCCAGTTCCCAATCCTCCATTTTTGCAGTAGGCAGGTATTCCCTCAGAGCTACCATACGGTCTTCCGGCGACTGTCTCACCTGATCGATTAGGTATTTCGTCAACTGCAGATTGTCGAGACCGGCAGAAATCATCGGCCGGATATTATTAATCTTAATGGATAGCGGCAGATCCAGTAAAGATCCATGTTTCAAGAAACGTGTAGAAAAACCTGCATACGGGCCAAAAAGAAGTGCTTTCTTACCATCGATCATCCGGGTGTCCAGGTGTGGAACCGACATTGGTGGTGCGCCTACCGATGCTTTACCATACACTTTAGCATGGTGACGTTCAATTACTTCAGGATTCACACATTTCAACCATTGCCCGCTTACCGGGAATCCGCCAAAGCCATTTCCTTCAGGAATATCGGCTTTTTCGAGCAATGGCAGTGAGCCACCACCGGCACCGATAAATACGAATTTTGATTTAATGAGTCTTTTTTTACCTGTAGTCTCATCTTTCACTTTAACTTCCCAGAATCCGTTCTTTTGTTTTAGTGTTCGTACTTCATGGTGGAAGTGAAGATCTACATGATCTAACTTTTGCAGATGATTGAACATCATTCTGGTCAATGCGCCAAAATTCACATCTGTACCTAATGTCATTCTCGTGGCAGCTACTTTTTCTTCCGGGTTCCGGTCATCCATAACCAACGGCATCCATTCCGCCATTTGTTTAGGGTCTTCGGAATAGCTCATTCCTTTAAAAAGATTACTTTTCTGCAGGTTATCGTAGCGGGTTTTTAAGAACTTCACGTTCTCTTCTCCCCAAACGAAACTCATATGCGGAATACCTTTAATAAAATCTTCTGGCGCACCAACGATCTTATTCTTCACCAAAAACGACCAAAACTGCTTGGAAACCTCGAAAGATTCGGCAATGGCTACCGCTTTTTTAGTATCTACAGAACCGTCGGCTTTTTCCGGCGTGTAGTTAAGCTCACAAAAAGCGGAGTGTCCTGTACCTGCATTATTCCAAGCATCGGAGCTTTCTGCTGCAGCGACATCAAGACGCTCAAAAATCTCGATACTCAGGTCTGGCTGTAATTCTTTAAGCAACACCCCTAAAGTTGCGCTCATGATGCCAGCGCCAATCAATATTACATCAACCGTGTTCTCCGAATTGTTACTTTTACCAGTCATTTTTGAAATTTTTTGCAAAATTACAAATCAGTTAGCAATTTATATACCCAAATAGCAATTTGAATTGAATTATCTTGCCAATTTTTAACATATTAATGCAATTTTATAACACCGTGCTAAATCCACCAATCTTTCGGATGTACACATTCCACAAAACCATGAACATTCCAGCTATTATTGAAAGATCTGCCACGTTGAAAACGCCTGTCTGAAAAAGAAAAAGATCCATGTGCATAAAGTCTGTCACCGAGCCATGTACAAACCTGTCATACAGGTTGCCTGCACCACCACCGATCACAAAGCTGAGGCCCACGACAAATAAACGGTCCAAACGTTGCCTGCTCATCAAAAAATACAGCCCGTATAGCAGCACCATTAGAGGAACTAGTGAAAGCGATACAAATTTAAAGGCCGCAGGCAGCGAATCACCGGAACTGAGGAAAGCACCGTAGTTCTCAACCTTGATCAAGGTAAGACGATCCTGTATGACAGAAATGCGCTCATGATAGTCCAATTGTGTCCTCGCAATGTTTTTCGTAGCTTGGTCACAGCCCACATTAAACAGTATAAGCACTACTATTAATGTTTTACTAATCACTTTTGTCCTTCCCATATATTCACTGCTTCATCATTCAGCTCTAATCCTATTTAAACGAGCCTTGTTTCTTAAGTAACTTAAAGTAATCAGTCAGGTTTACACCCATAGACTGCTCAAAAGCAGCTTGCAGGTCTTCTGGCTGCGGATGTTTGTTTTTCCATTTACTAAAATACAATTGGAAGGCCTGGTCCATCTTTGCCCTTCCTGCCTGGCTTTCTAAAATGTACAGCCATAAGGCAGTTTTCACGTAAGAAATCAGTCCATATTCATCAGACGACGCAAATTGAGATGCAGGAATATCTATCGGCGAATCCATAGGGATCTGGGTCATCGCACCATATAGCCTGGCCTGGAAATCAGCTTCCGACAGGTCCCTTACTTCAGCGGGAATCTCCCCCATCATCGAGTTTGCACGGTATTTTTCGGCTTCGTACCTGAATTGGAAATAGGTATTCAAACCTTCATCCAGCCAGGTATGTGCTCTTTCATTACTGCCCAGCATACTCATGAACCAATTGTGGCCCACCTCATGTGCAATTACCGCATCCAAAGACTCTTTCTTGGCATCGGGACTCGTGATCAATGTAATGGTTGGATATTCCATCCCACCACTGGAATTGTTTTTTGGGCCTTCCACGACCTGCACCACCGGATATTCATAATCCCCAATCCATTTGCTGTATTTGCGTACAGCATCCTTGGTATAGTCGATACTATTGATCCATAGTGTCTCTTTTTTATTGTGGTAATAAGTAAATGCATCGATTACCTTCCCTGATTCCAGTTTAACGGTATCATACTGGATCACGAAATCTTTATCGGCAAACCAGGCAAAATCAGGTACATTGTCAATCTGGTAGGTAAGCGTTTTAGTACCCGTCTTGAGCTTTGGGCTATATAAAGCCGGACTTCCTTTCCTGTTCGCTACATTTTTCGCACCCAGGCTTTTATAGCTCGCCAGTTCATCCGCATTTTGCAATACTCCTGTTGCACCTACTATATAATTGCTGGGTACGGTAATGTTGACTTTAAACGCTGCATAGTCGCTGTAAAATTCTCCCATGTCCAGGTAAGGGAACTCATGCCAGCCGGATTTATCGTACACCGCTGGTTTTGGATACCATTGACAAGCCATAAATTCTCCATCAGCAAATCCCGACCTTGAAAAGTAGGAAGGAAGTTTCACTTTAAAATCAGTACTGATCTTCACAGAATCTCCCGGTTTCAAAGGTGTAGCGAGCTTCACTTTGATGATGTCTATATATTGCGGATTGGGATGAGCTTCCGTTAGCGCTACCTTCCCGTTCACTTTAAAATTCAGTCCCTCAATGCTTCCAAAAGTATATTTTTCCAGTTTCTTTACCCGGGATGTGTCATTTTTGATCTGCTGGAATAAAGCGGTAGATTCCTGTTTGTAGGCGTTAGGCCAGATGTGGAACCAGATAAAATCCAGCGTGCTGGGTGAATTGTTCTTGTACATGATCGTCTCTGATCCTTTCAGCGACTTTTCCTGATCATTCAATGCGACGTCAATATCGTAACGGATTTGTTGTTGCCAGTAGGCGTCCTGCGCAAAAACAGCTGTACTGCAGCACAGCAATAAAATGGTGAAGTATCTTTTCATCTATTCAGAATTTCCTGTTAATCTTTAATAAGGCTCAATAATACAAAACCCCTTCGACAAAACAAACGCCGGCAGCCCTGCTTTCTGTATAACGGTGCTGATCATTCTACAAACTAAAAGCTATGTTTTTTGTTACTACAGCGTAATCACTTAATTATAAACGACATGAAGAACTATTTTACAATTGCATGCCTGGGCATCGCTACATTAATTACGTCCTGTGCCGGCAATGCCGAAAAAGAAGTGGCCCACGCCAAATTGGAAACTACAGCCGACCAAAAGGAAATCGGTTCTGCTAAGTTTTATGAGCTGGGCGATGGAAAATATAAAATGGATCTGGAGATCAACTACCCGGAGCGTGCTGACAGCACCGTGGCCGTTCATTTTCATGAACATGGCGACTGTGGCAATATGGGCGAAAACACCCACGGCCACTGGAACCCTACAAAAGAAGCGCACGGCAAATGGGGTTCTGCGGCCTACCATTCCGGCGATATCGGAAATATCCAGCTCGATAGCAAAGGACATGGTACGGTCAGCGTGACCACCGACCGTTGGAACATTACTGACAATGACCTGAAGAACATAATCGGCAGGGGCATCATTGTGCATGGAGGAACAGATGATTATGTAACTCAGCCTACCGGAAATTCAGGTCCGCGTGTAGGGTGTGGTGTCATTGTTAAAAACTAAACCCATAGCTTCCCGGTAGCCCGGGAAGCTAATTCTTCAAATTCATACTTACTTTTAATGTAATTGTTCAGGTACCTGCCTTTTGACCGGGCACTCCTAAAACTTAAAAATACGCCCTCCGGCACTCCCTTATAGGCATATACTTTCCCCGATTGGAAGACCACAGTAAGCACTTTTTTTTCCGGATCATATACTACTCGATCCACTACACTTGAAGGCATGATGTGTCGATTTAATCTTTTTTATAAACCTTCCTAACACTAAATTGTTGGAACCAAATGATTTTAAATTTGTTATCTTAATCTATTAATTGTAAAAAAATGAAAAGGATATATTTTATCGGTGGTTTTGGAATGGCATTTTTGGTTGCCCTTCTACTGAGTTCTTGTAACAGCACAAAATTAGTGTCCTCATGGACGGCCAAAGACCTAACGGTCAGGCAGAGTAACAAGATCCTGGTCATCGCGTTAATGGGCAATAAGGACAGGAAACTAAGAGAAAATGTAGAAAACGCAATGGTCGGTCAGCTCAGGACATACAATATCACCGCTGGTTCTGCTCTGGCAGAATATGGCCCTAAGGATTTTGAGGGATTAGAGGAAAAGGTTGCCTTAGAAAAGATCAAAGCTAAAGGATACGATGGTACTTTTACTATCGCTCTTCTGGATAAGACAAAACAGAAACAGTATGTTCCCGGAGGAATGGGCTTTGGTCCGATGTATTATGGTTTTTGGGGATACTATAGGCCGATGTACGCGAGAATTTATGAACCGGGCTATTATCAGATCACTAATAAGTTCATGCTCGAAGCAAATTTCTTTAACCTAACACAAGATAAGCTAGTGTATTCGGCACAGACTAAAAGTACGGATCCCAGTAGCCCTCAAGCCCTGGCAGAAGAGTTTACTAAAACCCTGCTAAACGATATGATCAAAAAAGGTGTTATTAAATAAAAGGAGGTTGTCATGAGAATATTCCCGGTACATTTCAAAACAGGCAGTCTGGACATGGATGCTATAGTCACAAGTTCAGATACAGTTGATAGGTTCAAAGTAGAAATGGTAACGGGTGAACCTGATCCGATCATTCTAAAGAGATTGAAAGATGGTTCTTGGCTTATAGAAAATCCAGGAGGACGCAGACTCAGTTCCGAATGCTACCAAAACATCGGCAGAGCCATTAGCGAACACCTGAAAAATACGGCTTAGCTCATTGACGGAAACGAGATGCCTTTAATCTTCCTGAACAGTTCCACAGCATAAATATCAGTCATTCCGGATACAAAATCCAATACACTTTGTATCTTGGAATACACATCCTCATTATCGGTCAAAAACTGTTTTGGGATCAGTTCCACCAATTTTTTATGGTACTTCGACGTATTATATAAGTACGCTGGAATAAATTCTTCCAGTAAACCACCCATCACCTGATAGCCAGCTACTTCAATCTGGACCACAGAGGAATAATTGTATATCTTTTTAATAGAGGTACGTTCAATCTGTTTCATTACCGATAAAAAAGGTTCTTCTATCGCATCCATCAGACTTTTATTGAAATTACCACTTAGTATTTTTCCCTGATTGCTGTGAAATACCTTTGAACATTGTCCAATCAATGTATTAATTGACTTTGCTCGCATCAAAGTAATCTTCGCATCATCATCTTCCATCTCGGCTAGCCTTTCTGGCATCCTCAAGTCATTACATAAAGGAAGCAGCAGATCAGAGACTTCTGAATAAGATAAGATTTTCAACCTATGTGCATCTTCCAGATCAATTATATTATAGCAAATATCGTCGGCTGCTTCTACCAAATATACAAGAGGATGACGCTTATAAATCAAAGGTGAATTTTGAACTTTAATGAGCTCCATTTCAACGGCCAGCTTTTCAAATCCTGCCTGCTCTGACTGGAAGAAGCCATATTTCTTAGTATAAATATTTGTTTTGTTATGACCTGCAGTAGAAGCGCATGGGTATTTTGCTATCGCAGCCAATGTCGCATAAGTAAGTGCAAATCCACCCGTGCCTTTTCCAGAAAAAGGATGGGTTAGTATTCGTAATGCATTTGCATTTCCCTCAAAATGAATCAGGTCTTCCCATTCTTCCTTACTAACTTGGGATTCATAAATTTTTCCATCTCCGGTAGTAAAATAATGAGAGATCGCCGATTCTCCTGAATGGCCGAAGGCCGGGTTTCCTAAATCATGAGCAAGACAAGCGGAAGCAATGATATTACCTATCTCACTAAGTAATGGGCAAGCTTCATCAATCTCCGGATTTTCTTCCTTTATTTTGTTGTAAAATATTGTACCTAAAGATCGTCCAACACTAGCCACCTCCAAACTATGCGTTAGCCGATTGTGAACGAATACACTTCCAGGCAATGGAAAAACCTGAGTCTTATTCTGCAATCTTCTAAAAGGTGATGAAAAAATTATCCTGTCATAGTCTCGTTGAAACTCAGACCTTGCCTCCTTTTGATTCCCTGTAAACCGTTCCTCATTTCCCCAGCGTTTCGACGACAATAATTTTTCCCAATTCATTATTTTTAAAAATATGAGCGAATTAACTCATTTTTATTCTAAAACACTATTTAAAAATCAAACTTCACCCTTGCTCGGATACCCCAATCAGATACCATTGGATTATTTAGATAAGTAAAACGCTTCACAGCATCTACCCTAAGAATTTTAAAGATATTCCCTATCCCAACGCTCCCTTCGATATAAGGCTCTTTATTTAAAGAATTGGTAATAGATATGCCATTTTCGTTCTTTACAAAACGCATCGACGACGAATTCTTCATAGGATCATTTTCATCGCGTAAACCACCGTACAGTGCTTTAAAGGACATAACCTCTCTCAACTTTAATTTCTTAAGCAAGGGGACTTTATTGAAAAAGAATCCGTTAAAGTTCTGATCCATATTAATACTCACATAGCGGTCACTCACAAATTCAAGAAAATTCATCAGGTTATAGGAATTCAATTGATATGCATAAGTCTGATTCGCCCGATGTATGGAAAGTAAAGGGAAAGGCAACTTACCAATAATATACGAACCTTCTAATGTCACATCCATATATCCAAGCTGAGAAAGGTAGAGACGTTTATCGATACTTCCCATAAAATTATGATAATTATATTCACCTCCTAATACGCCTTTCAAACCAGCTGTGTAACGAAAATTAAATGTAGGATACTTATCAATAATTGGTGTGCGGTATATTTTTCCCTGATAAAATTTCTCGTGTGGTGCATATCTCAGTTGAAGGCTGATTTCAGACGTTTTAATATTATCAATTCTATCCGCTAAATTATTTAGCGAATTAGTAAAGTAAAGAGATCCCGCGGGGGACTGCTCCCATTTACGTAATCCGATACTATAAGAAAAATGATTTTCCAATTCATGAACGTAGTCAATTCTGTAAAAATCATTATACAGCATCATATTATTCTCTCCACGTTTAAAGGATAGAAGAAAATTATCTTCTTGTACAAATTGCAACTCCTGGCCAGGTATTTTCGTGTCGCGCTGAAAGCTGGCACTTACATAATTTTGAGGAAAGGCGTAAATAGATTTATTATTCAGCGAGTAAGTACCCCTAAGAAAATATTTCCACTTTTCGTCTTTAAAGCCATATGCAGCATAGGTTTCAAAGAAATAACGTTTACTCAAAGCTGTAGTAGTACGGCCTCCGAGACGGAGCCTAAAGCCTTCAACGCTATTAAAACTATAAAATGTGTTTACAGGTCCCATTTCAAACGGACCGAAATCTTTATAACCTGCGAATAAA
Source organism: uncultured Sphingobacteriaceae bacterium (assembly GCA_963795585.1). Taxonomy (GTDB): domain Bacteria; phylum Bacteroidota; class Bacteroidia; order Sphingobacteriales; family Sphingobacteriaceae; genus Pedobacter. The sequence continues at coordinate 249,113 of CAWCIO010000012.1, read as the reverse complement.
AGGGTAACTACGTCCATCGTTCTTTTGAATGAGGGTATAGTTTGTAATGTATCAAGATTATTGTAGATTTTTAAATTAGTGGAGCTCAACGCTACAGGCCTGTTTGTCGACCAAAACTGCTCATCCTTTTTCACTGCTTCAGGATTCACAACCAATTTACTTCCATCATAAACTGTATCTGCTGCAGGTTTGTTGATCAAATAGTTGTCGAAACTTACTGTACGTTCTCCCGTAAAACCTGCTCCATTCTTTTTGCTGATACCGAAATCTACGATAAGATTGCTCTTACTTAGGTGATATCTTTTATCCGGATTTTGTTCAAACTCAAGTGATGCCTCAAGTGCCCGCACAAAATTGAGATTGATATCTTTATTCACAGTTAAAAATGCATTCTGAACAGCATAATTCCCGTCCATTGTAATATAAATCTTACCTTCAAATAAAAGATCTGCCTTATTTCTAGGTGTAAAAGAAAGTTCGATGAGCTGCGGCTGCTGGGTTTTTACAGTATCTGAGATAAAGAATTTATAAAAAGTAGGTGCGCTATCGGCTATAGGACTCAGCAATTGATTACTTACTACAGATATGTTATTGTCATAAATATCGATATCCTGGTACATTCTGTCGAAATAAGTACTAAGTCCTTGATTGTCTACAAAGCGCTCGTCGAAATTTACCCTTTTATTGGCAATCAGCACTGATTTGATTTTTTCAGGATTTTTCCGAAAATAGTTCTCCGACAATTTCTCTTCCTGAAAAACAGGAAGAAAATTCTTCCCTCCTATTTTAGTTGAATCCTGCTCCTGAAATAAAAATTGATAATTTTTAAATACACGTCTGCTTTTAAATTTCTCAGAAAGGTTACTCATAGAAAAAAGCATTCTTTCATATTTCCGGTAGCTTACATAATCGTAGCTCTCAGTTCTGTTTTTTGACTTATTCTCGATAACCTTCCTGATCAATTCCACTGCCGGGTTCTCTTTGTTGCGATATTTTTGCTTTTTACCGGCTCTGATAACTACTTCGTTCATCAGTGTTGCTTCTGGCTGAAGCTGAACATTAATTACCTGAGATACTCCTGCCTTCACAGATCTGATTTCAGTTTTGTATCCCACATAGCTAAAAGTCAGTTGCGCTTCGGAATTGTTCACAATAATACTATACCGACCATCCAGATCCGTCTTTCCACCCTTAGTCGTGCCATTAATTATAAATGACACATAAGGAAGTGTTTCCTTAGTAGTCGCATCCGTTATGGTACCCGTCACAACACTTTGTTGAGCATATGTCTGTGTATAGCCAAAAGCCAGCAGTAAAAACAGAAATAAAATGCTTTGAGTTATCTTCTTTGCAGAAGTAAATATTTTATACACGAGTTGATAAATTAATTGAAGATTATAATACCTATATAGAAAGGTTAGGCAAAGTTAATACTCAACTTCTGAATTTTATAGTAAAATAGTCAGGAATACAGTCAGATATAAATGTTATGACATCCGCGTGAAAAAGCAGCTTCAGAACTAAAAATCTATACTATGTTAAAAAGTAAAAAAATTGTTAAGTTTGGTATACACCAAATATATTGCGAATCGCTAAACTCAAATCTATGTCAGAGTTATCCCCGGAAGAACAAGAACGTTTACAGTCATTAAAAAACTATCAGATACTGGACTCGCTTCCAGAGAAAGATTTTGATAGGCTAACGGAATTGGCCTCTTTGATATGCGATACACCAATGTCACTTGTTAGTCTCGTAGATGAGCACCGACAATGGTTTAAATCTAAGGTAGGAATAGATTTAGAGGAGACAGGACTCGAAATATCCTTTTGCAAGTATGCAATCAAACAGCGGGATATTATGGAAATCAGCAATACACTGGAAGACGAGCGTTTCAAAAACAACCCATTGGTTACACAAAATCCTAATGTGAGGTTTTATGCGGGTTATCCGCTGCAAGACGACAATGGCCATGTTCTAGGAACATTATGTGTATTAGATAATATTCCAAAGACACTTAGCGACCAGCAAAAACGGGCTTTATCACTATTAGGTGAAGAAGTTATTTCCCTTATAATGGAAAGACGACGAAAGGAAGAACTACACCATTTTGAAAAACTCTTTAGATTTTCTAAAGAGTTGATTTGCATCGCTGATAAGCAGGGATTTTTCATAAAGATCAATCCCGCATTCCAAAAGTTATTAGAATGGCCAGAAGATTATATACGCCAAAATTCTTTTTATACGCTCATACATCCGGATGATTTGCTGTCGACTAGAGAAGAAATCAGCAAGCTATCTACAGAGAATAAAGAAGCTAATTTTATCAATAGGCTGAGTACCCCCACAGGAAAATATAAGACACTACAATGGAACATCACGACTGAGTCCACAACCGACCAATTGTTTATCATCATCAGGGACATAACAGAAGAGACAAATAAAGAACAACTGATTATCGATAAAGAAAATAGATTCCGTGCCTTTTTTGAAAATGCACACGGACTGATGTGCACTCATGATTTAAAAGGAAACATATTGTCTTTGAACTCGGCAAGCGCAAACAGCCTCGGTTATTCCATAGAAGAACTAGCAGGGGTGACCTTGTTTGATATTATCCAAAAGGAGCATCTTCATGAACTGGAGCACTACCTTTCTTACATCCAAGCAAATGGAAGGATGAGCGGTTTAATGCATACTGTCCACAAAGATAGCTCATCTCGTATATGGCTTTTTAACAATGTCCTCGTAACCAGTCAGAGCGGAGAAGATTACATCATTGGAAATGCGCTCGATATTACCGAACGCCATAAACTGGAGATGGAATTCAGGAAAACCAAAGAAATGTTACTTCAGACCAATCGAGTTGCACGCATAGGTGGTTGGGAGGTAGATTTAGATACTAATAACCTAACCTGGTCGTCCATCACTAAAGAAATCCATGAAGTTCCTGATGAATTCGAGCCGGATGTCAATCTCGCAATAGATTTTTATAAAGGTCAGACAGATAAAGATTTGATTACAAATGCAGTTAACGACGCAGTTGCTTACCACCGTTCATTTGATTTGGAATTACAGATTCGCACAGCAAAAAATAGAGAGATCTGGGTTCGGGCAATGGGTTATGTAGAAGTTCAGCAAGGTAAAGCAGTAAGGCTTTACGGTACCTTTCAGGATATCGATGCTAAGAAAAAAGCTGAATTAGAAATACGCGAATCCAGAAAACGCTTTGAAAATCTTTTACAATCAGCATCAGAAGTCAGTATCATTGCCACCGACCCGGAAGGCATCATTACCGTATTTAATAGAGGTGCAGAAAACCTGACCGGATATAGTGCAAAAGAAATGATTGGAAAAGAAACACCAGAGCTAATTCATGATCCTGAAGAAGTCATGATCAGAACGCAGGAATTATTCGACGAATATCATGTCAGGATTACAGGAGCAAGATCACTTGTTTACAGAGCGGGAATAGAGGGATCTGAACAAAAAGAATGGACATATGTTAGAAAAGATGGCTCGAAATTTACTGTCTCACTGGTAATTTCAGCTATGCGTGACACAAATTATAACTTAATCGGTTACCTCGGGATTTCCACAGACATCTCGGAACGCAAACTTGCAGAAGCAGAACTGGAGAATGCGAAATCTTTAGCTGAACAAGCTAATATGGCCAAATCTGAATTCCTGGCCAACATGAGCCATGAGATAAGAACCCCCTTAAATGGGGTCATTGGATTTACAGACCTGGTTTTGAAAACAAACCTTACGGAAACCCAACATCAATATATGGCTATTGTCAACCAATCTGCACATGCACTTCTAAGCATTATCAATGATATACTTGACTTTTCTAAGATAGAAGCCGGGAAACTGGAATTGGACATAGATAGGTGTGATTTAATAGAACTTACCAATCAGGCCAGCGATATCATCAATTATCAAGTCCAAAACAAATTTCTTGAAATGCTGCTTAATATTTCTACCGACCTGCCTAGGTTTATATGGGCCGACCAGGTAAGGCTTAAACAGGTGTTAGTAAATCTATTAGGAAATTCATCTAAGTTTACAGAAAAAGGTGAAATAGAACTTAAAATTTCACAATTAAAATGCTCTGATGAAAATGAGGCTACCTTACGCTTTGAAGTAAGAGATACAGGAATTGGAATCAAGCCTGAAAAACAGGCAAAAATATTTGAGGCCTTTTCTCAGGAAGATGCATCTACCACAAAGAAATATGGTGGCACCGGACTTGGACTAACTATATCCAATAAATTACTAGGTCTAATGGGGAGCAAATTAAATTTAAAAAGCGAATTTGGTAAAGGAAGTACATTTTATTTTGATCTGGATGTAAAAGCAGAACATGGTAGCGCAATCATATGGGAAGAGATCGACATTATTAAAAAGATTTTAATCGTTGATGATAATGAGAATAACAGGTTAATTCTGAAACGAATGCTCGCCTTAAAAGGGATAGAATCCGATGAGGCAAAGAATGGTCTAGAAGCTTTGGAAATACTCGATAGAGATGAGAATTATGATGTGATTTTAATGGATTACCATATGCCATATATCGACGGATTGGATACTGTAAGAAAAATAAGAGAATCGGAAATATCAACAAAATTCCATCCAATCATATTGCTGCATAGCTCCTCGGATGATGAAGTGATCATTAAATCATGCAGGGACCTAAATATCGATCAAAGATTATTGAAACCTATAAAAATTCAGGAAATGTATGACGTACTCTCCAAGATATTCGAAAAACCAGAAAAGATTAGTCCCGTCTATAATAAAATAACACAAAAAAAGCTGTTGACGCATTTTAAGGTGTTAATTGCGGAGGATAACGCCATAAATATGTTATTAGCAAAAACAGTTATTCGGCGAATAGACCCTGATGTACTCATCATCGAAGCAGCAAACGGCCTTGAAGCTATAGAAAAATTCAAAGAAGGTTGGCCTGATATTGTCTTCATGGACATCCAAATGCCTGAAATGAACGGATATGAGGCTTCCAGAAAAATTAGAACGATTGAATCTTCGGGAAAACACGTGCCCATCGTAGCCATTACCGCTGGAAATGTTAAGGGCGAAAAAGAAAAATGTTTGCAAGCAGGAATGGATGATTTTATCACGAAACCTTTTGTAGAGGATGCTATGATCGAAATTATGGAAAAATGGAATATTCTTAAAAAATAGTTTTGTCAGAGATTTGTAATTCTCTATATTAAATAGCTTAGTGTATTTTGTACACTATACAATATATCTTATATTTGTATCGTTATATCAGCAATGATTACGTCAAATAGTCTTAATGATTGCTAATAAAGGTAATAAGAATAACCCGTTCATACAGGTTTATATTTGGTTAGAAAAGGGATGTGCGTGGATGCGACAACCCTTTCTTTTTTTATACCAATACTAAATCTATTTTGAATCTGGCTTCAGGAAGCGTAATGAGAAAGCTGTTCCCACTCCTAATGCCGCCCCTGCTGCAACATCCGTGGGGTAATGAACCCCAAGATATAATCTGGAAAAACTAACGGAACTAGCATATAAATAAGCGGGTGCAATCACATACCATTTTGGGTAAGCTTGAGACAATGCTGTAGCTGTAGTAAATGATGTTGATGTATGACCCGAAGGAAATGAATAATATTGCGGTTGATATACCGCATTGATCTTTATATTCGCACGAAAAGGACGCGGCCTTTTTACAGCTTTTTTTATTAACATTGTCGCTAATGCATTTACAGCAGAGCTACTCGCCACATATAGCGCATTCTGTCTCATTTTCTTATCATTGGCTATAATCCCTCCCACAAGTAATCCAGCGGGCACTCCAACATTCACCACATCATTGTGTTTAGATAAAAACATAAAAAAATCTGTTTTTGTTGGCGTTCTGCTTTCAGAAAGATTAATAAGTACCTGATCATCAAATCGCTGCAGCGAATGTTGTGATTTAGAAATACTGGGAAATGCCAAAAATAGACAGAACTGTAAAAAGGAAAAACAAACTAAATTTTTCATAAGATAAGTTAATATATCAAATACTTCGCAATTTCGCTGTTTTAATTAGCTTTATGCAATAAAGTGTAAATTGCTGACAATGGAACCACATGACCTTAAAATACAAAAAAAGAAACCTATATTTCCTGTATCAGCAGAATTACAAAAATACCTTAAGGCCTATCAGCGCGAATCAAAACTACCTATAGGCTACCAAGATCTGCTGCTATTTACTGAGTCCTACCCCATTATGGACAAGAATGGTAAGGATTCCCTTTGGGAAGCACCTATTTATGCCTCATCGCAATTAGATGAATTAAATAACGGACTCAAAGTTATTTATGCAAATTTAAAAGCCTCAGGTAACCTGCGTATCGTCCAGCATAAATACATAGATAGAATTGAGTATTGTACTTTCGGAAATACAAATCCTTTCAGAATACGTATTGTTAATCGTTTGAACGATGTATACGACTATTTCTACATAAAGAAAGCAGATGCATCCAGAATCTACGGACTTGAACTTGAAGAAATTCTTTCACCAAATCAGGTTAATTATCTTGTTGACAGAGATACTCTTATTGAAGAACATACTGCTGGCATTCCAGGCGATGTATTTGCCAAAACATACCTGCATAATCCAGAATATAATCCTACACGGATTGCAAAAGAATTCGTAAAATTCAATGAACGCTGCCTGATCATGCTATTGGGCGACATGCGAGCCTACAATTTTGTCGTCCAGATTACACCAGATTTTGACGACATTCAATTCCGAATCCGGGCGATAGACTTCGATCAGCAATTTTATGAAGGAAACATCAAAGTATATTTACCACAATTTTTCAAAGAGAATTTTCCGTATGTAAAACTTTGCATGGAACAATTGACTGATAAAACCTATCTACAGTACCAACAGGAAGAAAAATCATCTTTGCTACATCGTGTAAGAAGTGAAAGACACCGTCTGGCAGATCTTAGGGATGTTTCCAACGGCGAAATACTTACGAGCCCAGAGAACATCATAACTTTGAAAACAGGAATGTCAGAATATTTTAATGATATTAAATATGTCGATTGTAAAACCATGACTGATATCATCGAGCTAAATGTAAAAAACATCATCAGGCAAGTCAAACTTTAAATTTATGGCCGGGGATTTGAGATGCTAAGAAAGAGTCAAAAAAGCTCTTAAACCCTATGAAAAAAATAAATTTATTTGCGCTCCTAACGCTCTTCGTTAGTATGCTGACAATTTTTCTTGCTCGAAATCAGTGGATGAACAACTGGCAGACCTAAAAAAAGAACAACTCGTTTTTGAAAAAAAGTCGCTACTATCAAAAACGATAGTTTAAGGAATCAGGCTAAACAATTTGGTGGTATGCTATTTTGGTTTCAGGAAATAGACATAGAAAACCAACGCCCCCCAAAGGACACCGCTTATACTGAAAATCCTTATGAGATCCTGGCAGATTACCAAGATGTTGCTGCACTTGCAAACGCGTATTTAAATGGGATTATCGTAGAAAACGACCAAAATATGAGCTCGAGGAGGGATTTAGAGATATTGCCTCCTTTCGCTTTCCCATTTCAACAAAAACTAAGCTGGAGTAACGTTCAATTCAGTAATAATATTATTCTTCCTATAGATACAGCTTATAATGAGCACAGTAAAAATATTCAGATAATAAAATCCCAATATAGCAACGATGATGATTTGAATATTAATTACCCCGAAGAAATAAACCCTGAAAATGCAGAACCTATTGCACTGTCGGGTATTTTAGAAGCGACAGTTCCAAAACAGGTCCTCCAGTTTAAGTTCAGTAACAATGAAGCCGGTGATACCAAAACTCAAAATGGAATAAAAGTAAAACTGGTGAGTATAAAAGGGCACGCAGTGAAAGTAATAGTTACAAATCCAAATGGCACCGATGCATCTTTGGGGGAAGACAAACCTGATGATGTGCAAATATTAGCAACAGATAAAACCAAGCAATTTCTTTCCAGTAGCGGTTCTTCAACCGGCCCTGATGACATGACGGACTACTACAAAAATATCCTAAACAAAATAGTGGATAATCCAGAGAATGCAAAGTCACTGGAGGAGGATTTAATAAAGGAACAGGAGAGATTTGAAAAGAAACATAAAAACCAATCCTATCATACTAGATATTTTAAGGGTACAGTTGAAGATGTAGTGATTTACGTATTGGACTATTCTAAGGCAAATAAAATAAAAAAGCAGGTTAAACTCCCTGCTTACTCTTTTAAAAACTCCTCGGATACAAGACCGATAATTGACATACCTGCGACTCTAAGTGTGTATGACCGAACGATCAGCGGAATGCTTAATCAGAAAAATGAACTCAGGCAGCAGGAGTTGGCAAACGAAATAAAAATTGATCAAACAGCATACAAAAAACCAGGAAAAGCCTGGCGAACCAGGGGAAGATGCTCAGTTTAAGTTTGAGTACCCCAAAGTGCTCAGTTCGATGTTTATCGATGACTTCCGCAGATACGACAAATTAAAAAATATAACTTTTTATACTGAAAAAGGCGGAAAGGCGATAAATATACCGAAAGATTCTATTGATTTCAATGATGGTAACTCATGGAATATTGAAAATCCATGGATAAAGTTCAATGTAAATAGAATTGAATTCAATCCATCCAAATTCTCTTCTAAACCGAGCTATGCTACGGGAATATTTGTCTTGAATCTTGCTGATGTAAGGAAAAGTACTTACACAGTCAACAATCTCCCTCTGGGTATTACAACAACTACCAATAAACTATTAATAGATGATGAATTGGCAAACAACAACAACAATAAGTTTTTTGTCAAAGACAAAACTGGTAAATACCTTAAATTGATTACTTCAATAAGCTATAAACGTGATAGCGGTTCCACAAGCAAAAGCACACAAGTCAATTATTACTATGGCATTCCCCATTCCATTGAGCGATATGAAATAGGAGATATGCGTACTGTAGAATATAAATTTGAATTGGAGCTTAAAAAAGAATAGTTCTTTAAAATTTTATCCTCAACCCAATACCAAGTTGAAATATGTCTGCAACATGAAGTGCAGACATATTCTGAAAATAGTTAATCACATAATAGTCGTTAGTATTGAACTCTGAATAAATACTAACGGCTTTTATTTTTGTCCCCCTCAGTATTTTTTGTGCATTTAGTTCTATTTCGTTACTTACTGATAAATGGGGCCTTATTGCCTCAGACCAGTAATAATAATTCTTCGGATACTGATCAAGACTGAACTTGTAAGAAAGTTCATCGTGAAAAGTATAGGTAACAAATAAACCAGGGTTAACAGGATAAATTTTTGCCCAGTCTCCCACTTTAATCGCCCATGGACGATAAGCAAATTTAACAGTAGCAATATTTAACACCCCTCCCTTACTACCAGGTACGAAGCCATAATTAAAATCCAAATTACCTCGTTCATTCTTGAAGAGATCATACCCTATACCACCGCTAAAATACCCAATGCTACCAGCAAATTGTACAATCGCATGATCCGGTATGAGAGACCTTACTCCTTGTGCCCGGGACTTCAAACCTGTACTCACCAATAATAACAGCACTAGTTGTGCCTTAAAAAAATATCCGTTCAAAACTTAACTTATTATTAACGATTTCAATTACTAAAAATTCACTCCCTCCCATTGCTCCGGTAATCAGATAAGGTATTCCTGAATCGTCTGGATAGAAAACATCATAATTATGGGTATGAGCATGCAATGAGGCAAGTATACCAGGCACTTTTGCAAAAGAATTTAGGTAGTTTTCCTTCAACTGGTTATCGAAGTCCTCTGAATTGGGTGGCACATGTGAAATTGCGACGTAGGAATCGACTCCACCTTGTGGCTTAAGCTCTTGATTTAACCATGAAATATCAGGTACCTTACCATTAAATTTATATTCTCTGCCATTGGTATCATGACATACGAACTTCACGCCGCCATAAACGAAGGAATAATTTAACTGCCCAAACATGTTAAGAAATACATCTCTACCCCTAGAAGTCATATCGTGGTTACCTATAACCGCGACATAAGGTGGCTTTAAGCTAGTTAATGCTCGTGAAATCCACTCCATCTCCTTCAACACCCCAAACTCAGATATATCACCTGCAAGTACGACGAAGTCAATACCAGGCATACTATTCACTTTTTTGCAGAACTCTACAGTTTCGTCTCTCGAGCGTTGACTATCTCCAGTTAGAATAAATCTAACTGTATCGTCCCCTATGCCATTACCAAGGCGCGAAAGATTTTTAGCATTGATATCTCTATAGGAATTTCTATCAAATATTTGATCTGGACTATACTCTAAATGATTGCAACTGGCTAAGCTCATACAACAGCTTATCAATAACCGGAAAAAACTCTTCATAAAATGGATTACAATATGCTGCAAAAATATATCAGTCTACCAGAAACTTTGCATCTTAAGCTTTAAATGGCATTACTTTAACATAAGAAGATAAATTTTGTTATCTAATAAGGTAAATTTATTGAAGTATATCAATTGAAAGTTTTTTTAAATAAAAACAGTTAATAGTTGTGTTTATTAGCAGGATTTTTTATGTTTGCCCACCGAATAAAAACAACCACTGCCCGGATGGCGAAATTGGTAAACGTTGCGGTCTCAGAAGCCGTTGAGAATTGTCTCTTGAGAGTTCGAGTCTCTCTTCGGGCACATAAAAGTACAAGTGATTATAAATCGCTTGTACTTTTTTTATCCTTAATATTCTGGAATTGATACTAATATTGAATAAGCACGCATCTTTATCTTACTAAAAATGATTATGCATGGCCACTATATTCTTAAACTAAGACTTTACGGGGCTAACCAATCCGGAAATTCCAGTGCCCGGCCCTTCTTCCTTATTTTCCTTCTTCTTTTTACCTTTCTTCTTCTTGTCAGTTTCACCGTTTAAACGATCTTCTAGAAGCTTATCAAATTCTACAATCTGATCACCTTTTAAGATCGTTTTGATATTATTGTTAGTCTGGTTTTGAAATTTATAAAACTTCGTTACATCATCCTCACCAGAGCTTCCGGCTTGCTGTTTTTTTACAAGATCGAGTTGCTGTTTATAAAGTTCAAAGGTATAGTTGTAAATCACACTTTTTTGAGTCGGACTCAGCTTTAGCCGCTCTACCATTTCATCAACACTCTTCACTGTAAGTTCTTGCGCTGTAGGCATTTTTTGAGATTGGGCAAATCCACTTGCATTTAATCCAAATACTAAAACTATTATTAGAATAATATATCTTTTCATGATTTTCCTTTACCTGCGCAATTTAAAGATTATCCAAGTCTCCTGCAATACACTTACGAACTTTGACTACAGAGATGTTTATATTAATAAGACAACATTCACCGATCAATAAGATTAAAATGAAAAACTCAAATTGGGATTGCAAAATGAGTATTGGATCAGACGACCTTTATCGATTTTTTTTTCGATATATTTGTATTCGTCTATTAATTAGTAGAAAGAATTGAGTAAAAATGTTCAACGCTCTAAATCTGGTTTATTATAAACTTATTGGTAATAGCAAAACAACTATACTGCAAGCCAGAATATTCCATCAGGTATGTGTTATCGTATTGCTCTTTCTTCCATTTGCTATTATCTCGAATATATTCATTAAAGTTCCATATACTCCAATAGCGATGACTTCGCTCCTATTTGTTACCGGAGGTGTTTACTACTATTCCAGAATTCATGGTAAACTAAAAATCTGCACTACATTATTCACCATATTTGTAAATATTTTTCTTTCGGCTAATTATTTCCTTAATTCTGGCATACAAGGTCCTACACTAATGCTATTTATCATATCTGCGATATTCATAATAGCGGTAATGCCTGCCAGGCAACACTTTTTTTGGCTAAGTTTAAATTCCATAACAGTTATCACTTTGCTCAGTTACGATTATCTCAATTCAGGAGTTGTCATTCATTCTTATACTAGTAGAGCTGCTTTATTCATAGATATGGGATTCAGCTACGTAATTGCTTCTATGTGCATTGTACTCATCATTGTTTACATCCTTAAAAATTACCTAAGGGAAAAGAAAAAAGCCCAGGAAGCATCTGTTGCGCTGATGCATGCGAATGAATCAAAAACAAAATTACTTTCTATTCTTTCCCACGATCTTAAATCACCTTTAAACTCGATACAAAGCTTTTTAGAAATATTAGTAGCTTATGAACTTGAAGAGCATGAAGAGAAAGCCATTAAATCGAGTCTGCTACAGGAAACAAAAAATACACAATCCATGTTGTTTAACATGCTCAACTGGACTAAGTCACAAATGGATAGCGGTGTTAAAGTCAAGCTCGAGAAAATCAATATTTTCGAAGCGTTAAAATCTTCATTAAATGCCCAGCAAACTGTTGGACAGGAAAAGAACATAAATCTCATCAACAAAATAGATCCTGAATTACATATTATAGCTGATCTGGAAATGCTTAAATTAGTAGTTCGGAATCTGATCAATAATGCAATTAAATTTACGCATAATGGTGGTGAGGTCATGATCAGCAGTACCCGTTCCGACAATATTGTCATCATAAAAGTATCCGACAATGGAATAGGGATCAGTCTGGAAAATCAGGATAAGGTTTTTGCCCTCCATACGGGTGCAACTTATGGCACCAATAATGAAAAAGGTGTAGGACTGGGCTTAGTCCTCTGCAAAGAATTTACAGAATTGCAGCAAGGAAAGATTCAATTCAGCAGTGCTCCTGGCACAGGTAGTACTTTTGAGCTCCATTTTCCATATTGCCAACCTAAAACTATAACTTTATAGACACAAAATACACACAATATGAATAAAAACAATTATTTGCTATTGCTTTTGGTCCTTCTTTTTACGGGATCATTGAATGCACAGACATTGAAAGTGGCCACATTTAATATTCGATATGATTCGGAGGGCGATGCAAAACAGGGTGACGGCTGGCAGCAACGCCAAATCCCATTGACCCAATTAGTGCGCTTTCATGATTTTGATATCTTTGGAGCACAGGAAGTGCTGAACAACCAACTAGAAGATATGCTAAGATTATTACCTGGCTACACCTATACCGGTGTAGGAAGGGATGATGGTGCGAAAAAAGGAGAATATGCACCCATATTCTATAAAAAAGATAAATTCATTGTATTAAAAACAGGAACTTTCTGGCTTTCGGAAGATACCAGTAAACCAAATAAAGGATGGGATGCTGTGTTACCGCGAATTTGCACATGGGGCTTGTTCCAGGATAAGCAATCCAAAAAGAAATTCATGTTTTTCAACACACATTTTGATCATGTGGGTGTGAAAGCCCGACAGGAAAGCGCCAGGTTGATCATGGCAAAGATCAGGGAAATTGGAGCCGATAAAATCCCCGCAATCCTGACCGGAGACTTTAATGTAGATCAAAACAGTGATAGCTATGCTGTAATCAACAATTCAGGTTTACTAAAAGATGCTTTTGGCTTAGCACAACTCCGATATGCAGCTACGGGCACTTTCAACAGCTTCAAAGCAAATTCGGTAACCAATAGCCGCATAGACCATATCTTTCTTACAAAAACATTCAAAGTAAGCAGATATGGTATATTAACGGATACTTACAGGGCCTTGGAAAACTCTACTGAAGCCTTTAATCCTGCCAATGCACCTGGAGAAATCAAATTACAAAATTCCCCTGCGAGAACCCCATCAGATCATTATCCTGTGATGATCATTACGGAACTTTAATCCATAGGATGTTTTTTCGAACTGGGGTTAGTGCCATCCAGATCAACGCCTAAACTGTCGGGCTCGTCAGAAAGACGTTGATCGTCGTCCATGTGTTCATTAACAACAATCACCGAACCCACTGTCGGTACAGGCCGATTTGATCCTGTACCTTCAGTACTCGGATGATGTAAAAACTCTAGTCCTTCTGGAGTGATAGAGGCCGCATGTTGTACACTATCACGATCTATAAGTACATAGCCCAGTCTTTCCAGTTCTTCATACTGATCTTCCATCCCGCCGAGGATCGATGAACTTACTTGCTGATCAATAATTTCAAGTAGTGAGATAATTTCTTGCTGTGTCATAGTTTTATCTGTTTAAATAATGGTATTGAATGAACAATTGATCTTAAGATAAGTTTCCAACCAGACCGGATTATGCAAACCAAATGGAGGATTTTTCTGTTAGTTACACGACACTAATTTAAACACTATGAAAAACATAAGATTAATGCTAGCATTGTCCATCTTGCAATTGCTGGCAATAAGCAGCTACGGACAAAAAAATACTGGCAGTGGAGTAAAATTTCTACAGGAGGCTGCAACGACGGGGATGAATGCCGAAGCTTTGGCAAACCTTGGTCAGAAGCAATTAGAGAATCCAGAAGCAAAGGCCTACGTTCTGGAGGTGTTAAACCACCAGATGGTAGCTAATGCTCAGCTCAAAAGCCTGGCAAAAAAGAAGAAAGTGAAGTTGCCCGAACCGATGTCTATCCCGATCAACAGCATGCAGACCCGCGTGGACACTAGTGATTTCGACAAAGAATATCTTAAGATGGTCATAGAGGATCAGAAAAAAGCCATAAAGCTATATGAGAGTGGAAGCAAATCCTCAGATAGGGACATAAAGTCTTATGCCTCAAAGTACCTGGCGATCTATAGAAAGAACCTTCAAGGGGCTTTAAAGCTTACTCAAGTAGAGACTATAAAATAATAATAAAATATCCTACTGATTTTCAATAAATTAATTGTACGTTTGTGCATAATTTAAATACAATATAATGCAACAAGGAACAGTAAAGTTTTTCAATGAGACAAAAGGTTTTGGTTTTATCATCCCGGCTAACGGAGATAGCGAAATTTTTGTACACACTTCAGGCTTAATCGATAGTATTCGTGAGAATGATTCAGTAAGCTATGACGTTGAGCAAGGTAAAAAAGGCTTAAACGCAATTAATGTTAAGATCAGTTAATTAAACTCATTTTATAAATTAATAAAGCATCCCCTCAAAAGGATGCTTTTTTATTTTATAACTATTTTAATTGATGTTTCTGTTGTGGTTGAACCAAAATTCATGCAGCGATCTCACACAGCTCAGCAATTCCGAATAACCAGATGGCTTAGTCACGAAAGCATTCGCACCAAATTCATAAGATGCCTTTACATCTTTTGGATTGTCTGAGGTAGAAAAAAGAATCACCGGTACATATTTCAAAAAAGGCATTTCCTTAATTTTTTTCAGGACGTCAATTCCCGATAAACCAGGAAGGTTTAAGTCAAGCAATATCAATTTTGGTTTATGCTTTTGCTCCACCAGTTGTTCGAGCGTCATAATCGCATTTTTACCATCCTCCACCACCTTCAGTGTCAGGTCTTCCCTTACTTCTCGAACCGCGTGTTCGAGTATAAAAGCAAAGTCCTCATCGTCTTCTACATAAAATATATCCGGGGAGCTCATAACTTACTTTTTAAAAGCCAAATAAAAAACAGTTCCTACATTCAATTCACTTTCAAACCAGATACGGCCATTGTGCCGCTCCATGATTCGCTTAACTATTGCTAAGCCTACCCCTGTCCCATCAAAATCCTTCACGTTTTCCATTCGTTTAAATAGTTCAAATACCCTGTCGTAATATTTTATATCAATACCAATGCCATTGTCACTCACTTTATAAATAACCTCCTCATCATCAACACTTCCCTCGATACTTACCAAAGGCTGCGGCGATTTCGAACAGTATTTGACGGCATTGGAAATGATGTTAGTGAATACCTGAGTGATCAGGGCAAAGTCGCCATCTATATCCGGACAGTTGCCAACCTGGATTCCCACATGGCTGGCCTTTTGGGCTGAACTGACTTCAGTTACAATATCCCGTACCAGTTCTCCCATGTTTATTTTGACTACCTCAACGTCGGATCTTCCTACTCTTGCCAGTTTGAGGATCTCATCAATCAGGTAACCCATCTTGTCGGCGCCGATCATCACCCTTCCCAATAATTTCTTGCCCTGCTCGTCCAGATCTTTGTTTTTCAGCAAAAACATCTCTGTATAGCTCTTGATCGACGTAAGTGGTGTTCTCAAATCATGAGATATGGTGTAGCTAAAAGTGTCCAGTTCTTCATAGGCCAACTTTAGTCTATCATTGAGCAAACGGATCTCGTTTGCTTTCTTATTGACGGTGGTCATGATTTTTTCCCGGATCTTCAGTACACCCTTCAACTCAGTCTGGGTCCAGCGCTCAGAAGTGTGCCTCACGATTTCAGCAAAACTCGCAAAAGAGTTTCTTGGTGTAAGCGACTTCATACCGTCTGCCGATGTCTCCATTGCTTTCTCAGGATTACCAGCCCAATGGATGGTCTGCATCAGTTCGGGCTTGAACCATACGACCAATTCTCCCATGTCCCTCGACAGCATAGCGGCCAAAATCCCACTCGCCTTATCGGCGTAATTCAGAGCAGGCCTGTATACCGCCGACAATTTACTGGTATGGTATATGGATTCGTCCATGGTAGCTTTCAGCCACTTGAATAAATCTTTCAAATCATTATCTTCAGGGGTCGTACCCAGCTTATACAACTGATCTTCAAAAAAAATCGCTACGCCATCGCTTTCCGTAAGGTCGAGCAATGTCTTCTCGTGTCTGGTAAGGGCTGATATCACATCCGGATCGCGATCCAGGGAACCAGAAAGTTCGTTTAAGGCTTCGGTGAGCAGTGCATTCTGCTCATTATATTCCTCTACCTGTCTGTATTCCAGTGCGGAAGATAGAATTTGACCAATCAGTTTGGTACCTTCACGCGCCTTGAAATCGATGAATTTAGGCGTGTAATTGTGACAGGCAATGAGGCCCCACAATTCGCCATGTGCGAGCAGCGAAATACTGAAACTACTCGCCACCCCCATATTTTTCAGGTATTGTACATGTATTGGAGAAACTGCCCGGAGTGTAGAATGGGTCAAATCTAATGCACTATCCTGATTGTAGGTCAGGATTGCCGGCGACTCGGTATAAACATCTGCGATGATGCGGGTCATGTTCAGTTTATAAAGTTCTCTGGCCTGTTTAGGAATATCCGAAGCGGGATAGTGCAAGCCAAAGAATGGTTCAAGTTCTTCATTCTTTACTTCCGCCACAACTTCACCATGACCATCTTCCTGAAATTTGTAGATCATGATCCTGTCGTATTCGATCATATTCTTAATTTCCAGGGCTGCCCTGCTCAGCAATTTATTCAGGTCTTTATTCGATAAAATTTCAGAAACCGATTTACCAATTATATTCTGTATGTCGTATTGTAAGGTAGCCTGTTCAAATTCCAGTACAAAATGATCACCGGACTGATGGATGATCAGGTAATAAAAGCCGCCATCGATGACCAGTTTATAGGGGTTGATTACATCGAAATTACCCTGAGCCTTACCCAGTTTCAGCAGTTGTCTGAGGTCAAGTTCATCCTCCTCTCCGATCAGGGCGCTGAAATCGGCAATGCTCTTATCCAGCAAAGTACCAGCATCGACATTCAGATATTCGCCGATATTAGCACTGGCATAGCTGATTTGATAAGATATGGCATTTACCGCGATCAAAAATCCATGAGATTGTATTTTACCGGGAATGTGTATTGGCTCTCTGTCGCAGTTGGTGATGTCAATGTTGTTCATAAAGTGTTGATGCAGGAATATCGCAGGTTACAAAATTACTAGATTTTTACTTTTTTCAACTATCTTGCCAATGTTTCGTTATTAGACATAACATAGCCCTTCTTATGACTAAAAATATATTTATAGCTTCCGCAGAGCCTTATTCTGGCAAGTCAGTGATTGCCTTCGGTTTGATCAATATGTTACTTGCCAAAACCAAGAAAGTGGGGTATTTCAAACCCATTATCGCGCAGGATGACCCTAAAGAAAAAGACCTTCATGTGGAAGCGATGCTGGATTATTTTTCACTGCCGGTAAATTATGAAGATGCATTTGCTTTCACCAGACAGGATATGCTACATTCTGCAAATGATGAAACTGGCGAAATCATCAATACCATCATCAGCAAGTACAAAAAACTGGAAGACAATTATGATTTTACAGTGATCGAGGGAAGCGATTTTTTGGGCGAAGGAATCGCCTTCGAATTTGAATCCAATGCACTGATGGCCAAAAACCTGGCCGCACCCGTGCTCATTGTTGTATCTGGAAAAGACAAATCTGCTAGTCAGACTTTTAAAACAGCAATCAATATCTACCGGAATTTTCTATTGCGCGATGTTCAGGTTCTTGGAGTAATTGCCAATATGGTCAATCCTGACGAAGCGGAACGCATCAAGCAGGCCCTGGTCAACCAACTCCCGCCAGAGCTGATGATTGCGGTAATCCCTATGGAAAAAGGACTGCAAAGTCCTACAATGCAGGAGATCACCAATGAACTAAACGCTAAGGTGTTATTTGGAGAAGAACTGATGGCCAATCCCGTAGACAATTTTGTAACAGGTGCCATGATGCTGCCAAATTTCCTGAACCACATCAAGGAAAATGTGCTGATCATCACACCTGGCGATAGAGGAGACATTATCATTGGTTCTCTTCAGGCCAATATCTCTGCGAATTATCCTAAAGTAGCGGGAATAGTACTTACTGCAGGAAGCTTGCCAGACGAGCCGATGCTTCGCCTGATTGAAGGTCTCCAAACGGTGATTCCCATTATTTCTGTGAACTATGGCACTTTCGAAACCTCCACCAGGATGGGAAGCATCCATTCCAAGATTACTAAGGAAAATACAAAGAAGATCGAACTCGCTATAGATGTGTTCGAGAAATACGTAGACATGAAGGCCCTGGACGATAAGATCATCACCTTTAATTACACCGGGATCACACCACATATGTTCCAATATCAACTGGTAAAATGGGCAAAAAGCCAGAAAAAACACATTGTTCTTCCGGAAGGCAACGACGAACGGATCCTGAAGGCAGTGGAAAAACTAATTGCCCAGGACATTGTGGACATCACATTACTTGGCGATCAACTGGAAATTGGTTCCAGCATCAAACGCCTGGGGCTCAGCCTTGATATCAACAGCATCCACATACATAACCCAGCAAGCTCTTCCAATTATAGTGATTATGTAGAAACGCTATACGAACTACGTAAAAGCAAAAATGTAAATATGGAAATGGCCAGGGACATGATGACTGACGTATCCTATTATGGAACGATGATGGTATACAAAGGACACGCCGATGGAATGGTGTCGGGTGCCGTGCACACCACCCAGCATACCATCAGGCCAGCCCTGCAGTTTGTAAAGACCAAACCTGGTGTATCTGTAGTTTCTTCTATCTTTTTCATGTGTTTGCCTGAGCGTGTGGCGATCTTTGGTGATTGTGCCGTAAACCCCAACCCTACTGCACAACAATTGGCAGAAATTGCCATTTCCTCGGCAGAAAGCAGCGCCCGCTTCGGCATAGAGCCAAGGATAGCCATGCTCTCCTACTCTTCAGGAACCTCCGGTGAAGGTGAGGATGTGGAACGTGTCCGTGAAGCAACCGCGATTGTTAAGGCCCGACACCCGGAACTGAAGATAGAAGGACCTATACAATATGATGCAGCAGTAGATCCGGTGGTCGGCCAGCAAAAGCTACCCGGCTCTGAAGTAGCCGGCAGGGCAAGTGTACTGATCTTCCCGGATCTGAATACAGGGAACAACACTTATAAGGCTGTACAAAGGGAAACAGGAGCTTTGGCTATCGGACCAATGTTACAAGGATTAAACAAACCAATTAACGATTTAAGCCGGGGCTGTACGGTGGATGACATATTCAATACAGTGGTGATCACCGCCATACAATGCCAGGACAATTAAGAAGATACCTATGAATATTTTAGTGATCAATTCGGGAAGCAGTTCCCTGAAATACCAGTTATTTAGCATGCCATCCAAGATTCCGGTCCGTAGTGGTCTGGTAGAAAGAATCGGAGAAAAAGGAAGTGAAGTTAAGGATCATTCTATTGCATTGAAGCAGGTATTGGCAGAGTTATCCAGCGGGGAGGAAGCAGCCATCAAAAGTACAGATGACATCCATGCTGTAGGCCACCGTGTAGTGCATGGTGGAGAACTGTTCTCTGGTGCGGTCATCATCAACGATGCCGTAAAGGCACAGATTAAGAAACTATTTTCCCTGGCTCCGCTCCACAATCCCGCTAACTACACCTGTATAGAAGTGGCGGAAGAGACTTTCCCAAAGGCCAGACAAATTGCGGTGTTTGACACCGCATTTCACCAGACCATTCCCGAGCAGGCATATCGCTATGCAATTCCAGAATCTTACTATAAAGAGCATGGCATCCGTGTATACGGCTTTCATGGCACAAGCCACAAGTATGTGAGTGAACAAGCTATGCTGTGGTTGGGCAAGCCGGATGCTAAACTCATCACTATCCACCTTGGCAACGGCTGCAGCATGACTGCGGTAAAGGCGGGGAAATCTATAGATACGACTATGGGCTTTGGTCCCCTGAGTGGACTGATGATGGGTACGCGTTCCGGCGACATCGACCCTTCTGTCGTCTTTCACCTGATGGAACATTCCGGTTATACGCTCAGTCAGCTTAGTAACTTACTGAACAAACAATCGGGTTTACTAGGTGTAGGTGGAACTGGTGATATGCGCGACATCAGAAAGAAAGTCGAACAAGGTGATGAAGCCGCCCAATTGGCCATCAAACTTTATGCTTACCGCATTAAAAAATTCATTGGTGCTTATGCTGCTATATTAAACGGTTTGGATGCAATTGTTTTCACAGCAGGTGTTGGTGAAAATGATGTCGCCATGCGGGCTGAAGTTTGTCATGAACTTGAATATTTGAATATAGGACTTGACGAAAAGAAAAATACCCAGTATAAAAAAGAACTGCTGCCAATCCACAAAGACAATGCAGCAGTTCAGATATTAGTAATTCCTACCAATGAGGAATATGAGATTGCTCATCAAAGCTACAAGATGCTCAATCAGCAATAGTTTTATTCAGGTGTCAATCATTTTGACACCTGACCTTTTGCATATTTAGCAGCTAATACCAATGCATCATAAGCGTTTACAATACCACCTGAATTACACAAATCAGTAAAATCGACCAACTCGTCAGACCCAGGTCTTTTAACTTTATGATCAACTTTAACTACAGATTTCACGATTACCTCCTTAACCTGACTAGCAGTCAGTGAAGGATAATATTCACGTACCAATGCAGCAATACCAGCTACCACAGGAGCCGCCATACTTGTACCATCATGATCTGCATATTTCGATCCGGGAATAGTTGAATTAATTTTTACACCTGGTGCAAACACATCAACAGATTTCGCACCATAGTTTGAGAAAGAAGCAGGCAATGATTCATCATTCGCCCAACCCGAAGCACCAACTTCTATCCAGTTTTTAGTCGCATCACCGTTTTTCAGATAAGCAGCCCTTGGAAAATTATTTTCTACGTCTACATTCTTAGCATCATTTCCAGCGGCGTGTACCAATAAGACATCTTTACTCACAGCATATTGCATAGCCTTATCTACTGCTGCTTTTTCTGGAGAATAACTTTTTCCAAAGCTCATATTAATAACTTTAGCACCATTATTTACTGCATAATAAATGGCATTAGCAATATCTTTATCGCGCTCATCACCAGTAGGAACTGCGCGAACTGGCAAGATCAAAGCTGCATCAGCAATACCGTCGATACCAATTCCGTTGCCACGTTTTGCAGCAATAATTCCAGATACGTGTGTACCGTGATCACAATCAGGAGCATCTACTACAGCATTACCATAAATTTTTTCATTTACGTCGGCAAAATTATCACCTACAGTATCCCTGGAATTGTAATCTACATTGAGGTTATATTTCAGTTCATCTTCAAAATGCTTCAAATCTCCAGCAATTCCCTCTTTAATTTCCGGATAAGTTGCACCACCCTGCATCATCTGCGAAATGATCTTAGCTACCTGTGCTTGTTGGCCGTCATCAGATTTAAAATTCTTAAATGCATCCGCATCAGGACTTGTACCCATTTTGGAAACAACTGCATTTAAAACCTGCTGAAAGCCAGCGATATTTCCTGCATTCCTACGGGCCTCATCTATCTTCTTGTCGAGTGTGTCCTTTAATGGAGAATTTGGATTTGCTTTCACGATCCTAGCCAATTCAAGATTATCAAACATTACACTGCCTTTAGCCGAACCCAAAAAGTTCCAGCCAAATACGTCATCTACATAACCATTCTTGTCATCATCTTTTCCATTACCAGCAATCTCCTTTTTATTTTTCCAGACCACATCCTTAAGATCTTCATGCTTATAATCTGCCCCGGCATCTACCACCGCAACAATAACAGGCTTAGCTTTTTTACCCTTTAAAAGTTCTTTGTATGCTTTGTCGGCACTGATCCCAAAAATAGAATCTGTTTTTAAATCCTTGTGTAGCCATCCAGGCTGTTGTGCAGAAGCCGTGGCAGCAAAGGCCATTGCCAGCATTAGTAAATTTATTTTCTTTTTCATTCCAATGTTTGGGTACAACCAAATTAACGGTTGCACAGTTTTTTTATTATGAGGCGCTAAAATAGAACTTCCCTCCCCAAAAACAAAACAGATATTTTATGGCTGAGTTATCCCACGTATGAAAATCATTTAAACCGACAGTGCCTTCCTAACTTCAGGAGCAATCTTAGTTCCGAATAGCTCAATTGATTTCATCATTTCTTTATGAGAGGGATCTCCAACGTCCATATGTCCAATGAACCTGGTTATCCCAAATAATTCATGCATATAGAGAATTTTATCAGTAAGCTGTGCAGCATCTCCTATGAATAATGCGCCTTCTTCTGATCTGCCACCATCGTATTGTTCTTTTGTGTAGGGTGTCCAGCCTCTTGATGCTCCTATCCTATCCATTTGCGATGCATAATTATAGAAATATTGATCTATACTGGCATCATTGTCGCTCACAAAAGCATGTGAATGGATTCCGATTTGCATTTTACTGACATCATGACCATTCTTTACATATTCCTGCTTATAAAACTCTATAAGTGGCTGAAATTGCTTTGGCATACCTCCAATAATCGCTACGACCAATGGCAACCCCAAAACTGCTGCGCGCAATACCGACTGCGGCGTACCACCTACAGCAATCCAAATTGGCAATTGGCCGTTCTTTGTCGCCCTTGGCAATACCATCTGATTCTTTAGCGGCGCACGTAGTTTACCTTCCCAATTCACAACTTCGTTATTGTTTATATTTAAAAGGAGATCAAGCTTTTCTTCAAATAATTGATCATAGTCATTTAAATCATAACCAAATAATGGAAAAGACTCAATAAAACTACCTCTGCCTACGCCAATTTCAGCACGTCCATTAGAAATTAAGTCAATGGTCGAAAAGTCCTGGTATACCTTTACGGGCTCCGCGGAGCTCAGTACGGTTACCGTACTCATCAGCTTGATGCGTTTAGTAATACTCGCGGCAGCTGCCAACACGATTTCTGGCGATGATACTGCATAATCAGGTCGGTGGTGCTCACCAAGACCAAAAACATCCAGCCCTACCTCATCCGCCAGCACAATCTGTTCCAGAATTTCCTGAAGTTTTACTTTTGCTTCCCTTGGTTTGCCAGTCTGCGCATCAAAGGATAAATCACCAAACATTCCTATACCTAATTCCATAATATTTTTTTCTGATCATCAAAAGTAATAAATCCACAGGCCGATGGTTATTGATATAGGATAAGAAATGTATTTTTGATTATGAATATCGAAGATTTAAGAGATTATTGCTTACAAAAACCTGCAGCAATTGAAGATATGCCTTTTGGTGATAATACACTGGTATTTAAAGTCGGAGGCAAGATTTTCCTGCTGGTTGGATTGGAAGATGGAAACCGGTTTAACGCAAAATGTGATCCTGAGTGGGCAATAGAACTACGGGAACGACATAGCGAAATCATTCCTGGATTCCACATGAACAAAAGACATTGGAATACCATATACATGGACGGTGGCCTGAAACTTAACTTGCTCAAAGAATTGATTGACCATTCATACACACTGGTATTCAATAGCTTAACCAAGACACAAAGAGATAACCTAACGCAATAGATCCTGCAATTTTTCGTAAAAAATCCCGATATGATAGCCGTCTATCAAAGCATGATGTACATATATATTGAACGGTAGCATCTTCCTTCCATTTTCTTCATGTAACCTGCCAACAGATATTTTAGGGCAACTATCCGCAAATGCAGCGTGAGAAGCTTGAGATATAGAGCTGAAATTCAGCCATGGTAAAGCAGAAAAATGAATGACACTTGGAGAAACTTCAGTAGTAAACAGACCAGTAGTCGATTTAACACGGGCTATCTCTGCACAAAGATCTTTGTTAAAACGCTCGAAATCGCGTTCAAATTTCACCATAGAAAAGCCAAATGTCTTATCCTCCCTCAGGATAGTTGCAGAAGCATCCACTTCATCATAAACGTAAACTTCTCCCCCTTCTATTCTATACCTAAAATTTTCAACAGCATTTATCGCGACCAGGGACTTATGAAGATAATAATTGAAAAAAGGCACGCCCAGACCTTTTGCTTTTTCGTAGGATGAAGTACAGTCCACATTTACTGTAACACCGTAATAAGGTTGATCAAATTGTTTAAAAAAATTAAAATGTTCAATCCTATTCCAATTAGCCAGGTCCAATTTTTCTTTCATTGCGCAAAATTGCAAAAATTAGAAACAAAACATTGCTATTCATTTATCGTTATCTTTGACAAATACTTAATTAAATTGAAAATTCATCATACATCATTTTTATTCCTTGGATTGTTATTCGGACTCAATAACGTAAAGGCGCAGACTATCCCTTCACCAGATTCATTAAAGCTTGATTCCTTAAGACGGACTAACATCGCAAATCAATATGATGTAGGAGATTTATTCAGAAATCTATTTCATCCTGGAAGGCCTGCCAACACCAAAAAGCAAGCTTCCGGAATCACCATCATCCCCAATTTCGCTTATAATCCGAGCATCGGAGCCCAAATTGGCATCAAGGCTGTAGCCGGAAGAGTTTTGGGTTCGGAACCTAACACGTTAATGTCCATCGCCGCCACCTCGGCTTCCATTACTACCAAAGGCATCATTTATTTTTACCTGAATCATAACATCTATACACCCGGCAACAAATGGAACCTGCAGGGAAGCCTGGTCGCAGCCAAAACAGTAACTCCAGATTTTGGACTGGGAATCGGCAATGCCGCAACTGGTTCTGAAGCCGACCTGGCCCTGAGTAATCCGGACCGGAAGGCTTACGTGCTCCATGCAGAATATTACAATTTCAGAGAAAAGATCTACAAACAAGTGCAGGAAAATCTTTTTCTGGGTGCTGGTGTATCTTTTGAGATCAGACGAAATATAGAAGACCGGGGCGCTACAAATGAGCTGACTCCCTACAACATCTACAGCGATCGTTATGGTTTCAACCGGGACCACTACCAATCTAACGGCTTTCTCTTTAATGTACAGTATACTACCCGGGACAATCAAAACCGGGCTTACAAAGGGATCTATATTGATGCGGGTATCCGTGCCAATCAGACCTGGATCGGCAGTTCCAAGAATGCCCTGCAGCTGACCACTGACTTCAGGAAGTACTGGAGCTTATCGCAAACACATCCGGAGCACGTAATCGCCTTCTGGAACTGGGGATCCTATTTATTGAGTGGTAAACTTCCATACCTGGAATTGCCGGGAACAGGGAGGGACAGTTATTTCCGGAGTGGCAGAGGCTATACCGTTGGTTACTTCAAAGCACCACAGTACTTTTACTCAGAACTAGAATACAGGTTTCCGATCCTGAACAATAAATTCCTTAGCGGCGTAACCTTTTTTAATGTTCAAAGCGCCAATGACATGCAAGGAACGGCATTGTTTGAGCGGTGGCAGCCAGGTGGTGGTGCAGGTTTGAGGGTTTTGTTCAATAAAGCCACCCGCACCAATCTTTGCCTGGACTATGCCTTTGGAAAATATGGTGCGAGAGGATTCTTCCTGGGTCTTACCGAAGCTTTTTAAAAAAAGACGATTGCTATCGGCAATCGTCTTTTCGTAGTATCATTAGCAGAAAGCTAAGCGGTCTTTTTATTCCTCGCTGCATAGCGTCTGTAGGATACAAAGCCCAGAACCGCCACACAGGCTACTGTGATGTAAACCCATGATGGAATGGGAACAGGATCTCCCTGCGCATAGGAGTGCAATCCGGTCAGGTAATAGTTTACACCGAAATAAGTCATGATGATCGTGGAGAAGCTGATCAATGAGAGCAGGTTAAATAAGTATTTGCTCTTCAGTTTTGGGATCAGGCGAACGTGCAGTACAAAGGCGTACACGATGACCGATATGAAAGCCCAGGTTTCTTTTGGATCCCAGCTCCAATACCGGCCAGCTTTCATTGGCCCAGATGCCGCCTAAAAAGGTACCCACCGTAAGTAAGAAAATCCCTACTGTGAGCGACATTTCATTCACGATGCTCAGCTCGGCTATAGATGCTTTTACTTTTGCAGCGATCTTATTTCCGTCAATGATATACAGTACAAGTACTACGGTGCCTAACAATGCACTTAAGCCAAAAAATCCATAGCTGGAAGTGATGATGGCCACGTGGATCATCAGCCAGTAGGATTTGAGCACAGGTACAAGCGGTGTGATCTGTGGGTTCATCTGCGAACCACCATGAGCAAAGCCCATCAGGATCACTGCAATCAGACAGCCCGCTGCCGGGATAAAAGCATTGCTGTTGCGGTACATTAGCATGCCGGACAATACGCCGATCCAGCTAATGAACAGAACCGCTTCGTAGCCGTTACTCCAGGGCTCATGTCCGGAAATATACCAGCGGACGCCAAGTCCCAATGCCTGCAAAGCTGCCGCAGAAGCCATCAGGATCAGGAAGAAAGTGACCAACCGGTGTAAAGTTTTATTTTGCTTGAACAGCCTTACGAAGGCCAGCGCCAGGATCACAGAACCCAACAAGGCATAAACAATCATTAATTTCAGAAAGATGTTCCAGGAATTGTACCTGATCTCCCACTGAATCTTCGCCTCAGAAGGCACCACATTCTTTCCATGCTTCAACTGCAGGGCCTTGATGTGATTTAACTTTGCATCCACTCCTGTCCAGTTTCCTGAAGTCTGGGCTGCAACCACACTTCCGAAGTACAAGGCTACTGGATTAGACAGCGTTTCAGTTCCGATGGGATTAAAAGGCATGGCTACCCAACGGTTATTGGCATCACCGGCAAGCGGTAAGATCCTCAGGTACTGACCATCCAGCAATTGCTGCATCGCGTATAGCTTATCGTTGAGGTCCAGCACAAACTTGTCGTAAGTACCCTGATCGGCCGGCTTTTTGGCAAAAGCCTTTTGATAGTCTTCCGCAAGAATAAATTCGGCTGATCCATCAGCACTCAGATTCAACAGGTTTACCATAGAGGTATAGCCATTTTCATCGGCTTTCAAGGTCTTCAACACCTCTGGTCCGCCCTTACTGCTGATTTTCACCAGGGGTACATTCACCCAGCTGAAAGGAGCTGTAGAGACCGACAGTAAAAACTGATTGGCATCCAGCGTATAAAAACGTTCCTTGCCGTGGATCTTACGCAGCACCTCAAGGGCAAGTGTGTTGACCGCTCTATCCGTCCATCTATATTTTGCACTAATAGGCTTCCAAATTGCTCCGCATGTTGAGGATTGATCTTCACCGTTTCAGCAAATGACTTGGCATCCACAGAAGCCATAGACAGTACCTGTTTCACTTCAGCCGTATGCTCATGGCCAGCTGGCTGCTGCTGTGCCTGGCCCTGTGCTTCATGTGCATGATCATGACCATCTCCAGGGCTATGCTGGTGTGTGCCGTCGGTACCGTGCATGTCGATCTTCTGACTGTAAGCACTGCCCAGAGGCAAAAGCATCAGCAGCACCAAGGTCGCCTTAGATTTGGAAAGCGATCTCAACTGCTCATTCAATTTGGAGAAATGGGTGCCTTTCCAGAACAGGGTGACAAACATCCCCAGGAACAGCAAAGTATAACCGATATAAGTAATGTTAGTGCCCCAGGCATCGTGATTGACCGACAAAATGGTTCCCAATTCATCAGGATCGAAACTGGATTGGAAAAAACGATAACCTGAATGGTCAAGGACGTGGTTCATATAAATCTTGTAAGGAGTCTCTTTTCCTTCGCTTTGGATCATGACATCCGAAGAATAAGCAGAAGGACTATCACTTCCGGGATACTTCTCCATTTTAAAATCGACCAGCTTCAGTGAAAAAGGTGCAGTATATACTTTAGAACCGTAAGCTAGCGAGATTCTCAGTCCCCCAACCGTGCTTTGATGCTGAAAGTTGGTCATGCCCTTACCTCCGTAAAAAGAAACCGTATCGCTTGCTGTACTTGTCGTAATCGCCACTTCTATTAGGTCAGGATCATTCTCATGCGTCTTTTTGTCGCCCTCGTAACGCATGATCCTCGCTGGAGTAGCTGCTTCCGGCACCACAAAAGCAAGCGTTCCGTAGGTATACAAGCTCCTCAGATTGAAAGGTTGCACTTCATTATTGCCAGTCACGACCTTACGCTCCTGGGTGGCCATGATCATGTAATTGCCTTCATAAGGAGAAGAAATCTGAAATTTACCGCCCGCATCCGTGATATTGATCGCACCTTTAGTCTCCTTATTGAAGCTGAACAACATATTCTGGATCAGTTGCACATTGCCGGAAGGAATGTATTTATTGACGCGCTGACCATTCTCCAGCACCACCAGATGTAAAGTGGGCAGGCCGGAAGCATCCTGAACGAGTGAATCCTGTGCACGTGGATAAAAGCCGACCACCTTCAGTTTCACGCGTTCGCCACGAAAATCATATTCACCTGAGAAAGTCTTTTTGAAAGGCTTCAGGTAAGTAGGTACACGATCCGACAGCAAAGTTACCGGGACGTCATCATAGGCCAGGGCATCATTGTCATTGCCGATCTGCACTTTAAAAAAAGTAGCATCAGAAATGATGCGGTCGCTGGACTCCCCTTCCCTGATCGGCATAGAACCTTCAAAGCTGATGTAACGGGTAATGAAACCACCTATAAAAATAATCACAAAAGCTAAGTGAAATACCAGCAATGGAAGCTTTTTGAGTTGGTAAAGTTTGTACCTGCCAATGTTTCCAATGAAATTAATCACCAGGATCAGCATGATCAGTTCGAACCACCAGCAATTGTATATCAATGCTTTTGCCACAGGCGTGCCATAGTCATTTTCTACGAAGGTACCCATCGCCATAGAAAAGGCATATAACAGTAAGAGCATGCCCATCGTACGGGTGGAGAAGAGGATCGAACCTAACTTTTTAATCATTTCTTTGTATTTGGTGTGTATTCAGCTTGCGCCTTCAGCGCGCAAAGTTACACTTCCATTGATTTCCAGCACCCTCTTCCGAAGATAATCTGCAATTGTAGCTTAGAAATGACATACCAGTAACGATAATTTGCCTTATTCGCGGGCGAGCGGAAAAATTTCGTCCAGGACATGCAGGTGTACACCTTCTTTTTGCGATAGACTTGCATTGATCATGGCTCTTGCTACAGTATTTCCATCGATCGCGCGGTACTTTTTAAATAGGCCAATGGCATTGAGTCCCTTGAGCACCTGGTAACCCAGTTTTTCTCCAAAGCGTTCCTGATCACGTTGTCCATGCAGCAAACTGGGCTGCAGAAAATGGACCTCCTGAAAATGGAGCTGCTTCACATCCCTTTCCAATTCGCCCTTGATCCTGTTGTAAAACAATGAGGAGTCCGGATCTGCCCCGGGTGCCGAGACCAGCACATAGCAAGGTACACCATTCTTTGAAGCCGCTTCTGCGAATTGATACTGATAGGTATAATCGATTTTGTACTGCTTCTCCTTACCGCCCGCCTGCTTCAATGTAGTACCCAGACAAGAAAACAACACATCTCCTTTTACCAGATCTTTCCAACTTTCGGGCCGATCAAAATCGATAATCTGTTCTTCCAACTTAGCGGAACTACGTCCAATCGACCTTCTACTGAACACCAGAACGCGGTTGAACCTCGAATCCCTAATCAGTAAATCTACGAGGGCCGAGCCCACCAGACCTGTGGCGCCGATCACTATTGCTGTTTTCATGAAATTTGTTTAAGGTGTAAAAATACGCTTTGTAGCGCAACAATCCAGCATGAGGAATGTTAGCCTTTTTTTGAAAAAGAGCTAATTGAGATTCAGATGGATAAATACCGGTACATGATCAGAGATCGCCCGCGCAGCCAGCATATCTGCAAAATCGCGGTAGAAATGAAGGATACCGGATTTGACAGCTTTCAGTTCGGCCGATCTGAAAAAGAAGTTGTCGTATTCGGAAGCCAGGCAATTGTCGGCCACACATTCCTGCTTCAGTGAAGTTTTCTGTCCCACTAAAACAGGATTATAGCCCATACTCTTCAAAGGGAAAAAGACGTTATTCGATTGAGGCAGGTTAAAATCACCACAGAAGATCAGCTTATCGCTGGGGTACCGTGCAGGCAGGAATTTTAAATATTTAATCTCCGTAGCGGGGAGTTTTGATTTGGGGACCGCATGAAAACTGGCCATCGTAAAATTGGCTTTACCAGCAATGAACCGGCAGAAATAAGGTTCTCTTTCGATTTGCTGCTCGTATTTCTGTTCCAGCCAGGCATCCCCCTTTTTCTGGACTTTGGATGTGCGCCATAGGAAAGCGTAGCGTTCCCGCGCTTTGCCCGTTGTCGGATTGCTAATGGTATAATCCCATTGGCTGCCCATCCGGTTCAGCTCATCTGCAAGGCGGGCTACTGCTTGCGGACCTCCAGCTGTGGCCACAACTTCCTGAATGGCAATGAGGTCAAATTCGTTGACTTGTTTGGCAATATACGCCATTTCAATATCGTCCTTAGATTTACCGAAGTTCTGGATGTTCCATGAACAGACCTTTAGTTCCTGGGCAAGACTGCCCAAATGGAAGGTAAGCAACAACAGGAACAACAAATACCTCATCTCTGGTCGTATCGAAATGGCGGAAAAGAATTAAACTTTTTTAGGTGGCAGGTCGAAAGCAATCGCCTCATGCTCGAAATGGCCATTGTGAGCCCCATCGCAAAATGGCTTATTTTTGGAAAGGCCACAGCGACAGATGGACAAAACCTCCCTACCCTGCAGACCATATACATTACCATTTCTATCAACGATCTCAAAATCGCCCTCTATTTTCACCGAACCGTTGTTGTTGATTGTTAATTTTGTTTTTGACATATGAATTTTTTCGTTGGCCAAAACTAGGATAATCCCACAACTTTCGGTTGCCGATTTTTAGTTTAGAAACATTATAGGTATCTGCAATCCCAATCCAGCTATGGCATGATCATCGTGAACAAGTATGCCGCGAAAATCACCAAAAGCACGACGCCCTGCTGAATATTGGTTTTACCATTAGCCAGTGAGATGGTGACGGTGAACAGGGATAAAAAGAGTAGTACAGCAGACTTAGAATCAATACCTAGGGTGATGGTGAGCCCCGTCATCATGGAAACTACCGCTACCGCAGGAATCGTCAAGCCAATACTAGCCAAAGCAGAGCCCAGCGCTAAGTTTAGGCTGGTTTGCAAGCGGTTGTTACGTGCTGCTTTATAGGCAGCCAATCCTTCCGGCAACAACACTACTGCGGCGATAATTACTCCCACAAGCGATTTCGGTGCCCCTGCACTGATCACGGCAACTTCAATGTCATAGGCCAGTGACTTAGCCAGCAATACCACAATTCCCAAACAAAGGATCAGCAGTAATAAACTGAATAACGCGGTCTTCAGAGTGGGCGGATCGGCATGGGTTTCTTCGTCTTTTACTTCTTTTGGTAAAAAATAATCCCTGTGACGAACAGTCTGTACCAACACAAAAGTGCCATATAAGATCAATGAAATAATAGCTACAAAACCCAATTGAACCGGTGTGAATGCCGGACCAGGTTCACCTGTAGTATAATTTGGAAGAATTAAAGTAAGTACCAAGATAGCTGTTAATGTGATCAATATCGCACTCACTCCCTGCAATTTAAAGGTTTGTTCCTTAAACTTCAATGCACCTGTCAGAATACATAAACCGGTCATCCCGGTAATGATAATCATCACCGCAGCAAATACCGTATCTCTGGCAAGAGTGAGTATCTCTGGTCCGCCAGAAAGCATGATCGAGACAATCAGCGCAACCTCAATAAATGTAATGGCCAGGGCCAGAATAAGCGTACCAAATGGTTCACCCACTTTATGAGCTACCACTTCGGCATGGTGAACAGCAGCAAGTACGCTGGCAATAAGCACAGCTCCCAGAAAAAATTTGTAGTAATCACCCAATTCCAGGCTAATGCCAAAATAGGCCAGCCAGGCGATTATGGGTGCAGCAATCGTCCAGATAGGTAAGGAAAGTTTCATCATATCCTTATACAACACAATTTCTACTAAAAGTGTTTTTAAAGGCTGAAGTTAATGGGTAAATGATATTTTACTTTTACAACCTTTCCAGAATGAACAGCGGGTTGCCATTTCGGACATCCGACCAGTGCTGCAACCGCCGCTTCATCGCAACCATAACCTATTCCCTTGTCGACTTTAACATCCTGCACACTACCATCTCTACCGATCACAAAAGAAAGGAACACCCTACCAGTAACACCTCTTTTTTTGGCCTCATCGGGGTACCGGACACTGGACCTCAGATAAGCATACAAACCGTCTGCACCGCCCCTGAATTTCGGTGGGGATTCCATAAAAATTCCGGACTTCAATTCCTTTCCGTCTTCTGCCTGATCAACTGGCAGATAATCGTTAGAAATGTACTTTGCCGGAAGCCGTTTCAGAACTTCCAGAATTTGCGGGTTACGGGATGAATATCGGATGCTAAGCTCTTCATGGAGACCTAGTTTTTCACGGTTATTCTCTAGCTGTGAAAAGGTCGTTTTGCCCCCTGCATTAAATTGAAGTACCGCGTAGCGTCTATCTCCTCCTTTTAGCCTCCGCTTAGTATAAGTATGCACTACTTTTGCCTCTGTGCTAAGGCCATAGTGGTCTAGTTCATACCTGATATACGCTTTCCTGAGCTGTATCAGTCCAATCATGAAGGGAACAGCCATTCCGAATGCAAGCATTGTATTTGCGAACCGATTCCATTTTGAATTTGGGAGCACTTCAAACCACATCGACTGCAGGGCTACAATAGCTATTACACTAATGATGATCAGAATCGGCTCCTCAACAGCAACGATAAAAGCGCAAAACAAACAGGCAACCAACGAAGCCAATAGGATTCCGGTCCATATTTTTTTTGATTTTGAAGCCGCAGGCTTTTCCGGCTTTTCGTCGACTATTGAAAACATCTATTCCTCTCATTAATTTACACGCAATATTATCAAAAAGAATTATTTCAACAATACAAAGTGCATTTAAGAGGAATAGTTAAAGGTCTCGCCGTAAGATTGGATTTTGCACCAGCCTATATCCTAATCGATAAGGAAGGTAAAATATTGGACCCGAGAGCCCCGGGTCCAGAAAAAGATAGATCTTATTAATTTATAGGCCTCAGGCTCAAATAACTTCCAGGCTGCGCACCCTTGGTATAGATGATCACTGCGACACAATTCCCCTTGGCATCTACCTCAAAAGAAATACCTGAAGGGTCACTGTATACGGTATAGCTCTGGCCTCCGACCTTAAAAGTTTCGGATTTGGTCACATGGTAGGCCTTTTGAATCTCTGTAAGTGTAGAACCCACCCCCATGCCATTTTCAGTTTTGAATGCGGTTGAGCTCACGCGGATCTGCCTCACCCTTGCAATCGGGTTTTCACCTGTATCCCTCGCGGTGTAGATAGAAGTGGCATGATCTGCCGCTTCACCTTTTTGATGCCAGTAAGCCACTGCTTTACCCATGGCCGCATCGCCGCCATCAGGCTTACCCATTGCTTTATACACATCTTCTGCATTTTGTCCGATACTGATCTTCCCAGCGGCACGTCCCGGTTGCAACAAACCATCGGTAACTCTGATCGGATCAACTTTTACCACGCTTTCTCTGGACACATTGTTCGCACGGGCAATCGCCTGATCGGCTATCGCACGGGCATTGGGCTCAGAGCCTACCCCCCGCTGACCGGAGTTGATACCCGGACTCATGCCATCGCCGGTCGCATTGATCACTGCCCTGCTCGGGTTAGTCACTTTTGGGTCTACGCCAGTGATTTTCGTCTTGGATTTTGTACCATCGGCAGATCTTCTGGAAGAACAGGAATAAAGTGATAAACTGACCAATGTAACAGCGGCAAATACTCGAAGATTTTTCATAACGATTGTTTTAGATATCAATAAAACTACAAAAAAGGGGCTTGAATGTTTTCGCCTTTGCCATCTATTTAAGGTCATTTTTTGTACGATGTTTCAGATAGTGGTTCAGGATCGGCACGTCTGCTTCCGCCCAGTCGAGCCCCGGCAAATCTTCAGCTGACAACCAGCTGTATTTCAAATGTTCTTTCAGATAAATACTGCCAGCTTCAATCTTACAGATAAAAGGAATCAGCCTGATGGAAAAATCAGGATAATGATGTACATGCTCAGGAAGTTGTAACCCCAGCTGCAGCAAGATCCCAAGCTCTTCCTGTATTTCCCGCTTCAGGCATTCCTCTAAACTTTCGCCAGCTTCAACTTTACCTCCGGGAAATTCCCATTTCAAGGGCATCTTCATCTGCGCGCTGCGCTGGGTAGCCAGAACTAATCCATTCTCGTCTATGACAATTGCACAGGTTACATCGATCATCGCTTCAGCCAGTCTTGTTTACTAATTTCGAACCAGTGACACAAGATACCTTCATGTTCTACCTGAGCAGTGATCTTCAGCCCGGTTTTCTGCAAAGCGTTTATAGAACCGAGGTTTTCGACATGGGCCATCGCATAGATCGACTGCATCTCCATCTGTGAAAAGCCATAGTCTACCGAAGCTCTCGCAGATTCCGTAGCATATCCTTTGCCCCAATGGCGTCGCAATAGCCTGTATCCCACGTCATAGTAGTTCTGATAACCGTTTACCTTGTCTGTCCTGAATTTCATGCCTCCCCATCCGACGAATTCACCAGTATCCTGATCCACTATCGCCCAACGACCGATACCGAGTTCCTCATATTGTTTCCTGATAAACAAAATATTAGCTACAGCTTCATCAATAGATTTAACAGGTAAATTTCCCAAATAGCGATGCACCTCCGGATCCGAATCCATTTCAAACATTGCCGGCGCGTCTTCAAGCACCAGTTCTCTCAATATA
The DNA here is from genome assembly GCA_963795585.1 of uncultured Sphingobacteriaceae bacterium. Taxonomy (GTDB): domain Bacteria; phylum Bacteroidota; class Bacteroidia; order Sphingobacteriales; family Sphingobacteriaceae; genus Pedobacter. The sequence goes on along the minus strand of CAWCIO010000012.1, from coordinate 213,615 downwards.
ATCCGGTCGGTCTCAGCAAAAATCTTTATCATAATCAAGGAAAGTATAAGCCCAAATCTAATAAAGGCCATCCATTTCTACAATGCAAAAACAATGAACTAGTCAGTGATACTATCTTTTAAATTGATATATCTTACCTGCCTGGGCTCTAAAACTCCACCTGTAGCCTCCTTCAAGAAGTTCCCATTCTACCTTCTTCTGCACACAACTCAGTTCATTAGGTAATCGCAAAGTACAGTTACCTCCTGACAGTGATTTTATCTCTAGATTTGTCACCTGGCCATCTTTCCATTCCAGATTAACAATCTCAAAATCACCTCTGGCTTTCAAACCCTTAACTTTACCACCTGTCCATTCTTTAGGCAGAGCAGGCAAAACCTGTATTTCCTCGGCATGACTTTGAATCAGCATTTCTGCAATGCCAGCAGTGTAGCCAAAATTACCATCTATCTGAAATGGAGGATGTGCGCAGAACAGGTTGGCATAAATTCCGCCCCCGTTGTTGTAATCTATTCCTGCCACACCCACCGGGCTGATGAAATTTTTAATGATCTGGTGCGCATGATCTCCATCCTGTAACCTCGCCCAAAAATTGATCTTCCAGGCCATGGACCATCCTGTAGAAGCATCGCCTCTGGCCAGCAAACTCACCTTCGCAGCATTGGCCAGTTCGGGGGTCTTGATCGTGCTGATCTCTCTTCCAGGATGCAGACCAAACAGGTGCGATACATGTCTATGCTGATCTTTTGGATCGTCCCTATCTGTCTCCCATTCCTGCAGTTGTCCCCATTTACCAATTTTAGGCTTCAATAAATGTGCTTTCAAATCCGCAATATGATCTCTATAAGTCTTGTCTATACCTAAAGCATCGGCCGACTCTATGTAGTTGGTAAACAAATCGTAAATAATTTGTTGGTCATGCGTTACTCCATCTTCTGTCGGGCCATGCTCCGGCGACCAGCCCATAGGTGCCACCACCGTGCCATCAGGCCTGCGTTTTAAATGATCATCCCAAAACTCGGAAATCTCTTTCAGGATGGGGTAAGCAAAATTCTTCAGGTACTTTAGGTCCTTGGTATACGCGTAATGCTCCCAAAGTGCCTGTGCATACCAGGCACTCCCTGGCGTATTCCAAAGGTAACTCTCCCCTCCAAATGGATTGCTTTCGGTTCGCAGCGTCCAGCCCCGTACTCCCGGATATTCCTTCTGTGTATTGATCTTCCTGATCTCCCTGATGGCGTTGATATGATCCAGATAGGGAATATGGCATTCTGAAAGGTTAGTCGGCTCTGCAAGCCAATAATTCATTTGAATATTGATATTGGTATGGTAATCTCCACCCCATGGCGGATTATTGCTCTCGTTCCATAAGCCTTGTAAATTTGCTGGTAATCCACCTTTTCGGGAAGAACTGATCAGCAGATACCTGCCATACTGGAATAATAAAGCCTCCAGATCAGGATCAGCACCATTCTTGTAATCCAGCAATCTGCTCAATGTAGGCAAGGCAACCTTTGCAACAGTACTCTTACCTAAATCTAAACTCATCCTGTTAAACAATGACTTATAATCTTTAACATGGCGCTCCAGCAAAATCTCATGGCTCTTTGCAGCAGCAGCCGTCAATATTCTTTTGATCTTTGGAGCAGGTGCTTCCCCTCTCCACTGTGTTGCTCTGCTATTGCTGAAATCTGTTGCACCCGCCAACAGGATCGTTATTTCGTCAGCTCCGTTGATTCGCAACTGAGAACCACCATCCGGATTAGCTTCTACACTACTTCTTCCGTTCTTCAACAAAACCTGCGCTGAAGCCTGGTAGAGCATCCCATTTCCCAGTTTCCCGGTAAACTGTATGATATTTCCTGCAACACTTGCTTTCGCTTCGTGTGCATCTTTCAGTCTGATGATTCCTGAATATGTAGCCTTAGCGTTGGATTTGAAACGCAGTACGATCACCTGATCAGGGAAACTACAAAAATATTCACGGCTGTATTTGATTCCCTTCTGGTCATAACTGACCATGTGTGTAGCAGTGCTCAAATCCAATGAACGGCGATAGTTCGAAAATTCATCGCCCATATTGAAATCTATAAATAAATCCCCAAAAGCTTGATAAGCTCCTCTATCTGTTTCGTTGCCCGTCCATAACGTATTATCATTAAATTGAATATGTTCCTGTCCGACCCCTCCAAAAACCATCCCCCCAATCCTGCCATTTCCTATCGAATAAGCATCCGTCATCCATACCTTTCCGGGCTTATCTTCCCATAATTTGAGTGTGTTCACCTTTGAAAGAGCGGTCTGTGCCTGCGAATATAGGTTCAGGAATACCGTAAAAAATAGCAATAAGCTGTACTTGTTCATTTCGATTGGATCATTTGGTTTCGTGTTCCTTCAAAACTAAAAGGAATCAATGCCGCATTATTCAGTGATTTTGTCATTATCATCAGCAAGCTTGTCAAGCCAGCAAAATAGCCAGCCGATCCGACTACCAACCTATCCCATAGTCTTCTCCATGGTTACTGGACCCACCCCATAAACTACCGTGCTTCCAATCGAAATAAATCGCATTGATAGGTCCGCTTGTCCGGTCATCAAAACTCAATATATAACCCATTTTCTTCAATTCTTCACGTACTTTATCGGGCGTAGCATCCTGAAGCAACAACTGTCCGGGCTTAGGCATACGGTCACTGGTCTTAGTACCTCCCAGGGATAACCAAAGCTGGTTACTATTGAAATTTGGAGCTTCCGCCGCTTGTTGTACATTCATGCCGAATTCAGTCGTATTCAGAAAGAACTGAAGCAAATTCTGATCCTGGGTATCTCCTCCTTGCACGGCAGAAGCCAAAAACGGCTTTCCATCCTTCATGGCCAGCGATGGAGAAAGCGTAACTCTTGGTCTTTTACCCGGCGCTACCACATTAAAGGGGTTAATCGCAGAATCGAGCACAAAACTTTGCATACGCTGGCTCATCCCAATTCCTGTATTCCCCGCAATACACGCTGGCAACCAACCACCGCTGGGTGTAATGGAAACTACCCAACCTTCCTTATCCGCAGCCTCCACGGATGTGGTTCCCCGCCATAGCCGGTCGTTGTAATCTTCCTTCAGGGAATTATTACCCAAATCATGCTTAGGTACAAAATTCCTTTTACTGGTATCGAGTTCATATCCGCGCTTCTTCAACAAATCTATATATGGGTTTACCTTACCTTCAAATGGATAAGGGTTGCCCGGACCAATGTTTGCATTATTCTGATCGAAATCAATCAGCTTAGCCCGCTCCTTTGCATAATCCTTACTCAGCAATCCTACGATCGGCTCTTTAGGCAAAAAATACGGATCACCATAATAGAAATCCCTATCAGCAAAAGCCAGGTTCATTGCCTGATATACCGTATGGATATACTTTGAGCTGTTATAGCCCATGGCCTTCAAATCGAAGTTCTCCAGTATGTTAAGCGCCTGCAGCATTACCGGACCTTGTGTCCATTGCTTCAATTTGTAGACATCAATACCTTTATAGTTCACCATCAAAGGCTCTTCCAGCAGCGGCCTCCAATTAGCCAAATCCTTCATGGTAATCAACCCACCTTGTTCACGACTACCTCTTACAAACTCTTCTGCGATATCACCCTTATAAAAGCGATCGTAAGCCGCCATGAGGGCCTCTTTCCTGCTTTTCCCTTTTTTCAAGGCCGTCTTTTCCGCCGCGACCATTTTATTCAAGGTTGCAAGTAAATCTTTTTGCACGAAGACCTCACCACCCTCGGGCGCTTCTCTTTTTTCTCCCTTGTGTGGCAAAAAAACCTTAGCACTATAGGGCCATTGTTTGATCATTTCCTTTTGCCGCTCCATGATATTAGCGGCCTGACTTTCTATCGCATATCCTGCGGCCATTTGGATCGATGGTGCCAGAACCTCTTCCAGGCTCATCGTGCCATAATTGATCAGCATGTAGATCAATCCACCGGGCGTGCCGGGTGTAGTCGCCGCCAAAGGGCCATATTCTGGGGGAAATTCGTATCCTTTACTTTTAAAAAAATCCACCGTAGCACCTGTAGGCGCTACGCCCATAGCATTGATGGCAATCACTTTTTTCTGATTCGGATCATAGATCAGCACTTGCGTCTCCCCTCCCCAACTCAGCGTATCCCACATGGTACAGGTCGCCGCAAGCATGGCGCAGGCCGCATCCACCGCATTTCCTCCTTTTTGAAAAATCATTGCGCCTGCCGTAGCGGCCATTGGTTTGCCTGTAATAGCCATCCAATTGCTGCCATGCAATACCGGCTTTTGGGTTTGCTGAGCAAAACTCAAATGAAAAGCTATCAAGCTAAATATAAAAGTCAATCCGTATTTCATAAGCAACATTATGTGCTGAATTTAATCAAATTCTGGTTAAATCCTGTCATTTTCAATACAAACTAAACCAAGTATTAAAACATAAAATGGTTAACTTTGACGCACAACACCACAGTATGCCAAACCTTACCATTGAAATGCAAACTCCTTTCCAGATCAGGTTCTCTTTTGAAGGGGTCATTGAAAAACTGGAAGCTGGCCTGCACTCTGGTTTGGCGGCGAATCCTACAGCAACAAAAACATTGCTCAGCGAGATCGCTAAACACCCCCAACTGCGAAATGGAATTACAGACCTTTCGGTCTTAATCGATAATGAGGAGCTCATACAAAAGCTGTTAGTAGACTACCTGTCTCCGGCACTGACACTGAACGAGATCAAAGCCATTGGAATTCCTTACATCAATACGATCTTTAACCTCAGCGAACGTTTTAAAAACATCATGCGGGCAGCAGGTAAAGATTTTGAGATTAATATCCGCGACTTCGACGAACACCAGTTCTTTGTTTTAAGCTGCTGCATCATACTAAGCAGGGTATATGGACGGCAACTGGATTTCAGTAAACCGATGTTTTACGATATACCGACTGCTGATGGTGTCATTCGCCACTACCGCATTTTATACAATGCAGATTTTCTGGATATCCTTCCCACTGAACATACTGTAGCACTTTCGGAGGCCGACATAGACCTGCTCATCGACAACTATGACAACATCGAACTCTGGAAGGAGAAGTTCCCCCCTGAAAGCTGGGTATTAAAAGGTTTCGCCATTATGACACTTTACGATGCCACCGTAGAAAACGCAGTATCCATCTTCAAGGAAAAACTACTGGATTTCAATACGCCCAATTTCAACCAAAGCATCACTTCAATCTTCAGGTCCATATACCGCATTCCTGACCTCAGAATTGGATTTAGCTTATTCAATCAGGATCAGGGCAAATTCAGCACAACAGGCCTCGCCTATCATATGAATAGTTTTATCCTGCCCGACAGGGAAGAAAAACTGGATAAGGACATCCTTTGTATAGGATCTTATGGCCAACTCGTAAAAGACAAAAAATACTTTGCTGTATCTGACACCACAGAATTTCAACTCAAAAACCCCGTCAGTACACTCATAAGCGTACTGACTGAACAGGGTATAAAAAGTTTCATTTTTGCACCCGTGGTAAAAAACGGGAAGCTTCTAGGTGTACTTGAAATGGTATCTGAAAGGGCTAAAGAACTCAATAGCATCAATGCCTATAAACTTGATGTAGTGATGCCTTTTCTCACAGAAAAAGTAGACAGACTGGTAGTGGAACTGGAAAACGCGATCCAGGCTTTGATCCAATTGCGATTCACAACCCTGCACCCAAGCGTCAATTGGAAATTCAGGGATCAGGCCAAAAAATTGATCACTGACGGCAATCTGAATAAATCAGAGGCACTTGAGGAGATCGTATTTCCTGACGTGTATCCACTCTATGGTCAAATTGATGTAAAAGGCTCTTCAGAGGCAAGAAACGGAAGTGTACAAAATGACCTGAAACTGCAATTAAATGAGCTTTCTAAATTGCTAAAACTTGTACGTGAACGCAAGCCTAAAGCTTTAGAGGAAGAGCAGGAACAGATCAGCAGGTTCCTCACCTGGCTGGAATCACCAATTCTCGCCAATACCGAGCACCAGATCATTAACTATCTGGATCACCGCATTCATGGGGCTTTAAGGGAAATAAAAACGGAATCACTGATGCCACTCATCAGAGCCTATTTCAGCGAAAACGAAATAGAAACCGGAATCTTCCATACCTATCGCAGAAAATATGAGAAGACCATTGGTCTGATCAATACCCGAATGGCGGAAATACTGGATGCTAGTCAAATCCAGGCCCAGCAGCTCTTCCCACACTACTACGAACGTTTCAAAACCGACGGCGTAGAGCACAGCATGTATGTAGGTGCATCCATCACGCCGCAACAAACCTTCAACCTGCAAATACTCAGAGAAATCCGACTTTGGCAACTGCGCACCATGTGCGAAATGGAGATTGCCCATCAGCAGTTGCTCCCAATTCTTCCCTACGGACTTCAGGTCACCTCTTTAATCCTGGTCTACAACTCTACGATTTCCATCCGCTTTAGAATGGATGAGAAACGCTTCGACGTAGATGGAAGCTATAATGCAAGGTTTGAAATTGTAAAGAAACGCATCGACAAAGCATACATTAAAGATACCAATGAGCGCATTACCGCCTCTGGTAAAATCACCATTGTATATAGTGATGAAGCCGATGAAGCAGAATACCTCGATTATATAACTGAATTACAACAAGAACAAAAACTTAAACCAGAAGTTGAGCTCTTCGACATAGAAGATCTTCAGGGCGTATCGGGACTGAAAGGTCTCCGGGCAACACTTCTTTATTAATATACATGCCTCAAGAATCTTCACCCAGTATTTATACCTTACAATTTGGCTTAGTTTGCCTCAGCTCTTTTTTATTCTCTGCCAGCTTCAATATGCTCATACCAGAGTTACCCAGCTATCTGAGTAAAATGGGCGGTGCAGAATACAAAGGACTCATCATCGCACTTTTTACCCTAACAGCCGGAATTTCCAGACCCTTTAGCGGAAAACTAACAGATACCGTCGGACGCATTCCCATTATGGCAGTGGGCTCTATTGTCTGTTTTCTATGCGGCTTTCTATACCCTCTGCTTACTACCGTTGCAGGTTTTCTATTTCTAAGATTAATTCATGGCTTTTCTACCGGCTTCAAACCAACGGCTACTGCCGCCTATGTTGCCGACCTTGTTCCTTCAGGTAAATGGGGCGAAGCCATGGGTGTACACGGCATCTGCTTCAGTACAGGACTGGCCATTGGTCCAGCTATTGGAAGCACAATTACCGACCACTTTTCTATCAATATTTTATTCTACTGCTCATCACTCTTTGCATTGCTTTCTATAGTCATCCTGGCAAATATGAAAGAAACCTTAACAGATAAGCAAAAATTCAGGACAGCGCATTTAAGGATTGATCGTAAGGACATTATCGAATGGCGTGTAATACCCGCGGTGATCATTATCTTTCTTAGCTATATTAGCTATGGCGCCATTTTAACTATCATTTCAGACTGGAGCGCTCACCTCGGAACCAGCAATAAAGGCCTCTTTTTCATGGTTTTTACCTTTACATCATTACTAATTAGATTTGTGGCAGGAAAAGCTTCTGATAATTATGGAAGATCGCTGATCCTAAAAATCTCCCTTTCTCTATTGGCAGTCGCGATGGTTCTGATTGCCACAGCTACCTCTTCCCTGATGCTGATGTTAGCTTCCGCGCTATATGGTGTAGCTACAGGCATGCTATCGCCCACTGCAACTGCCTGGACAGTAGATCTCAGCGAGCCAAAACAAAGGGGTAAAGCTATGGCTACCATGTATATTGCACTAGAGGCTGGGATCGGACTTGGTGCATTACTTGCTGGTTGGCTTTTCATAGATGATATTGCCATGATTCCAGTCACTTTCTTTTGTTGCGCAGGGATTACATTGCTTGCATTAATCTACCTTCAATTCATTTATAAAACAAAATCACAAACTGTACAATAATTTTACCGGCAGTTTTGTGATGTTCACCGACCATTTTGTCCGCCCCACCAAATCATTGTTTAAAGCCAGTTGTAAACCCTGCATCTTTACATTAGTTAATTTCAAAGAAGCAGACATGGTTATTTTTAAAACATCAGTAAAAGAAGCAAGGGATCTGGGATCCATCGCACCTTTATTTAATTTACTTTTTGGAGAAAAAAAATGGCAGTTTATTTTCGAACAGAAAATATTACGCATTTTCACAAATGTCCCATGTGAAGAGGTGGTAAACCACATTCTTAAAGAACAAGGCTTTCAATGTGAACCCTTTGCTTTTGCTTAACTCTTCCTCAATAAAGCTATCCTGGTCTTGCGGATCTGCCGTTCAGCATTTCGGTGCAACTGCTGATTATGCAAAATCCAGCCACCCAATACGCCTATCAAACTCCCGATTACAATATCAAGTAACCTCGCCGAAATCAATTCATTTGGATTTACCTTCATGTTCCTTCCCATCTCCGCGAGAAATATTGTCATAGGCGTAATAAAAATTACCGCCAGGGCATAATGCCTCACCACTAACATCTCAATCACAAACTGCAGCAATAGAATGCTGATACAAACAGTCAACGGAGTTAAATTCAGCTGCAAGAACAACCAACTCAATCCCATCCCAATAAAAGTACCTGCAATCCGGTGAAAACCACGTTGCCATACATTTACTAAATTCACTCCCTGCATAATAGCCAAGCAAGATATTGGTAGCCAGTAAGGATTCTCCAGTTTAAAAAAATGACCTGTGAGTAAGGAAACCGAAATAAACAAACCGATAGTCATAGATTCGGTAATACTTGTATAATTTCGTTTTCTAAAAGGCAATGATTGCAATTTTCCAGGGTATTTTCTTGTGATATAAATACTGTAAATTAACGCAAATACACATGCCACCATCGTACCCAAACCAATCAAACCAATTTTAGTGGGAATATGGATCAGATCGAAAGGCATGCAACTGGCCATTGAAGCAACCATTATAAAAAAGAAATTACCTGGGGACTGGAGTCTGAAATAGTTAGTGACCCAGTTTACGCCAAAAGCATACAACCCGAGCACTACCGCAGAAAGGTAAACATTAAAACTAAAAGCAATACCAATGGTAAAACTGAGTATAAAGCCAAAAGCACAACTCAATAGTGTAAGCATCCGGTGCTCCAGACTAGTAGAAGGCAAGTATAATATCACTAATCCACCGATACAAGCCAGAATACCATAATCCAACCTCCCTATAGAGTAACCAAATAGTAATGGAAGCCCGGTAGATAAAGATGCCAAGACAGGAATGTGCCAGAGACGCTCTGTTTTCTTCAATTGAAACAGTAGCTTAAGTTCGCGCTGGATGACTTGTTGCAATTCCCTCAGCATGGCTTAAAGCTAATCAATTATTCCAGCCCATTAACTCCATCACGCCTTTAAACTCCTCTTGTACAGCAGCTTTCAAGTGTATCTGTTCTCCCGTAACCGGATGTTTAAAACTCAACTCAGAAGCATGGAGCAACATAGTCGTCATTTCCCACTGTTCCTTAAAAAACTTATTTTGTTTATTGCAACCATGCTTGCGGTCGCCAATAATAGGATAAAAGATATGTGCAAAATGCCTTCTCAACTGATGCATCCGACCAGTAGTAGGCGTAGCTTCTACTAATGAATATCGAGAAGTTGGATGTTTACCGAAAGCCACATCAATTTCCGCTCGTTTCAAAGTTACAAAAGCTGTAAAAGCGTCTTGCATCGTGCCGTTTTCTTTCGCCAGTGGATAGTCGATCTCCTCACTATCTGGCGCATAACCCCTCAATACAGCGAGGTATTTCTTGGTCACAAGACCTTCCATAAATTGCTGATGCATAGCAATTTCGACTTCTTTATTAAAAGCGAATAACAATAAGCCTCCCGTCTTTCTATCCAGTCGGTGTACCGGGCTTACATGTCGGCCTACCTGATCCCTCAGCAATTGCAGCGCAAATTCTTTCGCGTCACTGGCAATCGAAGAACGGTGAACGAGCAGGCCATGTGGTTTATTGATTGCGATCAGGTGATCGTCCTGATGTACGATTTCAAGCATCCGCAAAGATAGCTTTTATCCGCTATTTGGCCGAGACTTCCTGAACATCTATGAAATCCGGACCGTTTTCAACTGGGTATCCTTCTACCTTAACCCCTTTAATAATAACCTCTTTATCTACATAGGAATCAAGTTGTACTTTAGTACTCCGGAGTGCAAATATCTTTTTTCCCTGCTTCAGGACATGTGTCCCGTATTGGAAGGTACTCATTTCCAATTTTTCAATTTTGCCGCTTAACTGAACGATCCCGTTAGTGTTCTTTTCTTTCATAGTTCCGCATCCTGCTATCGCAAAGCCAAGCATCAATAGTATCAGTGTCTTTTTCATAATTTCGTTTTTCAAAGGATCAGTAGGGTAATTATCTTAACAAACGTAATCCAAATAGATTACGCTACAGTTAAATATACAAATAATCAAAATAAACGGAGTTGTGATTCTGCAACTGGCTTAGCATCTCCAAAAACAGTTTTACCGCCATACTTCCAGGACTCTCTTCTTTCCCTCGCAATCAACTCATCAAAATTGTCTTTGGGTGAAAAACCCGCTTCCGCCTGGTATGATAGCTCACTCAGCTTCTGAATGGCATGCAGTTTATCCGAATTACCCACCTTTGCGCGCTGTACTGCGTTGCTCAAGACCGAAATCGTCTCATCATATATTTTTAAAGGAACCGGAAAAGGATGACCATCTTTTCCGCCATGGGCGAAGGAAAAACGTGCCGGATCATCAAAGCGGGAGGGCGTGCCATGGATCACCTCACTCACCAGGGCCATCGACTGCAACGTGCGCGGCCCCATTCCTTCCAAGAGCAACAGTTCTTCAAAATCCGCAGGACGCTTTTCATGAGTAAGCCAGAGCATAGCGCCCAATCTTTTCAGGTCCACATCCTTTGCTTTTACTTCATGATGATTAGGTAGAATCAGCCGTCTGGCCTCCGCCATCATCAGATCCGGATGTTCTTGTGTGATCGACAGCATCGCTGCTCTCGATGGTGCCGCGGCATGAGCCACCAGATTCATGATACGGCCCTGATTCTGACCGCAAATGCCCGTATGGGGCGCATCTACAAAAGAACGCAGTGCCGATGAATGCCAGTGGTAACGCCTGGCAGTAGTGCCGCCATTTTGCATCCCTTGTTGCACCACGGTCCATAGCCCGTTCAAATCCACAATAAAACTATGCGTATATAACTGAAAACCATCCTGAATAGCAGTATTATCTACCTTGGCACTTAACTTACTACAGCGAACCAGTTCCTGGCCGTTTAGTCCTGTTCTATCTCCAAATCGAAGCAACTCCTCGGGGGTCTGTCTCGACTTATTACCCTTTCCACCACAGATGTAAATGCCCAATTCACGATAATGTGGGTTCAGTGCGGCTTTCAAAGCACCCATCACCGAAGTGGTAATACCAGAAGAGTGCCAGTCCATCCCCATTACGGCACCTAGGCTTTGGAACCAAAAAGGGTCACTCAGACGCCTAAGCACTTCAGCCGAACCGTAGTCAGTCACTATAGCCTCCGTAATCGCCAGTCCCAGCCGCGACATACGTTCGGCAAGCCATTTTGGAACATGGCCATAATGCAGGGGCAAATCAGCCGAACCGGATCTTTTCATTACTAACAAAATTAGTAATAATTATCCACTAAAGCAATTAACTCGCGATTGCCATTTTAGATTTGCAAACTACCATCACAATTAGTGAACGTTCCCCATCCTTAAAATTAATAACAAAGTTCTTCTTCTCATTCTTTAGAATCAGGCTGGTTAGTTTAGGAAACAGCACAGACAGTTCCTTGATTTTTGCAGTATCACCACTGTCTACGATCAGGATATTGGACGGGTTAGAATTCATCATAATTATAGTGTTTTGGTTAGTCTATGTTCATTAGACGACAGAAACACTCCAAGCGCTACATCAAGATGAAAATAATTTTACTTCAACAGTTCATCTAAGGCCTGATAAGTCATCGGATGATAATTTGACCTTGCAACCTTATAAATCTCCTTAGCTAGTTTAGCACCCTCAGGACTGGCCATATAAGCCTTATACACTGGAATGATGTGCCACATGCGACCATTAGTCAGCAGATAGGTTTTGATCTGCGGATCTGCTGCCTTGTAACCATGACGAATAGCCAGGACGTACCATGCCTTTTGAATATCAGTATTATGCGAACCTGTAAAATTAAACTCTGCATCCAAAACCTGCATCTGCGCTGCGCTAAGCTCAGCAGGCAAACCGCTGATGAAGTATTTACGCTCGTTGTTGGAGGTCAATTGCTTCGCAAGACCTTTAGCTACACCAGTATTCTTCCAGTCGGCAAGCAAAACATCTATCGCTTTAAAACGCTCAGAACCCACAGCAACCAAGTTTGAAGGAATTCCGGGACCATATACCCAATCCCTCACTTTGATCTTGTCTTCCAACGTTTTGTCACCTTTTATCAGATTTTGATCCATGTCTTTCAGGAAATCTTCTGTGGTAAGTGACTGAAAAGCATGTGCATCAAAATGGTTCCTCAGGAAAGCATCAAACTTTTCACGCCCTACAGCTTCCTCTATTGCCCTCAGGAAAAAATATCCCTTTTCATAGGCAATATCATTCGTCCCTTCATCCGGACTTCTATCCGTGTAATCTGTCTTCAGGTGCGTGTCTTTACTCGTAGCCCCCATATCCTTGACGGTCTCCTCCAAAGCTTGCTTTGCAAAAACCTCCTGCATCTCAGCTTCCTGCTTACCGAAGATCTCTTCATCTATACGACGCTCGAAGTAGTTCGTAAAACCTTCATTCAACCAGAAATCATTCCATGTCGCATTCGTCACCAAATTGCCACTCCAGCTATGGGCCAATTCGTGGCAGATGATGCTCACCAATGACCTGTCGCCCGCAATGATCGTCGGCGTGATGAACGTCAGGTTTGGATTCTCCATTCCGCCAAAAGGAAAGCTTGGTGGTAATACCAGCAAATCATACCTGCCCCACCTGTATGGACCATAAAGCTTCTCTGCAGCAGTAACCATTTTACCCATATCGGCAAATTCATAGACCGCTTTATCCAACACAGAAGGCTCTGCATATACGCCCGTGCGACCGTCTACAGCCTTGAAGGTGATGTCTCCTACCGCTAATGCCAGTAGATATGAAGGAATCGGATGCACTTGTTTGAAAGTATAATTCCCTGTGCTATTTTTAGCCTGAGGATTCTCCGCACTCATCAGCGGCAGCAGTTCCTTCGGCACCGTTACGCGTGCATTGTAAGTAAAGCGGATGCCGGGGCTGTCCTGACAAGGCACCCAACTGCGGGCCGCAATGGACTGCGATTGTGTAAAGAGATAAGGATGCTTTTTACCTGCGGTCTGTTGTGGCTTCAACCATTGCAGGGCACTGGCATCTTTGCCGGTACTGTAATAAATATTCACTTGTTTGGTATCCTGACCTATGGCTACATGCAGCGGCTGTCCGAGAAATTCCACTTCTTTTCCCAGTTCAAAGGTCGTCTCCTTTTCCTCAGCCCCCAGGGTGATTTTCTGGATGTTCAATTGGCTGGCGTCAAATACAATCTCCTTCGCTCCAGTCTTATTCTCTATCGTCCATACTGCCTTTCCGGCGATTTGTTGTGCCGTAAAATCTACTTTGATATCCAGTTCCAGGTGCTTGGCTATGGCCTCCGCTGGCTTGGCAAAAGAATGCGGATCATTGCCGGAAGAGCCAGCTTCAGTCGCCTTTTTAGTAGTGCAGGATAGAATCATCAACATGGGGATAAGGAGAAAAGATGCTTTCATAGGTTTAGTATTGCTACCCTGCAAAAATAGTAAATCCCTGCGGATTAATCATTTTGCAAACCAAATACAGATCATGTTGTTATTCAAATACATCTATATTAATAAATCCTTTAACCTATAAAACTTATTCCTATGAATTACGAAAAACTCATCAAATCGACCATATCTGGCAGCAGAGATAATTCCATGATTGCAGTTGCTGTAGTAACCGGACTCGCCGTTGGAGCTGCTTTCTCAGTACTGTTTGCACCAAGGAGCGGGAAAAATACCAGGACTGCCATAGGCGATGCTACTGCTGGACTTAAGGATAAATTAGTAGATAAGCTAAGTCCTGAAATCTATGACCTGCCCCAGGAGCTCAAAGATCTTCATCCAGATGACCTGAGAGAAATCAATAGAGCACAAGCAGACTTACTGCAAGGGCCAGAAAATAAAAGAAAAGACCCTAGCATAATTAAAGTGCCCGCTTCGGGAACTACTGCTTGGATGCACACACACGAAGCTAATTAAGTCGACAAAATTTATCCATCCAGCGCATCAGCCTCTTTTGAACCCTGTCAAAATGAAATAAACCCTTTCATTTTGACAGGCAGTAAATTGTATAACTGTTAATGATGTATTATGGATTAGTAGACCATAACCCAATTTCCTTCACAAAAGCACGTGGAGGGAGTTTGAGATTATTGACCACTAAAAACGCAAGATCCTCAGGCTGCAATACTTTTTCTTCGTTGCCATCCGTAAAATTAGCATTTAAAGTCATCTCCGTTGCGATGGTACTTGGATTAACAGTGGTTACCCTGATGTTTGATTTACGCACTTCCTGCATCAATGATTCTGTAAGATTGATCACCGCGGCTTTTGAAGCACCATAAGCACTCATTTTAGCTGCACCTTTCAATCCTGCTGTCGATGCAATGTTGATGATGTCCCCCTTTCCTTGTTTTAACAAAAAAGGGAGCACTTCATGAACCATATAATAAGTACCCAAAACGTTGACCTGGAAAACCTGCTCCCATTCCTCAACAGGAAGCTCCAGGAAACCACCTACTTTCAGTATCCCTGCATTGTTGATCAGGATATCTACCTGAGTCAGCACTCCCGTGATTTCTTCAACAGCCTTTTTAACTGCCGGATAGCTGCCGATATCAGCAGTTGCATAAGCAGTCTTGATTTCGGGATTGAGACTGAGCAACTCGTCGTTTAGCTTTTCAAGGTCTGCCGTTGTTCTGCCAATCAAGCCGATGTTTACACCTTCCGCGGCCAATGCCAGTGCCATCGCCTTTCCAAGACCCTTTCCTGCACCTGTGATCACTGCTGTTTTTCCTTTTAATGATTGCATTTTCTGTTTCTTTGAGCTGCCAAAACTCTACATTATTCGATATTATTCCAAGAAAACCGAACGAGAATCTAAGTTTTTACAATAATATTGATGTAAGAACAATAACCAAAATTAAGGGGACTACTGTCCCCCTACCTTCTTCATCCAAGCTATACACCTACGTAGCAATATTCCCTGATCTGTAATTAGCCGCAGCAATCATTAACGCCTCTGCCCTATTGTATCTACTTTCCAAGGCATGTCTTGTAATGAATTCCATAGCGTTATATCTTTTTTAATGATGTAGTTTTATAAAATACCCGTCCATCTATCTCATGGGATTTGATTTCCTGAGCATGAATCTGAGCGTAAACCAATGCCCTCAGCACTTTCAGGAAGAGCGGCTTCCAGACTTTATCCACTACTGGGGTCAACTGCTGATAGAGAAAGAGCGCAGTACAGCCCCGATCAAAGCAACCCGCTTTTTTGAACTGGAACAAATGCTGCTGAACAAACTCAGAGATTTTCAGATCTTGTGATCTATCACACACAAGAGACTCTGCAATGTTAATCGGCTTGTTTTCTCCTTTGATTTTCCAGGGATGGATGAAATCAAAAAGGCGTTGGGTATCAGTTTCAGTTACCGAACCACGGATCATGCGCTTTTCGTTGGAGATATCAATCTCGTTTGCTTTGGGATAAAACATTGGCGCCGCCGGTGCCAATGTTTTAAAAACCGCAGCCATCACTTCATGATCCTGATAATTCATTTTCACATGCGTACCTAGTTGTTCATAATCTGAGACATCATTGGTCATCCTACCTAATAGGAAAGCCAGATCCTGCCTGGAAAAGCCATTAATGATGCGCTGCTGAGTGAATATGTAGCGTTCTTTAAACTCATGCTGGTTCAGCATGCCGGAAATTTTAAGATTGTTTTGATTTGTCATAAGCTCATTTTTAATGGTTTAAAAATGAGTCCCAAAGGGATTTAGAAAAGGCTATAAAACGAAGATGCAAATAGCGGGGCTCTAAATACCGGACTGCAGGCTTCCAACGGCCATCGGAACGGGTTTACAATAGAGCCCACGACCTATTTGCACCTGCAAAAGTACAACAAATATGATCATGGGCATCAATCTATTGTCTCTCCGATTGGCAATTGTTGGAATTTGCAGTCGAGACTCTTAGAATTAATACCTCATTTAAGAAGTAATGATATGTTGTCGTAATTTCTTTATTTCATTGGCTATATAATTTATATTTTTTTCAAGATTCCCTTCGGAGAGATTATAATCTATCGATATATTCAATTGAAAAACCTGTAGCTTCTACAAGCATGGCAATATCAATACCTTTAAATTTTAAATTCTTTGCAACTTCTTTTTTTTCTGTCAAAGCTTTCAATCTCTCTTCCTCGCGTCCCTTTTCAAGGCCTTCTTCCATCGCTTTTCCCTTCGCAAAATCAAGAGCATTCTGATTGTCCCATTCTTCTTCTTGTGCTGTTCTGTACATGTTTAGTTCCTCCTCTGCTTATACTTTAAAATGTCCGACGTATTGTATTCACTACAATGCCAGGATTTGGTCTTTAGAGAGATTTGTCAATTTGACAATCAGCTCAATATCAATCCCTTCCTTAAGCATCCCCAAAGCGATTTCAATTGCCTTAGCTAACACCGCCTTTTCCATTGCAAAATTAAAAGCATTCTGATTGTCCCATTCTTCTTCTTGTGCTGTTCTGTACATGTTTAGTTCCTCCTCTGTAAAATTGGCGCATCTCGCCGATTCAAAAAATACGTTCATTTCTTCCGCAAATACTGGTTCCGTAGTCATTTTGCCAGCATTTTTCAAACTGTAAATCCATTTATCCAAACCAGTTTCCACCATAGATTCTGTTTTGTCGAATTTCTCCAGTTCGATATAAACGAAATGAAGCTTATCATAAAAAACTGTTCCCTCTCCCGTATTATACAAGGAAACATTGTGCAGATACACGTCCTCCGCAGTTTCCGGAAAGCAGGATTTTTCGAGTAAGCAAATCACATAAACAGCTTTTAATTCATAGTCCCAGTCCTTTCCTTTCGGTCCATGATCACTGATCAGTCTGCTGGCATAAAACAGAGATCGGTCCTTAAAATAGGGCTGTTCCCGCCTTTGCAGTTCCACCAGAAAAGAAACCCCATCTTGATCTTTGCAAACAAAGTCCAGCACTGCGCCCCGCTTGCCCTTTATCTCTCCCGGGTACTCATTTTTACCATAGGCAATAGATACAATTTCCCTTTTTCCTTTCAGCACTTCATTCAGGAAAGCTTTAGCTACTTCTTTATTTGCCTCGCTGGCAAAAATCCGCTTAAAAGCCCAATCTACTAAAGGGTTAACAAAAGGATTGCTTTCCTCCATCTTAGTATACTCGGCCGCGGATTCAGCAAAGTTGGCATCAACTAATGTATCTTCTAATTTATCCTGGTATTCTTTCATTTGTTTAACCTAAATAGCAAGTTGAAGCAAATATACCAACAACAACCAAAACAAATAAATATTTCTCAATAATTAATATTTTGTAATTATTTTTATAATAATGGTATATTTTACAATATTTTGAAAAGAAAAGCAGAATTCTATTATTACCAAATCCTGCACTTCGTTAGCACCTAACTATCACAAAATTTTATCATTTCTTAAAGATATTGTCCCTAGAATATGCTCCAAACGCTTGACAATTTCAACATCAAATCGTTTTGCTATTCTTTTTTGCTCATCAATATTAAATTCTTCAAATTCCTTCCAAAGACCATTGCCATTTTCCACTCCCCGAATTGAGAGCCTAGAATAATTTGGGTTATCCCCTGTTCCTGCATCTACGAATGAAACATAGTACATTTCATTCGGAAGATCATCAAAATAAAAAATTACAGTTCTGAGAAAGGAATGGTTTTTAACCCAGTTTTCAGCTTCTAGGTTACTCACAGAACATTACATTCAGAAAGTATTATTATTTTTCCTCAAGATAAGCTTGAACAGAAATCCAGAACCTAAAGCTAATATTACACAGATAGCGATATTTACAATAATATCTAGAATTGGAAATCCATAACTAAAACCCGCCCCAGTTTGAGCAGTCATTGTTGAATGTTTATAGTAAGGCATAGGAAGGCCCATGGCTATTGACAAAATCAATATTACTACGAAAAATGAGATAAAAGTTTTCATAAATGAAATCATATATTATTATAAGCTTTAGGAACTTTTCTCTAACAAAATTAACATTTCAATTCGACCTATCCTTCAAAAACATATTGGTTCTGCTTCTTTTATAAGTTTTTTCACAGATATTCAGCTAGCCACAAATCTCCTACATGGTCAGCCTACCATACAACTATTTGAATCACCCAGCCAGCGAGTTTATAGACAACTAACTACCATCCCGGTCGCATATAACAAGCGAGTGTCAGTGCGAAGATTTATATATTTTCATGGCAGACTTGGTTACTATCCCAAAAAAAGATCTTATTCGTTGTCTACAAATTCATAAATATGAAAGACACACGTTACATCGACCTGTTGGTCGATTTTGCATTCAAAAAAATCTTTGGAACCGATTCTAGTAAAACCCTTTTAATTGACCTGCTGAATGCGCTGTTTGAAAACAGAAAGGTCATCGTAGACCTCGTTTATAACAAAAATGAGCATCATGGTGACAATAAAGAAGAAGGCTCCGCGGTGTTCAACCTGCTCTGCACCGGCGAAAAGGGGGAAAAATTTCTGATCGAGGTACAGCACAGCAAACCCATCGACTTCAAAAAGAGAAGTATCTTTTATACTTCCAGGCTCATCAGCGAACAGGCGCCTAAAGGGAAAATGAAAGAATGGGCTTACAATATTTCGGAAGTATACTTCGTGGCCATACTGGATCAGCCGGAGCCCGAGAACGCAGCCCAGAGACTGATAGCCAATGGACGGCACCTGCACGATGTATGCCTCTGCTATAGAGACACGGGTGAAATATTTTATGAGCAACTGGGCTATACTTACATCGATTTGCTTAATTTTGTATTGACACTGGAGCAATGCAGTACCAAGCTGGATAAATGGTTATACCATTTGAAGAACATGCAAAGGATGACAAATCTTCCAAATGGACTGGAAAAAACCATCTTCGAACAGCTTTACAGCGCCGCCGAATACGTTAATTTAACTAAGGAGGAACAACACATGTACGATCAGGATCTAAAACGCAAGTGGGACAATGCTGCTGTACTGGCCGGAGCAGAGGAGCGTGGAATGGAGAAGGGCTTGGAACAGGGATTACGACAAGGTTTAGAACAGGGAAAACTTGCAGAAAAACTGGAAATTGCCCGAAAAATGAAACTTAAGGAAGTTCCTGTAGAAGACATCGTAGAACTTGTTGGCCTTTCAGCCGAAGAAATCGAAAAGCTTTAAAAAAATCTTTGATTCACAATATCTCCGCTTTATAAGCGTATAATATATTGAGAGCGTTAATTTAGATGAGCGGATGTGATCGGAATGATCCCATCCGCTTTTTTATTGAGAATCATTAACACAACCTACATACCTGCTATCGCCCCTCGTCTTTCCATCTGCTGAGGAAAAATCTAAATAACAGTGTAGCTCAGTAGTTTGAAAATCTTTGGGCAATGTTGCTAAATAACCGAGGTCCCTTCTTTTCATCGCGTGTAAATAGGCTGTAACTTTGCCACTATCTGCATTATAAACCACTAGTGTTCCTAAGTCGCTAAACTGGCAATAATCAGATTGCAGATCAGGAGACCAAGTCAAACTCAGTTCATTACCATCCCTCGACAAATGAGTGAGCGATACCCCAATTATCTTACCTCTACTGTATACCATTTTTGGATAGTTGATCGCTAGACCAGATTCCGTTGATAAAAAAGCGTGGGGATAGTTATAACTAAATGCCGCATTCAAAGCCGATCTTTCTTTCGAATAAGCTTTGAAACCCAGATTTATCAAAAGCTTCAACTTATTCAAAAACTCAGTCAGCAACGTGAATTTATCCTGCACCACCAACTGATTCTCCGAAGATGGTATATTGCTCGGGTGATGCAAAGCCGTAATTACATTCTGATGTTTTGATCGTCTACCTATAATCGGCCCGGTTTTTTTGTAGAAGCTGCCAAATGGACCCGACTTTTGTATACCCATAACTTAAGGCTTATTGAAACTACCTAAATAAGTGCTCGGTGCTACACTTTTCCTATCGGCAGCTACAAAGGATATATATACCTCCATGTATTGAGATTGCTCTTCTTCCTTTAAAAAAAGTACATCCCTGCCTGTAAGCCTCGTGTTGCCGAACAATTTATAGCTAAACAACTTATTTTCAGGAAAATAAGCACAGATCATTACCTGGTCCTGCGATTGTTCCCAAGCCATATATGGATCTGTAGGCCAGCTAAACTCCAGTCCATCGGCAGTTTGCTCTACCATTGGCTCTTGGGCCGGCAATAGAGAACCGTCGCTCAGTTGGATTTTCTCGTACACAACCTGTACATCGGGATATGTACCGCTCAGTGCATGCAGTCTATTGTTCTTCATTCCGATATTAAAAGCACTTTTATCGGTGCCGGTAATCTGCACACTATAGCCGACCTTGATAAAAGGAAGCACTGCGCTCATCATTTTGCTGCATATCGATTGTTCTTGCCTGCTCTGAAGCTGAGCCACTGAGGCTGGGTTTAAATTCTGACCTATCGAGCGGACGATATTTTTACCAAGTCGCTGGTAATAAACCAAGTTGCCTACTTTGCCATTTGTTTTGCCATGGAGTCCATCATTTGAAATACCCATATCTGTTTGTTCTATAAGATTAATAATTGGTTAGTTAATGCTAATATAAATAGAGCTTTTGAGAATACCAATACATCAATGCAATTAAATTTTACATAACTAACTGTAAAGCAAATAGAAACAAAAGTATTTTTTCAGGTTTGACTCGGGTTTGGTTCAGGTTTGGTAGGGGTTTGGTTCGCATATACACGATTCAAACCTGCTTTAATCCTCAGTCAAACCTCAGGATATACAAAACTTTCCCAAAAGTTTATCCGCAGATTCTCTGCAGTTATATACCATTAAATTTTGAGCATAAGCGAATAATGACGCCCTCAGCGCCGAACCGTATCAAAAGAAAAAGATTAAGAAATTACTTAAAAAGCATAGGTGCAAACTCAGAAAGGTAATCCCTCCAGTTGGACCAGGTATGTCCACCCTCCGTCTCTCTATACGTATATTTCATGCCGATCTGGTCCAGCTTAGCGCGGTAGTCGGCCACGTTTTTATACAAGAAATCGGTTTTGCCAATTGCGATCCAGTACAATTTGTAACTGTTGTTTTTTTGCACTTTCAGGCTTTCCTCAAAATTGGAATACACCTGGGATTTATTCCTGCTATCGGCCATCACTGCTGGGGAAAACAGGCCGATATAATCGAAAGTCTGAGGATAAAAACGAGAGATGTGCAGGGAATGGTAACCGCCCATGGACAGTCCCGCAATGGCGCGCTGATCCTTACGTGCATTTACCCTATAATTGCTTTCAATGAACTTAATCACCTCTGGAAAAGTCTCCTCCATCCTACCGTCCATAGTGTTTGGCAGCATCATTCCCGGTTTGTAAAAGCCCTTGGAAGATTCGCCAGGCGCGGCTTCCTGAGCTACATTGCCATTTGTCATCACCACGATCATCGGCTTCGCTTTTCCCTGGGCAATGAGGTTGTCCAGGATTTGTGTAGCCCTGCCAAGTGCCGGCCAGGCTTCTTCATCACCGCCCATACCATGCAACAGGTATAGTACAGGGTATTTTTCTTTGCCCTGTTCATATCCTGGTGGTGTGTAGACCGTCATGCGCCTGTTGATTTTCAGCGCCGCTGATGGGTACCACCTTTTGGCAACAGTGCCATGGGGAACCTCCTGTACTTTGTAGAGGTCGGCCCTACCATTTCCGATCATGAAAACATTGACTACCGAAGCCACATCCCTGATCAGGTACACATTATTCGGATCGCGGATTTTAAGTCCATCAACTATAAAACTATAACTATACAACTCAGAAGGTAAAACGGCTGAGGTATAAGTCCAAATGCTGTCAGCACCCAACGTCATCTCCGCCGAACCCGGGTTTTTCAGAAAATCGCCCTGCACCTGTACTTTTTTGGCCCTAGGGGCGCTCATGCGGAAAGTCACCGTGCCATCCGGATTGATCTGCGGCGAAAGCACTTCTTTCTGTCGGCCAAAATTGAGGTTTTCCTGAGAATAAACACTACTAAAAACACTGACAAGCAATAGGATGACTATATTTTTCATGATCATATTTTAAATGTTAAATATGCTGAATATTTTGCTTGCGAAAGAATAGAAACATATGGAAAAGAGTTCTATATTTGCCACTGTTTTTAATTAATCTAAATAACATATGAAGTTTTTATACCATTTAATCGCGCTCTCGTGTTTAATGGTCTGTGCTCAACTTTCGAGTGCACAGCTTTCCATCTCCGGAAAAATCAAAGACAATGCTAATTTACCAGTTCCAGGTGCAACCATTAAATTGGTAGAGAAGGACCTAAGCCTGGTGGCCGACAATGATGGCGCTTTTCAGTTTCGTGATCTGACGCCTGGTGCCTATACCTTTACCGTATCATTTGTTGGTTACGACACGAGAACTGTAAAGTTTAGCTTGCAAAAAGACAAAGAAAAGTTCGACATTACGCTGCAAGATAAAGACAATCAGCTGCAAGCGGTGGAAATTACTGGTCGTAAAGAACAGGCTTATAAAAATACCAAGTCTTTTTCGGGAACTAAAACCGAAACGCCATTGCGGTATGTACCGCAGTCGATCAGTTATGTGACCAAGGAGGTAATAGATGACCAGCAAGCGTTTAAAGCGAGTGATGTCATCAAAAACATCAGCGGTGCTACGCATTTTTCTTACTACAACAACGACATTGCGCTAAGGGGATTCCGATCCAGCAACGCGCTGATCAACGGATTGAGGACACCAACAAGCAGCTGGAGTCAGCCTTTACTGCCTAACGTGGAGCGTATAGAGGTGATCAAAGGCCCGGCCTCAGCTCTTTTTGCAAATGCAGACCCGGGCGGTATAGTGAACACGGTGACAAAAAAACCTTTGGACGAGGCTCGCAAATCCATCAATTTTGCAACCGGAAGCTATAACACTAACCGTTTGATGGCCGACTTTACCGGGCCTATGAATGAAAGTAAAACTTTGCTCTACCGGTTGAACCTGGCTTATCAGAACGCGGAATCATTCAGGGTACTACAAGGTGGTGAAGACATAGTGATTGCCCCTTCTATTTCATTTATTCCAGATGACAAAACCTCCGTGAACTTTGATTTTGTCTATTCTAAGACCAAAAGCCGTCTGGATCGTGGTCAGCCGATATTTGGCGCTACTGCGGGTACAAACCTCAACTCTACTCCTATTTCTTTTGCCCTGGGGAAAAGAAATGATTTTGAAAATGAGTTGAATTTATATGTGACTACTTCGTTGCGCAGAAAGATCAGTGAAAAGGTAACTTTTAACGTTTCTTACATGAAATTCCTGTATGATGAGGATCTACTGGAGCACCGTACTTCGAACCGATATGCAGTAGATGCAGCCGGTGTAGCTATTCCTACAAAAATGGAAATGCAGACGATCCGCAGACAGGGGAAAAATTACAGTGATAACATCACTGCATATTTTGTGACTGACCTGAAAACTGGTCCGTTGAGTCATAAAATCGTAACCGGATACGACTACATCCAGAATGAATCCCCAATAGGAAATTCAAACTACAATGCTACAGGCTATCGCAGATTAGATGGTACTGCTACGAATTATAGCAAAGCTAATGCAGCGCTGTTTGTTATGAAAGATGGCAATCCCGTTCCAAACGTACCTCATTTTGATTTGGTGAACCCAGATTATTCTATTTCCGAAATCTCAGGTTACATCAACGTATCCTCACAATCTCCACCGGCACTCTATTATCAGCATGGTATCTATATCCAGGACCAGATCAGTGTGGGTAAATTCCAGGCACTGTTGGGATTGAGGCAGGAATATTTTACCGATATTTTAGATTACAAAAAAACCACTGAAAAGAAAGTAGAGCAAAAAGCGCTTCTTCCCAGAATTGGATTAGTCTACACACCATTAGAGCAGGTAAGTTTGTATGGAACCTATACCGAAGGTTATCAGCCACAAAGCGCGGCAACAATTGGTGATCCGGCACTTTACGGAGGACCTTTTGACCCGCTGATCAGCAATATGTATGAGGTAGGGGCCAAAACTGAATTGTTTGAGAAAAGATTGTCGGCGAACCTGGCATTTTACAGGATCGAACAAAACAACGTATTGGTAAATGCCAATAATCCTGGAAATACACAAGAACTTACACAGATCGGTCAGCAACGCTCTAAGGGGATTGAGTTGGACATCAACGGCGCAATTTTGCCCAATTTCAGCATCACGGCAAACTTTGCAATCAGCAGAAACGAAACTACAAAAAGCGATAAACCAGAACTTATCGGAACACTTGCGGCCAATGCACCTAAGGCTCAAGGTGGATTATGGGCTAAATACACCTTCCTGAATCCTGATTTAAAAGGCCTTGGTGTGGGTGCCGGGGTAAACTATACCGGAAAGAGAAATACTTTGAATACAATCCTGGAGCTTCCGGAATATACTTTGTTCAGTGCTGCGCTTTACTACAACATCGATAAATTCAAGATCTCTGGAAATCTGAACAATGTGTTTAATAAAACGCACTGGGTAGGTGGCTATGATTTTAACAGACTGTACCCTGGTACACCGAGAAACTTCCTGATCGGTATTGGTTATACTTTCTAATTTAGCAGGATGAAACCGAATAATAAGGACAAAAGAGATCAAAAGCTGCTCTGGAAAATCCACCACTGGTCGGGCCTTTATGCCGGGATTGTGATTGGCATTCTTTGCTTTACTGGCGCGATTGCGGTCTTTATACCAGAAATCGACGGGCTGATCCAACGTCATTATTATTCGGTTTATGCTTCCATGCCTTCAGCTGGCCAACTACCTAAAATAGACCGGGCGCTTGTGGCTGCAAAGAAGCAATATCCTAAAATGAGCGGCTTACTGATCGATATGCCTGACAAGCGGGGAGCAGTGGCTACTTTCAGCTTTTCGGTAAAAGGAAAGGATAAGGCCTCTAATAAATCCTATTTTTTATTCGTTGATCCTGTACAGGATAAAATACTGGGTGGCCGCGACCGGCAAAATTCTCTGGTCAATTACCTCAGACAAATACATGTACGTTTGTATGAAGGTTTTTGGGGAAGGCAGCTCGTTGGCCTGGCTGGTGTGGCATTTATTGTCGTTACCATTACAGGATTTCTGATTTACGGGAATTTTATGAAGAAGCAGGAATACCCTAAAGTGAGGCGGAAAGGAATGCGGATGGTAATGGGCGACTGGCACAAAATACTTGGCATCAGCGCACTGGCTTTCAATTTTGTAATTGCTTGTTCGGGCGCATGGCTGGGTTTGCAGCCTAAGTTGATGCAATGGTTCGATATCAAGGCACCTAATGACCATGATTTCCCTAAGGTCATGAAACCCAAAGCCGATGCCAAAACTGAAGTGCAGTGGAATGAGGTTTTTAGAGTGGTAAAACGCGAATTCCCAGACCTTCAGCCCGGCTATATGCGGGCTTCTGAAGATGGCAGTTCAACGATTGAAATCCATGGCAGCATAGCCGGACAGGTGTATGAAAAAAACATCAATGCATTGGTGCTTTCTAAAACTACTTATCTCCCTATTTTCAAATGTGATGTACGGACGATGTCTTTTGGCGACCGTTTTTATTCCGTTCAAGAGGCGCTGCATTTTGGAGATTATGGTGGACTTGGACTGAAGATCATCTACACAATTTTGGGTCTTACCAGTGCTTTTTTATCGATTAGTGGTTTTGTGGTCTACCTCTACCGGACCGACAAAAAACAACAGCGGAAATTGACTCCGATAAAAACCACTTTCCTCTATAGTATGTTCATACTTATGGTATTAATTATTATCGCGCTGATCAGCATATTTATCGGTTACAAACAGGCTTCTTATATTGCGGGCTGGCTGGTTAACGGCACTTTGATCGGTTACATATTATACGCAATTACAATGGCTGTGCTCAGAAAAAGGCGCTCAGTTCATAAAATAGCACGCACATGAAGGAAGCCAAATTAATCCAGCATACGTTGATCCCCATTGCACTCATCTTTGGCAATATCGCCATTGCACATTTTATTTACCTGATTGCAAGGGAATCTCTGAACGCGAATGTTTTGTTTGTCGTCTTTGGCCTGGCTTTATTGAGTACGGGTGTTTTCAAGGCGAATAAATTCCTCCTGTTGTTAGGGATAATTGCCTATAGCCTATTTTTTTTATTTAGCTTGTTGAGCTAAGCCGGAATTATAGCAGGTCATTGGCCAGATTAGCCAGTTCACTCCGCTCCCCTTTATCTAAAGTAATGTGCGCATAAAGTGGATGGTTCTTGGCATTTTCGATCAGGTAAGATAAGCCGTTACTCTCGGCATCCAGGTACGGGGTATCAATCTGATAAATATCGCCTGTAAAAACAATCTTGGTATCCTCTCCCGCCCTGGAGATGATGGTTTTGATCTCATGCGGGGTCAGGTTCTGGGCTTCGTCTACTATAAAAAAGATCTTGGTGAGTGTACGTCCGCGGATGTAGGCCAACGGGGCTATGACGATTTTTTCAGTTTTCACGAATTCATCTATACGGGCCTGCATCTTCGGATCTTCCGCATACTGTTCCTTGATGAAGCGCATGTTGTCCCAAATCGGCGCCATATATGGATCTATTTTAGATTTCACATCACCAGGAAGGAAACCAATATCTTTGTTGCTCAGCGCAACTATAGGTCTTGTCACGTAAATCTGCCGGTAGTCTTTGCGTTGCTCCAATGCACTGGCTATGGCAAGCAGGGTTTTGCCCGTTCCGGCTTTTCCCTGGATGGTGACGAGTTTGATATCCGGATTCAACAAAGCATGCACTGCAAAAGACTGCTCATGGTTTCGGGCGGAAATCTTGAATATGGTTTTTGGCTTTATCGCTGTAATCTGTTCCGATTGAAAATCGTACCAGCCCATGGCAGTTCTGCGGTTGCTTTTCAGGATACAGAAATGGTTGCCCGATTTATTTGAAAGTTCCAGCGCTGTAGTGCCGATGCTGCCTTCAGTTTTCAATGTATTGAAAAGCGCTTCAGGGACCTTATTGAGCGTTGTTTTTCCGGTATAGAGTTCGTCGAGGTTCTTAACTTTGCCTGTCTCGTAATCTTCTGCATGGAGGTCCAGGGATTTGGCTTTTAGGCGAAGGCAAATGTCTTTGGACACCAGGATTACTTTCTTGGCGGGAAATTCCTGTTTTAAGCTGAGCGCGGCATTTAAGATTTTGTGGTCTATTTTGCCGGTGCCAAAGACCGCTTCGGCATCCAGGTGATTGGGTTTGGTATCCATCACCACTTTAAAGTTGCCCTTCATGGTTCCATTAAAAGGGATCCATTTGTTCATGATCTTTTCGCCGGAGGCTTTGTCCATCAAACGGATAAAACTCCTGGCTTCCGCATTGCGGGTTTCATTGCCGCTTTTCATGTTGTCCAGCTCCTCCAGCACCTGTATGGGGATCGCCACATCGTGTTCCTGAAAATTGCTAAAGGCATTGTGGTCGTAGAGGATCACGGAGGTATCGAGGACGAAGATTTTCTGCTGCTGGGACGGTGACTTTAAGGATTTACTCATGGCAGAATAAAAATAGCGATTACAAACAAAAAAGCAGCCTTGTGGGCTGCTTTTTATTGGAGCGTGTAAATGTTCTTAGAATAAGAAATAGATTTTGAAGCTGGTATCTCTAAAGAACCCCCCATTGCTTAAGCCGAAGTTAGTATCCTTACTTGACCACACTGAGCTGCCGTTATTTTTTTGTTTATAACTTGAAAAGCTTGCACCCGCAGATAGCAGTTGCGTTTCCAATGCCCATCTTTTTGAAAAGAACCAGCTAAGTCCACCTATAGCGGTGAGGCCATATTGATTTCCTTTTACACTTGAAGTATTATTAACCCCACTCTCTGAGCTATTTTGCTCCGAATTATACCGGGAATACAGACCTTTTCCCCCAGCAAATGCATAAAATTTTCCGATTAATGGAAAGTACTGCTGATAAATTATAGATCCACCATATGTTTCAGCGAAGGGTCGTTCTACATCCGTTCCTTCAACTGTATTCTTCTGTCTGCTGTAATTGAGATCAAGTCCTAATTTTACATTGTCCTTAATAAAATATCCATATCCAAGACTAAAACCAAAACTATCTTGATGATTATCAGGATAAAGGGGATCTGCATATTCACTTTTATTAGTAGAAGAACTGAGAGCAAGCCCTAATGTACTGGTTCCTTTTGTTTGAGCGTATCCACATACGGATAACAGTACCGCCGCAGCGGTAAGTAATTGTTTTTTCATACTTTGTTTACATTTGTGTGTCCTAAATATATACAGAGTTTAAATCAAAAAGAAATAAATATTTCTCATGATTGTAACATAATTACGACAGAAACATAATTCTATCGTGTATGATGATCTAAGGGTTATAGGAAGAGAAATTTTTATTTTAAAACAAAAATAATAGGCACAAAAAAAACGGAGTCTGTCTTCTTTCGATTTCAGTACTCCGTTTTAATTATTTCCAGCCTTAGCTGTGAAATAACATTCAATTGCATTTGTAGTTTTGACCTTATGTTTCCTTTTCTTACGAAACAGGAATCTTCTTATTGATTTGTCCGGTTCTTTCCGTAGAATATCCCCTTCGCTGTCCAATGTCTGTTGAGTCCAGCTTGATTGCATTTGCTTCTCAGCTCCTGTCAAAATGATGTTCCCTTTGTAATGTCTCCATTACTGCCGGGCACATTTGCTTCTCATGTGAAATATCCAGAACCTTCCGCCCTTAGGCTATGTTCTTTTTAGATTTTCTTCAGACTGTCAAAGTACTTGCTAATTGATAGATCTAATTTACAGATAATTACGAGAAATACAAGTAGTGTTACCAGAATAATTATACACAGTTTATCAACAATGTTTTAAACATTATTTTGAGGTTTATACACAGTTTATTCACATATTTACGGTATAAGTCCCGTCTATGAATAATATTAGAAGTAAACTACTGCTCATCTTACCTATCGCCGGACTCCTCTATCTGCAGTCCTGCACTCCGGACGATAAGGATAAAAAGCAAATTTCAAAGCAAGCGCTGAAAAAGCGTGCTATAAAAGATTGGAATAAAACCATTCCCGGCAACTTTAATGCAGAGCAAGAGCTCTTTTTTGACAGCTTAAAGATTGAAGCCTTCTTAAAAGACAGACCGGACCTAGAGAGCTACGCTCCTTCTATCAGGAAGTTTTACACTAGCCGCAACTTTGCCTATGCCTGGTATAATAAGAAAGGATTGATTGAACAGGCAGGTAACCTGGCCGACAGGATCAAAAATCTTCCGCAGGAGGGCATCACTCAAGCAGCACCTTATAGCAGCGCACTGGATTCTATGCTTTACGAGAAATCAGCTAAAAAGCCTGACCTGGAGCTTGAACTCATGCTCACTGCACAGTATTTCGTATTCGCCAAGCTGGCCTGGCAAGGTATGGACGCTTCCATTAGCAAACAGGCTCAATGGTTTCTACCGCGTAAAAAGGTTGCTTATGAAACCTATCTGGACAGTATGCTTAAAGCTCCCGGAAAATTTACCGGTATCGGTGTGGCGCCAGTGTACCGCCAGTATGATCTTTTAAAGGCTTTTCTGATCAAATACAATGCGCTGGCAGAAAAGGAAGAATGGAAACCTATTCTGGCTGAGCGAAAGTCTTATAAACAGGGAGATTCTACTGAAGTAATTGCCAGGATTAAAACGCGTTTATTTAAACTGGAAGACTTTAAAGGTGATACCCTGGATATGCATTACGATGAAGGGCTACTGGCAGCAATGAAGCAATTCCAGGCGAGGCACGGTCTGGCGGCAGATGGCACAATCGGACCTGGTACCCTGAAAGCACTAAATATTCCCTTAAAAACCAGGATCAGACAGTTGCTCGTCAACATGGAACGCAGCAGATGGCTTCCGGTACACATGATGTCGGATTACCTTGCGGTAAATATTCCCGAATTCCGCCTGCATGTATACCACGCGGATAGTTTACTTTGGAGTTGCAATGTAGTGGTAGGACAATCGGTGCATAAAACAGTCATCTTTGCAGGCGATATGAAATACGTAGTGTTCAGTCCGTACTGGAATGTACCTCCAAGTATTGTACGCAACGAGGTACTGCCCGATATGCGACGCAACAGAAATTATCTGGCATCGCACAATATGGAGGTTACCGGCCGCAGCGAAGGACTGCCTACCATACGGCAGAAGCCAGGACCTAAAAACTCCCTGGGACAGGTTAAATTCCTGTTTCCGAACAGCTATAACATCTATCTTCATGATACCCCTTCCAAATCGTTATTCAATGAATCTTCCCGGGCATTTAGCCATGGATGTATCAGGATTTCAGAGCCGGCTAAACTGGCAGGCTTTCTTTTGCGGAACAATGATAAATGGGATGAACAGAAAATTAAATCGGCCATGAATTCAGGAAAAGAACAATATGTCACCTTAAAAGAAAAGGTTCCTGTTTATATTGCTTATTTTACGGCTTTTACAGATAGAAACAATTTACTCAACTTTAGAGAAGACATTTACGAGAGAGATAACCAATTGGCCGACATGCTCTTAAAAAAAGATTAGCTTTTTTTCCTCTCTTATTGTAGCGAATCCGGGCTTTGCCTCGTTTGGTTAAATGAGAGCGTTAAATTAGATGATGGGGTTGGGTCTTCGGGCCCAGCTCCATTTCTTTTTATCCACCTAATAAACCTTAAACTAATATGAAAAGATCCTTTACTACCAGCCTTTTTGCAATGATGACTGCAGCGGTGTTACTTAGCGCATGCAAAAAAGAGAACAATGTACCTGTGGAATTTACTTATGTGAGCTTAACCAATGTATCTCCAAGCACCGCCACTTATAATGTTTCTTTCGACGGTGCCAGGTTCGTAAGCGGTGCCCTGCCTTTCGAAGGGAATGTAGCTTACAAACAGGTAAACCCAAAAACATATTCCGTAAAACTGACTACTGAAAGTAGCTCAGATAGTAAATTAACCAAAGACCTTACATTTGCCAATAACAAAGGTTATTCCCTCTTCATCATCGGAAAGACCGATCAGTTGGACTTTCTTCAACTGGAGGACGAACTGAAAACTCCTTCTACAGATAAGGCACTGATCAGATTCATCAATTTGTCTCCAGATGCCCCCGTTTTGAACCTAAAGGAAAAAGACAAAGAAACAATTATCTCAGACAAAGCGTATAAAACCGCTAGTAGCTTCATTGAAGTAGAAGCAAGGAAATACATTTTTGACCTGGTAGACAAAGCTACAGGTCTTCCAAAAGGAACAATGGCTGAGGTTGAACTTAAAAAAGGGCTGATCTATACAATCATAGCAAAAGGCTTATTGAGCCCGGCAGAAACAGAAAAGCCTTTTGGCGGACTTGTATTGATCAATTAAACCGCTTACAATTCCCCATTTTCGATCTGCCTTATTTTTTCCAGCCGTTTTACATGACGTTCTTCATTGGAAAATTTGGCTTTCAAAAATGCAAAGACAATATCCTTGGCAAGCTCTATGCCGACAACCCGCTCGCCAAGGCACAAGACATTGACATCGTCGTGCTCTACCGATTGGTGAGCTGAATAGGTATCATGGCAGACTCCTGCCCTGATACCTTTAAATTTATTTGCCGCAATGCTAACGCCAACAGAGCTACCGCAAATCAAGATCCCCCTTTCCCCTTCCTGGTTCAGCAAAGCCAAAGCCACATCCGCAGCATGGTCTGGATAGTCCGAAGGCTCTTCAGTAAAAGTACCTTTGTCGACTACCTCATATCCATTTTCTATTAAGAGTTTTGCAATGATGGTTTTATACTTAAAGCCTGCGTGGTCGGATCCGATAACAATTTTCATATTCTTAATTTTTAGGGTGAATGTTATTTTATGGCGTTCAATTCTTGCTGTGTAAAGGCAGTCTCCCGGCCCTTGTATTTCTGGCGTGCGGCCGTGATTTCTTTTGTTTCTACCTTTCCGGCATTGTTTTGCCATGAACTCCTGATGAAACTCAAAACCTGGGCAATGTCTTCATCAGAGATTTCCTCTCCATAGGCAACACCTGGCATATCTGCAGAAATTTCGGGAGATTGGTACAGGTGGTCGTTGACTTTGATTGGACCTGTGAGTCCGTACATTACGATAGGAATCAGTTTATTTAGACTACCTGTAACCCATTCTGATTTGTTGAGCGGCGGTGCCAGTGACTTGATACCATTGCCGTCTGGTGCATGGCAAGTCTGGCAGGTACTGCGAAACAAGGCTGCTCCTTTTGGAAATGCCCTGGCAATTACCTCTGGATCACGGTTTTTCTGCGCGCTCCTAAAGTTGTTGATCACCTTTGCCAGTTGCTTATTGATCTTCAGATTGGTATCCGGCAGTTGTTGAGCGATGCTTTGCTGAAAACCTTCCTCGCGCATCGGCAGTGTACTTACAATTGCATCTACCACATAGTTATTGTCGGGGTATTTTTGAGCTAAAGCTACCAACAACTGATTGGCCTCCTGCTCATTGAACGGCTTGATGTAATTTGCTACATAAGCAATATAGGGAGCGGCAAACTCGTCGTCATTGGCCAGAAGTTGTTTTAAAACTCTTACATATGCGGGGTAGCTGGACAAATTGATCACAGAAGGTGATGCAGCCAATGCCTGAGTTCTTATGACCCAGTTGCTATTCTGCATCAACTCGGTGACCTCATTGGTCTGCAAAGCATAAAGACCTTCCAATACCCACATTGCATGGATCACCTGCATCGGGTTTTGTGTATTTTTCAGTGCTGCTTTTAAATAAGGAATGGCCTTCCTATTCTTTTGATCTACCATGGTTTGCTGGGTAAGATCGCGGATGAAGCCGTTTGGATTACCCAATAAAGCAACTTGCTGGATTGGATCATTAGGTATAGTGACCACTTTTGGCTTTTTACCTTTAGGTATAATTTTGTAGATGCGGCCACAACCTACGGGCTGTGATAAATTGCGCATCGCAAATTGCTTCATCAGATAAGGCGTCACATAGGTTTTGTGCTGTATAATGCCATGGTACATGTCCAGCACATACATGGCGCCGTCCGGACCGTTATATAAGCTCACAGGACGGAAACGTTCGTCTACGCTCGCCAAAAATTCTTTTTGTGCATAGGCCTGCTTTCCTTTTACCTTAAAGCGATCTTCTGTAAGAATGTTGCGCTTGATCAGGTTAGCTGAAGGTTCGGCTACAAATGCATTCCATTTGTAGGCATCACCGAAAAGATTGCCCCGATAGATCAGGGGGCTGCAGGCAGCTGTAAATTCTCTTAAACGCAGGCTGTCATCCAGTGTTCCGGGAACGTATCCCCTGTTGACGCCAGGAGTAGGCCTGATCGGATACACTTTGTTATCGGCCACAGTCCGTTCGTTGTAACCAGCTACATTGCGCAGGCTCTTATTACCGGCTCCAAAGCCAGGTGCGAAGTAATCGCCTATAAGATTGGTCGAATTGTCGTTGTAGTATAAGCGACCGTAATCATCTTGTGTGACGCCCCATTGTCCACGAAAATGGGTGTTTTCTACGATCCAGTCCTCACCTCGCTTACGAAAGCGCCTATTGTCTTTGGCATTGTAAATCCAGTTGTCAAGTCCCCGCATCAGGCCATTAGGCTGATGCTCTACATTACCCTCTGTGGCAAATTTAGAATCGACCAATGTGCGGCCTGCGGGTTTATCATCTTTGATCTTGTAATACCATAAATTAGGTGGCGTGGCCACCAGAATGCCATCTTCTATAAGGCAAATAGATCTCGGCATGACCAGGGAATCCAGGAACACTTTTCGGGTATCGGCTATGCCATCCCCATTTTTATCTTCCAAAATCACGACTTTGCCGTTGGGAGCATCTTCACCCCTGCCAAGAGAATCTGGCATATAACCATTCATCTCTACTACCCACATGCGTCCTTTGGTATCGAAAGACATGGCCACGGGCATACTTACCATAGGTTCTGCAGCCACTAGCTTAACTTCGAAGCCATCTTCAATCCTCATCTTGGTAATGGCCTCATCGGCGGCCACTACAGGTGAGCTACTGAAATCTATCCCTTTGGCCATTCCGCTGGCCTGACTGGTACTGGTTGCCATTTTGTAGCTCTGACACTGATATAATGAAAACAGCACAATGCCCAGAACGGTATATTGATATCCTTTCATATTGACACTAGTTTTTTACGGGAATTTGGTTCAATACTTTGAGCAGGTAAGTCCAGAATTTCTGTACGGATGAAATTTTTACACATTCATCAGGAGAATGGGCACCGTGAATGGTAGGACCAAATGAGATCATGTCCATGCCAGGCAAATGTGCGCCTAAGATACCGCACTCCAAACCCGCATGACAGGCATTTACATTGGGTTCTTCTTTAAATGTATCTCTATAAAGATCTGTCATTAAAGAAAGTATAGCAGAATCTGCATTGGGCTTCCAACCCGGATAGTCACCACTCCTCGATACGTCGCAACCCATTAGTTCTAGTGCTGCAGCAACTGAACTGGCCACGTCAGCCTTCGTGCTTTCCACGCTACTGCGTTGCAGGGACTGTGTGATGAAATCACCACCTTTGACAATTACCCTTGCAAGATTGGAGGATGCTTCAACCAGATCTGAAATATCGGGGCTCATGCGGAACACGCCGTTTGGTAAGGCATATATGGCTTGAACGATTTTACTCAAATCAGCAGCAGCAACTACATGTGAAGGTAATTCTGTAGGTGCTGTAGAAATGATCAATGAAGGCTCTATCGACTGGTATTCTGATTTGATCAAATTGCTGAACTTTGCTAAAAGGGATGCAAACTTTTGTTCATCTTCCTGAGCGTATACGAAGACCGCTTTAGATTCGCGGGGAATGGCATTTCTCAAGCTGCCGCCGTCTATACTAGCAACTTGTAGCTTCATCGTTTTAAGTGCATCATGCATTAAGCGATTCATCAACTTATTGGCATTTCCCCGGCCTTTATGGATGTCCATCCCCGAATGACCGCCCAATAAGCCTTTAATACTGACCTCCACTGCGTTACTGTTTATAGCTACTGGTTCCTGCTTATAGTTATAAATTGAATTGGTATCTATTCCACCAGCGCAGCCGATCGTCAATTCGTCATCTTCTTCTGTATCCAGGTTCAGCAGTATCTTGCCCGATAGATTAGCCGGATCCAATTGCTTGGCACCAGTCATCCCAGTTTCCTCATCAATGGTAAATAGTGCTTCTATCGCTGGATGCGGAATATCTGATGCGGCCAGAAGCCCCATAATAGTGGCTACGCCAATGCCGTTGTCTGCACCCAGGGTGGTGCCTTTCGCACGTACCCAGTCGCCATCGATGTACATATCTATACCTTGTGTATCAAAATTAAAACTGCTATCGCTATTTTTCTGATGTACCATATCCAGGTGGGACTGCAGGATTACTGTTTCCCTGTTTTCCATCCCCGGTGTTGCAGGCTTTTTGATTATGACATTACCGACGTGGTCTTCTATGGTTTCCAAACCAAGGCTTTTACCGTAGCTTACCATAAATTGTATCACTCCAGCTTCCTTTTTTGAAGCCCGTGGTATTGCATTCAGGCTTGCAAAGTTAGCCCATAGCGCCTGGGGCGCCAACTCATTAACTTCCATTGTACTCTGTTTCATTTGTATGTAAACAAACTTAAATAAAAGTTTTTAGAATCGTCAGTTCAAAATTTACAGTTGATATGACAAAAATCAAAGGAAAGAACCTGATATTAGCTGCTATAAAACACAAAACTTATGAAACGATTTCTTGTTGCGTTATTGATTTTTGGATCCTCGGCTCTTTCTTTTGCACAAGGTCTGGCACCAGGCACGGAGGTGCCTAAAGCCGTGTTCTACAGAACAAACGGTAGCAGTTATTCAACAGATCAAATTGCAAAAGGAAAGAAAACGTTAATGATGTTTTTTGATGCCACCTGCGGACATTGTCAGAAAGTAGCTGCAACCATTTCTAAAAGAAATAAAGAATTTGCCAACGTCAATCTCTTATTGGTAACTCAGGACGAGCAACGTTCTATAGATTATTTTATGGGGAACTATGGAAAACCTCTGTTAAGCCTTAAAAATGTAACGATCGTGCAGGATAAAGACATGGTCTTTATCCCTTTGTTTAAGCCAAAGCAATATCCTGCTTTGTATTTATTTGGCGCAGACAGAAGACTGATTTACTTCTCCAGCGAAGACAAAGATTTGCCCAAATTCTTTACGCTGATTAAATCGTAGCTAAGCTTTTTGCGGTGATTTTGTAGTAAGCACCATCCCAAAGTTCAATGCGTTTTTTCAATGAAGCTACAGTTGCAGCTTCCGCTGCGTTCCAGTATTCTTCGTTTTCGCCACACAGTTCTGCTGTCATTTCCAATGCCAGATGGCTATGGTGGTCGCCGTCTACCTCAATGTGTCTATCCAGATAGTACTTAAATAGAGAAATCTGGTCAGGGAATTTTTTGTTCAGGTCATTTACGATCGTTAAAAACATATTCGGAATGAGGTCTTCCCTGCCGAAAGTAAAAGTACTGGCCTGCAAATGAGCCTGCTTGCTATTGATCACTTCAAAAGTAAAATCTACAAATGACCTCGCCTCCTCAGGCGTGCTGGCCATCGCGTAGGCTTTTTCCAGATCACCTGTCTGCTTCAGCGCTGCAATAAAACAATCCATTTCAAAAGTATCAGCCCCGCATTGCTCCATTGCATCAAGGTACATTTCAAAATGACTTTTCTTTTCACCCTCCGCGTCTACATCAGATTCTTCCCCTGCTACAATCTCATTAATGAGTGCTCTCGTGCTGCCTGAACCCACCGGAAACCAAGGTAAAGTAGTACAGGTCAGGTTGATCTGAAGCGATTTAAGCAGCGACATAAAGTCCCATACTGCATAAACATGGTACTGCATAAAGACCCGGAGATCCTCCAGATCATTGATTACTGAGTAAACTTGATGGTTGATAATCTGCTGCCTTAACGGCTCAATGGTAGTTTTAATTCTTTCCAGCGCTGTATTCATCTGCCCCTTTTAAAATATTGTGGCGGCAAAGATAAGCTTTTACCACCAAAATCCCTGTACCTTTACCAATCCTTTGAAACCTGACATTGATTTGATTTTTTTCCTAAGTTCTACAACCATAGGGACATTGCCTGCCAGATACACGGCACCATCGTCAAATTGCTGCTCCTGTAACCAACTATGAAGGTTGTCAATATTGTCTGAATTCTGTTGAGGGATGGCCACAAGTCCGGAATCGAAGTCCTTCCTGAAAAAATCTCTATGATCAGGATCGGGAATAACTATTGCACCTGATAATCTCCCCTTTCCTGCCAATTGTTCCAGGGCGAGGAAATGACCGATCGCAGAACTGTCGCCAAGACAAAATAACGCAGCGGCATTTAGCGGCTTTGTAAAAGCGCTTGATATACCCATATACATGATTTCATTACCTGCCCGCAGCGTAGATGCCCAGAGACTTCCTGATCCATCATGCGCAGCGTCTATGTATAGAGTACAGGTATTTGTAAGGGCATCCCATTGAGCAGGGGTATAATCTCTATATGTATATTCGGCTACTTTGACTTTCATATGCTGTACACTTTGCCATTTCTGCATATCTACACCCGGCAAGTGCAGGTCAATCTCGTAGAAAGTTGAAGGATTCCATGCACGCACATCCAGGACGTGGCCTGTTTTAGCAAATTGCCTTTCCATTAAGGCTAGCGCTTTTTTCTTGATCATATTCATAATTAAAAGTATTTGACCTTGCAAAGCAACGCTAAAAAGAATGATATATCAATGAATGATTGAGGGTAAGTATTGGACGATTAACGGTAAGCCGATCGGAATTTGCCTGCGGATATTCCTTCTGATTTGCTGAACAATCTGGAGAAATAAGTATGGTCGGAAAAGCCAAGTTCAAAAGCGATTTGTTTTACGTTTAGGTCGGTATAGTACAACAAGCGTTTGGCTTCCAGCATCAGTTCATGCTGAATCCAGTAGCTGACCGAAAAGCCAGTGACAGATTTCACCACCTCATTTAGATAGCTCAGCGAAATGTGCAATAGCCCGGCGTATTCGGATGGACTTTTAGTGGTTCTGTAGTGCTGCAGCAACAACTGCCTGAACTGGCTGCTGATCTGTACCCGGTCTTGAGTTCTGCTGTAGTGTAGCACTGCTCTGATCCAGGTAAATTTCGGCAACCAGACCAATAAAGGCCGATGCCAAAGCATGTGCTATGGATTTACCCAAGCTGGTTTCCATGTTCAGGTACCTGTGATATAACAGCTCCAGGCTTTGTTTCAACCTATTTTTTTGTATGGCATCCAGAGTGAGCGGTGCGTTAATGGGAATTTGCTGCTCAAAAATGGCACGGTATTCTTCAGGCACCAATAAAGTGTCGATCGCAAGGAAATAACCCGTAGTGTTTTCAGAAAGCACTCCGTGATGCACTTGTCCGGGCATCACATAGAGCATCGCGGCATCGGAGATATCCAGCAATTTGAAATCGAGCATGAACTGGTTTCTGCCACTTTCCTGCAAGATAAAAATATAGTGATCGTCGCGGTGGGCCTCTTGCAAAGGGGTATTCGAAATTAATGTAACGGCCTCGAAATGGTGCATTTCAAGGCCATTTTTTGATCGCTCTCTGAGCTTATGTAATGGGATATTGGCTTTCACATTGCTGACTAGATGATACAAAACTAGGCATTTATATCCCTAACATTTTGATTGCTGATATTTTATTTCCCTTTTCTGTGAATACCAGCCAGAGATTGCGTTTTCCTTTAATGGCCTGCAAGTTGGCAATCGCAGAAGTGCTTTCAGTCTTTCCGATAAGTGGGCCTACTGGCGAGTCCAGGTGTATTTCGATGCTTCCTTTGCGATCACCGTTTACAGTAAACTCTATACCTTTGAGATCTGTGAGGTCTATGCTTTTGAGCTGTAGAAAAGCACCTGCTGATTTGGAACTTGCTACTGTCCGCTCTTTATTGAAGTTCATTTCATAAGAACCGTCGGTGTTGTTGACGAGAATGTGCGGATGACGCAGCACTATGATGTGCTCTCCGAGCTGTGCAGGAGCGAGTTTGGCTCCCCTATCTTTATAAGCTGCACGGAATATGTAAGTGCCTTTATTGGCCTGCTCTGGTTTTACATTCGTCGTATAGCTTCCTATCACAGGCAGATTTTTGATGACCGGGGCCTTCTGACTCAGGCTTAGGATATACCTTACAATAGAACTGACTTCACTGACGGGCATAGAGGAATGAGCAGGCATCATGGCATCGCCCCAGACGCCGGAACCTCCATTGATCACTTTTTTAGTGAGTGCTGATTCCGCAGTTTTACTGCCTTTGTATTTTAGGGCAACTGCCTTAAAGGATGGTCCCAGAGACTTGGCATCTAAAGCATGACAGGCGTTGCAATCACTCTTTTTCAATAAGGCCTTTGCCGCAGCAAACTGTGCACTGGCATCAAAAGTTTTCTGTTGCTGCTCAATCACAGTCATGTCGTAGCCCTCTGATAAGTAATTGATGGAAACTGCTACCTGTGCGGGAAGGATCCTTTTATTGGCCAGGCTACCGTCTTCTTTATCCGTGACACTCACTGCATATTTAACGGTATTGCCTGGAAAGTAGAAACTGGAATTGCCTTTGGTAAAATCAAACTTCACTACGGGTACCGCATTCCCTACAGCTATCTCTACAGTTTTAGTGTTTTTAGCACCAGCTGGGTCCGACACCGTAAGTGTGGCTTTATAGATGCCCGGGCTGGTTAAAGTGATTTCAGGATTGGCCAGTTTGCTGCTTAGTCGAACTACCCCTGCTCTGCTGATCTTCCAGTCGTACCTTAAAGAGTCGCCATCCGCATCTGCTGTTCCGGTCGATGTTAACTTGATTTTTAAAGGCGCCGCACCTGCTGTTTTGCTGGCCGCGACCTGGACTGATGGTTTTCTATTGCCCCCATTGAATTCAATGCGGATCAGTTCGGCTTCGGGATTGTCCTTGAAATATCCATTTCCATATTCCAGTACGTACAGGTCGCCATCAGGTCCAAATTTCATGTCTATCGGTCCGTGAAGTCTAAGCTCAGGGAGGAAACGCTCCATTGATTTGTAATTACCTTCGTCATCCAGGGTCACTGCCAGTATCCATCCCCGCACCCAGTCGGTGATCAGCCATTTGCCTTCGTAATAGGCAGGGAATACTTTAGCCCGGGCTTTGAAGTCGGACTGGTGGAAGATGGGGCCGCCAACTGCACTCCTTCCGCCACTACCCATTTCTGGAAATTCGGGACTTCACTGCATAAGGATACCAGATCATGGCAGCGATGGCAGGCGGCAGGATCTGCTGACCGGTA
The DNA here is from genome assembly GCA_963795585.1 of uncultured Sphingobacteriaceae bacterium. Lineage (GTDB taxonomy): Bacteria > Bacteroidota > Bacteroidia > Sphingobacteriales > Sphingobacteriaceae > Pedobacter. The sequence continues at coordinate 172,770 of CAWCIO010000012.1, read as the reverse complement.
TTGTTTGGCGATTTATTGACCGGATTCAGGGCATCATAAAGTTCGCCCGATTTCTTTGTGGCAAAATCATAGTACCTATAGGCTTGGTTATCGCCGATAAAATATGGCCAGCCGTAGTTGCCTGCTTTTTTAGCGATGTTAAATTCATCATAGGAACGTGGCCCCCTGCTCTTCAGAGCCGTTGGAGCCGTCCGGCCCAACTTCTCCCCAGTACAGCCAATTGGTTCTGCTGTCGATGGTGAGCCGCCAGGGATTCCTGTTGCCCATCGTGTAGATCTCCGGCCGGGTATTCGGTGTGCCTTTGGGGAATAGATTTCCCTCAGGAATGGTATAAGTACCATCAGCTTCAGGGTGGATCCTCAGGATCTTGCCCCTCAGGTCATTGGTATTGCCGGATGATTTTTGGGCGTCTCTGGGGGCAGCTCCCGGGCGCTCATCTATGGGAGTAAATCCGTCAGAAGACTTAGAATAAGTATTATCTCCAGTGCTGAGCAGCAAGTTTTTATCCTTGTCAAAAACCATCCCGCCGCCGACATGGCAGCATTCTTCCCGCTGCACAGGCACATCCAGTACTTTCTTTTCAGTGAGCCATGTTAAGCTTGCCCGTTTTCCAGGTAAAACGGGACAGTCTGTTGACCGATTCAGTCTTGTGAGAATAGAAGATGTAAATCCAGTGGTTAGTGGCATAATCCGGATCCAGGATCACACCCTGCAGCCCATCTTCACCTTCTTCCCTTTCCGACTTCTTTTTTACATATTCCCTGCTCACCTGCAGGTCGGCGATGATCTCCATGTTTCTGAGTTGCGGGATCATACAGTTTCAGTTTGCCTTTTCTTTCTGCGTATAAAACCTTTCCGTTTTCCATGACCTGGAACTGCATGGGTTCCTCCAGTTTCTGGGCCAGTACTACCTTTGTGAACCTGTTGGATTCAGGTTTGCCATCTTGTGCGACGGCGGAAAATTGTAATAGCAACAAAAAACAGAGCCACTTAAATGCAGTAATTAGATTCATTTCTATAGCTGATTTCAGGCTACTTAAATTGAGCATATTTTTTCTTTTTTCAATTATTAATTGAGCGTTAAACGTTGCTTCTGCTTGAGCAATAGCTGCTGTAATGCTGTATAATTTACTTTTTGTACGGTCGTTTTGTGATCTATGGCCAGCGAAGCAGCTGTTGCTGCCGACTCTCCCAGGATCATAAATACAGGTTCCATACGCACAGAGCCGTAGGCGATATGGGAAATAGAAAGACAGACAGGAACCAATAGGTTGCTGCATTCTTTGGCCTTAGGCACTATCGCATCATAAGAAATTCCATAAGGTTTGGGTGCTTTAACGCCAATATCGCCTTCATTTTGAACGAAACCCTCGGCAGTCACATAGCGCTGGGTATTGTGCGAATCCAGGGCGTAAGAGCCCATGCCCACCGAGCGGACTACTGCTTTCTTTCCTAAGACTTCGTTTTCAGACATGACATAATCACTGATCATCCTTCTGGCTTCCCTCACGTAAATCTGATGCGGCCAGCCACCGTTGTCTTTAAATTCATCTTTGGCCAATCCCCAAGTGCTCATTCTTGTACGCACGGTTTCCGGCACCTTTGGATCATTGGCCATATAATACATCAACCCTTTTTGGTAATCCTCATGTTGCTTGATGATTGCCCGCCGTTCTTCGTAGGAAGCCTCTGGATATTTATAATTCATCCCTATAAAATCGGTACTGAAAGGGCCGTGGTTATTGGTATCCGTCTTCCGATTCGGAACCGGATCAAATTTATCAAATACTTCTTTCCAACCTGAAGCGAATACCCTGGCCAGCAATTCATAATTTACTGGATTGTAATGATCTGGCTTAGGGAAGGTAATCCTATTCTCCGGGTGATTTGACAGGCACATCCGGAAGCAGTAGGCTTGCAACTTATTGTCTCCAGCGCCCTTCAATCCGGGTTGTTCGGCAGAAATTCCAGCGAGTAGTCCGCTGGTTTTATCCCCCTGAATAACATAGGGATCTATTGGTGTAGCGAAATGATGCCTATGTTGGAATACCCCCGTTTGGATCCCGTTCCATTGTTCTCCGTATTGCGCGTTAGGTTCTCTGCCGACATGGTAGCTCACCTTAGCTGCGGCCATTAGGTCACCCTCATAAGTGGCATCAATAAAAACCTTAGCTTTAAATACTTTGCCGCTCAATGTAGTAATGCTGGTGATGGTGCCAGCCTTCATTTTCACTCCCCTTTTTCTATCCAGCCATTCGTTCCGGTAAACGGAAATTTTGTTTTCCTTCACAAAATCTTCCATAATGCCTTCGGCAACGTGCGGTTCAAAAATCCACATGGTACGATCAGTGCCGTCTATAGCTGGGGTACCCTGTCCTTTATTGCCGTATTCGGCTTGCTTTTGCCATTTCCAGGCGGTATCTGATTGATAGTGGAGGTACACTCTGTGGTAAAATTCGCGGGCCAGTCCACCAATTACTTCTTTATTGCCGGTATCTGTAAAACCCAGACCACCTGCTGAAAGACCACCCAAATGTACGTCAGGTGATACCACTAAAACTTTTTTGCCGAGCTTTGAAGACTGTACAGCTGCAGTAATAGCAGCAGATGTACCTCCATAAATGACGATATCCGCTTCATAGGTCGCCAACACATTTTGCGCATTCGCGTTCACGAAGAAAAGGTTGAATGCCATTAGAAGTAAGATGTAGGGTTTTCTCATATGTATGTGTTTCATGTTGCGGATAATAGTTTCTTTAAATAAGCCGGATAACTGTCTCGATCGATACTTCCATCACCTTTGGTAATACTGTCTCCAAAACAAACGATACCAGATAAGGGCAATTGCCTTAACAAGATATGGTCGTAAACCGCCACTGCAATAAAACGGTAGCCATTGGCTGTGGGGTGAATACCGTCTCTCTTATTGCTGTTCGCCTCATTTTGGATGAGTGAATCTTTGCCTGTGCCGATTTTACCAATTGCATCAAAACGAAGGCCCAGATCCAGAAAATCTGCCTTGTATTTTTTGGACACCCTTTTGATCACATCATTGACCTGCTTTCTCCTGCCGGATACACCCTCCGGCTCATAAAACGCTAAAGGGTGCCTCGTCAGCAAATCTGGCTCATAAGCAGGAAGGATAGTCATCATCAAGAGTTTACTTTCGCTGTGCGTGATCATTTTTGCCATGGCATCCAGGTTTTTCTCATACTCCTGGAGCGGGACGTGCTTCACACTGTTCATATCGTTCGTGCCGACCATCAATATAGTTAATTTAGGCTTCAATGCCAGGCAATCTTTCTCGATACGCTTGAGAAGGTCAATGGTATTGTTGCCACCAATACCAGCGTTGACAACATTCGGATCGTCCATACCTTGTTGCGGCACTGATCTATCCTTTCTTGCCATTGCCAGCAAATCTCCAGTACACAGGATGGCTGCCGAAGCCAATAAGCTTTGTTTCAAAAAGCCTCTTCTGAATCTATTCATGTCTCTGTATTTAAAAACCCGCATGGCACTTACCCCCAGTTAAAACTAAAGAGCAAACTCCACGCGAGTTATATAACCAATTATCGTTAAACCCCTAGTAAGCCAAAACCTCGGGTTTAGAATAAAAAGTATCTATCGCATTTTTAGGCAGGTAAGCCGTTTTGATCGTCATGCTCCCTCCTACCAATGCATTGGTCAATATGGTCGTATCTCTCAATTTCCTGGTAAAAATGACTCCTGTTCCACCAGTTCTTAAAGGATAAGCTACTCTTACCCCAGCCATGGTTGAAGCGGTATCCGTTTCTGAATACCAGGAGACTGCCTTTTCTGTGCCTACCGTGATTTTAGCCTTAAGTACCCTATTGAATAAGGTACTCAGGTAATTGTCGCCCAAAATGGATCCCGTTTTTGAGAGCATTACAGAACGCTTGCCAGTAGCATCAAATGTGACCGCTTCAAACGTATACACTCCTTCTCCGATAGCGGCAATGTTTACCAGCTTTGCTTTTGCTAAATCTGCTGCTGTAATCTCTGTATCAATTGAATCTCTCCTGTTATTCCAATAGAGTCGCATCTTTACCACTCTTGGATCCGGACTCATCAAGGCGCTGATCTGTGCCCGGTTATATCCCTGAAAAATGGTGAGTGATTTTGGCTTTCCAGGATATACTTTTTCCGCCTGATCCAGGTATTGATCGTAATCACCAGCATTCTTCTCACAGCCGCTAATGACCATCGCCAGAATACCAATACCCAATAACCATGTTAATATGTTCTGTTTCATTATTCTATCTTTTTTCATTACAAGGCCCCATAAAAAGTTAATTCTGCAAGCTGGAGATAAAGCACATTGCCCCATGTGGAAACTGTCTTAAACCTCCAGTAGCGGAAACTGCCGGAATTCCCTTCTATTTCAAATTCCTCTCCGTTCCTGGCCTGAGCAATATCCTCTGCGGTAACTATTCCCAATGGGCTTCCTGATGGCTTAACAGATTTGAATGAGCCTACAAGCGTCCAACTGTCGAAACTTGCTGTTGGCGCATTGCTGCCCCAAAGTTCGAATTCCATTGGCTGACCTCCGGCAAAGACATTACGATCCGACGGCGGAATATCTGGATACAAGATAAAGCGGCTCAATCGGAAAGACTGGGTCATATCGAAAGTAAACCACTGCGGTAGGCCGGATGTAGGTTTTGTCTGGAATATACTTCCATTCTGATTGTGCAAACCATCAAACAGGATCACCAGGGGTCTTGCCCTACCCTGTCCTGTATGGTGCTCCCAGGTATCATTGGATAAGGTTAAAGCAGTAAATTTCGTCGTGATCAATGCTTCTTTAAGCGGTGTCAATGTGACACTGACGGTATCGCTTCTATTGTTCCACCTGTCTGTGACGAATACCGCAAAATCACGGGCGACAGGCTCCAAGCCCCTTGTACGGACACGTCCTGTCCTTGCACTTGAATAGGAAGTTTGGATCTCTTTCCAACTGTTCGTTTCGTCTTTAGCAAGGACATGGAATACAATACTGCTCTGTGTGTAATTTTTAAAGTCAATATTTAGACCACCAAAGGCGGCATACATGGAGCTGTTTAATTTTACACTATCAATTAACAACTTATGCGAAGGCCTCGATGCCTTGATTCTGGCAATGAGTGGTGCAGATTCTACATCACCCAGGCCGACTGCATTCAGCTGAATGTCGTAATCACCTTCATTTGCAAATCCGTCCACCTGAATCGTATTCTTATATACAGTCGATTTCGCTTCCCTGGTTACGCCGGAATTGAGCGTATAGGTTGCCTTTACATACCTTAGGTCATCACCTTCCGGCAAATCATAGGTGATTATTGCGCCACCGGGAATGGACTGATAAGTATAATTTTTGACCGGTCCCGGTGCCGATCCAGTTTTTAATGCCTTAGGAACAAGGTCTTTTTCGCAGGATGTAGTTCCCAACAGCACCATCATTAGCAATGCCATTTGAATTTTCTGTATGATTTTCATATCCATATTTTATATAATGATTACCAACCTGGATTTTGAGTCAACTTGGAATTTCGACGCATTTCACCCAGGCTGAGTGGCCAGAGATAATCGCGCGTACTGAAGGTGCGACTGAAAAGATTTACCTGTCTGTAAAAGAGCTGAGACTCCCTTTCTTTGATACTCCAGCCTACAATATTTGTATTTAAAGCCTGCTGAGCGGTCTTCCAACGACGTAAATCCCAGAAACGTTTTCCTTCGAACATTAATTCAATAGCGCGCTCTCTGCGGATAATATCCTGCAAACCCAAATAGGTAGTAGGTTTGGCCGGGTTACGAGAGTATTGTGACCAGGAACTGAGTACACCGCCGAGACCTGCCCTTGCTCTTACTTTATCTATCATTGCATACACTTCTGTTCCTGGCCCATAGGCTTCATTCATCGATTCTGCATATAGGAGATAGAGATCAGCCATACGCATCATCGGATAGGCATATTCATATACGGAATAAGCATTAGAGGCACCTGCGACATTTCTATAGCTCACTAACTTTTTAGGGGTGTAACCCGTTGCTGAATAAATGTTTGCATTTATAGGTCCTGCATTACCCGTAAGTTTGTAATTCGTATTGAAAGCAAGGTCATCATTGGTCTGTGAACTCATAAAGTACCTGCCTCCATCAAACGACAATGAAGCATAGAATCGATCTTCCCTGTCGAAATGCAATCCAATGGTGGTATAGTTAGCGGTAAGTTTGTATTTGTATTCGTTGGTATTGGGAACACCCCTCAATAAAAACCTGTTGCCGTATTCATAGTTGAGGTCTTCTTCTATCGGCACGCCGTTCTTGCTGTAAAAGAGCAAAGCCATGTTTAAGGTTGGTGACAGATAGCCTCCTAAAGTGCTGTTGTCTACAAAGGCAGGATCATAACTCCGCACGGTAGCGGCGGCCTGAAATCCGGAGGTAGCGCGTGAGGTATTGTTTACCCAGATCTGCTCTGGATTATTCTGGCGCTCCGCCAATGCCTCGCGATAGCTCATCTGATTTACGGTAGTAGGCTGAGGGGTGACGGCCATGCTCACTGGCGCTTGCCATTTGTACAAAGCACGGCCGTTGAGTTCGGCCATTTCCACAGCAGTCTTACAAGCTTCAGCCGCTGCTACCCATTTCTCTTTGCTTACAGTAGGATTGAAAAATGGCTGATTCTTAGAATTGACAAAACCCGTGTAATCTGTATTCCCATTGAACAGGGGACTTGCAGCTGTAACCAGTATTTCTGCCTTCATTGAATAAGCAACCAATTTGCTGATACGGCCATTTTCTGTCAGCAGCGTAATGTCGTCCGGCAAATCCGGTATAGCACTATCAATTAAATTGACAATGTAGCTCACACAATCGTCGACAGGCGAACGCTCCTGCTGGGTTTCCAAAGGATCTACAGTAACAGGTAGATTGGCATCCTGGATCAGGATAGGCCCGTACATCCGAAGCAGGTAATAATGATAGTAGGCTTTCAGAAACTTCACTTCAGCAGCCCATCTTTTGATCTCGAATTCATCCATATCCGGAACCTTCACGATATTCTCCAGAAATACGTTACAGTCCCTAATGCCCCTCCAGAGACTTTTAGCCTGATTTTGGCCATCCCAGTAGTTATTTAGCGGACTATTTGAGTTTTGGTTACCTTTGGCTATTTTCCAATTGTTGAAACCTGCGTTTTGATCATAAGTGGAATTCAACCACAGTTCATCACCGGCAAACATTGCGGGATTAGATTCCAGATCGAAACCACCGGGAAGCCAACTATAGCAAGTAGCCAAATACCGCTCTGCCATTACCCTGGAATTGAATGCGTTGGAGAGTTCCGGTACATTATCCGGAACGATGTCCATATATTTATTACAGGAGGAAAAGCTACCTGCAATCAATAAGAATATAATAATGATGTATCTTTTCATCTTCTGTTATAAATCTAATTTTAACCCAAAATTGAATACCCGCTGGAGTGGATAGGCCAATCCGTTACCACCCATTTCAGGGTCCCATAAATCAAAGGAACTGATCTTAAACAGGTTGCTGCCACTCACATAAAACCTGAGCGCATCAATCTTGATCTTCCTGGTAAAACTCTTATTCAATGTGTAACCGAGCTCGACTTGCTTTAGCCGTAGAAAAGCCCCATTACGCAGCCAATAAGTACTGGTCTGTGTATTGTTGCTCAAGGCTATGGAACTCAATCTGGGCCAAAGTGCATATACGTTTTGATTCTCCTCAGTCCAATGACTATCTGCAATAGCCTGAAGTACCGCTTTAGGCGTAGTAATATTGCCAAAAGGCGCTATGCCCTGTGTTGCATCACCCGGTTGGGATGAGATTGGTGAAATGAATAAAGAAGTATTGGCTACGCCTGAGAAAAAGAAAGAGAAGTCGAAATTCTTATACCCAGTAGAAAGTCCAAACCCATAATTGATCTCTGGTGTTGTAGGATATCCGATTGGCACCATATCATCTGCATTAACTTTTCCGTCGCCGTTTACATCTACATATTTGATGTCTCCACCTCTTACTACAGAACCAAAGGATTGCTCAGGACTGTTGGCCACCTCATCATCATCTACAAACAGTCGCTCTGCGATATAACCGCGTTGTTGACTAGAGGCCAGTCCGATCCTGGTCAGGTAAGGATAATTGTAATAAGGCTCTTCAAATTCGATGTATTTACCTTTGGCAATGGTAAAGGTACCACGGCCCTGGAACCAGAGGTTGTTGTTCACCACTTTATTGAACGCTGCTTCCATATCTACACCGGTGCTTCTGTATTTGCCAAGGTTCACTAGCGGTGAATTAACTAAGCCCAGTGAAGAAGGTAATGAGGCCCTTGACTGTACGATATCCTTGCGGTCCTGACGATAAACATCGGCAGTTATTGTAAGTGCTCCTTTAAATAAGCCAAGATCGATACCTAAGTTGGTTTGTCTGGAACGTTCCCAGCGAACTGTGGTATTTTCATACCGGTTAGTAGAGATACCATTTACCGTTGTGAGGCTACCTGGCATACCAAATGAAAAGCCAAAATTGGGATTGTTTAGGTTTACATCCGACAGGTAGAAAAAGCGCTCATCGGATATGGCATCGTTTCCAACCATACCATGGGTAAGCCTCAATCTGAGCGTGTTGATCACGTCCTTCACAGGTTCCATGAACTTTTCGTTATTGATCGTCCAGGCCAGACCTCCCGATGGAAAGAAGCCCCATCTGTATTTGTCGGAGAAACGTTCTGAGCCATTGTAACCGAAGGCAAACTGGGCATGGAAGCGGTTATCATAGGCATAAGTAAAGCTTCCAGAAAAACTGACATTCCTGAAAGGCAGTGTATTCAAAAGGCTAAAATCGTCGCCATTTGGCTGAGTGATATTGGTTCTTAAGGTATTGATCACCATACCCGTCACTGCATGCTTGGTATTGATGGTACGGTTATAGGAAAAAGCATTTTCCATATAAAACAATGCAGATAACCCCCTGCCGCCGGATTCAAAACTTAAGGTTTCTGTACCGGTATTGGGATTTAGATTTACATAGGTATAGGCGCCTGTGGCTTCATTAAATGTACCAGGCGTGTAATAGAATGGATTATATTGCCTTACAATACGGTATTCCGACTTCCGGGTCAGGTTGGCCAAACTCCGAAAACTCAAACCTTCGGTAACAAAAGAGGAAAGATCCTGCCTTAACTCCACCTGGGCCTGCATGTTGTTGGAGTTACGCTCCTGATATCCCCTTACAACGTTTGCATATGGATTTCTGAAAGTTCCATTGCTGTAATTCCCAAATAAGGGATGTTTGATATAAGCTTGTTGAGGACCAGGAGTATAGGTCGGCTGAAACATCACCGGATTGGAGGTTAAAGCCTGTGCATAAGCTTCACTTCCTGTAATTGGCGGACCTGAGTAGATCTGAAAATTACCAATAGTCCTCACCATCAGTTGTGTAGATTTGGTTAGGTTGAAATTGATGTTGCTCCGCAGGTTGTAAGTTTTAAAATCTACGTTTGTATTGAAGTTATTGATCGGGTTGACTTTCAATAGTCCATTATCTTGTGTTAAACTTCCACTAACAGCGTAAGTCGCGAGATTTCCGCCACCGCTGATACTCAGGCTATAATTCTGAGTTGTAGTATGGTTTTTAGTCAGCATATCCAGCCAATCCACTGCAGGATAGGTTAAGGGATCAGTGCCTGCAGCCGTCATCGCAATCTTTTCGTCCGAATAAAAAGGAACGTCTGGCTGACGGGTCATGATCGCTTCATTACTCATTTTCATAAAGGTCACCGGATCGGCAATTTGTAAATCCTGTGTGGCTACAGACAACCGCTGCTCGGCACGGAAACTTAATTTGGCCTGCCTAGACACGCCTTGCTTTGTAGTGACTACAATAACCCCGTTAGCACCTCTTGAGCCGTATACTGCAGACGAAGTTGCATCCTTCAATATTGAAAAACTGGCAATATCGTCAGGCGGAATCCTGGCCAATTCATCCGTAGTCACCTCCATGTTATCAATGAGGATCAAAGGCTTTTTATTGACGCCGAATGAGCCTACGCCACGGATAAAGAAATCGGCGTTATCCAATCCAGGTTCCCCGCTTCTTTGAAAAGAGACTAGTCCGCCTACTCTTCCCTGTAGGGCAGCGGTCAGGTTACTTGAGGGGATTTTTAAGTCTTTTGGAGAAATACTGCTTACAGCCCCGATCAGGTCACTCTTCTTTTGAAGATTTCCGAAAGCCGTCACTACTACCTCGTCCAGAGCGTCGTCGGACTCCAGTAAAGTGATATTGATGATCCGGTTCTTCCCTACTGCCACTTCCTGTGTTTTAAAACTAATCATGGAAAAAACAAGCGTAGAGCCCTCTGGAACACTAAGGATATAGCGTCCGTTCATATCAGTGGCTGTACCAATGTTAGATTTACCTTTTACGCTCACCGATACGCCAGGCAGAATGGCTCCGGTACTGTCTTTTACAATACCAGAAACCTGAACATCCTGTTGAACTAGCGGGATCACTATGGGGACTGTAGGTGCGATACCTTTTTTGATTACAATGATATTTTCATTGAGGGCCCAGCTCAGGTTCTGACCTTTAAAGAACTTGTCGAGCACAGTATTGATACCAGCCTGTTTAAAATTGACATCCAGCACTGGTGCATTGTCTATCAGATCACCATCACAAACGACCTGATAAGAAGTTTGTCTGGTGATTTCTTTAAACACGGTTTTAATGGATGCGTTTTTTTGGTAAAACGTAATTTTCTGGGCAAAACCGGGCAGCACTGATCTTCAGACAGAGCACGACGATTAGAAAAAAAGTTACTTTCATTATACGCAAGATTTGATAATTAGGCACAAAGACGGCAAAGCGCTGCCTAATAAATTCGTAAAAATTCATACATTTGGCTATTTGGTTTATTCCTCTGATGTAACTGCAATTATTTCATTTGGTAAACTGATGTAAATACCGGGGGTGTTTCCAGCACCTCTGGTATTATTTCATTAGATGTAGCACTATTTCATAACCGTGATCCTCCTTCCTGCTACTTTAAAATGTATATTACCAGTAAGCTCCAGTATTTCCAGTACTTTGGAGATCTCACTAAACCTGGTCACTGAACCCCATACTTTCTTATCGCTAATGTCGTCTTCATAGACGATTTCTACATCGTACCACCTGGCCACTTGCCTCAGGCAATTCTTAATGGGTTCATTTTCAAAAAAGAATAAATTATTTTTCCAGGCCACTTCGGTTTGCACATCTACGTTAGCCACACGAAAACTTTCCGCTCCATGTCCGGTGCGTGCTTGTTCTCCAGGCTTTAACAAAACCTGTGTGGCACCTTTTACCAATACGCTGCCTTCCAATAGAGTCGTACGTATTTGAGGTTCATCCTCATAACTATTTATATTAAAATGCGTACCTAATACCTGTACGGTTTGCTTTCCCGAAACGACTAAAAAAGGTCTTGTAGCATCCTTTGTAACCTCGAAATAAGCTTCCCCTTCCAATTCTACCCTTCGGTCCGACCCTGAAAAGACAATTGGGAATTTAATCTTAGATGCTGCATTAAGGGTAACCAATGTTCCGTCAGGTAATGTAATATCATATCTTCCACCATTTGGTGTTTTAATTGTATTGTAAGCATCCACTACCTTACCTGTTGCTGTATTCATGTAGACCAGTTTCCCATCTTCAGTTTTGCTGATCTTAACGCCATGCTGATTGATGGTGCCCAACTGTGTCGCCGTATCCAGCAGCACAGTGGTCCCATCTGAGAGTGTAAGCGTCGCTTGATTCCTACCCGGCAAAATTTTAACAGTTGATTGAACACTATTTTCGGATGGACTGGAATACTTGTTCCCAATAAAATAGAATGAAATTCCCAAAGCCAGCAAGAGTACTGCGGCAGCCGAAATGCGAAAAATTAATCTTTTGGACTTTGGTTGTTGAGGTAACGTCGATTTGATCAAAGCCAGATCGTCCAGCAGTTCATCTTCAGAGAGGTCAAAGCTTCCAGCTTCCAGGTTCAGGTACCAATTCTCCACCAGGATGTGCTCCTCGTCGGTACAAGTGCCCTCTTTGTATCTGTTTAGCAAGTCTTTTATATCTGGTTTTAGCATATGCGCAAAAAGAGTTTTATCTTTTTATTAGCACATTGACGAACAACTAAGACTTAGGGAGTAGATAAAAATAAAATATTTTCATTACTAAACCCATTTAGTGATTTATTATAAAAAAAAGAGAGAAAGGAGCTTGCTTAGTTTAGGGCGCAGTACCTTAAGGGCATTGTTGATCTGCTTGCGTACAGTGAGCTCAGAGATCTCCAAAGTTTCTGAAATTTCTTTATGGCTCATGTATTCATTTCTACTCAGGTTAAATACCTGTTGCATTTTCTCCGGCAGGGCTGCTATTTCTTTTTCGATAAGTTTATTCAGCTCTTTCTGACGAACTGAATGATCTGTTATGTTGGTCCCATTATTTAAGAAGCCCTCAAAAGAGTTAATGTAGGAGGCCTGCATCTTTTGATGATTCACCAAATCGATGACACGATTTCGGACCGCACGATACAGATAGGCAGACAACTCAGTTTTCAAGATGATCTGCTCACGTTTACTCCAAAGTGCAGTGAACAATTCATGAATTAAATCCCTTGCTTCTTCACGGTCCCTAATTCTTTTATAGGCGTGAACATAAAGCAGACCGCTATATCGATCATAAATTTCAGTATAAGCGTTGTGGTCGTCATTGCATAGCAATGCAAACAATTCAGCATCTGAAAGTAAATGATATCCCGCCATGTTTGGTTATTGGTCGGAACGAATATAATTATAAAATTAACAAAACTTATAATTTCTTACTTCAACCATTTAAAGCATATTTTAATTGCACTGTCCGTTTATTGCGCAAGATTAACATCCAGGCAAATGCAGCCCCGGTTAAAGCCATAGCTGATCCTACCCATACCTGTGACGTATAATCATAACCTGCAGCTAAAGGCAATCCTCCCAAAAAGGCGCCCAGGGCATTTCCTATATTGAAACTGGCCTGGCTTACAGAAGCAGCCAGCATCTCCGAGCCTTTTGCTGTTTTGATCATTAGCATTTGTATCGGAGCAGCAAGTGCAAAGGCTACAGCCCCGGTAATAAAGGTCATGATTAAAGCAATAATCTGGTTTCCGCTTACATAATGTACGATAAATAAAGTAATCGCCATGGTAACAAGTAATGCTACTGAAGCCTTAGCGGGGGAAAAACGGTCTGCCAACCGTCCTCCAATGAAATTACCAACAAGCATTCCTAAACCTGCAAGTACAAGTACATAGGTAATGGAATTAGCAGAAAAACCAGAAACTTCAGTCAATAGTGGTGCGATATAACTATACCAGGCAAACAGGCCTCCAGTGCCTATCGCTATCATGATGATGATCAGCCAGGCTTCTGGAAGTTTAAAAAAGCTCATTTCTTCTTTAAGGTTTCTATTTTTAGTCGCCGGCAAAGCAGGCATCCAGAATTTCAGGCTCAGGAGGGTGATTATTCCTACTATCACGATGATCACGAAAGTGTATCTCCAGGAAAAATTATGTCCTATATAAGTACCAAGTGGCACCCCTATTACATTAGCTATGGTAAGTCCAGCAAACATTAATGAAACGGACTGTGCCTCTTTACCTTTCTCAGCGATGCGGCTGGCCACGACGGAACCTACACCAAAAAATGCACCATGCGGTAATCCAGCAAGCAACCTTGCGATGAACATGGTAGTATAGTCTGGCGCAAAAGCCGACAATGCATTGAAACCTGTAAACATCAGCATCAAGGCCATCAGGATCTTTTTTGGAGGATAACTGCCCGCAATAGCGACGAGAAGCGGGGCACCGATAACGACTCCTAAGGCATAGGCAGAGATCAGGTGTCCTGCCTGAGGTATACTAATCCTAAGATCTTTGGCGATATCGGGTAGCAATCCCATCATGACAAATTCGGTAATCCCGATCCCCAATCCCCCAAGGGTCAAACTCAACAAGCTCTTCTTCATAAAAACTATAGTTAGTGTATAAAATACACAGTACAAAAGTATGCATAAAAATCATCTGGATTGGTCTACAAACGGTAAAAAAAGAATAGCTGAATTTCAATAAATTGTGGTCTTGGTATGGTTTATGTTTCATTGAAAATATAAAAACCCATCTATTATGAATTACAAGAAATTAATAACTAAGGAATTATCAAATTTGCACGGAAGTTCTTCTGATAGAACCGGTGCTGTAGTAGGATTGCTGGCCGGATTGGCCGTTGGAGCTGTACTTGGTGTGCTGTTTGCACCCGATAGCGGAAAAAATACCAGGGAGCGTATATCGGATAAAGCACTTGATCTTACAGATAATGCCAAAGATAGCCTATATGCAATCAAGGATAAGATCAATAATGGTAAGGATAGCCTTTTAGGTCTTAAAGATCGTGTGGTAGATAACGTAAAATCCAGGGTAGATCAAGCTACAGAAGAATTCAAAGAATTTAGGAATGCTGAACTGGAAAAAACTACCGTTGCTTATGAAGCAAACGGAACAGATCAACAAGTTTAAGCGGGCTCAGCCCCGCTTTTTTATTTATGTTGAATCTGGAAGAACAGTTTGCTGATTGGGATCAGCATCATGCCGCATATTCCAAAAATAATAAATGATATTCGGAGATTAAAGGCATGTGCGAGATAGCCAATGAGTGGCGGTCCCAACAGCATTCCAGTAATAGAGTAAGTAGCGATAATGGATATCGCCATTCCCGGTGAATATTTCTTAGAAGCGCCAGCTAATGCATAAGACATTGGAATCACTGAAGCAGTGCCAAAGCCTACTAGTGAAAATCCGATCATTGCAATCCAAAAATTTGGTAATATAATAGCAAGGCTGATACCGGACATCACGCAAAATGCACTCATGATGTAAGTCGCCGGCATTCCAAATCTACTGATGATAATATCAGAAAGAAAGCGCGAAGCTGCCATAAAAGTCATAAATATCAGGTAACCATAGGTAAATATTTCCATTTTGATCACCTCTTGAAAATAAATACCACTCCAATCGAACATCCCCCCTTCACAAATTGCGCAAAGAAATACCAATACACCAAGATAAAAAATATAAGGATCAGGCTTACTAATGATGATTTTGTTACCACTTTCTGAGCGGTCGCCTTTCAATAAAAACTGATACGAATATAGAGTAACCAGCAACATGATAACTGCAACAATGCTAAAATGCAGGTAAATGGATACGTTCTGCGACAGTAAAAAAGTGGACAGTAAAATACCGGCTATCCCCCCTATACTCCAATATCCATGAAAGGAACCGATGATCTTCTTTTCGAATTGCTTTTGTAAAGTGAGTGTCTGGGTGTTAACTGAAATATTGAAAATGCGTGTCGTAAATGCAAAAAGTGAAATAGCGACAATCAAACTAAAAGTATTGGGAGCAAAACCGATCAAAGCCAATGAAAATGCATTTAAACCATAACCAGCAGCTAATGGAACCCTGCTATTGTATTTAGATACCAGCCATCCTGATATAGGAAGTCCGATCAACGATCCCAAAGGCATAGCGAGTAATACCGTACCTAACTCTGCCTCATTGAAGTCAAAGCTAGTTTTAATGGTTGGAATTCTTGAAGCCCAGGTAGCAAAGCTGAATCCCGATATGAAAAAAAATAGGCTTAAAAAAAACCTGTGTTTGCTCTTGGAGATCATTTAATTTGATTAGCGATTTACAAAGGTAACATTCCCTTAGCAGGTTAGAAAAACTATTTAGCAACAGAATCTATTTTTTTATAAATGTTACTTAGACGTTTATAAAAATGAGCTTTTCATTTTGTTGATTTTTTACAGCAAATCAGATTGTCTAATATTATTTGTTGCATTATTAAATTTTATGTCCTAGTTTACAAAAAACTTTAGGGGTGCCTTGCGCTGAGATATACCCTTTGAACCTGATGCAGTTAGTACTGCCGAAGGGAAAAGTAGAAGCAAATCCATTTGCTGTCTTTTCGGTCCGTTATGGGCTATCCCCTATAGTTTTCCGCATTTTCAAATTGAAAAGAAATGGAAATAACTGTAAATCAACAAAAATATATTCTGGAAGACACTTGTTGCGTGCAACAAATGCTTAGCCTCATTCTTCCTAATGCGGCCCAGGGAATCGCTGTGGCCATCAACCAAACTATTATTTCAAAACCTGACTGGAATTCACATGTGTTAAAACATGGCGATCAGGTAATGCTCATTAAAGCCACTCAAGGTGGATAACCATTAAACTTAGTCAACATGAAAGTAGAAAAAACGCCAACCGAACAGGTAATCAGCCGTACCCCCTTTCCGGCATCACGTAAAATTCACGTAAAAGGCCAAATCCATGATATCCAGGTGGCTATGCGCGAAATCAGCCTGTCCGAAACCAAAATCCATAACGGATTTGGGCTCACAGAGCCCAATCCTCCGGTGACGGTTTACGATACCAGCGGTCCGTATACTGATCCCGAAGCGCATATAGATGTAAGTGAGGGACTTGCCAAGATTAAGGGAAAAATGGATTACCGACCGTCAGGATGTGGAACAACTTAACCATATTTCTTCTGATTATGGTCAACTAGCGTCTATCTGACACCAAATTAGACACATTACGTTTTGCTTACATCAAGAAGCCATTTAAAGCCATTAAGGGAGCAAATGTATCGCAGATGCATTATGCTAAAAAAGGAATCATCACTGCAGAAATGGAATATATTGCCATTCGTGAAAATCAGCGAATTGATCTACTTAACGAACAACTGGGCAAGCAATATGATGTAATGAGTCACCAGCACAAAGGACATAGTTTTGGTGCCAATACGCCAAAAGGATATATCACGCCCGGAATTTGTACGCTCAGAAGTAGCTGCAGGAAGGGCAGTTATTCCATGTAATATCAATCACCCTGAACTTGAGCCGATGATCATCGGCCGTAACTTTCTGGTAAAGATCAATGCCAATATCGGCAATTCGGCGGTAACTTCTTCAATTGAGGAAGAAGTGGAAAAAGCTGTATGGGCTTGCCGCTGGGGTGCAGATACGATTATGGACCTTTCTACAGGAAAAAATATTCATGAAACCCGAGAATGGATTATTCGGAATTCGCCTGTACCGATTGGGACAGTACCGATCTATCAGGCACTTGAAAAAGTAAATGGTAAAGCAGAAGACCTTACCTGGGAACTCTTCAGGGATACTTTAATTGAACAGGCAGAACAAGGTGTAGATTATTTTACCATTCATGCTGGTGTGCTGCTGCGTTATATGCCACTCACTGCTAAACGAGTTACCGGAATTGTCTCTCGCGGTGGTTCTATTATGGCCAAATGGTGTCTGGCACATCATAAAGAAAATTTTCTTTACACGCATTTTGAAGAAATCTGCGAAATCATGAAAGCATATGATGTTGCCTTCTCCCTGGGGGATGGCTTACGCCCTGGTTGTATTGCCGATGCTAATGATGCAGCACAGTTTGCTGAATTGGAAACACTTGGGCGAACTGACAAAAATTGCCTGGAAACATGATGTGCAAACTATTATCGAAGGCCCCGGTCATGTGCCCATGCATCTGATCAAGGAAAACATGGAGAAGCAATTGGAGCACTGCTCGGAAGCACCATTTTATACATTGGGGCCACTTACAACCGATATTGCTCCTGGATACGATCACATTACGTCTGCCATTGGTGCAGCAATGATTGGCTGGTTTGGTACGGCTATGCTTTGCTATGTAACGCCGAAAGAGCATCTGGGCTTACCGAATAAAAAGGATGTAAAAGACGGAGTCATCACTTATAAGATTGCCGCACATGCGGCTGACCTGGCCAAAGGACATCCCGGGGCACAGTACCGTGACAATGCATTAAGTAAGGCAAGATTTGAGTTCAGATGGGAAGATCAATTTAACCTCTCGCTCGATCCGGATACGGCCAAGGAATTTCATGATGAAACACTGCCTGCAGACGGAGCCAAAATCGCACATTTCTGTTCTATGTGCGGACCTAATTTCTGCTCTATGAAAATTACCCAGGATGTGCGTGATTATGCGGCAAAACAAGGAGTGGAAGCGGATGAAGCACTGACCAAAGGTATGGAGCAGAAGTCTAAAGAATTCGCTGAAAAGGGCAGTGAAATTTATTTATAATATTCTATGAAACTAGTGGCGATATCCAGTCCGGAACGGATTGAAAATGAGGCCAGGTACATCAATAAACTTTTTGAGGAGGGACTGCAGGTCTTTCATTTGAGAAAAGCCAATTTGAATAGAGAGGAGTATGTCCGTATTATTGCGGACATACAACCTGTTTTTCATTCCAGGATTGCCTTGCACGACTTTCATGAACTAACTGAAGATTTCGATATCCAACGTTTGCATTATCCGGAAAAATTGAGATTAGAACGTAGCGAATTTCCCGGTGATCTGATTAAAAGTACATCAGTACATCGACTACAAGAGCTATATCAATTAAAGGATTTCGATTATATCTTTCTTGGGCCAGTTTTCGACAGCATATCCAAGCCAGATTACAAAGCGAATCTCACAATCAAACAGGGCTTTAAAAAGCTGGATCATGTTGAAATCTACGCAATTGGAGGGGTTGACCCCAATAATATCATCAAAATAAAAGAATTAGGGTTTGATGGTGCTGCCTTACTCGGCACGCTCTGGAAAAATCCAAACCAGGTAGTCCAAACTTTTAAAACCATAAGATCGCTATGTTAAATCCCCGCCCCTACGTAATCAGTATTGCAGGTTTCGATCCCAGTGCAGGAGCCGGACTACTCGCAGACGTAAAATGTTTTGAGCAACATGGTGTGTATGGATTCGGAATATGCAGTGCATTGACAGTACAAAGCGATACGGAATTTCTGCATAACCGGTGGTTGTCGGGCAGTGAAATAATCGGTCAACTGAAGCCTTTAGTGTCAAAATTTACTTTAAAAGCTTGTAAAATTGGCTTAATTAAAGATGTTGACACGCTTCTTGATGTATTAAATTATTTAAAGAAAGAGCAGAGCGATATTCATGTCGTCATGGATCCTATATTAAAATCCACCTCTGGCTTCGAATTTCACGACTGGCAAAATGGTCTGGGTAAATTACTTCCTGTTCTCAAACAGCTATCCGTCATTACACCGAATTACCAGGAACTCGCCGTTATGGGCGGGTTTCCGCAACAAGAAGTGGCCAAATCCTGGGCTAATCATTGCCCGGTCTTACTTAAGGGCGGGCATAATCTTGAAATTCCAGGTACTGATTTTTTGTTCATGACTGGGGAGAAATACACATTTCCTCCTGGCGTAACTTATGTCCGGCAAAAACATGGTTCTGGATGTGTCCTGTCCGCTAGCATCACGGCACTATTGGCACTTGGTTATTCCTTGACAGAAGCTTGCGAACAGGCAAAAAAATACACGGAAAGATTTCTCAATAGCAATTCATCTCTTTTAGGATACCATTCATTATGATCGACAAACTACATTATATTTCCCAGGCTACGGAAAATAGCAGCCATCTCAATACTATAGAACAAGTGCTTCTAGCCGGAGGTAAATGGATCCAGCTACGTGTAAAAAACCAACCTATGGATCAGGTATTTGAACTTGCTATAGGTGCAGCTAAATTATGTCGTGAACACGGAGCAACATTAATTGTGAATGATTTTCCTGAAATTGCGAAGTCGTCCGGAGCACATGGTGTACACCTTGGTTTAGATGACATGCCTATATTACAGGCAAGGAAATTACTCGGTAACGATATGGTCATTGGTGGTACAGCCAACACTTTCGCGCATGTGTTACAGCGTATAGAGGAAGGTGCCGACTACATTGGTCTAGGACCTTACCGATTTACAAGCACCAAACAAAACCTTAGTCCAATCATCGGTTTAAAGGGTTATCAGGATATCATAAAACAGGTTCAGGAACACAAAATTAAAATTCCGATTATCGCCATTGGTGGCATCACATTATCCGATATTCCTTCACTCCTGCAAACCGGTGTATACGGAGTAGCCATTTCAGGAGCACTCAGCAATCAGACAGACACGACTGCGATATTGCAGAAGATCAATCAATCCTTAGTTAATTAGACACAATGTTAAAAATAGCAGATAAAACTTTCAACTCTCGTCTCTTTACTGGCACCGGCAAATTCAGTTCGGCTTCGAACATGGAAAACGCGCTGCTCGCTTCGGCTTCTGAACTTGTCACAGTAGCCCTGAAACGGATAGATTTACATCAGGCCGAAGACGATATTTTACAACACCTAAAACATCCCCATATCAACCTGCTCCCAAATACATCCGGTGTACGCAATGCAAAAGAAGCTGTTTTTGCTGCACAAATGGCACGTGAAGCATTGGAAACCAATTGGGTAAAACTGGAAATACACCCGGATCCTAAATACCTGATGCCTGATCCAATAGAAACCTTAAAAGCAACAGAGGAATTAGCAAAACTAGGCTTCATCGTCCTCCCCTACATTCACGCAGATCCGGTCTTGTGCAAACGGCTGGAAGACGCCGGCACGGCTGCAGTGATGCCGTTAGGTTCACCAATCGGTAGCAATAAAGGACTCCGCACGATCGACTTTCTAGAGATCATCATCAGCCAGAGTAAAGTACCAGTTATCATCGACGCAGGAATTGGTGCGCCATCTGATGCTGGCAAAGCTATGGAAATCGGTGCAGATGCGGTACTTGTGAACACTGCGATTGCTGTTTCGCATAATCCAACTAGTATGGCGATTGCATTTAAAATGGCCGTGGAAGCCGGAAGAATAGCCTTTGAGGCGAAACTCGGTGCCATTAGTCAAACCGCCAATGCAAGCAGTCCACTCACTTCTTTTTTAGACGAACTGTATTAACCAACTGCCATTATGAGCTTCAACGATCTTTTTAAATCTCAGGACTGGAATGAAACCAGTAAAAGTATTTATGCAAAGACGGATATGGATGTCATGCGAGCCCTATCTACGCCAAAACGGACGCTTGAAGATTTCAAAGCATTGATTTCTCCGGCTGCTGCTCCCTACCTTGAGCAAATGGCGAAGATCAGTCAGAGTCTAACTTTAAAGCGATTCGGGCGGATCATCCAAATGTACGTGCCGTTATACTTGTCCAACGAATGCAATAACATTTGCACCTATTGCGGCTTTAGTTACGACAACAAAGTAAAAAGAAAGACCCTTTCTGCTATAGAAATCATGCAAGAAGTTGCAGTGATCAAAGATATGGGATTTGATCATGTGCTTCTCGTTACCGGCGAAGCGAACCAATCTGTCCATACGGATTATTTCAAGAAGGTACTTGATCTCATACGTCCGCATTTTGCACATATTTCCATGGAGGTACAACCACTAGATCTCTCCGATTATCAAGAACTAACACCCTACGGGTTAAATACAGTTCTGGTTTACCAGGAAACTTATCATGAGGAAGACTATAAAAAACATCATCCAAAAGGTAAAAAATCTAATTTTCATTACCGCCTTGATACACCTGACCGCCTCGGTAAGGCTGGCATTCATAAAATGGGATTAGGAGTACTTATTGGATTAGAAGATTGGAGAACGGACGCTTTCTTTACTGCTTTGCACCTGTCTTACCTGGAAAAAGAATACTGGCAGAGCAAATACAGCATCTCGTTTCCAAGGTTAAGACCCTTTAGTGGAGGATTGGAACCTAAAGTGGTCATGAGCGACCGCGAATTGGTTCAGCTTATCTGCGCATACCGCTTATTTAATGAAGAAGTGGAACTTTCCATTTCTACCCGTGAGTCAGAAATTTTTAGAAATAATATCATCAAACTTGGAATTACCGCCATGAGTGCTGCCTCGAAAACGAATCCAGGTGGCTATGCAGTTGAGCCGCAGTCTCTGGAACAGTTTGAAATTTCCGACGAACGTAGTGCAGATGAAGTCGCTAACATGATTCATCAACAAGGTTATGAGCCAGTTTGGAAGGATTGGGACTTAAATTTAGCCAATGACGGATTACAAAATAACGGATATGGATGCAACCGAGCTTAGAAGATACGACCGCCAGGTGCAACTGGCTGAACTCGGATTGGCGGGTCAACTCAAATTGAAGCAAGCCTCAGTGCTTATCATCGGCGCAGGTGGTCTGGGTTCTCCCATCGCTTTATATCTCACTGCAGCTGGAATAGGGCATATCGGGATTGTAGATGACGACACGGTGGAGGAAAGTAATTTACAGCGACAAATCCTGTTTAATATACATGATCTTGGCAAGAAAAAGGCCGAAGCTGCAGTAGAGAAGCTAAAATTGCTCAACCCTTTTGTATCTCTAAATGCATACTCTTTCAGACTGAATAAAGAAAACGCCGCTGACCTGATCGCACAATACGATATTGTTATGGATGGCTCCGACAATTTCCCTACAAGATATTTGGTTAACGATACATGTCTCTCCCTTAATAAACCACTGGTATTTGGCTCAATATTTAATTTTGAGGGTCAGGTTGCTGTATTCAATTTTGAAGGAAGCCCGGACTATCGTGTTTTATACCCTGAAGCTCCGCCAGAAAACGAGGTACCAAATTGTGGAGATAATGGCGTAATTGGAACCTTACCCGGAATCATTGGCACTTATATGGCAAACGAACTGATCAAAATAGTTTGTAATATTGGCGAAACTCTCGCAGGCAAAGTACTGCTTTTTAATGCCCTCAATAACAGCAGTACGATCTTAAAATTTAATACATCAGAAATTAAGAAGGAACCGGTATATCAAAACATCGACCTGGATTATTTTCTCAGGATTAAAGACGATCCGACATTTTATATGATAGATGTGCGGGAAGCTTATGAATATGAAGAGAGCAATCTTGGTGGTATTAATATCCCACTATATGAGTTACCCGCACAACTAAATTCAATTAAAAGAGATAAAAATTTGATCCTGTGTTGTAGCACAGGTCACAGGAGCAAAATAGCATACAACTTACTCAAAGAAAATACAAATAAGGAAATCTTCATATTAGCTCTGATATAAATTTCATTTCAAAAATATTTTAATAAAATCGTAGAATTCCAACCACTCAATATCAAATTATGGATAAAATCGCAGTATTATAATTACATCTATAACATTAAAGATTTTAGACAAACTATTTATGAGTGAAGAAACAGTAAAACAGAAAGAGACTATTAGGAAGTACAAGATTCAGGATTGCCTTGATAACATGACTAAGCGGGAATATGACCGTATTATCAAAATGATACCACCATTGATAGGCAAATCTTATAATACCTTTAATAACTATAAAAACATTCGTCTCAATGACAGAGAGGAGATCCCATACCGCGTAGGTATCATTCTGGAATACTTCTTTGATCTTCAACCCGGCGGACTCTACAGGTACCCTATCAAAAGCATTTCTTATAAAGACCAGCTAAGAAAAAACATTCAACAGGTATCGTCAGAATAAAAGTCAGTTTTGAAGCCTAGATTGCTACCTTTGTAAAATCAGGGGCTTGTCCAAAGGACAAGCCTTTTTAAAATAATACAATATGATAGCGATAGGACAATACAACGATTTGAGAATTATTACCAAAACTGAAGCAGGATTAATTTTAACTGAAGGCGAAAAAGAAGCGTTACTGTCTTATGTGGATGCGCCGAAAAATGCAGAAATTGGAGATAACCTCAATGTATTTGTCTACATGCATAAAGATGGACGGCTGATTGCTACCACCAAGCGTCCTTTGGCTTGCGTAGGAGATTTTGCTTACCTAACTGTAGTTGATGACGATGATAAAGGCGCTTTCATGGATTTGGGATTGGACAAGGATATTTTTGTTCCCAGCCGTGAACAAAAGCGTCCGATGTTCAAAGGAGACAAACATGTAGTTTATGTATTTCTAGACGAAAGCAACGACCGCATGGTGGCCTCGTCTCGCCTGATTAATTTTGTAGAGGAAGTAGAAATAGACCTGGAAGAAGGCGATGAAGTAAGTTTACTCATCGTAGATAGGTCAGATATGGGCTATAATGCTATCATTGATAATAAATACATTGGCCTCCTTTATGCTAATGAACTATTTGATGAGCTCAATCCTGGTGAAACCCGAAAAGGCTGGGTTAAAAAAATTCGTATCGGAGGAAAGATAGACTTAAGCCTGCAACCTATGGGTTATGGTCATATCCTCGAAAACAAAGACAATATTCTGGATGAGTTAAAATATAGTGGTGGTATTATCCCTTTGGGTGACAAAAGCTCCCCTGAGGATATTTATCAACGATTTAAAATTAGCAAAAATGCTTTTAAAAAAGTCATCGGGGGCTTATATAAAGACCGCCTGATTGTCATTGGCGACCACGAAATTCGCCTATTTAAAGACGAAGAAGCAGAATAATCAAAAGCTAAATCCAATGGAGAAATAAGGCATCGTAGCTTCTTTTGAGAAGCCTACGGTTGCCTGGATCAACAACACCTCTCCCGGAACGACATATAATCCGCCACCGTAGCCGTGGTGCCATCTATCAGAGGACTCTCCTTTTTCCCAAACCCTGCCTATATCATTAAATCCAATCATCCCAACAGTACCTGGAACCAAATAAGAGGTAAAATTAAATAGCTTCAGTCTCATATCCAGATTATGATAGAACATGGTAGTTCCTGTAAATCGCTTGCTGTTAAAACCTCGCAGGCTATTAATTCCCCCAATTTGCATTCTTTGAAAAAATGTAGGCTCACCTACAACTGTGCCCGCACCAATCCGGTTTGCCAACACCAAGCCTGATCTTCCCGGGTTTAAATAGAACCGGAAATCAGTCGTTACTGATCCATATTTATCACTGGTTTTGTCGAGCCTGTGCTGAGCTGTTAAGGAGGTACGCCAATAAATCCCTTTAGTTGGAATCGAAATATTATCTCGTCTATCGTATTCCCATCCTGCGACAAATCCTCCGTAATACTTATCTTTCAAAATTTCTTGCTCAGGATTCATCGCATTGTAGTCGTTGAAAAAGCGTTCTTCATTTCCTTCAACGGTACTTGTATAATAGGACGCCAATATACCTGCTTCCAATTTCAAATGTGGTGTAACTTTACGACTAAGTTTCAGATCAACATTAAGATAATTATAACGGTTCCGATAATACGAAATTCCATCCTCTCGTTCGAATTCATCGTCATCTTCAGACTCATCATCGTCATCCCAATCTTTAATAAACTGAGTGTTATTGCCCAGTCCAAAGAAATTACTCAGGTTACCTGGTCCCAGAAAATTACCGTGTAAAGTAAGATCGTTATTGCCGATTGCTTTTTTATAATCACCTACGTAATCCAGTACAAACGATTTTCTTCCTGTGGAGTAATTTGCCCAGAATTCATGCTTAACGGCATATGGACTCTTACGAAATCCCTGTTTCTCCCAAACATAACCACCCGCCAATTGTACGCCCTGATCTATATTGTAGCCGCCGCTAACAAGCACACCCGATCGATCATAAAGGAAACTATTCTTATTAAAAAAGTTAACGGATGTATCGCGCGCTAACCGCAATTTAGCGGATGAACCGTCAGGCAGATCATTGGGTTCATCTGAGCGATCGTATATAAATGGCTTATTCCGAACTTCCTTAGCAATCTCAAATTTATCCTCATTATCGCCACCTATCATCCGCACTTTGATTTTAGATCTTTCCTTACCTTTCACCGAGAAAACATCTTCCCCTCCCATTGCAAACAACCGGATTTCTTTGGTAACAACAGGATCAAATGTTCTATCGAAAACTAACCTTCCTTTTTTACCTTCTTTATTGATATTATTGACGGTCAACTTCACGCTGCCATTCTCTCCGTATACAACTTCAAAGTATTCTTTTTTATCGGAAGCAGGTACGTCCACATAAATTGATAAAAATCGGTAATAGTGTAGGGCTAAAGAATCAAGTTTATCCCTTCTGGACGTAAAATTCCGCACCAGTTCTGCACCGCTTAATTTATAGACCGTATCCGGCATATTGCTGAAAGCATCTTGAATTACCTTATCTGTCAACTTATCCTGTACATATTTTGCTGCTTCTTTCCAATCTTGTTCATCCAATCCATTTAAAAAATACCTATCAAAATAACGTTCATTAAAACTCCAGTGATCTACATCCCGTATATAAGGACTATAGGGCTGCAAGTGTGATTTTAGCCATTGGTGGTTGAGTACCCATGGAAATAACCCAGATGTTTTATAAAAAACCTTATCCCGATCCTTAGGTACAGGAATGTAAGTCGTCTCTCCTTTTTCCTTTTGCGGCATCCAGCGCCAATTATCCTCGTGCCTGTCCCAATCACCCAAAAGAAAATCAAGCAATCTGGCTCTGAGCGTTAATTTTTGGTCAGCCCGTTTATCATTGTCTTCCTGTATTTTCCGCTGGACTTTCAGCGTATTATCAGTTTCCTCCTCAAAAGGAGAACGTGGCTCCAGCAAGTATACTGCATTTGCAAATTTCTCTCTATATTCACCAAAGCCTGGATCATCACCGACATAGACAAGTTCCGGCCGGGCCGTCACAACGCCAATCGCATCTGCTAAGGGCGGAACGATCAGCGCTCCAAAAGGATGATTCGTAGATACCTGATCCTGTACGATGTCTTTGGCAATAGTGGGTCTTAACTTCTCTGGCAGACCCTGTTCCGGATATTTTTGCACGGTTCGTAATGCCCATTCCCTGCCAGTAGTATCCACTAGTCTCAAAGACCTGGTCTGCATCCCGCCTCCGAGTTTTACGATCTTAAAACCTCCCTTTTCCTTTTGTAGATCAATCATCCGCACCTTTACAGGTGTAGCCCATACGCTGCGATAACTCTCACCGAGAAAAAAACGGTGTAGTCTACTCACCTTATCATATTCCGGACCCACCGCCACGGTGATCGAATCTGCCTTCTGTGCAAAGCCAGATAGGGTCGTGGCCATCAAAATGGCAAATAAAAGAGGCTTCGTCCTCGACATATCAATTCATTAATCTTTTTAAACTTACGCCCACTCTCAACGCTTTTAATCCTTCCACTCCCTGGAGTTCTTCGATATCCAGGTATTCAAGATCGTTATTCAACAATCCGATTTTTTGAAGTTTCTTAATGTACCCAATGTATTCCCTTGCTTCCGCGCTGCTGAAATAAACAATTGCAATCTTTCCAGGTTGTGTGAGCCGCTCTTCAGTATCTTTTATATGGGCTTTGTCTATCCTTTTCTTTACCATCTGGTAACGGATATTATAACTACCTTCTACATCAAATCTTTGTTCATCTATCCGGAAACTTACATCAATCGGCTTGTCGTACACAAAAATCAATTGTGTGGTTTCCAAGGGCAGGGAAAAATATGGGCCAAGGTTATTAGTAGTTTGTGCAATCTCTGCCAGCACCCTTAACTGTCTTAAACGGAAATTACTCACCAAAACATCAGAAAATGGAATTTTAGGGGCAATAGACTGTCCCAGATAGATATCAAATTCTACTCCATCAGTCCTGAATTTCTCAAAATAATTAGGATATATACTTTGCAGTTCTGCGTTGAACTCATCCAGGTGTCTGGTCACAGCAAGATTGATCATTTGCATGCTTTTCTCGTACTTCTCACGGTTTTCATAAATCTTTCCGTTCATTTCCGTCATTATGAAATAGTCATCAATGATCGTGCTGAGCTCAGGATGACTTGTTTTCAACTGTTCCAAAGAGGCTGGAATCTGACGCTGCAAGTAATCTTCTGTCTTCAAGATTTCACGATCAGATAATTCTTCGAGATTTTTCATGTTCCAGATTGTCTCTTCATGTGGAATCTCATCTTCTTTGCAGAGAGTAATCGTACCTTTGATGCTCTTCAATGTCTCTTCCAATAATTCAAAATGTAGGTAGAGATCTCGCCTTATTGCTGAATTTCGCTGTATACTGGAATTACGAATATCTATTGCGCCATAAAAAGGATATACACCCCTGAAGAAAATGGATTCTACGGGTAAGTTTCTGGCACGAGCCCCCGAAAGCAAATAATTATAGGCCGCCTCATGAAAACGCCATTGTATAGCGGGTTGCAGAGCCGTAAATTTATCCGTAATGATATCCTGTATGTCGTTGTTGAAATCTATGATGATGTTTTGGAACAATTGTGCCAACAAAGGAAAAGCAGCTTCAATCTTCGTTAGGGTATTACCATTGAACATACTGGAATTCCTTGTATACAACTCCAGACAACCGACCAGCTTCGCGTTATAATAAAGTGGGAATAACGCATACGACCTTACACCAACATGGCCCAGCAGTGTAAGCATGGGATATTTCCTGCGTTCTTCATCAGATATGTCAGGAAAGATCAATGTACGCGGATTGGCAATATATTCCTCGATGAGGTCCCGGTAGTCAGCATCATCCATTTCATGTTCTTTGGCTAGTTGGATCAGAATACTAGTAAACCCGGACTGATCATCGATTTGCAGTTTACCATTTAGTTTGATATATGGAATCAAGCCAAAGTCTACCTGGTCAGTACCCACCAACGTCTTCAACGAGTTAAAAATTTCACGTGTATACTGCCCCTTTTGTGACTCACTATGCTCGATGATGATATTTTTAATGGTCTCCAATACATATTCTCCAGTAACGTCGGTTAATGTCACGATAGAGATACCTTCTATCTTAAACAAACTAGGCGGAATTAATTTTGAAAGGATTCTTAAAGTATTTCTTTCATCCTGTATATAATCTTTTACATCTTTAAGATTGTATTCTGGCAACTGTGCATTGGTGCTTACTTCCAAAAAACGGGTATCTACATTTAGTCTATAATACTTCAATAAATGTGTCTCAGGATCAATCACCGAATTCACAACTTGATTTCCAGCGAGGGAAAAATTATAAAAGCGTTCCAGTACAAGATTGTAAAATGCCGCCAGTAAATTTTTCTCCATATCCTTCCGTGAAGGCAGGTTCAAATCGACTTTCACCGTACTATTTGTAGCATCCATTAAGATATTATAGAAAGCATTCGTACCATAGTGAAAACAAGGAGATATCGGAGTACTGATTGCCCAGTACTGATGACTCTCATCATGTATGATCGGCGATAAAGAGGTGTAGATCAATTCAAAAAGCTGTGTATATTTACTTGCGTCTTCAGCATGAATAGGATCTTTTAGTTCCGGATATTGTTTGAACTGCTCAAGAATATATTTGTAAAAATTTATTTTTGCAGTTTTTTCTGTTTTTGCGCGTTGCTCAACATACTCTATAAAGGGTCGCAGGGACAAGTGAATCTCCGCACCAATCTGAGTTTCTTCCTCCTTGCCGTTTAATCTCTTATTTAAGTTTAGCGTTATTGCTTGCATTCCCCTTATTTGTATTTGAATTTTAGGATGTTACCCTCACTCACTTCATCTCCCTCATTAGAAATAAAAAGGTTCAGGTCCTTATCAAAAGCAATGCCTTCGGGCTGGTTAAACGTTGAGGAGTTCAACTTATGTACGGCTTTAATTTTCCAATTTGCATCTGTGATTACCAATTGTTTATTTGCCGACGCAATGATATACCATTCCCCTGTTTTGGGATTTTTGGTCAGCGCTGATGGGTTCAGACTTGGCTTAGCATCTGAATTTGCAGGCTTCATCTGGTTCAAGTCTAATTTAAATTCTCCCGCCATTGTAATGGAGTCCAGATCTGCATGATAGTCTAAAATATAACCAGTTACCTTTTTTGTCTTCTTGTCTATAGCGCAACTTTTGCAGATCACGTATAACTTGCTTGCCATTTCATCTGCATATAGCCCTTCATATTCTGCCTTTGGCAATATATGTTTTGTTTCTTTCACATGATCTGACTGAACTTTTTTAGCTTCCGAAATATTAAAGGAATAAAATGTACCATTGCTTTTAAGTATAAACACTTTGTCGGACATGATGGCCAATTCTTCATAATCCCCCTTAGGACCAAATTTCATGTTTTTTTGTTTCTTCACATCCCAACCCTGCCTGAATAGCTTACCATCTTCATCTTGTATGCTGTAAACAGTATCACTATTATTTTTATAAAAGGCAATGCCCGATATCTCGAGAAGACTGGAAGGCATCGTGAACTTGTCGGGTTTACTAAAATCGTAACCTTCAGGGCTAGTATATTTATTTTTAGGATTTTGGCATGAATAAGCGCCAAAAAATGATGCTACGGCAACGATTAAATAAAAAACACTGAGGTAAATATATTTCATAAGCGGCATTTGGGTTATAAATGTTGCTGCAAAAATACGTAAATAGATTTTTGTGCGTCATCATCCAGTTGTAAGTTAAGAATTTTCATGATATTTCTTTTTAATTCATCATCATACACCGGAAAGCATACCTCTATCCTACTAAAAATATTACGGTTCATCCAATCTGCAGATCCCATGTAGATTTCCCGATCGCCGTTATTTTCAAATGCAAAAATCCTTCCGTGCTCTAAGTAACGGTCTACGATCCTTGTAACTGTAATATTTTTACTCAGTCCTTCCAATCCAGGAATCAGACAACAAATGCCACGTACGATCAGCTGTATCTTCACCCCTGCTTCAGAAGCCTCGTATAACTTTGTAATCATTGTACGTTCTTCCAGATTATTTAACTTAATGGTAATTCCAGAAACCAGTCCTGAGCGCGCATGGTCAATCTCTCTCTGGATCAGATCCAAGAAACGTTTTTGTAGATTAAACTGTGCAACCAGCAAATGCTTGAAATCAATCTGATCTTCTGCAGCAGGAGTTTTTTTACTTTTCTTAAGAAAACCAAATAGCTGCTCAAGCTCTTCCAGCATCGGCTGGTGGGTAGTTAACAAAATCTGATCAGTATAAAATTTCGCAGTAATTTCATTGAGATTCCCGGTCGCCAGCAGGCCCAAATATTGAGTTCTTTCGCCTAAAGTACGTTTTAACAGCGCCACCTTGGCATGCACTTTCAACTTGATGCTACTATATACGATCTTCACCCCTGCTGCCTTCATCTGCTTCGCCCATTTGATGTTATTGGCTTCGTCAAACCTGGCTTTTAATTCCACCATAACGACAACATTTTTACCGTTTTTCGCGGCAGTAATCAGCGCGCTTACAATCCTAGAATTATTCGCTACACGATATAGGGTAGTAAAGATTTCCTTTACATATATGTCATTTGCCGCCTCGTTAAAGAAACGCAATACCGGATCGTAGCTTTGATAGGGGACATTTACCAAATGATCTTTTTTTTGAATCTCTTCAAAAAGCGTACTGCCAGATGGGACATTTATAGAAGCTGCAGCTGGCCATCTGTCATAGCTATAAGCCGCGCCCGGCAATGGAAAGCTATTCAAATCCTTAAGATTATGGTAAGTACCACCTTCAACCACAGAAGCCCTATCCAATTTTAAAGCGTAGATCAATCGGTACAGATTACGTAATGGAATACCAGGCTCACACAAAAATCTGGTCGCAAAACCAAAATCTCTGGTCTCCAGCTGCCTTTCCAGCGCCGCGGTAATATTATCTTCATCCTCATCTATACTTAGTTCCGCATCTCTTGTAATTTTGAGGTTGTATATGCCCACAACTGTATCTTCTGGAAAAAGATAAGAAATATTATATTTAATGATATCCTCAAGGAAAACCACATACTTCTGCCCTCCTTGTTCAATTGAATAAAGCCTGGAAATCTGATCTGAAGGTATATTGATCAGTTCCATGCGCTCTCGTCCTCCGTTATCCTTCAATATAACCACTTGATAAAGCTTATTATTCTCAGCAAAAAAATTAGTCAGGTCATTATCTATACATTCAGAATGTGTATAAGCCAGCACTTCCGTAAAAAATAATTCCCTCAACTGCGTTGAAATCTCCCCAGGAATGGGCTGGTTATAAATCCAGTGTACACCAGCAGTTGACAGTGCTGGCAATATTTGACCAGATATGATCTCACCAAATTTTCTTTGTTGCCGGTCTATAGCCGCTTTAGCCTGATCATACACCGCTGCTTCCTTTGCATCGCCCTGAAAGTCGCTTAGCGCCATAAGTACCGGCATGCGAACGCGATAAAATTCATCAAGATTAGAAGAATAGATACTTAGAAATTTAATTCGCTCCAATATAGGTACCTGCTCATCCGCCGCTTCCAAAAGCACTCTTTCGTTGAAGCTCAACCAACTCAGATCCCTGTTAAAAAAAACAGCTGTCCTCATAATAAATTACATGGTCACAACTGCAGCTGCAACAATAAAGGACAATACAGCAGCCACAATACCAAACATAAATACATTGTATGCAATACGTAGCAGTCTGTATTTACGCCCAAGTACGACCCCCTGCGAATATACATCCTTAATTAAACTGCCATAAAGAAAATCACGGTCATCCATCAGCTTGTTCATCCCACTTTCGTAATCGGGAAGACTCATTCTATAAAAATTACCAAAAAACAGCAGATTTACACGCTTAGCTTTGATATCGTCTTCAGTAAAAACACCCTCGGGAATAGACGG
The DNA here is from genome assembly GCA_963795585.1 of uncultured Sphingobacteriaceae bacterium. Taxonomy (GTDB): domain Bacteria; phylum Bacteroidota; class Bacteroidia; order Sphingobacteriales; family Sphingobacteriaceae; genus Pedobacter. The sequence continues at coordinate 140,190 of CAWCIO010000012.1, read as the reverse complement.
TCTTGTAGCCAGAATTGAAAACACCATAGTCACCACACAAATGATCAGCAGTAACAATGTTGGAATGATCAGATGTGGATTATCCTCCAGCTTACGTAACAACAAACTCAAGATCACAGATAAGATAATCGAATTGGTAGAAATCATAATGTGCGCCTTATTATCAGCCATATCGCTAAGGCGCTGGTGATTGGTAGATGTAATCCTAAACATCGTCTCTACACCACGCTCTGGCCTATCGCCTTTTTTCTTTTTTTCTTCTTTAGCCGGTTCCGCAGCTACATTTTTTGTGATTTCCAATTTATCTGGTTTTACTTGCTTATTTTCCATTTCAGCCAAATTCTCAGCTTTTTTATCATTAAGTAGTTGCTGACAATAGTCGGTGTGATAGTGGTGTGCTTTAAACAACGAAATTGTTTTGGCCCGCCAAAGTCCTTTATCTATTTTATGACCCATGAAAGCTTCAACCTCCTTGCGCATAAGCTTATTCTTTTCTTTGAAACTTTCACTGCCCAAATGGAACAAATCGGCATCACACATAATTTGCTGTAACAGGCCTTCGGGACGCTGTGGCATTCTGGTTGCCATAATGCATCCGGTTACCTTATCGATTAAATACTGAACCACGCCTTTATCTTTCAAAAATTCGGTAGCCAGACTAACGCCTTTCGCTTCGTGAGCATGACAATCTTCAAAATAGCCCAGATCATGAAACCATGCAGCAGCTATTACTACAAAAAAGTCCTCATCCGATAACTGATAGTGGTTAGCAATTTTTACTGCATTTTCTACTACATGTTCCGTATGGTCCAGATTATGATAAGTAAACCTACCATCTTTATTAGCATGGAAGAGATTTGCCACATGGGCGCGAAGTTGATCTAATATCTCACGGTACTGCATCTTGTCAGATTGATTTTATGGTATAAATATGAGGGTTTTTATTCAATAAGCCTATTCGCTTAACTCAAAAAATAATACTTGACAAAAACTAAACCACTTCGGAGGTTTTGCTGTCAAAATACCACCTACAAATAAAAAGGGATGCCGCATCCACGCCATCCCTTTTCTAACCAAATATAAACCTGTATGAACGGGTCTTTTACCTTAATTGCGATAATTATTTAGCATTAATTGTCGCAATTACTAATGTAGTAACGCATAAAGTTATTGACTTATTACATAGTGTCGAAAATACACTAAGAAAATATTAGATTTAGTTTTTTTATACTTGTATTATGAGGAGTTTTTATATTGGTCATCTATGAAAAAATTCACTATTCTTAGCCTTTTATTTATAGTTCCTCTACTCTCGTTTTTACGTAAAGAACAAACATGGGTAGCAATCGGGGATTCTATAACTTATCTAAATGATCATCCGAATGAAACAGGTATGAGGGTATCAAAAGGATATCTTACCCGGGTTAAGGAGAAAATCCCTAATCTCTCCTATGTCAACAGGGGATTCAACGGCTGGACAGCTGGAAATGTAGCTGAAAATTTCGATAAACTCAATATCATTAAAGGAGACATTTATACTGTTTTTTTAGGTACAAATGACTGGTGGTCTGGAAGACCGGTTGGCAGAATTGAAGATTATGAGCAAAACCAAGGGAATGGAACTTTTTATGGCTCTTATAGGATTATTATAGATAAAATACGGGCAATCAACTCATCTGCCAAAATTCTACTTATTACCCCAATGCAACGGGCAGATTTTGTATATATCCTAGATCAGAAAAACAATGCTTACGGATCCTACCAAGCTAAAAACGGCCAGCAATTAGAACAATTTGTAGCGGCAGTGATTGATATTGGTAAAAAGGAGAATCTTAAAGTTTTGGATCTTTATCATGATAGGAGATTAGAGTTTTCCAGTTTAGTTAAATTTAAACGACTGAAAGACAGTGCAAGCGGAATGTACAGGAATTATCCGCTATTAAAATCCATTGGCATGAATTTTAACGCGGAAAAAGACGAGTACCCTTACCCAAAAACAGCTATCGGAACTACATATGATGGCCTACACCCTTCCGATATTGGAAATTCGGTTATCGCAAAGCGGCTCGTTGAACTTTTCAAAAAATAACATTTAGGCTTAAGTAGGTCAAATCTGCCGAAATATTAATTTATAACGGAAAAGATCATACATGCTTCGTCGACACACTTAAGGCTTTAGTCGTTTAGCAATCACTTTCGGTAGATTATACATCTCCCAGAGAATCTGCGGCATATGCTTTGAATTAATTCCAGCAAATACATACATTATGAAACAAATCATTTTAGCTGTAATTTTCGGAGTAGCTTCGTTAAGCAGCATCAGCACCAAAGCCCAGGTGAGTTTAAATATTAACATAGGTTCACAACCAAAGTGGGGACCTACAGGCTACAATCACGTTGATTACTACTATCTGCCAGATATTGAGACCTATTATAATGTTCCTGATAAACAGTATACATATATGGAAAATGGCAGGTGGATAACTGCGGGAAATTTGCCATCTAAGTATAGAAATTACGACCTGTACAAAGGATATAAAGTTGTAATGAACTCACCTAAACCATATCTTTCTCATAAAAGAAACATACAACAATATAACAAGTTCAAAGGAGGAAAAACGAAACAGGTGGTGATCCGTGACAGTAGAAAGCATAGAGAGGTAAAAAACGACAACAATGGCGTTAGGTCTGGCAAGAGAAAGAATAATAAAAATTGAGTCGTCGTCAATAGCTGCTGTAGAGAAAAGCCAATTAGTAAAAACTGATTGGCTTTCTTATCATAGATCAAAATTTATTCAATTCTAATCATGCATTTTTGCAACAAATCAATAATTAAAGAAACAAAAAAATGAAGAAATTACTTGTCCTTTTATCATGTATCGCCTTTTTAGCAGCATGTAACAACACCAAAAATGGAAATCAAACTGCTACTGAAGAAAAGCAAGAAGCAGCTGCTGCAGTTGGAGAAAGCTTTAAGACAGATACATCAAGTCATGTAGGCTGGTACGCAACGCACAAAGGTGGAGTTGAGCCACACAATGGTGAAATTAAAATTTCGGAAGGTACAATTACGGTCGACTCTGGTCGCGTAACAGGGGGATCTTTCACTTTTGACGTGTCGAATATTAAAGATCTTGACATTAAAGACATTGAAAAAAGAGGCCAACTGGAGGGTCACCTGAAAAGCGGAGATTTTTTTGACGTTGCAAAATACCCAACTGCAAAGTTTGAAATCACAAAAATTGAAGCTTTTGATACAAGTAAAGGCAGTTCTGATTTGGCAGGAGCAACGAATGTAGTTAGCGGAAACCTAACCTTCAAAGACAGTACACTAAATGTTACTTTTCCTGCAAAAATTGCCATTTCAGATAAGACATTGCAAATTGACGCAAAGTTCAACATCGACAGAACTGCTTGGGGCCTGAATTACAAAGGACCAAATAATCCTCAAGACTGGTTGATTTCAAAAGAAGTAGGCTTAACTATCGTATTGAAAGCCAATAAATAAAATAAATTAACCACCGAAATTTTCAGGAATTATGTATAACCTACTATTTATCATTTATCATTTATCAAAGAAATGTCATTTGAGCTAACGGGCATATGGAAAAAAAAAACCGCTACAATAAAACTGAAAAAAGGTCGTATATATATTTGAGAGCGTTAATTTAGATGAACGGGATCGATCGGATAGTGATTGATCCCGTTTTTTTTAAATCTATATGCCAAAAACTCGGCATATTTAAATAAGTAAATAATTATACAGTGCAGACAATCGTAAGCTATTCAGATATTGCTTGTTTACGAAATATTGGTAGGATAAAAATCTTAACAATTCCATGTGCTACCAGCGATAATGCGATAGTAAAAACGAGGATCATAACCTTACTAAGGGGACTATTGAAATAATCGATAAAGCCTGACTTACCAGCGCCACTATACACAATAGTCAATATAAATAATAGTAGACCAGTAAGCCATAGGGTTAAATGCGAATAAAAATAACGACGCTTAGCCAATTCAAATTTGGGAAATGCAGTAAGTAGCAGCCATACGTGAGTTAAAAATAAAACACCTGCCGCAGAAATAATTATATAAAACATACGAGTTCGTTTATACCTAAAATTAATATAAGAAATCAAATAACACAAGTTATTAAGGGATAATATAGCGTTAGTTAGTTTTTATAATTCATATTCAGCGAAATGTCATCAATTATAAATAAACAGTTATATCGAGAAAAGTCGATATATATTTGTTTCATGAATCAATTGGACGTTTTTAAGGCATTGTCAAACAAAACCAGACTTCAGATTTTACAATGGTTAAAGGAACCGGAATTAAACTTTCCTGAACAAAAAGCCTACGGTTATGAAAACGGCGTATGTGTGGGCCAAATACAGGCGAAAACTGGCCTTACACAGTCTACGGTATCTGAATACCTTTCCATATTGCAAAAATGCGGTTTATTGGATTTCACCCGAGTGGGACAATGGACTTATTATAGGCGAAATGAGGCAGCTTTCTTCAAATTAGGTGAGCTTATTAAATCAAAAATTTAACAATAGAAATATGAATACTTCAAGTCTATTCAGACCTTTTAGTCTGAAATCACTAAATATTAAAAACAGAATCGTCATGGCTCCCATGACACGCTCTTTCTCCCCTAATGGAATACCAACTCCGGAAGTAGCCACATATTATGCAAAAAGAGCTGCTGGAGAGGTAGGCTTAATCCTCTCCGAAGGTACGGTCATTAAACGGGTTTCTTCTTCAAATGATGCTAACATACCGCACTTTTATGGTGAACAGGCATTGAATGGATGGAAATCTGTTGTGAATAAGGTACATCTGGCTGGTGGAAGCATGGGACCACAAATCTGGCATATGGGCATAATGGAAAACCATCATTCCGGCTGGACACCGGCTCAGCCCTTTGAAGGACCTTCTACGCTCAACAGACCGGGTGTTGAAAATGGAGTAGCGATGACCGAAAAGGATATCCAGGACACTATTGCTGCTTATGGGCAGGCGGCGGCAGATGCAAAAAGTCTTGGTTTTGATACAGTAGAACTACATGGCGCCCATCAATATCTCATAGATCAGTTTTTCTGGGAAGGCACCAATAATCGTACTGACGGTTATGGCGGTAAAACGCTGACAGAGCGGACACGTTTTGGTGTAGAAGTAATTAAAGAGGTACGCAGACGAGTAGGCGAAGATTTTGCTATCATTATCCGTTTGTCTCAATTTAAACCAGCTGCTTATGATTTCAAACTTGCGAAAACGCCTCAGGAAATGGAGCAATGGCTAAGTCCACTTGTCGATGCTGGCATTGACATTCTGCACTGCTCCCAACGCCGCTTCTGGGAGCCCGAATTTAAAGATTCTGATTTAAACTTTGCAGGATGGGCCAAAAAGCTAACGGGAAAAGCAACAATTACTGTAGGATCTGTTGGTCTGGATGGTGATTTCTTTGGCGCATTTGCCGGTGAAAGTTCACAACCCAGTTCATTAGATGAGCTGGTGCGAAGAATGGACCGTGGCGACTTCGATCTGGTTGCCGTAGGCAGACCTCTTCTAGCTGATCCACAATGGGTAGAGAAAATAAAAAATAATAAAACTAATGAATTGAAGGGTTTTTCTAAAGAAGCCTTGACTCAGTTATTATAAGACTATATTTCCAATCTAATTCAGGCTAGGGCAGATTATACTTCCCTAGCCTTCTTTATAATGAAATCGTGTCGTTTCCAAACTGTTCGGCTTACGCTAGTGCCCATATACCAGAATACTAAACTAAATAAGGGTGCAACTACCACGTCAAGTGTATAATGGACATGCTGAATAAGTACAAGCGCGGCCATCAGGCCCGAAGCTAAAAACACAACAACTTTCTCTTTTTTATTCGTGAGACATAAAGCAATCAGGGTCATAGTAGAAACATGTCCAGAAAAAAAAGGTCTTTAGTAATTGTTTCTGTATGGTAAAAGACGATGGAAAAGGGGTCTATTAGATCAATTAAGCCATCAGGCGGATCCAAAGATACTAGACTGATGGTGAGTAGTCTAGTAACACATAAAAATATATAACCCCAGGTCAGTGTAACAAACATCATTGGCGATTTAATCATGCGTAGAACTGCCAGGATAATTGTTGCGTACAGTACGATAAAAATCCACATTGAAACATCTCGTGACGGGATTAAATTCAATAGCCTATCTACTATTAATGCCCCTTCTCTTTGCTGTATGAGTGCAAAAAATAGAGGAAAACAAACAGCAATCAGCAGAAGAACGACTATTGCTAAAAGCACATTTTTCCTAAAAGTCGAATTACTCCATTGACAAGCCCATGCGTTTTGCATCATAAATACCCTTGATCTGGAAGACCTATAAAATTTATATTTGTTAATACCTCGATAAAGGTAGGAAACAGAAATTAAAACCCGATTAAAATTTACACGAGCTTAATATTATATTAATTTAAGATTCATTCTCCTACCATTATATTTGGCCTGTTTGTCGTTTATTAACACTATATTGTTGGAATCCGCAGCATTGCGGATTAACATACACAAAATGACTACGATAGAAATTTCACAACAAGCAAAAGCATTTTTATACGAACTTAACGACGCAAGACATGAATATAGCTTTTCCAGCTTGGATACCTGGACTTATAGTCAATGTACTGCTAAAGAAAAACTGCTGTTGGAAAACAAATTCTATCCTGTATTCTTCAGAAAATGCGATGTAAATGACATTTCAGCTTTTTATAAAGTGGTAGCTGCATCAAAAAGTGAGTTAGAGCCAGCTTTTGAAGGTAGTTCAAAAGATAAAATTTACGTAGTTGCCCACTGTCCAACCAAGCTTAAATAGTTCCGAAAATCTATCTTGGCTTAATCAGGCAAAGAATTTGTTCTATCTTATCAATTAAAAGTGACACGGATCACTTTTGCTGTTGACTCCCGTCATGGTTAAATAATGCCTTTAAACTCAACTTTGAGGCAAGCAATTTGATCATGTTTGAAGAAAAAACTATAGATACAGAAACCCAATGTTACCACTGCGGAGACCCTTTGCCAACCCTACCCTATCTATTAAATGATAAAGCTTTCTGTTGCATTGGATGTCAAGGTGTCTATAGAATATTATCCGAAAATAACCTCTGTAATTACTATGTGTATAATGATATACCGGGTCAGACACAATTGCGGCCGGCAGGGCATTTCGAATATCTGGAAGAACCGGCTATTGTAAATAACCTGGTTGATTATATTGATGATAAATACACAGTTATTACTTTTTACGTTCCCGCAATACATTGCAGTTCTTGCATATGGCTGATGGAAAACCTCCACAGACTAAATCCTGCAATACAACATTCAAGAATCGACTTTTTAAAAAAAACCGTAAACATCAGTTTCAAAAATTGTGAAATTTCCTTAAGGAAAGTCGTGGAAACAATGACATCGGTAGGATATGAGCCACTGATCAGTTTACAGGATGTAGTAAAAAAACAGCAGTCCGACCGTTCAGAAAGAAATCTGGTAGCCAAAATAGCTGTTGCGGGATTTTGCTTTGGGAACGTCATGCTACTTAGTTTTCCCGACTATTTTGGTTTGTCCAGATTAGAATCAGAATTCAGAGCGTTTTTCGGCTGGCTCAATATTGCATTTTCCTTACCCGTTGTGTTTTATAGCGGCAAAGATTACTTTATTTCTGCGTATGCAAACCTGAAGAACAAAGTCTTAAGTCTTGATTTCCCTCTCGCACTTGGCATCGCGGTGATGTTTATACGTACAATTGCCGAAATCTGTACTTATACAGGAGCAGGTTTCGCCGATACGCTATGCGGACTGGTCTTTTTCCTTTTGGTAGGTAAATGGATGCAACAACGTACTTATCATCATCTTTCTTTTGAAAGGGACTATCGTTCCTACTTTCCTGTAGCCGTTACCATTATCAACGGTAACAACACAAAGCCTATTCCCCTTTGCGAATTGCAGCAAGGCCAACGGATGTTGATTCGCAGCAATGAAATTATTCCTGCAGATGCGATTCTTTTAAAAGGGGAAGCTGAAATTGATTTTAGCTTTGTGACCGGAGAATCCATTCCTGTTAAAAAAATATTAGGAGAGATCGTCTATGCAGGTGGGCGTCAACTCAAAGGTGCCATTGAACTCGAAGTAGTTAAGCCCGTATCACAAAGTTATCTGACCAGCCTTTGGAACAATGAAGCTTTCTTCGCGGAAAAAGATCGGATTAAAACTTTTAGCGACACGGCCAGCAAATATTTTAGCATCCTGCTACTAATGATTGCATTAGGTTCGGGTTCGTTCTGGATGTTGATGGAGGGAGATGGTGAAAGAGCAGTTGCTGCTTTTACTGCTGTATTGATTATCGCCTGTCCTTGTGCCCTGGCTTTGAGCTCTCCTTTTACCCTTGCCGCTGTGCTGAGTATATTCGATAAGAATAAGTTTTACTTAAAAAGCACAGCGGTGGTAGAAGAACTGGCGCGTATTAACACTTTCGTGTTCGATAAAACCGGTACAATTACCAATCCTGAAGCAGAGTGCATCAACTTTAACGGTAAGATTACAAATCTACAAATGCAGCTTGTAGCTGATTTAGCGGTTAATTCCGGACATCCGCTAAGTAGGGAATTGGTTAAATTATTGAAACGGGCTAAACAGTATTCTACAGATGATTACGAAGAAAAAATTGGTAGAGGAATCAGTGGGCGAATCAATGGCTATGAAGTGAAATTGGGAAGTTCCGCTTTCATTGGTCTTCCACTGATCAACTCTCCCACAAGCAGTACCATACATGTAATGATTGATCAGGAGTATTTGGGCCACTTTCAATTTAATCAACAATGGCGCAATGGATTTAAGGAATTGATTCAAAAACTAGGTAAATCAGGTAACCTGCATTTGGTATCTGGCGATCAGAGTCATCATAAAAATGCGTTGGTGCCATTTTTTCCAAGGACACAACAAATGCAGTTTGAACAGAGCCCACATGATAAACTGAGATATATTGAAAACCTGCAGAAATCAGGAAACAAGGTGATGATGCTAGGAGATGGTTTAAATGATGCCGGGGCTTTACGACAAAGCAATGTCGGCGTCGCTGTTACCGATAATATTAATAATTTCTCTCCGGATTGTGATGTAATATTGGACGGCACAGCCTTCTCCAGACTTCCAATGTTTTTGCAACAGGCGAAGGATGCTGTAAAAGTCATTCATATGAGCTTTGGTATTTCGTTGGGGTATAATGCAGTCGGACTCTACTTTGCTGTTCAGGGATTACTCTCGCCATTGATTGCAGCTATACTAATGCCTGTGAGTACCGTAACCATCATTCTATTCACCAGTATAGCTACGAGACTGTACGCCCATAAAAATAAGTTGTTATGAACATTATCTATTTCCTGATCGGATGCAGTATACTCTTAGCACTGATATTTCTGATCGCCTTCTTTTGGGCAAGCCGAACGGGTCAGCATGATGATACTTATACACCTTCCGTGCGAATTCTTTTTGATGATGATATAGAAAAAGAAAAAACATTACCCTAGCAAACACACACATACACCAATATAACTTTTAAAATGACTGAAAAATTTTACTACGACAACAAGATCGTCAGAAACTTTGCCATCGCAACCATACTATGGGGAATCATTGGCATGACGGTCGGCCTGCTCATTGCTATGCAACTCATTAAACCCGCATTGAACATGGGCTCACAATACACCACCTTTGGCCGTATCCGGCCCCTGCACACCAATGCAGTTATTTTCGCCTTTGTGGGCAATGCCATATTCATGGGTGTTTATTACTCCCTGCAAAGGTTATTAAAAGCCAGGATGTTCAGCGACCTATTGAGTAAGATCCATTTTTGGGGTTGGCAACTCATCATTGTGGCTGCAGTGATCACACTTCCCCTGGGACTATCTTCCTCGCATGAATACGCTGAATTAGAATGGCCAATCGACATTGCAATTACCATTATATGGGTAGTATTCGGAGTAAATATGTTCGGCACGATCATTAAAAGACGTGAACAGCATATGTATGTAGCGATCTGGTTTTATATTGCCACTTTCGTTACTGTAGCGGTATTACATATCGTAAATTCCTTTCAATTGCCGATCTCCGCTTTTAAAAGCTATTATTTATATGCGGGTGTGCAAGATGCATTGGTACAGTGGTGGTATGGCCATAATGCAGTTGCATTTTTCCTGACTACTCCATACCTGGGCATGATGTATTATTTCCTGCCAAAAATGGCTAGCCGGCCTGTCTATTCCTATAAACTGAGTATCCTGCATTTCTGGGCGCTTATTTTTATCTACATCTGGGCAGGCCCTCACCATTTGCTTTACACCTCGTTACCAGGCTGGGCACAATCACTGGGCGTTGCATTTTCTATCATGCTGATAGCGCCAAGCTGGGGTGGTATGATTAACGGTTTGCTGACACTCCGAGGCGCATGGGACAAGGTGAGAGAAGATGCTACCTTAAAATTTATGGTAGTTGGTCTAACCGCATATGGTATGGCTACATTTGAAGGCCCCATGTTGGCTTTGAAGCAGATCAATGCCATTGCACATTATACGGACTGGATCGTAGCACACGTACATGTTGGCGCATTGGGATGGAATGGATTTCTAACCTTTGGCATACTTTATTGGCTGATCCCACGAATTTACAGAACTGAACTTTGGTCTAAGAAACTGGCAGCCTTCCACTTTTGGATAGGTACATTAGGTATTATTTTCTATGCAGTTCCGTTGTATTTCGCAGGCTTTACTCAAGGTCTGATGTGGAAAGAATTTACGGCAGAAGGCATGCTGAAATATCCTAATTTTCTGGAAACGGTATTACAAATTATTCCAATGTATATTCTAAGGGCCATTGGTGGCGCACTATATCTGACCGGTGTAATTGTGATGACGTTCAATTTGATCAAGACCGTTAGAACCGGCAAATTGCTTGCAGATGAGCCTGCCGAAGGTCAAGCATTGGCCAAAGATTACATAGCACAGGGTTCCGATAAAAAATTGCACCGTGTACTGGAACGAAAGCCTATGGTATTTCTTGTGCTTTCCCTGATTGTGATCCTAATTGGTGGCATGATTGAGATGATGCCAACTTTTACTATCAAATCTAATATTCCAACAATTGCCAGTGTTAAACCTTATTCACCATTGGAACTTCAGGGAAGAGACCTTTACATACGGGAAGGTTGCGTAAACTGTCACTCTCAAATGATCCGTCCATTCCGCTCAGAAACAGAAAGATATGGAGAATATAGCAAAGCTGGGGAATTCGTTTATGACCACCCTTTCCTATGGGGCTCTAAACGCACTGGTCCAGACCTCGCACGTGAAGGTGGAAAATATGGAAACGTATGGCATTTCAATCACTTGCTAGATCCACAGACGATGTCGCCCGGCAGCATCATGCCACCTTATGAGTGGTTGGTAAATCAAAAACTAGATACGACGACAACCGTTTTAAAAATCAATGCTATGCGCACACTAGGCGTTCCTTATGAGCCAGGCTACGAGCATATAGCAAATGAAGATCTGGATAAGCAGGCAAAGGCTATAGCAGACGACCTTAACAAGAACAATGTAAGGGTAAAAAGCGATAAAGAAATCATCGCAATCATCGCCTACTTACAACGACTGGGAACTGATATCAAAGCTAAATAATACATTAAATCGAAACAACATGTTTAAGCAATTTTTAGATCAGGCCAGCGGCAACCAGGTTTACCTGATCACATCACTGGGAATATTTATGCTTTTCTTCATTATGGTAGCCGTGTTACTGCTAACAATGAAGAAAGAAGATGTAAGATACATGAGTGAGTTACCACTAAACGACGAAACGAAATGACAGACCTACTAATTTGGGCCTTATTAATCACCGCAATACTAGTCCTGATAGTTTCTTCACTGGTATTAAAAGTGATCAAACTATTCGTGCAGCAAAACATAGGCTCTAGCACATTTGCCAACGAAGCCGAGCAGGCAAGATTCAAACTGGAAAAAGAAAAACTGACGGAAGAAAAATTAGCCGGGCCATCTCTATGGAACCGTATCATGGGACTACGGCCAATTTCAGAAGAGAAGGATCTGGTAATGGAACATGAATTTGACGGGATCGCCGAACTGGACAATCCTACTCCTGCCTGGTTTATGGTACTATTTTATGGCACCATGATCTTTGCAGTAGTGTATATGTTTAGCTACCATGTAATGGACTGGGGCAAATTACAGGAGCAGGAATATGCTGATGAACTGCAAAAAGCGGAAGAGGATAAAACTGCATTACTGATGAAACCAGGGAATAAAGCCAATAAAATTAATGAAAACAATGTGGAACAAAGTAAAGATGCAGCAGTACTTCAGGCAGGTGGCACATTATTTAAAAATGCTTGCGCCCCTTGTCATGGTGAAAATGGACAAGGTCTTGTGGGCCCCAATTTGACCGATGAGTTTTGGCTGCATGGTGGAACAGTTAAAGAGATCTTCAAAACCATCAAATACGGGGTTCCAGAGAAAGGTATGATCTCCTGGGAAAAGACCATGAATGCAAAACAGATCTCAGACATAGCAAGCTATATTTTATCGATCCAAGGAAGTCACCCTGCTGGTGCCAAGGCGCCACAGGGTACAAAATTATAAGATGTCACAAAGCCCGGCACATTTCAGGACCCAGCTCTCCACTTTGACCGACGACGGTAAAAACCGAAAATGGTTATATCCTCGGTTGATCAAGGGAAAATTATATCAGTACCGCAACTGGCTGAGCTATTTTTTTATGAGCATGCTGTTTGCTGCTCCTTTCATGAGATTGAACGGTGAACAACTGATCTTAATGAATGTGCTGGAAAGAAAGTTTGTTTTTTTCGGGATCATCTTTTGGCCGCAGGATTTCTACCTTTTTGTTCTTGGCTTGTTGACCTTCATTGTTTTTATCGTCCTATTCACAGTAGTCTTCGGCCGTGTGTTTTGCGGTTGGGCCTGCCCTCAAACCATTTTCATGGAAATGGTATTTCGTAAGATCGAAATCTGGATAGAAGGAGATCAATCCAAGCGGCGGAAACTCGATGAGGGTCCGCTAAGCATGGAAAAGATCCTAAAAAAAACACTTAAACATGGAATATTCCTGTCTATATCATTTGCCATTGCCAATATTTTCTTAGCCTACATTATCGGTTCCAGTGCCCTGATTGATATCATTAGCCAACCAGTCACGGCACACCTGTCCGGCTTCCTGTCGATCTGTATATTTACGTTTGTGTTTTATCTGGTCTTCTCGAGGATTAGAGAACTGGTATGCACCGTCGTTTGTCCATACGGTCGTTTACAAGGCGTTTTATTAGACAACCAGAGTATTATTGTAGCCTACGATTATGAACGTGGAGAACCGCGTTCCAAAAGGGTTAAAGGTTCAGAAAACCTACAAGGCGACTGTATAGATTGCAAGCTATGCGTAGACGTATGTCCTACCGGCATAGATATCCGTAACGGCACGCAAATGGAATGCGTTAATTGCACTGCCTGTATAGATGCCTGCGATATGGTGATGACAAAAATCAGTCGTCCGATCCGGTTGATTGGCTTCAAATCAGAAGATGAGATTATAAATAAAACTGGATTTAAGTTGAATAAAAGGATCTATGCCTATTCAGGAGTATTGATTCTGCTGATGACCTCCCTATCCTATCTACTTATTACGCGCAGCGACATCAAAACTACCATCCTCCGTGCTGGAGGAACACTTTATCAATCAAGAGATAATGATAAATCAGTAAGCAATTTATACAATGCGGAACTGGTCAATAAGACCAGCAAAAGCATTCGTTTTCAAATTGTGCCAGATAACCCTGCTATCCGGATACAATACATACAGATGCAGGATAGCATTGCATACGGAGGAGTGGCAAAACTTACTTTTTTTGTAATTATGCCACAAGCCGGGATTAGCAGATATAAAACGATGATTGGGTTCAAGATGATATCTGGAGGAAAGATATTGGATCATTTTGAAACGACATTCATCGCTCCACCTAACAATTAAACATATGAATTGGGGAACAAAATTAATGATAGGAATGGCGCTGTTTATGTGCTTCATCGTAGCATTGGGCATTATAATGTTCAACAGCAAAACAGATGCACTGGTAGACAATGACTATTATGAAAAAGGATTAAACTACGATCAGGAGTACAATAGTAAAGAGCAGGTTAAGATTGATAGGGCTAGTCCTAAACTCAATCTACAGCCAGGAAGCATTCTACTCCAATTTAAATCTCCTGCTTCAGGTGCTGTACGTTTGATGCGAATTGCGGACAAAAAAATGGATAAAAATGTACGCTTCCATACTTCTGCTGAAAATGAGATAGTCATTTCTACTTCATCATTAGCAAAGGGACGCTGGAAACTAATCATCAATTGGGTTGCTGAAGGCAAAAATTACCTTTACGAAAAGGAGATCAATTTACAATGAGCAACGAAAAAATTGCCTTTTTTATTGGCTTACTAGGAAGTCTTCACTGTATAGGAATGTGTGGACCTTTGGCTTTTTCCCTACCCTCGTTAAAACAGGGCTGGTTGAATGTCATAGTTGATAAGCTGAGCTATCAGTTTGGGCGTATACTTTCTTATTGTCTGCTGGGTGTATTGACTGGAATAGTAGGGCGGCAACTTTGGCTCTCGGGACTGCAACAAGGTATAAGTATTTTTAGCGGAATCCTGATCCTCGCGGCAGCCTGTTCAAGATTGTTTAAATTAAGCTGGTTTGGCAAAACTCCTCACCTTTTGATCAAGCCCTTCAACAAGATGTTAAATTATGCTTTACAACACAAAGCCAATCATCTGATTATTGGTATAGTAAACGGATTCCTGCCTTGTGGCTTCGTATATCTGGCACTGGTTGGGGCAGTAAATACGGGAAGTATTCAGAATGCAGTTTCTTATATGTTTTGGTTTGGTAGTGGCACCCTGCCTTTAATGTTTGTGGCTACACTCAGTATGAGTTTTACCAGCCAAATGCTTAGACGAAGAATCAACAACACTATCCCTTACATGATGCTTTTTCTGGGCATATGGTTCATTTTAAGAGGCCTTTCCTTAGACATCCCCTACCTTAGTCCGGCGAGTAATGGAAACACTACAACAACCTGTAAATAGAATAATAATGAGAGATATCGAAAACAGTGGGGATATTAAATATCTGGTAGAGACTTTTTATAGCAAAGCATTAAAAGATGAATTGATAGGCCCTGTTTTTAAAGCAGTACACTTTTCTTTGGAACAGCACATCCCGATCATGATTAATTTTTGGGAAACGATCTTATTGGATATTGTCACCTATAGAGGCAATCCCATGGTTAAGCACCTGGAAATGAACAAAATTCTCCCTCTTGAATCCAAACATTTCGACAGGTGGAATAAGATATGGAAAGAGACAGTTACTGCTAGTTTTAATGGGCTAACAGCACAGCAAGCCATCAATAGAGCTGAAGGCATCGCCGACTTAATACAACACAAAATCAAAAAACTTAGCCAGCCACGCTAAACAACTGCGTTTCGGGCTGCCTTGTGTAAAGACGTGCATCCAGGCTCATACAGATATTTCTTAAAAAGTGCTTTCCTAAAGAAGTTACATTCAAATGGTCTTCGGATAGAATCACCAATCCATCCTGCACAAGCGAACGCATCCGGTCCAGTCCATCCATGAGCGCTTCGTTTCGTTCATGGGCATATTTCCAGGATGTATGGCCTTTGCACATGATGTTGATGATGTGCTGACGGATTATCAGATCTTCGCTATCAAGGATATGGCCTTTGACTAAAGGAAAGATTCCCTGATTCAGCATATTGAGGTAATCTTCCACTACCTTTACATTCTGCGCAAAGGCATTCCAGGTATCACTAATTGCTGACACACCTAAACCAATCATTAACTTACTGTACTGATGCGTATAACCCATGAAATTACGGTGCAGCGTGCCATTTAGTCCGGCTTGGTATAGACTATCACTTTTCAGTGTAAAATGATCCATACCGATCTCCTCATAGCCTCCAGCTTTAAGTAATTCCCGTCCAAGCTTATATAATTGTTGCTTTTCTTCCGGGCTGGGCAGATCTGCTTCACTAAAATGCCGCTGACTTTTTTTTACCCAGGGAACATGTGCATAACTGTAAAAGGCAATACGATCAGGTCTCAGTTCTAACACTTCATTAATTGTTTGCCGGAGGCCATGTATATTTTGCATCGGTAAGCCATAAATCAGATCATAATTAACAGAATAATAGCCCTCCTCTCTGGCAAGGGAAGTGATCGACCTAACGTCGTCTACGCTTTGGATTCGGTTGATGGCGCGTTGAACTTTTAGGTCAAAATCCTGAATCCCTAAACTTAATCTCTTGAAACCGAGTTTAAAAAGTCTGCTCAGGTGATGCTTTGTTGTATTTGCAGGATGGGCCTCAAAGCTAAATTCAGCCTTAGGATGTACGTTTGCCATTTTAAGAATACCCCTGATCAGCAACTCTAAGTGTTTCGCACTAAAGAAAGTCGGAGTTCCACCACCTAAGTGAATCTCACGGATCAGAGGTCTTTCCTGGAAGAGATCCGAATACATCTGCCATTCTTTGAGCAAAGCTTCTATATAGGGCAATTCTACCCCATGATTTTTAGTGATCCTGGTATTGCAGCCACAATAAGTACAGAGACTTTCGCAAAAGGGAAGATGAATATACAGGCTTATTCCCTCTGCGCCATTACTAGCCTGAAAAGTTTGACGAACGGCATTTTTCCATCGAAGTTCGTTAAAACCTGCTGTATCCCAATATGGCACAGTAGGGTAACTGGTATAACGCGGCGCCGCCACACTATACTTGTCAATCAATGCTTCAGTGTTCATGATCTTTATGATTAAGAACAGCCTGTTGATCCTTTGCCCTATTGCATGACCTGGAGCATACACAAGCAATCCCTAAACAACTGCCTTGCTGCCATTTATCAAGATTCAATATGGTCTCAGTTGCCAATACCATAGGTAAAGACTCTTCATCCAATCCTTGTAATACCTGTTGAGGTACACTGGCAATGCGTATGCCGTATACAGCAGCGACATCCTGATCAATATGAGCGACGGCAACAGATCTTGTGGCGATGTAGCGGATACCAAGCTCAGCAAGCTTATTGATCACAGCAGCAGAAACGTCATCTGTATCAAATACAATCACAGCTTCCTTACCTGCAGCATAACTCGCGGTCTCTATACTCAAAGCATTAGAAATGAGTGTTATTTCATGCTTTTTCTGGTTGGCCTTTGCCAGTGGTTCCTTTTCGGATGATTTGATACTGTACGCTACTGCTTTCATCTGTTTTTTTATTATCTTTTATAGTTCAGATGATGCCCTTCATAAATACAAATTAGGCTGGATTCAAACGAACTTGATTATAAGTTCAAAAGTAGCAAGGTACCAGCAGCTGAAGAATGAGAGTAATCAGCAAGAAATGTGATTGTAATCAGTTTTTAAAACGGTAGCTAAGCTAGCGCTTAAATGACAACTTGAAAGTGGTTTCCTGATTGATTTTACTTTCAAAATATAATATACCATCCATTAAGGAAGCATAGCGACGTACGATATTAAGTCCCAATCCCGTACCAGGAATATTTCCTATATTATTAGCACGAAAGAAGGGCTGGAACAAATGCTTTTGATCCGACTCTGGAATACCGATGCCATTGTCTCTAATAGTCACCGTACATTCGCGGTCATTAACCTCTGTATTAAACTCTATAAAAGTATTCTCGCCGGAGTATTTTATAGCATTGGAGATGAGGTTGATCATGCAGTTCCTCAACAGGTTTTGATCCAAATTGACTGTGCTCTCAAGTCCAGTATGCTGATAGATAATATTCTGGTTTTGCTTAGCCATTAGCTGCATCTCCTCAGTTACTTCTTCTGATAATTGAACAATATCAAAGGGTTTACAACTAGGTTCTACTTTACCTGCTTCCAGTCTTTCCAGCGAAAGAAAATCGTTAAGAATGGTAGTTAAGTTTCCTACTGCGCTTTTGATTTTACCCACATGTTTACTTATATTTTCATTCTCAAAAGGATGGGCATATTTTTCGATTAGTGACGCTGATAACTGAACAGAACTTAAGGGTGTTCGAAATTCATGGGAAGCCATAGACACAAACCTGCTTTTCATTTGGTTCAATTCCTTTTCTTTCTCCAGCGAAAGACTGACTTCTTCTTTAGCTTCACTGAGCGCTTTTACAGTTTTCTTGAGAGATTTCGTACGTTCGTCAACCAATTCCTCCAGTTCGGCCGCATACTCTCTAAGCCGCTCTTCAGCTTCCTTTTCTTTAGAAAGATCATGGATAAAACCTGTATAGATAACACGATCCTCATACTGTACCTCACTGACTGCTAAGCGAAAGGGAAATGTTGTACCGTCCTTTTTAAGACCACGTACTTCCCTACCTTTTCCAATGATGCGTTTCTCGCCAGTATCCTGATACCTATGAATGTAACCGTCATGACCACTTTTATCAGGCTCAGGCATCAATATTTTGATGTTTTTGCCCATCACTTCATTTATAGTATAACCGAAAAGCTTGAGTGCTGCAGGATTTAAACTTTCTATATTTCCACGGTTATCAATGGTGATAATTCCATCAATTGCAGTTTCTATAATCGCCTGTAGTAGCCTGGTATGCTCCATAAATCGTTTTCCCAAATATACAACTTATCGTAGAGTGATTTATTACTAAGGTCAGCTTATAGAATGATTCAAGTCATATTTTTTATGGATAACACTATGCTTCTTTGTGCCATATTAATCGATTAACATGAACCATACCTTTCATATACCTGTACTTGGCTTAGGCTATTCTATAGATACTCCTCTTAAAATTGCAAAATATGGCATCTCATCAGTAGTCTCCATTGTAGATGATGAGCTCACAGAACGCATGAGAAAGTTCCACTCAGAAAGGCGGCAGAAACCATACATTGCTATTGAAAAAAATGAAACTGATAGTCGTGCAAGACGAATCACTGCTTACCTCAACCTTTTAAATGAACTGGTAAAAGAGGAATTTTCCGAGCTGATGCTGGCAAATCCCGAGGAAAATGAGAGCCTTTGTGCCTGTTTTGATATGCTTCCCGAGACAGCACCGCTAAAAAAGGCCTATTTGGAGATGACAGCAATGAGGGATTCAAAAGAAAGATTAGCGACACTTGAATACCTTAAAAAAAGCATGACACCGGGTGCCATTGACGTTAACATTATGTCGAAAGTAGACAAGGTCAATTACAATAGCAAGGGTATTGTTCTGGGCGACGATTCCACCGACGCGCTTGCTGCAATGCGTGGATTTGCAAATAGTGATCTGAATGCCGCTGTTGTTATTTCTGCGGGACTTAATCCTCGACTATACAGCTACATGGAAAAATGTCATTGTTTTTATCCGAGTGAATCCGGGAAATTCAATAAGCGAATCATTCTAAAGGTAAGCGATTTCAGATCAGCAATGATTCAGGCAAAAATGTTGGCTAAAAAGGGATTATGGGTATCTGAGTTTAGGGTAGAATCTGGACTAAACTGTGGTGGTCATGCTTTTGCAACAGAAGGTTTCCTGTTAGGCCTTATATTGGAAGAATTCAGAACACAAAGAAATGCATTGCTAAACGAACTGTACGAAATATATTCCAGTTCATTGTTGAGCAAAAACTTAAAAATTCTTTTAAAGCCCAGCCAGCGTATCACTGCACAAGGGGGAATAGGTACCGCTGCCGAGCATGATTTTCTAATTCGTTATTACCAACTGGATGCAGCGGGATGGGGAAGTCCTTTTTTACTCGTACCAGAGGTTACAAATGTGGATGATGATACCCTTACCCGACTTGAAAATTCAGATGCGACGGACTTTTACCTGAGCAACTCATCTCCACTAGGTGTTCTGTTCAACAATTTTAAGGGGAGTACTATAGAAGAACAACGACTTTTTCGTATAGAAAAAGGAAGACCGGGTAGCCCATGTCGTAAGAAATTTCTAAGTACAAATACCGAATTCACAGAATTACCAATATGCACCGCATCCAGGGAATATCAGTATTTAAAAATAAAGGAGTTAAAGCAAATGAATCTGCCTATAGAGACATACAAACAGCATTTCGACTCAATTACTGAAAAAGTATGTCTATGCGAAGGCCTTTGTGCCTCAACTTATCTAAAATATGACATGCTAAAGTCTAAAGAAAATAAAGCCGTAAGCATTTGTCCTGGACCTAACCTCGCCTATTTCAAAAGGAAATATAGCTTTAAGGAAATGATCAACCACATTTATGGTAGGGAAAATTTACTCGAAAATGTGAGCAGACCAAATCTCTTTATCAATGAACTTAATTTATACATTGATTATTTTAAAAAAGACATCGCAGGTCAGCTTAACGAATTAAACACTAAAAAAGCCCGCTACTTTATCAAATTTAAAACACAATTGTTGAACGGCATTAATTATTATAAGCGACTTATTCCGGAAATTAGCTTACACGGAGGGATTTCCATAGAGGAAATGTATCATCAGCTACTTTTGGCAGAGCAAAAGTTAGAGGAGTCCGAGCAGGTCTTTCTTGCTAAGTGATTTAAATATAGAAGCTTCAGTTTTGATAAGACCAGCTACTAACTCTTTTTTCGATTCCTGCATCAGCATAATCTTTTCCTCTATGGTATCTGGGCAAATCAGACGAATGGCCATCACATTTTTCTGCTGGCCAATGCGGTAAGCCCGATCGATCGCCTGATTTTCTACTGCCGGATTCCACCAGGGATCAATAATATAGACGTAATCAGCTTGTGTAAGGTTTAGCCCCATGCCTCCTGCCTTAAGGCTGATGAGAAATACCCTCACTTCTGGATTATTTTGAAATTCATTTACTACAGCTTCCCGATCCTTGGTTTGCCCGCTAAGGTAGGTATAGGATATATTCCTTTTATCCAGGTTGTCACGGACAAGGTCCAGCATGGTCACAAACTGAGAAAACACTAAAATCTTATGCTGAACAGATTTACCTTCTATCTGTTCCATCAGGACGTCCATTTTCGAGGATGCATCACCATAATAAACATCCTTATTTAAGATCGCCGGGGAATTACAGATCTGACGTAACTTCGTAATTCCCTGCAGTACATGCATGCTGCTCCGCTGCAATTCGTCTTCAGATGTACCCATCAAATAATCCCTGATTTCATCTCTGGCCGCTTCGTAGATTTCACGTTGCTGTTTACCCATTTCACAATAAATAACCATTTCGGTCTTTTCCGGAAGTTCTTTTGCTACCTGTTCCTTAGTACGCCTAAGCACAAAAGGGTTGATCTTTTGCTGAAGTTCTTCCGCCCGTCTACTGTCCTTAAATTGATCAATCGGAACGGAATATAATCTTCTGAAATGTTCCTTATTACCTAAAAGCCCTGGACAAGCAAAAGACAATTGTCCGTAAAGATCAAAAGTATTGTTTTCTATCGGCGTACCGGTAAGTACTACTTTATTCCTTGATCTTAGCATTCTTGCTGCCTTATAACGTTGTGAATCCGGATTTTTTATGGTTTGGGATTCATCAAGAAAAACATAATTAAACCGGTAATCCTTAAGAAATCTGATGTCTGCCAGCAAAGTTCCATAAGATGTTAAAATCACTTCATATTGATCGAAATCATGCATCACTTTTGCCCGGTCTGCTCCATAGACAATTTTCAATTTAATACTGGGTGCAAACTTTCGGATTTCTTGTTGCCAATTAAACACTAAAGATGCTGGAACTATAACTAAGTTGGTATTTTGTTGCACCTTTTTTCGCTGTGAAAGTATAAAAGCAATGATCTGTATGGTTTTACCAAGGCCCATATCATCAGCAAGACAAGCGCCAAAGTTAAAATCATCCAGAAAATTGAGCCAGTTAAGTCCCTCTTTTTGATAAGTCCTCAAGGTGGCATTTAGCTCATCAGGCACTTTCACCTCTTTGATGCTCTCAAACGAAGAAAGTAGCTTTCGGTAATTGCTCAGTTTTTCTTTGCTTTCGCGATCTAGAAGATCCTCATCGTAAAGTTCAGCAACACTCGCATAACTGATATTCGGTGTCTGAAGATGTTCGTCTACAATTTCAGCGGCTGCAAAATAGCCTTCAAATTTATTCAGCCATTCGTCTGGCAGGATACCCACGGAGCCATCATCGAGCTGCACAAACTTGCTTTTATTGCGGATTGATTTGTGCAAGTGCTTTAAAGATACGGTCTCCCTATTAAATTTAACTTTAATTGCAGTCTCGAACCAGTCTATACCGCTGATCACATTGATTGCAATTTCTGCTTTATAGGGGCTGAGTTTGTTCGCTTTGAGTTCATTAAACCCAAGAATGGCAATGCCTTTGCTACGCCAAGCCTCGAAAGCATCTAAAAACCATTCGGCCTCCATAAAATGCTTACGGTGCAGGTAAAAACAATCTGCATGCCGCTGGTCGGGAAATTCACTCATCTGATCCATAAAATAAGGATGCATTTTAGCTACATAACTGATGAACTGTAGCTCCCTATCCTCGTCTCTTTCTAATGTGAATACCCTACCCAATTTATCCTTAGCATGGATCTGCTTTTTCGAAATGACAGGAATTTCTAAGCTTCCATAGCGCATCACCGGAGTGATGAGCACAAAATCTTCGGACTCTGTCAAATAGATCAGTTGTTCATTTTCCAGATCAAAGCCCTGTTCGAAAATCTGCTTCTTTGTCGCACGTTTCAAGTAAGAATAATTGATCTTTAAACGTTCTTCAAGTACGGAGAGAATGTTTTCCCGAAAAGATTCATACTCATTTCTTGGAATGACAATAGTATCTTGCTGATGTTTGAAGAAATCAATGACCTTCAGGACATAAGGGTTATCGATCAGGTACATCTTACTTCCGATTTGCAGGAAATAATTATATTTCACTTTCACATCTTCTATTGAGTAGATATAATCTTCGAATTCTATTTTACCCGATATTTGAAAATCATCGTCTTTTTCATTTACCGAAATAATCAATTCCGGGCGTAAAATTTCCAGTTGGACCGGAAATACCGCATTTGCCGTTATGTTGCTTGAGATTTTATCGTCATGCAGGTAAACCTCTAGACCAAGCGGATTAAAGGCAATCGCTTTCAATGCCTCCAGATCAGATTCCTCCCGACTTTCATTGTAATTATTTCTAAATCTCGAAACGCCAGTATAGAATTTGATTTCAGACTCTTTGAAGCTTTTCCAAACCTTATCGAGAGGATCTATTATTCTAAAAGGATTTTTAAGCTTTCCATTTTTGGATATCTCGACCTCAACGAGCTCAATAATAAGATGACGGTAAAAACGGTGCTGACTAAAGATCAGCACCGTTTTTTTGTATCGATCAGGATCAGAGGGCAACTTAATTGCACGATCAGACTTTAAAATATGGTCAAGTCTCGTTAAATCAAAGTTTGCTAATTTGTATTCCTCTTTTTCCTTCATTCATATTTGTCCTGAGAGCATAAAGATACAGAAAGTCTTAGTTCGTTTTAAGCAAGACATCCATATCCTTCATCAACTTAGCAACCTCATCTTCAAGTGTGCCATCGTAAGCCCCACGAATACGCTTTTCCTTATCGACCAACACTAAATAACCCTGGTGAATAAATCCCCCAGGCGCATGTTTGTCCTCTTGAGCGGAGACCAGATAGTTTCTTTCCGCTAAGGCATAAATTTCATCGCGGCTTCCCCAAAGGTATTCCCATTGTGTGCCATCCACACCAAGCTTTTTCGCATATGCCTTCATTCTGGAAGGAACATCGTACTTTACATCTATGGTATGCGAAGCAAATTTCACTTCTGGATTGCCTTTAAATTTCTGATACACCTTTAGCAGATTTCTGTGCATAGTTGGACAAATTGTAGGACAAGAAGTAAAGAAAAAATCGGCGACATAAATTGTTCCATCAAAATCCTTTTCTGTTACTACAGTGCTATCTTGATTTAAGAGTTTAAACGCAGGTATTCTTCGAAAAATCGTATCCTTTATATTCTTACCACCTACCAATCTACCAACTTCTTCCATTTGCAAAAATGGAAGCCGCCTTTGATCTTCTTTGCAGCCTGAGCACAAAAGTGCTAATAGAACTGCTAAATACCAGTTCTTCATTTTCTAAATTTATTCAAATAAGCATTTGATGCTGCTATTTCCTTTTTATAAATACTGTCGATGGTTGCGATCTTTATCTTTTCTGATTCAAAGTAGCTGACAGCTGCTTCGTTTGATTTACCAGTAATATCAGGTTCAAATTTGTGCATCCAATCATTCATATCTTCCTCTGCTTTACCAAGCTGGGATTTCAACGCAATGATATTGGCTTTCTCTTTAAGAGTATCCACTTCAGGAAAGGCTGACTTCAAGCCCTTTAGATCCCTCATTAAGGTATCTAACTTCATCTGATTGTTCACTATAAGCCCATGGTCATTCATTACGATGTCATGAAACTTCATGACATCGTCACGGACTTTTTTATAATCCATACTAGTCTGACAAGCTGCAAATGCGATGGCTGTAATTATTATTCCCATTAATCTTTTCATATCCATAAATTATTTATCAGTTCCATTTGTAGGCAATAAATACCTGGCTACTTCTGAACCGTATACTGCAATAAGCAGCATTACGAGCCTGGATAAAAGCCTGTGTATCTATATAAATTCATTGTTTTTTTTTTAAATATATAATTATCAACCACCAGTATACATATCAAATGTCAATTACTGGCAATTAGTCAATACTATATAAATTCACTGGTCGGTTAATTTTACCGTGGAGGATGGAATATAGAATGTTCAATGTTCTGCGGCACCCCTTTAGAAAAAGGAATATGGAATTTTACTTTTGCAAAAGCATATTGTTTAAACATTAGAGGCTTCACGATCAAAGCATCCTGAATTTGTGTCTTCTGCGATTGACGTTCCTGCTTTTGCTCCTTATCCTGGGCCTGCTTTAATTTTTTCATTAAATAGCACTTCCCATTGCAATGGAGTTCAGGCTTGTTCCTGTTTTCACAAAGTTCTTTAGCAATATAGTTCTGATTGGCCTCAAACCCAAGAAAAACCATTAAGCTAGCACAATTCGCAGATAGCAAACTGAACAATAGTAATATGGAAATTGGTTTTATCAGCATTAGGACTAAATGTACAAAAATGCAAATTCAAATAAATATGCTTTGCAAATGATTTTATTTGATAATGGATACAGGTTTCTTATGCTCATCGATGGCAACAAAAGAAAACTCACCTGTAACTGCTTTCTCTCTTTCCTCGGAATACATCTGCTCCACATAGATTTCCACGCGAACCTTCATACTTGTATTTCCGATATGACTGATCGTTCCAATTAGTTCAACGATAGTGCCAGCGGGAATAGGCTTATTAAAATCGATTCGATCACTACTTACTGTTACCATACGTTGACGACTAAACCGTGTTGCAGTAATAAAAGCTACTTCATCCATCATCAGCATCGCTGTTCCACCAAAGAGTGTATCGTAATGATTTGTTGTATTGGGAAACACCGCTTTGAAAATGCGGGTTTCAGACGCTTTGATTTTATCTTCTATTGTCATTAATTCTTATTTCTCAATTTACCCCACTTCAAATAGGTTGCACCCCATGAAAATCCTGCACCGAAGGCAGTAAGAATCATTTTATCTCCATATTTAAAATCATCTTTAAAATCCCATAAACACAAAGGAATAGTTGCGGCAGTCGTGTTACCATACCGGTCAATATTCACCTTTACTTGACTTTCGGACAAGCCTAGATACTCACCTACCGACTGTATAATTCTAAGGTTAGCCTGATGCGGAATAAGATAGTTAATTTGTGAGCTAACCAAGTCATTTGATTTGAGCACCTCATTGCAGGTATCAGTCATTCCTTGAATCGCCGCTTTAAATACCACACGTCCATCCTGACGTACATAATGCAATTTATCATCTAAAGTAGCCTGCGAAGCGGGAAATTTAGATCCACCTGCAGTTACAATAAGGTTTTCTTTTCCAGAACCATCAGTTCTGAAAAAGCTATCCATCAAACCTACAGGTTCTTCAGTCTGTTCTAGTAGTACTGCGCCAGCTCCGTCACCAAAAAGAATACAGGTGTTTCGGTCTGTATAGTTTACGATTGCACTATTTTTATCAGCACCAATTACCACTACTTTTTTGCACCGTCCACTTTCTATCATGCTTGCACCTAAAGTAAGTGCATATAAGAAGCCACTGCAAGCGGCGTTGGTATCAATACCCCAGGCGTTTTTCAACCCTGCCTTTTCGCAGACCATGCTACCGGTACTTACCATTACATAATCAGGTGTAGAAGTTGACACAATCACGCAATCTATCTCGTCAGGATTTACATCGCCATCCTGCATGAGTCTGTTTAGTGCGAAGGTAGCCATATCAGAAGTTGCAATATTTGGATCATTAACAATCCTACGCTCCTTTATCCCCGTTCTTGAAACGATCCATTCATTATTGGTATCCACCATTTTTTCAAGGTCATGGTTACTCAAAACCGTATCTGGAACATAACCTCCAACCGCGGTAATCACCGCATTTTTCCTTATTCTCATTTATGTGTATGTAATTCTGTAAAATTAAGGCAGGTGCATTTACCTACCCTAATTTTTTCACAAAGTTACAGCTTCTTCCACAGATTCCCGCAGTACTTTTGCAGCAGCGACCATTTCTATCAAAGCTTTTTTTGTTTCTACCTAATGCCGGTTCTTTAAATCAAGGTGAGGATTTACCAAAAGGTGCTCTGAAGGAATAATTAACTTTGCTTTCTAAAAAAATTAACCACTTAATATTCAGACGATAATCAAGTCATACACATAAATTATAAGACCGATCTATTTCATTTGGGTATTTAAAATCGGCAAAAGTACCTGGTGATTCCATTTGTATCCATAACAGCAATATATTCAAATAATATCATTGAATACTGAATAGCGCATGTGTCTATGCATCTGAGTTGAGCGAGTTTCATTGTTTCAAATTTCAGATTATATGGCATATCTGTCAATTAACAATAACCACAAAAACCTAAATAATTACCATTACATTACACTTTATTTTTACAGTCCTTTATCTTTGCAAACGTATAAACTCCAGTATTATGAATTTCAGATTCTTTCTCTTATCGTGCTTTTTAATCAATAGCATTTTATTTCTCAGTGCCTGTCAGGATCATAAGACACTACCTATATACGGACAAAGGGAGGCACGGGAAATAAAGAATACAGATGGAAGTACTACTGTAGACACTGTATACCAAACAATTCCCGCTTTCAAATTTTTAAATCAAGATAGCTCAATCATTACAAACGATACATTTAAAGACAAGATTTATATTGCGGATTTCTTTTTTACATCTTGCTCTACCATTTGCCCTACTATGCACCGCAATATGAAGGAGATTTTTGAAAAATATAAGGATAATCCAAATGTGATGTATCTTTCACATACCATAGATTTTAAATATGATACACCGTCGAGGCTAAAAAAATACGCACAGAAACTAGGGGTTGATGGCCCAAAATGGCAGTTTGCATATGGTAGCAAAGATAGCGTGTATAAGATCGCTGAAAAAGATTATCTCGTTGCCGTGATTGAAGATTCTACAGCGAAAGACGGATATATACATCAAGGTTGGTTGGTATTGATCGATAAACAAAAGCGTATTCGTGGCGCTTATGATGGAACCAATTCGGATCAGGTCGCTCAACTGATCAAAGACATTCCTGTGTTACTGGCAGAAGAAGAGAAATAGTCAAAGTATGCGAAAGTCCATAATCAGCATACTGTTTTTCGGCGCGATTGCCATCATTATTTATTCTTGCCAAAATTCTACTCAGTTACAACAGGACATTTACTATACCAACGGGCGGGACATTTATATTAAGAACTGTCAAAACTGCCATGGCGCAAAAGGCGAAGGCCTTGGAGAGCTTGCTCCTGCTTTAACTGACACCATTTTCTTGAAAAAAAATAAACAAAAGCTAGCTTGCTATATAAAAAACGGATTAAATAAGGAGATCATTATTCATGGAAAAATGTATCATGAAAAAATGCCTGGTTTCCCTACACTTGCAAATATTGATATTGCTCAGTTGATTGTCTTTATCACCAACTCCTTTGACAATAAACAAGGGCATTATACTCAGGAACAGGTCTTAGCCGACTTAAAGAACTGTCATTAGCATATTGTATTTAATCCAAACAGGGCTTCGCTTAACGCTGCTATTTTATCGTTGACTACTATTGTTCAGGAACCGGATGTAAATCCTGCTCGACAGTAATTTGTTCTAAGTTCTTTTTCCGCTTTTCTTTGAGGTGTGTACTTAGTTTTGATCCGGGAAAATGCGGGTTTTTACGCAATTCAGTAATATTAATTCTGAGTGCTTGCCCTCTTCGCCATAGATAACCCCCAGCGGTGATCGTATTTTCATCATTAATTGCCCGTGATATATTATCATTCCCAATCCCGGTAATTCGGGAAGCTTCCAAACCGCTTTTAAATGAGCGCATCCAACGTCCATTTAAGTCATACTGAGAAATGCCAAATTTTATATCTTTGATCCTCGGTGCTACGACGATTTTTTTCTTCATAGATCGACGCCAGATGAATCCGCCATATGTCCAGGCCCTACCATTAATAACCTTTCTTATCCCTTGATAGTGTACACCTACAGCCTTTCCAGCGGCCTTTGTATCGATATAGGTATTAACAAGGTTACCTTCCAGATCATACTGACCTATTTTATGCTGCTGCACCGCTAGCGGAGAACCTCCTGAATAATGTTTCTTCTTAAGCAGGGCTTTCATATCGATCTCTATTTCATCACCATATCTCCACATATAGCCACAAGCTGTGGCACCAGTATCAGGCTCAAGCGCTCTTGTGATGTTTGTTCTCGCCGTTTGCATCGCTTTAGCAGCATCACTTACACTGCGATAGGATTCCAGGAATTGCCCTTTAAGCGAATACCTGCTAATCTTTAACATACTTGACATAACATAATGAAAAATCTATTTAATTGTTGCGGTAATATTAATATATGCTTATAAAAACACTCAAAACTAATTATAGTTCGTTGTCAATTAAAATAAACATAAAGAATCTCCGAAGTAAAAAGCGAAAGCAGTACCCATAATGAGCCCTAATATAATTGTTTTACCTATCTTTGGCAACAAATGCAAGCCGTTCTATCGCTGCGATTTCGGTCGGAGAGGAAAGTCCGGGCAACACAGGGCATCCCGCTTCCTAACGGGAAGAGGGTCGGGATTGAACACCCGGGCTATGGAAAGTGCCACAGAAAATATACCGCCGATGGCTGTAAGGCACAGGTAAGGTTGAAAACGTGAGGTAAGAGCTCACGATTTTTCCGGGTGACCGGAAAACTGGTAAACCCCGGGAGTTGAAAGACCAAATAGGCTAACGCATGTAGGGCTGCCCGTCCGATGTTAGTGGGTAGGTCGTTAGAGATAAATGGCGACATTTATAGTGGATTAATGATAGAAGCTTGGTATTTTTACCAGGAACAGAACCCGGCTTACAGGCTTGCATTTTTTTATTTTGATAAAAACAATATATTAGCGCGGATAATAAAAAATACTGAGTAATACCCTATGGCAAAATTGTTAATAATTGATGACGAGAGAGCAATAAGAAGCACTTTACGTGAAATCTTAGAATACGAAAATTATGAGGTTGATGATATTGACAATGGTGTTGATGGCTTGGATCTGATCAAAAAGAAAAAATATGATCTGGTACTATGCGATATTAAAATGAATAAGATGGATGGTATGGAAGTGCTGGAACAAGCACTCGCTTATAGCCCTGATCTTCCTTTCATTATGATTTCTGGTCATGGTACGGTCGAAACAGCAATAGAAGCCAGTAAAAAAGGTGCCTTTGATTTCATCTCCAAACCACCTGATCTCAACAGGCTCTTAATCACCGTAAGAAATGCCCTCGACAGAGGTACATTGGTAACAGAAACAAAAGTCTTAAAACGAAAAGTCAGCAAGACCAGGGACATATTGGGCAGTTCAGATAACATCAATAAGATTAAGGAAACCATAGAACGGGTAGCTCCTACCGAAGCCCGCGTACTAATTACCGGCGCTAATGGTAGCGGAAAAGAGTTAGTAGCTAGATGGTTACATGAAAAATCAAATCGTGCGGAGAGTCCTTTGATTGAAGTCAATTGTGCTGCCATACCATCTGAACTAATTGAAAGTGAACTGTTTGGCCATGAAAAAGGATCATTTACTTCTGCAGTAAAGCAGCGTATTGGTAAATTTGAACTTGCTAATGGAGGTACTCTTTTCTTGGATGAGATCGGCGACATGAGCCTTTCTGCGCAAGCCAAAGTACTGCGTGCTTTACAAGAACATAAGATCACACGTGTAGGTGGCGAAAAGGAATTCGAAGTGAATGTTCGCGTACTGGCCGCAACGAATAAAGACTTACTCAAAGAAATTGAGGATGGTAATTTTCGGATGGACCTATACCACAGGCTGAACGTAATTAACATTCACGTCCCTCATCTTAGAGAACGAATCGAAGACATCCCGGAAATCGCACAGAGTTTTCTGGAAGACATTTGTAAAGATTATGGCATACCGGTAAAAAAAATCAGTGATTCTGCAATGGTGGCACTGCAGAATCTTCCATGGTCGGGCAATGTCCGCGAACTGCATAATATGATAGAGCGTCTGATTATCCTGAGCGACAAAACCATAACAGAACAAGATGTAGTGGCTTTTGCTAATCCTGGAGGCGGCACTAACATAGGAGCTGTAAACGGAAGCAACGGAACGCATGCAGTTGGTTCTTCAACAGCAATCAACTACGATAAATTCACTAATTTCCAGGATTATAAAGATCATGCAGAGCGCGAGTACATCAAGTTTAAACTGGAGAAAAATAACTGGAACGTAAGTAAAACCGCTGATGACATAGACATCCAGCGCAGTCACCTTTACAGTAAAATTGAGAAATTTGGATTAAAAAGAACTGCTGAATAGCAGTTCTTTTTTATGAATCAAACTTATCTAACTGTTTGATGAGTGTTGTAAAATCTTTCGGATAAGGTGCATCAATGAAAATTTCCTGTTCATCTAAGCCTTTGAAAGTAACATACCTCGCATGTAGTGCAAACCGCTTCATAATTGGCTGCTCTTCGTCTTCAGCTTTGGACAGGCGATACCCTTTTTTGATACTGGATAGAAAAACAGGCTTGCCTTTATACATATGATCACCTACGATAGCCGCACGTTGGGTAGCAAGATGAATCCTGATCTGGTGCATACGTCCGGTAATTGGTCTGCATTCTACTAAGGTGTAATGTCGGTAATTTTTTATGGTATTAAAATAAGTCTCTGCGCGTTTACCTTCCTTCCTATCAATCGTTACGCTTTTATTTCCATCATTCAGGATGGGAAGATCAATAAATAGATCATTAAAAGTAAACTGACCGTCGACTATTGCATGATAGATTTTATTTACCCTACGTTTTTCAAATTGTATAGCTACATTTCTATAGGCATCCGGAGTTTTTGCAATGATAATTGCTCCGGAAGTTTCTTTATCTAGACGGTGGCAAACCTGCGCATCATCCGAATACTGTTTGGCAAGGCGTAAAATATTTACCTCACCAGAACCGCCACGCTCATCGAGAGAGGCTACAAACGGTGGTTTATTTACAACGATATAATCATTGTTTTCGAAAAGGATAAGATCTTTAAAATTTGGGTATTTCACTCGGTAATTTTATGTAAAACACAAAAGTACGGATTCAAGCGGAGAATCATATCATAAAAAAGACCATGTATATAGCATGGTCTTTTTTTTAACGTAAAGCTTGTAGAATTTGTCTATGAGAGTTCAAATTTATAACCCACACCTTTTACCGTAGCTACATAAGTTTCACCTAATTTTTCTCTCAGTTTGCGGATATGCACATCGATGGTACGATTGGTTACCACTACCGAATCTTCCCAAATGTTTTTCAATATAGATTCACGTGTATACACTTTCCCTGGCTTGGACGCTAAAAGATATAATAATTCAAATTCCTTTTTTGCCAGCACTACTTTTTTACCGTTTTGATAAACCAGGTAAGCCTCCCGGTCAATCACCAAGTCTCCAATTTCTACTTTATTATCTGATACTTCATCCGTGCTGGAATTTCTCCTTAAGATAGCATTAATCCTGCTCACTAATGCCCTTGGCTTGATTGGTTTAGCGATATAATCATCAGCACCTACATTAAACCCAGCAATTTCCGAATATTCTTCACTTCTTGCGGTCAGAAATACCATAAAAGTATTTTTGAATTCAGGAATCGCCCGCATCAATCTGCACGCTTCTATACCGTCCATTTTAGGCATCATAATATCCAGAATGATCAGGTCGGGATGTACCTTTTTTGCAATGCTAATGCCCTCCTGTCCATTATTGGCAAGAAATACCTGGTAACCTTCTTTCTTTAGGTTATATTCTATCAACTCTAAAATATCCGGTTCGTCATCAACAATTAGTATCTTCTGTTTTACAGTGTTCATAGCTTTAATTATTTGTTACGAAATTAGACAATCAATTATAATATAGCGTTAAACACAAGTTAACAAATTGTTAAGACACCAAAGTATATTAACATGGATTTAGGGTTAAAGTAAAGTTTTATTTAAAAAGGCATCTAATTCTTCACCTCGCAAACCTTTAGCTATGATCTTGCCATTAGGATCCACAAGAAACGAGCTAGGAATGGCCTCGACCTGGTATAGACGTACCGTGGCACCTTCAAAATCATTTAGTTCGCTGGCATGATTCCAAGCGAGGTGATCATCAGCAATTGCTTTTTTCCAGGCGGCAACATCTTTATCTAGGGAAATTCCAAGTACTGTAAAATTCTTGTTTTTAAATTGATTGTAGGCCTTTACCAGGTTAGGATTCTCCTGTCGGCAAGGCATGCACCAGGAAGCCCAGAAGTCGATTAACACATATTTTCCTTTAAAATCGCTCAATTTAATTGGCGTACCATCTAGTCCGTTTATACTGAACTCAGGAGCAGGCTGTCCTACTTGAACGGCTTTCAAACCGGCCATTTTCTTGAGAAACTCGGTAACAGCTGCATTGTTATTAAAACTGGTTTTGATCTTATCCGAATAAGCCACTACTTCTTTTTCATATTCCGCAGGGTTTAAAAGGTTAATTGCATAAAAACCAGCAAGAGATTCTGAATTGGCATCTGCAAACTTCAGAATGGCAGCATTCAAAGCTTGTATTTCTGCATTATACTGTGGCCTCACTTGTTCCATAATCATATCCCTCTTATCAGGCTGGCTTGCTACAGTTTCTTCAAATTTCGCCTGGATTTCATTGATCCTAGAAATATATCCATTTTTAGTAGTATTTAATTCCTGCAATTTGTCCGCTTCCCTTGCTCCAGAGATATGATATCCCAGGTTCTTATCGCTTAAATCAGCATTAATTTTAATGACATCACCATTTTTTGCAATAATCATATATTCATGGTTATCCGCTGAAATCCTGAAAAAATCAACATCAGGTGTACTATGGGTGAACTTAAATTCGCCTTTATCTGAAAAGACAGTAGAATCGAGTGCCACTGCATTATCTTTTTGTAAGCCATGTAAATACACCTTGCTTTTTGGAGTTGCATTCTTAAATTCGCCATTGATTTCGAATTTACTGCTGTCTTTGCAAGCTACAAAAGCAATACAAAGAACCCATAGGTAACTAATCTTATTCATTTTACTTTAATTTTTCTTGTAATATTTTATTAATTTTTTGTGGATCTGCCTTTCCTTTTGCCAACTTCATCACCTCCCCCACAAATAGCCCCAGTACTCCCTTTTTTCCTGTTTTATATGCTTGTACCTGGACTTCAAATCTAGTTAATACAGTATCAGCGAACTCACTCAGTTCATCACTATTTTCCGCAATCAACAGATTTAATTCAATTGCAATTTGTTCCGCATTGGCCTTCTGTAAACGAATAAGCTCCGGAATTAATTGATGTAAAGCAATCTGGGCTGTTATTTTCTTATCATCTACCATATTGATCACATCAGCGAGTTGTTCAGCAGACAGCCCAAACCCAGAAATATCAATATTCTGTTCACTTAGTAGAGCTCTAATTGAACCGGTTAGCCAATTGATCAGACTTTTAGGATTATTCACATTTTCCAATGCTTTATTAAAATAAACAAGCAATTCGCGATCTTCAGAAAGCATCGTCGCTTCTGCAATACTCATTCTATAATCTCTCTGCAGCTGATGGGATATTTCTCTTGGTAAAGCCGGCATTTCAAATTTCAACTGAGCCAACCATTCGTCTGAAATATGAACAGGAGGTAAATCTGGATCCGGAAAATATCTGTAATCATTAGCCTCTTCTTTACTTCTCATTGGGGAGGTGGTTCCTTGATCAGCGTCAAAATTCAGGGTACTCTGTATGATCTTACCGCCATTTTCTACTATTGATTCTTGCCTATTGAATTCAAAATCCATAGCTCTCCGTACATTACGAATAGAATTGAGGTTCTTCACTTCACAACGCGTTCCAAATTCAGTACTTCCGCGGCGCCTTATAGAAATATTTGCATCACAACGCAAACTTCCTTCTTCCATATTTCCATCACTTACATCCAAATGACGCACCAATTTTCTCATTTCATTAAGTAGAGCTGATGCCTCTTCTGAACTACGGATATCTGGTTCCGTCACGATCTCAATAAGCGGCACCCCTGCCCTGTTTAGGTCTACATATGAATATTGATTATTTTGATCGTGCATGCTTTTACCAGCATCTTCCTCCAAGTGAATCCTGTTTATTCCTATTCTTTTCTCTTCACCATTATTCAACAAAATATCTAAGTAACCATTCTGGCAAATCGGCATGTTATCTTGAGTAATCTGATATCCCTTAGGCAGATCTGCATAAAAATAATTCTTTCTGTCAAAATAATTGACCTGATTAATCGTACAGTTCAAAGCCAGCCCCATGCGAACTGCTTTGGCAACTACTTCCCTGTTAAGTTTTGGTAATGCTCCTGGCAAAGCCAGGGAAACAGCAGAAATATGTTCATTGGGACTAGCACCAAAAGTCGCGCTATCCGAGGAAAATATTTTCGTCTTTGTATTAAGCTGTACGTGTATTTCTAATCCAGATACCAGTTCATATACTGATGGGGACACTTCTGTTTTCGTACTCATTTATAGGCAATAATTTATCTGAATCAATAGCTATCTGACATACAAACATAACCATTTATGCGTTATTATAGGAGATTTGTAGCTACAATTATACGTCTGGCACAAACTTTGAATTTAATATCACACACACAAATACTAAAATCAATTCTATGAAACAACTAATTTTACTGGCAATGCTCGGACTAGCATTCTCAGTAGCACCTTCAGCAAAAGCACAGGTTAGTATTAACGTCAATGTTGGTTCACGTCCTCCTGTTTACAGGTATGTAGATTACGCTTATGTGGCACCAAGGCCTGTAGTAGTACATCATCGTGTATATAATGTAAAACATAGGCCACACGCACATTATTACGCACCTAAGAAACATTATAAAAAATCTTATCGTGATAATCGCAGACACGTAGAATATAGAAGACACAGACATTAATTAACCCAGAGTCCTGAATAAAATCGGGACTCTTTTTTTGACCTGTCAAAAAGCACAGTCCGCTCGCAAAAGTGCAGCCGGCTTTTATTATATCCTAGTTTGCTGTGGTGATCTTATTGTAATACCTTCTTTTTGAAAAGTATCGTATAGTGTTGTTGCAAATTCAACAGCATGCTCACCGTCTCCATGAATACAAACGGTATCAGCAGTGCCTTCAGCAATCATGCGAATCGACTGCGCGGCTGCCAAAGTAGCATCAGTGATTACTGAACCTTCTACATTGCGTGGCGTCAGTGTGCCATCTGGCTGATAAGTTCTATCGGCAAAGATTTCGTTAGCCACCCGCAGACCAATACGTTCAGCAGCTAAAATAAGCTGACTTCCAGTTAAGCCGTATAGAATAAGTGATGGTTCAAATGCATATACAGCTTCCGCTATCGCATTGGAAAGCGACGCGTTTACAGCCGCCATGTTATATAGCGCCCCATGAGGTTTTACGTGACGTAGACTTCCACCTTCAGCCTTTACAAAAGCATTGAGCGCACCAATTTGATAGAGCACCATATCATAAGCTTCTTCGGGTGTAATCAGCATGTTACGTCTACCAAAACCCTGAAGATCCGGCAAGCCGGGATGTGCACCTATTGCTACGCCATGCTGTATAGCCGCACGTACGGTACGTTTCATTACTGAAGGATCACCCGCATGAAAGCCACACGCGATGTTAACAGAAGAAACAAAGGGCAATATAGCCTCATCATTACCCAGCCGAAAAGCACCAAAACTTTCAGCCATATCGCAATTTAAATCAATGGTATATCGGCTCATTTAGAAATCCCTTTAAGCATCAAGGTATGTTTAAGTTGTTTGAGTTGTCTTGCCCTAGCTCGTAGTAGTTCATGGGCTTCGGTTAAAGATATTAATCTAAAACGAATGCGCATTCCAGGTTGAAGTTGTGCCAAAATAGTATGATCGGCACTGATTACCTGGGCAATCCTTGGGTAGCCACCTGTAGTTTGGTGATCTGCCATAAGCAGGATTGCACTCCCATCTCCAGTTACCTGTAAAGTACCAAATGCGACTGCTGAAGAGAGTAACTCTCTTGTTATGTCCGGTTTCATCTCCGGACCTATCAGTCGATACCCCATACGATCGGATGCGACACTTATTTGAAAATCTTGCTCAACCAGCTCGGCTTTTGCAAGATCGCTAAACCAATTGTATTCGGGACCTTCTATAATATGGACGATAGGATCCGGATCAAAAGTATAAAGTTTACTAAGATCTACTGACCAACTGGATTTTAATTGAGGCCCTTTGTAAGACAGAGCAAATGGAATGTAATCTCCCTTTTTTAATGCGCGACCTTTGTAACCGCCAAAAGCTGCTTTTAAATAGGTAGAACTGCTATTCAAAATAAGTGGCAGATCAAAACCTCCGGCAACCGCAATATAGGCCCTGCAACCTTCGATAGCCGTACCAAATCGGAGTATTGAGTTTTTTTTAATAAACAAGGGCCGCCACATTTTTACCGGCAATTGATCTACCTCAGCAGAAAGATCAGCGCCTGTAATTACAATTAGTTGGTCCGAGTCGAACAACAATTCGGGTCCTGTTAGTGTACATTCGATACCCGCAAGACTTTCTTCATTTCCAAGCAGTAAATTCCCAATCTGTAACGCCAATTTATCCATTGCACCGCTAACTGTAACACCTTCTTTTCTATAACCTTGACGCCCAAAATCCTGAATCGTACTAAGTAACCCAGGTTTAATTACACTAATTCCCATTTGCCAATCGCATAAAATCACTTTCATTAATAGCCCTAAAACGAACTTTATCACCCATCTTAACCAGCGATGGTAACTCCCTGTCCAGATCGAATAGCTTTATCGGACTACGCCCTATTAGCTGCCAACCACCCGGCGTTTGTATTGAGTAAATCCCAGTCTGTATTCCCGCTATACCAACAGATCCGGCTGGAACCAAAGTTCTCGGATTCTCCCTTCTCGGCACTTCCAGATCTGCATCCATGCCCCCTAAGTAAGGAAATCCAGGAGCAAAACCAATCATATGAACCAGATATTCAACTCGCGTATGTTTGTCGACAACTTCCGTAATACCGATTCCACAATGTGTAGCTACAAAATCCAAATCAGGACCATATTGTCCGCCGTAACATACGGGGATATCAACAATGTTACTGTCTATCTGAGCTTCGGACAACTCATTCAACATCTCCTTCAGATTGTCTACAATCTCAGCATAGGTAATCAATAAAGGATCGTAAAATAAGGTTACACTAGTATAGGCGGGTACATATTCAATTAATCCATCAAAAGAATACTCATCGAGAAAATTGCTGATCGACAAAATAATTTGTTGGGTTTGATGACTGATAATTTCTTCAAACTGAAGGATTACTGCTACATCACCCAGAGGATAAAACTGAATATTTTCTGAAGAAATTTCCATTGAATCGACAATAAATAATATGGTGAATTTACATTATTTCTTTTTGAATTACTTTATTTAGTACGCATTTATGAATATCACCTCAAAGCTATGTTAAATCGTTTTTTCAAAAAAATTGCGAAATAAATTTTCAATACCTATATTGGTTTTAATAACCAAATATTACCGAGTATCCCCTCCTTATTATTCAATAAATTGAAAACTGAGCAACTAAGTCTGCTCGGAAGAACTGTGCATTATCTAACCAATTTATATTAACCTAATCAACGAAAAAAATGCTCAAAAAAAATCATTTCTTATGGCTTTATGTAGCAGTTGTCCTACCCATTTCCCTGGTAGGTTGCTCCAAAAAAGACACTACCTTTAACGCTGTCGAACTCAAATTGGACAATACAAAAATTGCTCTTCTTCCCTCTAAAAGCATCAACATCAAGATAGAAAATGGCAACGGGGAGTACAAAGCCACTTCTTCCAACGATAATGTTGCCCGTGGATTTATAGAAGGAGATGTTATCACTATTGTAGCTACAGGTCAACAAGACCGTGCAAATGCAGTTATCATTATCACAGACAAAGCTTTCAAAAGAGTTGCAATAGATGTAGAGGTTGCGAAAGTTTTTAATCTTACCCTTGATCAGACACAGGTTGCTATCGAAGTTGGTGTTCCTGGGAAAAGTGAAGCTTTAATATCGGTTAACACAGGTAATTTTGGGTATAAAACTGAACTTCTGGAGAATTCATCACAGTTCGTCAGTCTGGACAATTCGAAATTGGAAAGCTATGGTCAACTGCTTATAAAAGGCCTTGCAGCAGGAACTGCTAAAGTAAAAATTACTGACGCTCAAGGCAAGGAAGCAGTGGCTACAATAGTTGTAACGACTCCATCATTACTTACGGTCGAGAAAAGTTCGGTCTCATTGGATGCTATACAGGGCTCCGATGTTGTTTCAATTAGTTCCGGAAACGGCGGGTACAAGGCTACTATAGCCAACAAATTCATAGCAAAAGCTTCCATCACTGGCAATGCAATTACCATTACTGGAAAAACTAAAGGGAATACAACATTAACGATTCAAGATAAGAAAGGCAAAACAGCCGTTGTAAACATCATTGTCGACGGGCCGGAATATGCGATGAACCTCGGAGAACAATACTTTGGGTACACCAGCTTTTCAGACATTGCAATAGTTGATGAATCTGTAAAAAAATGCAAACAGACTACGTTTGAACTTACTTGTAAGATCAGTGGATACAGGGGATTACAAACTTTTATGGGACTGGAAGGAAAATTAATCATACGTGGCAAAAACGATGATTTCCGCCCCACTCATCCCATCCAAATTTCAGGCTTGGGCGATAAAATATTGTTAGAAAGCACAAGAAACTTTAACTTGAATGAATGGCTGAATATTGCTCTTGTTGTAGACTGCGACCAAGCCAACATTGCAGATAAATATAAATTATATATTAATGGCGTACAGGATGTATTAATTGTTAATAAACAGGATCAAACCCATGCTACGGTCGATCTCACTTCTTCAAATGACGGTAATCGGTTCGTTGTGGGTCGCGCCGCTGGACAAGATTTCAGAGCAATGAAAGGAAGCATTTCCGAAGCCCGGGTATGGACCGTAGCCAGAACTGGGCAACAAATAAAAGACAACATGTGCAGTTTAAAGGAAACAAATCCCACCGGTCTATTAGCGAGGTGGAACTTTAATGCAGGTATTGAAACTGACTATATTCAGGATAGTAACGGTGGCAAGTATGAAACTAACCTAGTCATTTCAAATGCAAAAACTGGTGGGAGTTACGCCCCGGTTGCAGCGCCAAAATCTGTATTCATCAGTAAAGGATGCCCTAATTAACCAATTACCCTATTATATAAATCAATTATTATGAAACCCATAAGAATTATCCTCTTTTTAATATTCATCAGCTCTATTGCCATCATAGCCTGCAAAAAAGGGAATATCATCAACCCGGAAGACACCATTAGCGGATCTATTGCACCAATAAGTAAGCTTACAGCAACCGCAACTACTGAAAAGAATGAATTAGAGTTAAGCTGGACGAATCCCGACGACGAAGCCCTGATGAAAGTTGAGATCAGCTACAAGCCAAATGCAGCGAGCGCATCAGCAACTCCCAACCCTATATTACTGAGCGTGACCAAAGGCACTCAAACCAAATACAAAATCATTGTTCCTTCCGGCGCCAGGCATACGATTACCGTAGTGGCCATTAATAAAGCCGGGGCTAAATCGACTGCAGTTACTGTAGATGCTACACCCTTTACCCCAGGTACTATTGATACTACGCCTTTATTTCTGAAAAGGGCAGATTCACTAATGACTTCTCTTGTTAATCTGTATTTGACAGGTAAATCAATGGACATATGGACCTCTACCTATCCAAAATCAGATGGTTTTTGGGACGGAGCAGCTGTGATTTGGGGTCACGGAGGTGCATTTTCCGGCTATGCCGCATTGAAAGAAGCCGCAAAGGGCGTTCCATCTTTCAAAGCAAAATATGAAACTCTCTACGACACACGTCTGCTGAATGCAATAGATAAGTTCCGAAACACAAAAAACGGCAAAGCCGAAGCCTATGCTGTTTATCCGGGAACTGGCGATGAACGCTTTTATGATGACAATATCTGGGTAGGCATTGACATGGTAGATCTATATATGTTAACTAAAAATCCGGTCTACCTGAACCGGGCCAGAATGGTATGGACCTTTATTTTGGAAGGTACGGATGATAAAATGGGTGGAGGCGTCTACTGGAAAGAATATGGCAGCTCAAAAAACACCTGTTCTACCGCCCCTGCAGCAGTACTCTCTGCAAAATTATATCAAGCTACTAAAGAAGACGCATTTCTTAATAGTGCGAAGAATCTCTATGCATGGTGTAAAAATGTATTACAAGATCCAACGGACAAACTCTATTGGGACAATGTCACACTTTCCGATCCAGCTAATCCAAGCTCTGCACTGAAAATCGCTAAAGAAAAATACCCTTACAATTCCGGCCAGCCCATGCAGGCAGCTTCCCTGCTTTATAACATTACGGGAGAAAGACAATACCTAACTGAAGCACAAGCAATCGCAAAATCAGCCTATAAAAAATGGTTCATTCCCTTTAATTCTTATATCCTGGGAGAATCCTTTCAAATCCTGGAACCGGGACATGTTTGGTTTCAAGCTATTATGTTCAGGGGCTTTATAGAGCT
This sequence comes from uncultured Sphingobacteriaceae bacterium, assembly GCA_963795585.1. Lineage (GTDB taxonomy): Bacteria > Bacteroidota > Bacteroidia > Sphingobacteriales > Sphingobacteriaceae > Pedobacter. The sequence goes on along the minus strand of CAWCIO010000012.1, from coordinate 98,643 downwards.
TTACAAAATTGACGGAGACCGGACCTATGTAACAGCATACGAAAAAACGTTATCCAATGCCTGGTTATCCAGTTGTAGAAACAAGGGAACTAATCTTTTGAATGGTGATTTCAGAGGTGGCACAGTAGAAACGAAATGGGACATTTTACATCAGGGTGCCTGTCTGGAAATGCTCGCTAGATTAGCAGCACTTGAACATGATCAATTATAAAAAATATTCGTTTAACAAAAGAGTCTGCTCAAGTGTGGCAGCAGACTCTTTTGTTGCAACTGAATAGGCTTATTTCTTAATTTAATCCCTTCCACCACTCTTTAAAAACATGAGTGCTATCCTTTAGATTAACCTGCTCACCGATAATTGGTGTCACCAGCGGTAGACCCGCAACTTTACCCATTGCGGCTATTTTTATTAAGGGTTCGTCCCAGGCGTGCATAGCTAACCTAAACTTGGAGGAGTGCACAGGAAAGAGTCTCTTAGCCTTTAATTCCTGAGCGGCCTTAAGAACTTCATCTGGCAGCATGTGAATGGCCCGCCAAGCCACATTATATTGCCCGTTTTCCAAAATAGCTAAATCAAAAGGCCCATATTTATCTCCAATTTCTGCAAAATGAGTGTCATAACCACTATCTCCGCCAATGTAAATTCTACTATTGGGTGTTTGAAGCACGTAAGACATCCAAAGTGTATTGTTTCTCCTAAATCCCCTACCGGAAAAGTGCCGCGCCGGGGTGGTATACATTGTAAAACCATCTGCCAGTGAAATACGCTCATTCCAGTTTTTTTCTATAATCTGATCTTCGGAATATCCCCAGGCTTCAAAATGTGAGCCTACACCCAAGCCGCAGATTACCTTACTAACTTTATCTTTTAGTGCAAGTATGGTTTCGTAATCCAAATGATCATAATGATCATGGCTTATTATCAGATAATCAATTGCAGGGAGATCTTCTGCAGTATATATGTCAGTTCCTTTAAAAGCAGGCAAAGTTCCCGGTAAGGGAGAAGCATTTCCGCTAAACACTGGGTCTACCAGAAATCGCTTACCGCTGATCTGCATAAAATATGAAGAATGACCAAACCAGACCAAGATATCTGCATCCACAGGGAGATGCTTCAAATCTGTCTTTAACGATGGTATCAAGGAGACGGGCGTTCTTCTAGGGTGTTCCCTAAAGAGCTGGTTATATAAAATCCCGCCCATACTGTAGCCTTCTGTTAAGTCTGGTGTGAAGTGTATATTTTGAAATTTACCATCTCTATAGTTTGATGCCTTTTGAATCAATTCCAAGCGTTTTTCAGCGGGTGCCCTACCAAATTTGTCCTGACGCATGTAAAAATAGACTGCTATTGCCAAAAGCAATGCGACACAAAGCAATATAATCATTGTTCGTTTTATAATGTTTAAAACCCTTTTCATTCCCTACTGGTAGACCATGTAAAGTTAGTTTTGTTACAACGCAAAATTAAATCTATTCATGTATATTTAATTTATTTCTGAGTTCATGAATTTCTTGCTTCATTTGATCTACCCTGGTCAGCAAGTGTCTGATTGCGTCAATACCTTCAATGTTAATGTGCAGATCATAATGCAGATGTATATACTTTTCAAGCTCAGTGAACTGTTCAATATGAATGTATTTTTCAGCATTCAAAACTGTGAAAGCTATAATTCCCGTTTCTTCCAGGGAGCCTATAAATTCAGGTTCGATTTCATAGTTCCGGCAATAATCTCTAATGGTGATCAATGTGGTTTCCATGGTCTATTGATTTAAGTCTTTTAGTTGATTAAAAAGCTCTTCCTGCTTATCAGTGAGCTTGGTCGGAATTTTAACAGTATAGGTTATGTAGAGACTTCCAAATTCTGCTTCTTTCTTGTATACCGGAAATCCTTTTCCTTTTAGCCGTACCTTAGTCCCATTTTGTGTGCCGGCCGTGATTTTTAATTTTACTTTACCATCAAAGGTATCCGCAGTAACTTCCCCTCCTAATACTGCTGTAAGCAAGTCGATATCCTGACTTGCATAGAGGTCATCCTTTAAACGCTTGAACCTTGCATCATCAGCAACATTTATAGTGATATAGAGATCGCCACTTGGACCTCCGTTAGCCCCAGGGCTCCCTTGTCCAGTCAATTTGATGACCTGACCATTACCAATACCTGCAGGAATGGTGATACGAATATTCTTTCCGTTAACTGTCAATGTTTGCTTATGACTTAAGTATGCATCCCGTAGCGAAAGATCTAAGGATGCCTGATAATCCTGTCCTTTATATTTTCTGCTACCAGATGATCGTCCTCCCGCCGCACCGCCAAACATGGATTCAAAGAAATCTGAAAAACCACCTGCTCCAAAATTCCCGCTTCCAAAATCGGCTCCTGGTCTACCCTGACTTTGTTTATTCTGATCGTAATGATCGGCATTTTTCCAATGCTCGCCGTATTCATCATATTTCTTTCGCTTATCATTATCGCTCAGTACTTCGTTAGCCTCGTTAATCTGCTGAAACATCTTATTGGCTTCCTGATCATCAGGATTCAAGTCCGGATGATACTTTCGGGCCAACTTTCTGTAAGCCTTTTTTATTTCTTCCTGTGAAGCCTTCTTTTCTAAGCCCAATGTTTTGTAGTAATCTATAAATGCCATATTGATCTGCTATATACTTAAAATTACAGTTTTAATTGTGAATTCGATCTAATAACAATTGATAAGAGAAAATGGTGCATCATCAGATAAACATTCAGTTAGATTTTTAAATGGTTGTAGATAAGAATTTCAGAGGAATTAACTAGATTCGCGCCCTGAATCTTAATTATTCATAAATTATAATCGAAAAATGGAACAATTTTCAAAACTTAAGGAAGTGCTGGCTGGCGTAGAGGCTGACGCAGAAAAATTCTACAATGCTGGAAATAGCGCTGCTGGTACACGCGTTCGTAAAGCAATGTTAGAACTTAAAAACATCGCTCAGGAAATTCGCAACGAAGTAACTGCAAAGAAAAACGAAGCAAAATAACACGATTAGTGTTTTGGGAAAAAGGGGGCTTGAATCAAGCCCCCTTTTTATTACATCCTGGTCTGGCCTTTCTGTTGCTTTTTGAATTCTGTGGGTGTCATACCATATTTTGCCTTAAAGATGGTAGAGAAGTAAGTTGCGGAAGCAATTCCAATTTTATAACTGATTGCCGAAACGCTCAATTCTGCATTGCTAAGATAGTACTTTGCTTTTTTTAATCTTCTGTCCAGCAGATATTCAGTCACAGTACAATTCAACAATGCTTTCACTTTACGATATAACTGTACTCTGGAAATACCGATAACTTTACTGATTTCATCTACAGTAAAAGCTTCATTTCCGAGATTTTGCTCTACAATACCCGAAAAATCATTTATGAATTTCCTATCTATATCACTAATTGCAGATTTTTTGTTAACTAAGTTAGGAACCTCGCTAACATAATGTTCTTTTAGCAGTTCTCTACTGCTAATTAAGTTCTCTACATTGGCCAGGAGATATTCAAAATTAAAGGGCTTGGTGATATAAACATCTGCCTTGCTTTGTATACCGGTGATTTGTTGTTCAATACTGCCTTGTGCAGTCAATAATATCAATGGGATATGAGAAGTACGCAAATCCAACTTCAACTTATTTGAAAGTTCTTTACCAGATATACCGGGCATTATTATATCGGAGATGATCAAATCAGGAATCTGCTCATAGGCCATACTTAGTCCTTCTGTACCACTGGATGCAGTAAACACCTCATAATAGTGTTCAAATTTTTGTGTAAGGTAGTTGAGCATTTCTTTATTGTCTTCTATGATCAAAATTGACTGTGATTTGAACAAATGCAAAGCGTCAGCATCAACGTTCACAGTTTCTTTTTCTAATGCCGCAGTATAGATTTTTATTTCATCATATAATTTTACTGCCTGGTTCTGGTAACTGGCTTTTTCATGAGTTACCAAATGACCTGTACCTAAAGGCAAACTAAGCTTAAAGGTAGTTCCTTCACCCATTTTACTGCGTACCTCAATCGCTCCCCGGTGCAGGCGCATGAGTTCTTTAGAAAGGGATAAACCCAAGCCCGAACCCCGACTATAATTTGTGTCTGATTGATAGAAACGGTCAAATATATATTCTATTTCTTCCCTGCTTATTCCCGCCCCATTGTCTTCCACTTCTATTATGGCATCGTTACCCACTTTATCCAGATATATAAGAATATAGCCATTATCAGCAGTAAATTTAAAGGCGTTACTCAGAAGATTAAAAATCACTTTGTCCAGCATATTTACATCGAACCAAACCACTTCCGGATCTTTTTTTATGATCAATCGTAAATCTATATTTCTTTTTCCTGCATGGTGTTGAAAGCTTTCCATGATTTCACGTGTAAATTCTACCAGGTTATTAGCGGTCGTATGAATCTTGAACTCCTTATATTCTATTTTCCTGTAATCCATTAATTGGTTAACGAGTAGCAGCAGCCTATAAACGTTCTTATTCATTAAATTAAGTTCTCTCCCCGCAATCTGACTGATTTTTTCATTGTTAAGCAAATCCTCCAAAGGCGAAAGGATCAGGGTAAGTGGTGTCCGGAATTCGTGCGAAATATTTGTAAAAAAATTCAATTTTGCTTCAGTAGCCGCTTCAGCTTTATCCGACATTTCTATTAATTGATTACGCTGACTTAGAATTTCTTCATTTTTTTGTTCAAGACTGCGGTTGATCTTTCTATTTTCCAGCAAAGCATGAAATGCCAGTCCACCGAAAACAACTGCAAGAACTAATGTGATCACGATAAAATTAAGCACTAGCCGCTGATTTTCGTAAACCTTGAACTGATCAGCGATCAGATTCTGCTGGCGTTCGATATCATGTTGCTGGCTACTGATTCGTGCCCATTGCAATTTCATCAATTGCACATTGTCACTGTCTATAACTACAGTCTGCAATATATTATCTTTATCAAAAGGTTCTTTATTCAAAATCCTCATTGCCACATCAATAGCCTCTTTTCCTCCTGTAGGGTAGAGTATACTGGCATTAATCAATTTAGAACTCACCATATCCAATCCGCCCCCCTTTCCGGGCAAAGCATCCACACCCACTACTTTTATATCATTTCCTGGTTTGAGTCGGTTAAGGATCTTCTTTGCACTTGCAGCCATCATATCATTATGAGCAAATATTGCTGAGATTCCATCAAGTTCTGCACTATTCTCGAGCAGCACCCGTTCGGTATGTTCAGGTAGCCAGTCTCCGTACAACTGCGCAGAAACTTCAATTCCCGGATGCGTTTTTATCACATCTTTTAAACCCCTCCCGCGCTCTATGGCTGGAGAAGACCCAGGTAGACCCATAATTTCTAAAATTTTACCGGATCCATTTAAAGTGTTTGTTAAATATTCACCGGCTATCTTTCCTACCTGATAATTCTCAGCACCTACATAAGCAGTATACTGTGAGGATGATGTTTTGCGGTCGATAACAACTACAGGAATTCCCTTTTTGTACGCTTCTTCTACTATTCCAGTTAAGGGATCTGCCTCATTAGGAGAAATAATGAGGATATCAATGCCCTGCGTTAGCATGTTTTTTACCTGTTCGATCTGCCTGTTGCTGCTGTTGTTCGCATCTGCAAACAAAAACTTACTACGTGAATGTAACGACAACTCCATTTTCATCTCTTCCAGCATCGTTCTTCGCCATAGATCTGAACCAACGCACTGTGAAAATCCAATAGTATATTTTTCAGCTTTACGTTCATCAGAGCAGCCAGGCGAAAGCATAAAAACATACAACATCAAGAATAAAAAAGGGATGCGCAGCATCGTCATAGGTTAAGAAACATTAGGTGTGAGCACTAAAGCTAGATAATATATATCTGAATTTAAAATTAGGCCAGGCGACCGGCATAGGCCCATGTAACTAAAGTTAAATATTGACGTAACCTGATTTAAAACAAATACAAAATCCAATATTTGAAAAAAATAACAGCCTAAATATCAAGATATTAACAATCGTCCTGTATTTTAAAGTATTTGATACGATATTCATAACACGTAACAGGTTTATAGTATTAAATTGGCACTATTAACCATTTATAAGTTAAATCTATATGAAAAAAAATTCCGTACTAGCATGGTCGGTAGTGGTAGCTTTAGGCGGCTTCTTGTTTGGCTTTGATACTGCAGTAATTTCGGGAGCAGAAAAAGCAATTCAACAATATTGGGACCTGAGTGTTTTCGAGCATGGGTTAACCATTTCAATTGCGCTAATAGGCACAGTGATCGGTTCCCTTTTGGGCTCCAAACCTTCGGATAAATTTGGCAGAAAAAACACTTTATATTTTGTAGCCATTGCATATTTACTTTCTTCACTAGGCACCTCCATGGCGGATAACTGGTACGTATTTCTCGTTTTCAGATTCCTCGGCGGTTTGGGAGTAGGTGCTTCATCAGTTACTGCACCTATTTATATTTCTGAAATTTCTCCTGCCGAAAGACGTGGTAGACTGGTTGGCCTTTTTCAATTTAATGTTGTGTTAGGGATTTTAATCTCTTACTTATCCAATTACCTGATCAGTCAGGGTGGTGAAGCTTCATGGCGTTGGATGCTAGGCGTACAAGCTGTTCCATCAATTGTATTTCTAATTCTAATTAAATTTATTCCAGAAAGTCCACGCTGGCTGATTCTGAAAAAAGCTGCCTATGATAAGGCATTGGAAATTCTACGCATCATAAATCCTGTAGATGCAGAGAAAGAACTCATAACAATTAGGCAATCTGACACGGAAAACCAAAAGGACAAGACAAGCGAAAGTCTGTTTTCAGGAAAGTATAAAAAGCCTGTTGTACTGGCTATTTTATTTGCCTTTTTTAATCAAGTTTCAGGTATTAATGCAATTATCTATTATGCGCCAAGAATCTTTGAAATGGCCGGACTAGGTGCACATTCCTCACTACTTTCTACAGTAGGCATTGGGCTGGTCAATTTTACATTTACATTACTTGCAATTAACATTATAGACAAGGTAGGTAGGAGAACATTGATGTTGATTGGTTCCTTTGGATTGATCGTTTCATTATTTCTGGTCGCATTTACCTTCTATACGGAACAATTTAGTGGTATGGAGATCCCAATATATATAATGGTATTTATTGCCTTTTTTGCATTCTCTCAGGGAGCTGTTATTTGGGTGTTCATTTCGGAAATTTTTCCAAATCAAGTACGTGCAAAAGGACAGACACTTGGTAGTTCCACGCATTGGATAATGGCTGCATTGATTGCTTTCTGTTTTCCCTATTTCGCAGAAACATTAGGGGGAGCCACAACCTTTATCTTTTTCGGAGGAATGATGGTACTGCAGCTTATATTTGTGTGGAAGCTGATGCCTGAAACAAAGGGAAGATCACTGGAACAAATCGGAACTACAATACTCCATTAATTAAATGATATGACTAATAAAATTGAAACTCCATTGGCACTTTGTTTCGGAGAAGTTTTGTGGGACATGCTGCCTGATGGCCCTCAGCCCGGAGGTGCTCCTTTAAACGTAGCCTACCACATGAATAAACTTGGACTGAAAACACAGATGATCAGTCGGATAGGAAATGACGAGAAAGGATACGCACTCAAACAATTGATTAAAAAATGGTCAGCAAATGACGATTTGATCCAAATAGATAAAGCGCATAATACCAGTGAGGTAATTGCGAGTTTAAATGACGCAAACGAAGTAGGGTATGAAATCATTTTTCCAGTAGCCTGGGATTTTATTCAACAAAATTCCGAACTTACTGCTGCAACTCAATTCGCAAAGTATTTCATTTATGGAAGTTTGGCTTCGCGTAATGAAATTTCGAAGGCCACATTATTGAATCTGCTGGATACCACTTCTGCCATCAAAATCCTAGATGTAAACTTTCGTTGGCCTTTTGTAAGCGCATCTATTCTAGAACCGTTATTGCTTAAAACTGATATCGTAAAGTTAAATGAAGATGAGCTTCAACAGATACAGGCACTGTTCCAAAGCTCAGCAACTTCTGAATTAGACTGTGTGAAATTTATACAGGAAAAGTTTCAAATCCCAGAGGTAGTTATCACTAAGGGAGCACAGGGAGCGTCTTATTATAAGAACCACGAAATATATCATGGCCATGGACAACCAGTAGCTGTTAAAGATACCATTGGTAGTGGTGATGCGTTCCTTGCCGCTTTTATTGTTGGACATCATTTACAACTACCAGCTCATATGATGTTAAAAAACGCAATGGATATGGGTGGCTTCATAGCAACTAAAAAGGGTGGTTGTCCTGATTATGAAATTAAGGAGTATCACAATTTCAGCTCAGAAATTTAAGATTTTAACTTACAATAAACTCATATAAATGAAATCAATGTCAAAAATAATCTTCATTCTAGGTATGTTATGTTACAGCAGTGTGATTAGCGCTCAAGAACTATCTATAAAAATTACCAAGCGTTACCTCAACTTCCCAATTTCTCAACGAGTAGACAGGAAAGTAATGAAGTTTGAAATTGGCGGGCAAGCAGGAACGTGTCTTTAAAATCAGACTGGCAAATAACGAAGCCGAATATTGGGTTTTCTCCGATGTAAGTGCTCTTAAAGGGAAGACAATCAAGATTAGCTACGATGGCAATGCCGCTGGGTTAAATAAGATATATCAAGATGATGAAATTGAAGGGCAGAAAAACCTTTATATAAGAAAAGAACCGCCCTCAATTTCATTTTACACACGAAAAGGGGATGGATAAATGACCCGAACGGACTTATTTTTTATGAAGGTGAATACCATCTTTTTTATCAGCATAATCCTTATGAAAGAGAATGGGAAAATATGTCGTGGGGCCATGCCGTTAGTAAAGATCTGATTCATTGGGAAGAACTTCCGGCCGCATTGAGTCCTGATGGTATGGAACCATGTTTTCAGGGTCAGCTGTAATTGATTATAACAATACGGCTGGTTTTAACAAAGGCAAAACCCCTGCCATGGTGGCTACTTATACTGCATTTATCCACGAAAACAGTTCAATGTATGGCTTATAGCCTAGATAAGGGCCGTACCTGGACAAAATACAGCAAAAACCCAATTATCGATTCGAAAGCCAAATGGAACAGTAAGGATACCAGTGATCCCAGGGTTTTCTGGTATAAACCCGGTAAACATTGGGTTTTGGTATTGAATGAAAGAGATGGCCATTCGATTTACAACGGTAAAAATTTAAAAGAATGGACTTTTGAAAGCCATATTACTGGCTTTTGGGAATGCCCTGATTTGTTTGAACTGCCTGTTGATGGTGATAAAAGTAAAAGCAAATGGGTAATGTACGGTGCTTCTAATACGTATATGGTAGGTAACTTTGATGGCAAGAACCTTTACGCCAGAAACTGGCAAACATTAGTTTATGTAACCGGAACCATTTATGCGGCTCAAACCTTTACCAATATCCCTGAGCAGTGACGGTAGACGAATCCAGATTGGGTGGGGCAAGGTTGCGCAACCCGACATGCCGTTTAATGGCATGATGCTTCTGCCAACAGACTTACACTTACGAACACCAAAAATGGTCTCAGTTTGTTTAGCGAACCGGTAAAAGAAACCGAACAGTTATTTGAAAATGTAGACAATGGACTAATCTTAAAATCAGCGAGCCAACCAGAAATTTAAGGAATTTTACAACGCAGACCGGCTCCGGATCAAAACAAAACTATAAAATTGTCTCATGCCACAGAGTGCTGGTTTTAATTTATTTGGCACAGCCAGTGGTTGGCTACGATATGAACTTACAATTTGATCAATGGGGTATTTTATTCACCGGAAGATATGACCAGTATGGAAATCTCAGTGCTGATATTTATATCGACAGAACTTCAATAGAAGTATTTATTGATGGTGGAGCCTACTCCTACTCGATGGAACGGAAGCCTAATTCGGAAAACAACGAAGGCTTTCATTTTTTGGGTAATAATATAGAAATTAAAAACCTGGAAGTATTTAATGTAAAGTCCATCTGGAAATAGTATAAAGTTTAATTACTATTCGCAGATTTTAAAATTATCGCCATCGATCAGCATTTGCTTATGCGTCCAATCGGTGGCGATTAATATTCTTCGGTAAATTAATTTGATATGCTGATTGCTATCAGTCACAATCTTCGTCCTCCACACAGTGTTTATCAAAATATCTCTTCACAGCCATACTGGCAATCCATTTTTCAATGTATTTGTCTTTCATAACGCCCACCAGGATCGCAACTAGAAAGTAAAAGAGTGCTGCACAGGCAAATCCTTTAGTATAAGAGCCTAATAGAGCTGAAAAATAAAAAGCGAGTGTAACGGAAGCGGCAAGAAAAGCGATTAAAATACAAAGTATTACGACGGTATTGCTAAGCACGTCAGCAATTAATTTTGCTGCTTTTTCAATTGCCTTTAGCTTGTAGCGTTCCAGGTATGTGTCAATTAGATTTTTAGCATCCTCAAATAGTTCTTTAATCTCTTTAGTTCTGATTTTTCCCATAATTAATCTTTTCAGCCAGGTATTGGTTCTTTTGTTTTATGATTAAACAACGCCTTGTTCAGCAAAAGGTTTCTAAAAAATAAAATCCGTCTATATGATTTTGATACATGGCATGATAGTAGCAGGTATCTCCAGACCGAGAAAAACATTATGGGCATACGTGGATTGAATACTAGAAAAATAACTGAAGATTTAAAATCAGGTCTTACAGACCTTGCAAGTGGCGGCTTTAAAAAAATCTTTAGTCAGATTAACCAGCTTAGCATTAAACAGGGTGTAGATGAAATGGGAATAGACAAATTCGTAAACCAATGTGCGCTGATGGCAGCAGGGTCCGGAGTTCTTCCGGTGTAGGTGGACTAAGTACTTTGATGATCGGTATTCCAATCGACATCATCAATTTAATTACACAGCAGTTCCGTGTCACAATGGCCATTTCTTATTATCATACTGGTAATCACAGATTTCCATTTGAAGATTTCTTTAAGATAGTAGCCTCATCGCTCAAAGCTGATACGGGGATAGCAATTTCAAAAAATGTAATGGAAGAAGTCGCAGAGAAGATATTGATGGGGCTAGGTTCAAAATCAGCACAAAGACTCATACCAGTAGTAGGTGCCGTTATCGGAGGAACCGTCAACTACTTATTTATAAAACGGGTTGCAAAAAGTATAGAAGAACAATATTAATTGCTGAATCAATAGGCTACAAAGACAAAATTTGTATCCGAATAAATCATTGGGACTTTAGGATCAAAATGAACACGCCCGAATGTGTATTTAACCCTGCCCTCTCCCATGATAAATTGATCCTTGGTCTTCAATAAATTCAGTGGCTTTCGCATCCAGGCCGGTAGGCGATATTGTTGGTAATTAAATTCACCGATCAGCGTATCACCCTTCACCACTCCTTTTATATTTCCGGAATCTTTATAAATACCATGATAGTTGATCTCCAGGGTTCCCTTAAACGTACCCGGAAGAATCTCCAGTATCGCTCTTGCTGTATCCGATTCTTTTATGGCAATGTATTTTTTCTTAATTGCTACCGGATAGTGATCATTACAGGATGACAACACGATATTCATAAGAAATATAAAATAAATACATGCTATTCTCGACATATCAGCTATTTCTTCAGTTTTAAAAACTCGAAAGTGTTCTTAACAGCATCGAAAGTGTAATTCCCCCCAGATTTCTTAACATCTAACTGAATGATAGCAGTTCGACGAGGCCCCACTTTATCCAATCTATTGTGTGTGTGGAATACATATAATAGCTTACCATCATTTCCATTTAAAATATCTCCATGACCACTTCCCGCATATCCGGTTATTGACTGATGGATGATAGGATTTCTTTCATACCTCTTCCAGGGACCGAAAACATGATCACTTACAGCATATCCCACAGCATAGGATTTATTTCTGAAATCATTTGCAGAATAAAAAAGATAATATTTCCCTTTGAACTTAATGACAGTCGGTCCTTCAGCAACTTTTCTGGCCGCAGCATTTACATGTTCCCATGTACCAGATGCGGCAGTAATACATTCTTTTGCTGTCTCGGGCTTCATGGCAAGAAAATCATCTGTCATTTCTGCAACCCATACTTTATTGCCGTCTCCCAACCTTACATGATATAGATATTTTTTACCGTCATCGTCTACAAAAATGAATGGATCTATTTGAGGGTAAGAGGAGGCAAGCGCTTGCTTTACTTTCTGTCTAAAAGGACCTAACGGACTATCACTCTCAGCCACAGCTATCTTTTCATTTGCAGTATAGGCCATGTAAAACTTCCCTTTATCTTTCCAGACCTGGGGAGCCCAAAACCAGTGATCACCAAAAACATCTCCTTTACGCAAAGCATATCCTTTTAAACTCCAGCTTTGCATCTTATCGTCTGAGGAGTAAACAACTATGCCTTGATCCGAATTCTGGTCATTGGTCCCATAAAGATAGTAAATGCCTTCATTATAAAATATCGTGGGATCGCCCTGATGAATCGATGTATCGTCTGAAAGCGTACCCTGCGACCAGGCACCCGTTGTGTAAAATATAATTAAAAATAAAATAGCGACAAATCTAAAGCTTGTTTTATGCATAGCGGTGTAATTTAATACAAAACTACTCATCGTTATAGAAAATTTAAACATTTGTTAAGGGCGAAATATTATTAAAAACCATTGTTACAACTGCGTGTTTTAAATTCAAATCTGAAAAGATGGATGATCAGAGAAGAATTTCATTATTACATTGGGTCAAACAAAAGCACAAGGGCCAAAAGATAAGGGAAAGTGGCAAACCTTATTTTAGTCATCTGCTGACAGTAGCTAAAATGGCAGCTTCTGCAACTGCAATGGGTTTTGAAATCGGCTTGTGTCATGATTTACTGGAAGATACCAAAACTAATGTAACTGAATTTAAATTAGCACTTAGCACCTGTGGCTATACGAGCGAAGAATGCACACATATTGCAACATGCGTTATCGAATTAACGGATGTATTCTCTAAAGAAGACTATCCTGATTTAAGTAAAAGCATACGCAAAACAAAGGAAGCGGAACGACTGGCTACAATTAGTGCCGCGGCACAGACGGTTAAATATTGTGACCTGATCTATAACATCGGCTGGATGCTGGAGTATGATAAAAAACACCTCAAGAAGTATTTGAATAAAAAAAGACTGTTACTTCAGGTTCTTGATAAGGGCGACAAAAAATTGAGACAGAAGGCGCTGGAGCTTATTAAGATTGTTTCCTCTTGAATGTAGCAGTAATTTTCCTGAAAAGCGCGAGATTGCTCTCGTGATTGTCCCTCGCCTGTCCAGCCATTATAAAATATCCTTTATCCTCATTAAAGAGCATTACCTGATAAGTCTGCTCCATTATACTACCTCTCCTGTTATAGGCAATTATCTCATATCCATCCAGGTCGTCAATCGTAATCGGATTTACTTCTTTTATCTGGGCTTGCATATGCCCTGGAAGTTGCTTTAATCGGCCGATACTGTATTGTTTCAGGTCCGCAAAGGCTACTTTGCCAACGGACTCCGCAGCAACAAGCGTCGGTTTTTTTGTCGGTTGAAGATCGTCCATTTTGTAACTGATCAATCCACTGACCGAGCGGTCCAACTTAAAACCGGAGCCCATAACATCGATCGTAAATCTGGCTGCTGCAAGCGGATCGTCATCTTGCTGACTATTATAAATTGTTGTGAATAATGCCTGATGAACAATGCCTTCAACTCTCTTATATGATTCTGGATAAGTACCTACAGCCATTACTGTTATGGAGTCATAGCCAAAAACTAACATTTCCTTCAGATATATCAATCCGTTAGCCTTTTGACTAACTTTAACCGACGTAGCTTCTGTGCCGTTATAGTCTAATATTTCCTTAGAAACCAAAGTCATTGACTGCCTGGCCAGATTCTCTGGTAAAAGTCCGGCAACAATCTTATGATATGGTCCTGCAAGCTGAGTAACCATAATGGTGGATTGAGTTTCCTCTTGTTGAAAGCCACTGAAATTGGGAATAGCGACAAAGCCTGCAGGTGGTATTATACTGCATTTAGTTCCGGGTATGTGCTCATGATTCGTACTTTGGCCAAAAACAGATATACCTAAAAAAATTAGAATTGCAAAGACTGCGACTTTCATGCCTTGCTTTCAATGAGTTCCAACAAGCGGTCGAGCCGCCAACTGATCGGCTGAGCAACACGCTCTGATTCACCTGTTTTCAAAATATTTATAGAGAGTTCAACGAACCGTTTTACATCAGGAACATGCACGCCACTATCTAGATCTACGGAATCTGGTAATGTTATGCCATGAAAGGCTGCTTCGTATTCTTCAGGGGTTTTCATACAGCAAATTTCGGTATTAATATTCATATTAATACCCGGGGAATCCTAATTTTAACATTCCTTAACTTATACTGCTGATTAACGATTTTCAGACGTACACTGAGGCGGTAACCAGCGAAACGAAAGGTGCACCATACGCCCTCGCGGGAAATACTTACAAACTGAGATACAGTTTTAGCAGTGATAAAAAACTCCTTACCTTATCAGGCATGGTGGAGGGCAAAGAAGGAGTGCCAAACTTAACGTATACAGAAGTATGAAAACGGGTTAGATACCGAATTAATCAACCCTACATAAATCCGTTTTTAATTTCAGTAGTATTATAAAATTGTAATACTGTTGTAAATGATAACATTAGCAATAAAACAGGCATGAAATTTGGATTAGATTATCCAACGTCATGAAAACAAAAATTATCTCACAAAAATTACCTGCGCTTATTGACTATGCTTTTGCTGTAGCTATGCATTCCGTACCTGGAATGGCAGAAGCTGATGTAGAAACCAAACAACTTTACCAGACTTTGGCTAAAGAAATGTTGTACAAAGAGCTCAGGAATACACAACTTAATGCAACAAAGCAATTTCGCAGGCTGTCAGGCAGTTTGTTTGCTAGATAATTTTAACATATCTGTGACGATATCAGGATATTGAATTTTAAAGTTTTTGTATATTTGCCTCCGAGAGCGTTAATTTAGAACGGGGACATGACTTAAGTTGTGTTCCCGTTTTTCGTTATATCCTACTCTCTATCAAGGACGTGCTTTATTTTATTTGCATTCTCCATGAGTTCGGTCAGGTAATCCCAGTTCTCCTTTTCAATACATGACTTGAATTTTCTCAACTGCGTAATATGCTCATTAAGTACATCCAGTACATTTTCTTTGTTTTGTTTAAAGATAGGCATCCACATGGCAGGACTACTCTTTGCCAGCCTTACAGTACTTTCAAAACCCGCACTGGCCAATTCAAAAATGGCATTTTCTTCGCGCTCCTTTTCCAGCACTGTATTCGCCAGAGCAAAAGAGGTAATATGTGAAATATGGCTCACGTAAGCTACGTGGACATCGTGGTCACGCCCCTCCATATATACGTTATACATGCCTAGTAAAGCATACAAACGTTCTACAATCTCCAATGCATCCTTATCACTGTCTGATGCATTACAGATCACATTTGCCCTGCCTACAAAAGCATCCGTAGTTGCAGCTGCAGGACCACTGAATTCAGTACCCCACATTGGGTGACTGGCAATGTATCTACCTCTGTTGGGATGTCCTTTAACCGCTTCCAGTAATGATGTCTTTGTAGATCCTGTGTCCAATACCACCTGATGCTTTACCTGGTCCAGCACTTTAGGCAATAAGGTAGTGCACACACTTACCGGTGCACTTAAAATAACCAGGTCACTCTCCGCTATGGCCCGATCGAGATCGGCTACTTCATCTGCAATTCCCAGTTCAAGTGCCTTGGCCAAATGCGATTCATTATTGTCAACACCGAATACTTTCGATGCAAATCCTTTCTGCCTCAATACAAGCGCCATTGAACCACCAATAAGTCCAAGACCCACTACCGCAATTTTCATTAATCCAATTTAAATAAAATAGTATACACTTTCATTATCTCAATCATTTGCTGATCCTGTTTATCGCATCTTCAAACCTGGAAAGATCACCACAAAGACTAATCCTGACATATTGATTTCCCTGACTTCCAAATATACCACCTGGAGTCAGAAACACACCTGACCCGTATAAAACTTCGTCACTCAGGGCATAGCCATCCCTATACTGTTCAGGTATTTTAGCCCATACAAAAAGACCTACTTGCTGCCGGTCATAGCTACATCCCAGCATATCTAATAAACGATAGACCTGGTTTCTTCTTTCCAGATAGATTCCGTTAATATGCTCATACCAATCAGATCCCAGGCTCAAAGCCTTAGCCGCGGCCAGCTGAACCGGCAAAAACATTCCACTATCCATATTGCTCTTGAACCGCAATACTTCTTCGATACGATCTTTTGAACCACACAGCATGCCAACACGCCAACCAGCCATGTTGTGCGATTTGCTAAGTGAGTTGAGTTCCAATACCACATCAATTGCACCTGGTAAACTCAATAGGCTAACAGGATGGTCATTTAGGATAAAACTATAAGGGTTGTCATGTATAAGCAGTATTTGGTGCTCCTTTGCAA
This sequence comes from uncultured Sphingobacteriaceae bacterium, assembly GCA_963795585.1. Lineage (GTDB taxonomy): Bacteria > Bacteroidota > Bacteroidia > Sphingobacteriales > Sphingobacteriaceae > Pedobacter. The sequence continues at coordinate 82,024 of CAWCIO010000012.1, read as the reverse complement.
ACCTGATCAGTGTTTCAAATACATCCTTATTTACACGCTGCCCTGTTGGCATATGTGGATAATTCACAAACATCAGTTTAACTTTGCTCAGGTCACTGGCTTCCAGACTCACCAGATCAGGATACCAATCATTTTCTTCGGCCAGCAAATAATCTACCACCCTACCGCCCGCAAGTTTGACTGCACTTGCATAAGTTGGATATCCCGGATTTGGAATCAATACCTCATCGCCTTCGTTCAGATAAGTCATACAAATATGCATAATACCTTCTTTTGAGCCCAGTAGCGGCAAGACTTCTGTATCTGGATCCAACGAAACCTGATACCAATGTTTGTACCAATCTGAAAAGGCCTGCCGTAAAGCCGGCACACCCTTATAGCCCTGGTATCCATGTACATTTGGCTTCACAGAAGCTTCATTCAACGTACGGATCACATCCGGATGTGGCGGCAGATCAGGACTCCCTATGCCCAGGTTAATAATATTTTTACCTTCCTTATTCAGCGTTTCAATTTCTCTTAGCTTTTGGGAGAAGTAGTATTCACTAACCCCCTCCATTCTTTTTGCAATCATATTTAAAATTACTTCCGGTTAATAAGCAACCGGTAAAACTATTTCTTTTGAGGCATAAAAATAGCATTTTAATTTCAGGATTTACCCTGTTTACGCTTTGTAAAGCTTGAAGTAAGAAATATATGATAATTCAAATCTGATTTTATATTTTGCAGCCGTTATTAATATTAGAAATATGGCCTCAGGTTTTTTTGCGATTTTGGATGATATAGGTGCTTTAATGGATGATGTCGCGGTGACAGCCAAGATTGCAACAAGAAAAACTGCAGGTATACTAGGCGATGATCTCGCTGTAAATGCGGAAAAAGCTACTGGCTTTCTTTCTTCAAGGGAACTGCCTGTACTTTGGTCCATTACAAAAGGTTCATTGATCAATAAATTGATTATTGTCCCAATTGCCTTATTACTCAACGCCTTTTTCCCTATTGCCATTAAAGTAATTTTAGTTCTGGGTGGATTTTACCTGGCTTATGAGGGGGTGGAAAAAATAATCGAGTACTTTTTCCATAGTTCAAAGAAAGGTCACGAAGTGGTCGAAGAGGTTGAGCAGAATGATCAGGCTGCTGAGAAAGCAAAGATCAAGTCTGCTGTAACCACCGATTTTATTTTATCGGTCGAGATCGTAATCATCGCATTGGGAACCGTGCTCACGGAAAGCCTGCCCATACAGATCCTGACTGTCTCTGTTGTTGCCATTTTAGCTACCATCGGTGTCTACGGTATTGTAGCTTTAATTGTAAGGATGGATGATACCGGATACAAGTTGATCAAACGTTCTGCTGAGAAAGGTTTCTTTGCTGGTCTGGGTCTTCTGCTGGTCAAATCACTCCCCGTGATCATCAGAATATTAAGTGTCGTTGGCACCATTGCCCTGATCCTTGTGGCTGGCGGAATTTTCGTGCACAACATTGACTACTTACACCATATATTTCCAGCACTGAACTCAACCATTAAGGAGGCTTTGATCGGATTGCTTGCAGGTTTAGCTGCCGTAATCATTATAACGGCCGCTAAGAGATTAATCTCATTATTCAGGTAATCAAAAAGAAGAATAACCTTTACTAACGCCGAATGATTCTCTCGCGCTCGGCTTCTTCCTCATCACGGTCATTGCCAAGATCAGATTTAGCCGGCATTTTTTTCTGCTGCTCCATGCGTGATGCATTCTTTTCTTTTTCATCCAGGCCAGACTCCTCCTCAATATGCTCAACGGCTGGCAATTCTTCACTGGACCTTTGTTCACTTGTGCTGTTAAATTCAGGTCTTTGCAGATCTTGAGGCTTTTCTATCGGATATTCGGCTGAACCGGGTTTAGGGCTGGCATTTTTCATAAGAATCAGTTTAAAGATTTAACAATTAATCTCTTTAAAAGTTTGTAAATCAATTAGGATTATTCAGCTGAATACCACAATTACTCTTTAAATCACTCCAATTCTCAAATGCAATATTCTAAGGTATAAAACATTGAAAATTATATATTTGTAATTGAGGGATAGCAATGGCACAATACAAAGCATATGGGGATCAAGAGTTGGTGCAACTGATGCAGGGTGGCGACGAACGTGTATTAATTGAAATTTACGATAGGTATTGGGCCAAAATGCTTGCAGTCGCTTTTAATCGTTTGGGGAATCAGGAAGAAGCTGAGGAATGTGTTCAGGATGTTCTATATAAATTGTGGAAACTACGTCATGACTTTGCTCTGTCCAAGCTGGAGCTGGCAAATTATCTTTCCCGTGCGATAAGAAACCAGTCTTTTAATATCCTTGAACAGCGCCACCGCGAACGCCTGAGGTCAGAAAACTATGATCCTGTAAAGGACATCAATTTACTCTCTCCCGAACGACAATTGATCATCCGCGAACTGCAGCAGCAGATAGATAATTCAATAAACGCACTTCCACCTCAATGTCAACTTGTTTTTAAACTTAGTCGTCAGCAAGGTTTTTCAAACAAGGAAATTGCAGAGAAATTAAATCTATCGGAAAATACAGTAAAATCTCACCTAAAAAAGGCAAATAAAGACATCCAGGGTAATATAGGTCTGCTGACAGCAATTTTATTTACCTATTTTTTTAAAAATTAATCAAAGCCACTCACCCTTATTCGAGGTTTTGCTGTCTATACAATTAGAAAAGCAAATGGAATGTCTCATAGTACCGAATATATAGAACTTTTAGTATTCAAATTTAATAATGGAAGTATCAGTCCTGATGAAATGCAGGTTTTATTGGACTGGTATAACGGCCACGACGATCAGCATGTAATTATTCCTGTCAAATTGGACGAATCTACTGATAAAGTGAAAGCTCGTATATTAACCAATTTGCTCTCTAAAGTTGCTGACGAACAAATCCATCCGGTAAAACCTAAACTCCGCTTATCTTGGATGGCTGCCGCAGCAGCATTACTCCTGCTTGCTCTTGGTACCTGGTTGATGGTGGAACTCAAAATACCAGTAAAGAAAGAGCAGAACCTTGTCAAAACAAGCATTGAACCTGGTGGTAATAAGGCGACTCTTACCTTAGCCGATGGAAGAACGATTCAATTGAGTACTTCTCAAGCAGGGATCATAACAGGAGATAAAATTACCTACACCAACGGCACACCTGTTGAAGATATTACACTGGATGAACCAATTGACGCAAATAAACTACTGATCCTGCATACTCCGCGTGGGGGAACTTACAACATCACTTTACCAGATGGTACGCAAGTCTGGCTAAATGCTGCGTCAACCATGAAGTATCCATTGCATTTTTCTTCCGAAGAGCGTATTGTGGAACTGGAAGGTGAGGCTTATTTTCATGTGAAATCTACTTATCGCGCAAATGGGGAGAAGATCCCTTTCAAAGTGCTCAGTAAACATCAGGAAGTGGAAGTTGTAGGTACGCAGTTTAACATCACAGCCTATCCCGAACAGGAAACATACAAAACCACACTCGTAGAAGGAAGGGTGCTGGTAAGCGATCAGCGAAACCGTGTTGTAATGTCGCCGAATCAGCAGGCAATCACCACTTTTGGCAAAACGAGTGTAAAACAGGTAAATCCGGCTAATTATACCGCCTGGCGCGATGGAAAATTCAGCTTCGATGGTAAAACATTTGAAGAAACAATGAGCGAGATCGCTCGCTGGTACGACCTAGATATCGTTTACGAAGGCCGGATACCTGAAGAAGAGCTGATAGGCGATGCCTACCGCAATCAGAAAATAAGCCTGGTCCTTCGCATACTGGACGTAGCTGAAATTGACTATAAGCTTGACGTAACCAAAAGAAAACTAATCATCAAAGGGAAAAAAGAGAATATAAACCATTAACCAAAAATAGCGATATGAGATAAACCATACTAAACCCCACACAGAGACTGAACCAAAACAAAAAAAGGAAAGGACCGCCATCCTTCCCTTAATGATTTGATTGGCTATAGTCAGCATTAAACGTACACGCAAACATTTGCACCAACCAAACCAACGTTAAAATTAATGATTAAAATTTACTTATCACGAGTGATGAAGACCATCATGTGCTTAATGCTCACCGGATTTATGACGGTGAGTGCAGCCAGCTACTCGCAACAGATCACACTCAAAGGGCGAAATATGCCTTTTGAGACTGTAATCGATGCCATTAGAAAACAAAGTGGCTACACTGTCTTTGGGACAAAAAAATTAATTGAATCTGCTAAATCGGTCAGCATCGATGTAAAGAATATGCCCCTGCAGCAATTTCTGAACAAGCTGACCGAAGGCCAGCCCTTAGAATACGTCATAGAAGACAAAACCATCTCGCTCTCCAGCCCTGCAAGCAAAACAACAATCGTTGATGCTCCACAAACTGTACAGCAGCAGCTGCTTAACGGTACAGTGCGTAATGCAGAAACCAGGGAGATTTTAACAGGGGCTACAGTAAAACTGAAAGGCAGTAGCTTAACGAGCATGACCAATGAAAAAGGACAATACAAAATTAGCATCCCCCCTTCTGCCCAAAAACAGACGCTGGTTTTTAGTTATGTGGGAATGAAGCCTCAGGAGGTAACCTATCAAAAACAAGAGATTCTAAATATTGAATTAGAGCCCGACAATGAAGCGATGAATGAAGTCGTGGTTACAGGTATTTATCAGCGTGACCGCGAAAGCTTTACGGGTTCTTCTGCAAGGTACACCGCCAAAGACCTGCAAATCGTAGGCAATCAGAACATCATTCAGAGTTTAAAAACCCTGGATCCTGCATTTGCTGTGATCGACAACAACCAGTTCGGTTCCGATCCAAACCGCCTACCAGATATAGAAATACGCGGAAAGAGTAGTGTAATCGGGCTGACTGATGAATTTAGTTCAAACCCCAACCAACCGCTGTTTATTCTGGATGGCTTTGAAACTACCCTAGCGATCATCAGCGATTTAAGTATGGATCGTGTTGCTTCAATTACTTTACTAAAAGATGCTTCCGCAAGTGCGATCTACGGTTCAAAGGCTGCCAATGGTGTAGTAGTTGTAGAAACTAAAAGACCTGCTGCCGGTTCACTGAGAATAAATTATAATTTCAATTCAACAGTCAACTTTGCAGATCTGACGGACTACAACTTAATGAATGCAGAGGAAAAACTGCAGTTTGAGCGCTTATCACTGTTTTACGGCTTGCTAAATTCAGATGGCGACATCATTGTTGGTGCGAATCCTGCTAGTGAGGCCAATTATTTTGCCCGCTTAAAGGATGTACGCAGCGGGGTGAATACCTATTGGGCCAATGAACCATTGAGAACAACTATAGCACAGCGGCATACTTTGTTTGCTGAAGGTGGTGATGCCAACCTTCGCTATAGTGTTTCCCTGAATTATGGGCTCACCCCTGGTGTGATGAAAGGATCGGATAGAACCGCTACCAATGGAAACGTACGTTTGCTGTACAGACGAGGGAATATATCGTTTACAAATACCTTAAGTATTGATAATGTAGTCGCTAACCGAGAACCGCAGCCATTCTCTGACTTTTCCAGGGCAAATCCATATTACCGGAAATATGACGATCAGGGTAACGTAAAAATCGTTCTCGAAGATTTCAAAGCTCGCGGGGGAAATGAAGCCCCAATTTACAGTCCTTTATACAATCAAAATAACCTGAACATCAACTCCTCGGAATCTGAAGGTTTTACCAACAACTTCGAGACAGAATGGCGCCTCATGGAGTCGCTCCGTGCACGTGCGCGTTTCGGGATTCGCAGTTTAAGAACTAAAGATGAAATATTCAGGTCACCATTTAATACCGAATTTTTTCAGACTGATGAACTGGAAAGGGGTAAATACGATGAAAGCAATGGCAAAAATGTAAACTACGACGGCGATTTGAGCCTAACCTTCGGTAAACAATTTGCTGCCAGGCACATGATTAACGCTGTAGCGGGGATGCGCATGGAACAGAATGTTAGAAACCAAAGTAGTTTTAGCGTAAGCGGTTTTATCGATGACGAGTTTTCTAATCCAAACTTTGCATTGGGCTATAAAGAAGGACAGCGTGCGGGATACCAGGAGTCTAAACGCCGTGGTGCTAGTTTCTTTATGAATATGGGGTATTCTTATGATCAACGCTACCTTCTGGATGCTACTTTGCGTTCTGATGGATCTTCTATCTATGGATCGAGCAGGCAATTTTCGAATATATGGTCAATCGGTCTCGCCTGGAATGCACATAAGGAGTCCTTCCTCAGCTCCCATGGCTGGATTAACCAATTGCGACTGAGAGGTTCTATTGGTAACCCTGGAAATCAGAATTTCGATGACTACATCTCAATGAGGATTTATCGGTATAATAATGAAAACCGAAATCCATTTGGTGCCAGTACCATCATTAGCAACATGGGAAACAGCAACTTGCGCTGGCAGACCACGCTCGACCGAAATATAGGTCTCGACTTCAGTACCCTGGAGAATAAATTCCGGCTTACAGTCGATTATTTCGTAAAGAATACCGATCCCTTGCTGATATTACTCACACTTCCTTCTTCTACCGGCGTATCCCGTGTAGCGCAAAATTTCGGTGAACAACAAACGAATGGTCTGAATTTAACCACTGATTACACCCTGATACACCGTGCTGATATGAACTGGCGCGTAAACCTCAATCTGCGACGCGAGCATGTAGAGTACCGCAAAATGGGTAATCAATTGAATAATTTCAACACGGGCAACCGGAACCTGAACATGTCCCGTTATTATGATGGCGGTAGTCCTACAGACCTTTGGTCTGTACGTTCTGTTGGTATAGATCCTGCTACAGGAAGGGAAATCTTCCTAAATAAGAATAATGAACAAACTTTTGTTTACAACTACGAGGACGAAGTAGTGGTGGGCAATAGCCGCCCTGATCTGGAAGGGGTAATCGGTACCAGTTTTATGTATAAAGGTTTTCTGGCTTCCGTAAACTTGCGGTACCGCCTAGGTGGACAGGAGTTTCTAAAAACCTTGTATGATAAGGTAGAAAACATAACCAGTCAAAACGTGGTCTTGAACCAGGACAAACGCGCTCTATATGACCGCTGGCAGAAGCCAGGAGACAATGCCCGCTTCAAATCAATATCAATGACAGACGTCACGCCAATGTCGTCACGCTTCGTGGCAGACAACAATATGCTCCTGGGAGAATCCTTTTCTTTGGGCTACGAAACCAGTAAAGCATCATGGCTGAGAGCGGTGAGGGCATCTTCAATTACTTTAAGAGCCTATATGAATGATATATTCTACGTGTCTACAATCAAAAATGAACGCGGTCTGGATTATCCATTTGCACGCTCCGTTTCTTTTTCAGCCGCAGTCCGTTTTTAACAAAAAAAATATAACAGATGAAAACACAATATAAAATATTCTTCTGCCTCTTCTTCAGTTTGGTTACGCTATCCTGCAAAAAATGGATTGATGTGAAACCTACGGATCGTTTAGGCGAAGACCAGCTGTTTGTTGATCCGGCAGGCTACACAAAAGCAATAAATGGAGTGTACGTAGAAATGGCCAATAGCGCACTTTATGGACAGGAAATGACAACAGGAGCTGTGGATGTCCTCGCTCAGTACTATGTACTGATATCCTCCACACACCGCTATGCTGAATACACAACTTTTGTATACACCAACAGTAAGGTTAAATTGACATTCGACAACGCCTGGAAGAAAGCCTATGAACTGGTAGCTAACTGCAATGTGATCATTGAAAAATGCGGAGATGCACCAAGCCAGAAATTACCGGACCCTTATTATAGCGTAATCAAAGGCGAGGCTATCGCACTCCGAGCTTTTTTACATCTTGACATGCTCCGTCTCTTTGGCCCGATCTATACAGAAGCGAACAAAACACTACCGTCTATTCCTTATGTAGACAGAAATAGCTTCGTAGCCTCACCAATATTGAGTGCTGAACAAGTGATGAAGCACATCACAGATGACCTTAAGACAGCAATGGCACTGATGGAAAGTACTGACCCGATAAGAACATCTGGGGTAAGGAATGGCAACAATCCTTCAGGCCCAAATGATTTATACTATAGGCAATACCGCTTAAACTACTATGCAGCAAAAGCACTATTGGCCAGGGCTTACCTTTGGCAGGGCGATAAGGCAAACGCACTAATTGAGGCGGAAGCATTATTAGCTGAAGTGCAGGGTACAAAGAATGTATTTCCTTACGTTACTATTAGTGGCGCAGTAGGAACTCCAGCTAATCAAAACAGTCCTGCAATTCCAGCTGACCGCCTCTTCACTACCGAAGTGATGTTTGCCGTGTACGACATCAATCGGCTTCAAATGTTTGACCGACAGTTTGATGTCAACCTGGACAATAACAATAAACTTTCATTTAGCAATGGAGATACCAATGAGGCCCGTGTAAATGCCTTGTATGATGATGCCAACGATTATCGCCGCCGGATCTGGCAAAATGCCGCATCAGGAACAATCACTGCTTTGACGAACCTTAAATTCGCAGATGCCGTAAATTCACCGGGGCGTTATATGCTGCCCCTGGTCAGACTTTCGGAAGTATTACTAATTGCAGCTGAATGTCATCCGGATTTGACAACAGGTGTTGCGTATTTAAACAAAGTAAGGACCAGCCGTAATAGCTTAAATCTCAGACCAGCTACTCCAGCTGCACTGCAAACTGCAATTATGAATGAGTTTAGAAAAGAAATGATCGGCGAAGGTCAGCAGTTTTATTTCTATAAGCGCACTGCTCAGCAGACCATTCCAAACCATGCGGCGGTTACCGGGACTAAAGCGATGGTATTAACTAATTACGTGGTTCCACTACCGGATAGTGAAATTTCACAAAGGAAATAACTTAAAGATATCAGCATGAAAAGAATATTAATATACCTGATTTTTGCTCATTTGCTTGTCTCTTTCTCAGCTTGCGAAAAGGATATCATGGGCTACGAAGGCAAAGAGGGCGTTTACTTTGCTGTAAGACATGGGAGTCAATTTGTAACCAACCGCTGGCCTTACCAGCCTTTCAGTGTTGTTGAATTCTCGCAACTCACAAAAGATGAAGTAGATGTACCTCTAACAGTCTCGATTACAGGTCCGGTAAAGGATTATGACCGTACATTTCGTGTAGAAATAAACCCGGATTCGACGACTGCAATATTAGGGGAACATTATACCATCCCAAATGAAAACTGGACAATTCCCGCAGGGGCCATTAGTACCAATGTCATTCTAAAAGTTAAACGCAGACCGGATTTGCTGGATCAGATAAAAACCGTAGGCCTACGTTTAGTGGCGACCCAGCATTTTTCTTTGTCTTTCCCGGAATGGGATGCCATACCGGAATACACCTCTGGAACGGTTGTTCCCAAATTTGACGCCAGTCTTCATACGGTAAGGCTAAGCGATATGATGGTAACTCCCGCTGTTTGGTCTGGTTCCATACAACCCGGAAATAAAGAATCTGGACTGTTCGGAATCTTTTCGAGAAAGAAAATGGAATTCCTGACCCAGTATCTGGGTTTGAAATACGAAGATTTTTCCAGCCCTGCGAACATGCCGATGATAAGAATGCTGGTAATTGCAAGTGATGCTACAGCTATACTTGTACGGCTTAAGGACGCAGGAACTCCGGTTCTGGACTCAGACGGAAGGTTAATGTGGATGGGCAGTGTGCCCTGGACCTCTATTATTGGTGTACCCTACGCTCCTTAATTCTTAACCCTTAAATAGAAAATCAACATGAAAATATATCAATATACCATTCTATTCGTTTTTGCCTTATTGATCAGTTCCTGCTCTAAAGACTTGGGGAACTATGATTATCATGAAATTAACGACGTGAAGATAACTGGCGTTAACAGTGCATATACTGCCCGTCGGGGAGTTGACACGCTGCGGATCAAGCCAAACCTGTCAGCTACAATGGACGGAGGGGACACCACAAGGTACCGCTACCTTTGGATGGCAAGAGAAGGTCTCAATATAGATACCATTGGGCGTTTCAAGGATCTCAACTACCCTGTAACTCTTGCCCCTCTCTCCTATAAACTGTATTATCGCATCCGCGACAAGCAGACTGGAGTAGAGTGGCAGGCAAATGCCGATCTGACGATCGGGACACCATATTCCCGCGGCTGGATGATCATGGGAGAAGACGAACAGGGCTTTGCCGAAGCAGAAATGCTCTCTATGCAAAACGATACCCTGCTCCTGAAAAACATTCTTTCTGAAAGCGGACTACCAAGACTTCGGGAGCCAGTGAGTATGCAACATACCGGAGGTGCGCTGAATGATTATTTAAAGCTTTGGGCCATGACCAAAAGCGGCTCTTACTATTTCGATCGCGTGACTATGAAAGCTACTCCGGACAATAACATGAGTAAGCTCCTATACACCTCTGAAGCTATAGATCCGCAAACCTCCCATCCCCTTGTGATTGCGCCCCAGATCAGAACGGCTGCAGGCGCCATCAGTACAACTAATTACCGGGTGATGTTGACTAAAGCAGGAGATATTTTTGCCGCATATTTAGTATTTAATGGTGGAGATTTTTATAACAACCCCATTAACCGTGTTGCTACCGCACAGAATGTCCGGATTCCCGCTGCACCTTATCTACTCTATTCTACAGCTAACATGACGACCGTGATGTGGTATGATACCGTAAACCAGCGTTTCCTCAACTATTCGGGGTTTGGATTTGGTACCTCTTCTGCAGTCCTCACGGATGCCCCTGCTGATCCTTTTCCCTGGAACCAGGCCGCAACCGGCCGAAAATTGGTATATGCAGAAAACACCAGAAACATAGATGGAGGCTCCAGCAATGGAAATACATTTGCAATCATGAAGGACGCAGCTAATGTCCACCACATCTATAAATTTTATGCGGTCGCGGCTCCTGTAAAACGTGCGGCATATGTGGTATCTCCGATGGCAACAAATTTTGATAAAGCAGATTTTTATGCTTTCTCTTCCAACCGTACTGTAGTATTTTACGCAGTAGGTAACCGTTTATTTGCCTACGATTATAATCCCGGAAATGAAAGGATTTATGAATATATGCAGACTGATGGCGACCAAATCACCATGCTGAAATTTGATACACAAGTAGACTACTTACAAAATAGCCTTTATGTAGCCACCTACAATGCCACTACAAAAGGAACGTTACGTCGTTTCACAGTGGGAACTGATCCGAATAGAGTAGAAATAACCCTTCCCCTAAAAAGCTCCTGGTCAGGACTGGTTAAGGTAAAAGATATCAACTGGAGGGCTGTTAACTAAATAATTAAAAGAAAACATGAACGTAAAACGAACAAATATCATTCTGGCGCTGTCTCTAATGTCGCTTTCAGCCTTTTCACAATCCCAAACATTCAATGTTGAGGGTAAAATAAACCGGAAATTTGATGGCAAATTTATCAAGATCTTCTATGAAGATGCAGAGGTCAAGAAAGCCGATAGCGTAGTAGTAAAAAAAGGAACATTTAAATTGACGGGGAAGCTAAATGCAGCAACTGTTGGAACTTTGAGCCTGGAACGCCCTGAGGAGGGGGACAGAATTGATCTGTTTTTATCTGAAGGAACAGTAAGGGTAACAGCTAAAGACTCCATTCATCACGCAAGTATCAGTGGAACAAAATTAGCGATCGAACATGAGCAATTGGCAAAAAGGCTGAGGCCGGAAGATGACAAGTTCTTCAATGCAATCAGTGCCTGGAAAAAGATGCCGGAAGGACAAGAGAAGAAAGATTACCTGACTAAAGTAATGTCGGGATTAGATGCCTATTCTAAATATAAGCAAAAAACTATTCATCAATATGTGAAAGAGTATCCTGCATCCTATGTCTCACTGTATTATCTAAATAAAAGTGCACCGGGGATCCTGGCAAATTATGAAACCACTTACCCACATTATTCGCTGCTAAGTGCTGATATCAAAGCTACCGAACTCGGCAAACAATTAGGAGAAAGATTGCTTGCTACGAAAGGCAAACTGACCGGCGAACCATATATAGACTTTATATCCACTACTCCTGAGGGAAAGCAGTTGAGCTTAAAAGAGGTGATCGTTAATAACAAATATACGCTGGTCGATTTCTGGGCCAGCTGGTGTGGTCCATGCCGAAAAGAAAATCCGAATGTTGTTAAAACCTACGACGCTTTTAAGGAAAAAGGATTTACCGTATTGAGTGTTTCTCTTGATGATGATGCTGCAAAATGGAAAGCAGCCATAGAAAAAGATGGTATGCCATGGTACCACGTATCAAGCTTGAAAGGCTGGAAAGAGCCTGCTGCCCTACTTTACAACATCCGCTCAATTCCTCAAAATGTATTGGTGGATGCAAAGGGTAAAGTAGTCGCAACCAATCTTAGAGCCGAAACATTATACAACAAAGTACAGGATCTTTTAAAATAATTCAATCGCCTCAACCCCTATGTCTCCGGAATGGAAGCATTTTTTTAAAGCTGTCTCTAAATGAGACAGCTTTTTTTATATATTCTTATTGTGAAAGCAAATTTAAAGATTTCATTTTGCCTCGCTAATAACACTGTCCAATATGGGTTTGGCCAAACTGCTCAGTGAGCGTTGTTCCGGTTTGTTTAGCTCCAATATAATGATCTCATTTTTTCCTTTCTTAAGCCATTCTGCTGGCAGATAAAGCGTCTGTTGCGGGCCAATTTCCCAATACTTACCGAGGTTTTTTCCATTGACCCAAACCATACCCTTACCCCATTTGCGCGTGTCTAAATAGGTATCAGCCACTTCGTTTAGACTAAAACTTCCTTTTCTTAGTACAGGGGTATCATCTGCAGATGCATTGCCTTTGAACTTCAGGCTTTTCACTTCATTAAAAGGAAGCTTAAACATATCCCAATGCTGTATTTCGGATCCTGCAAAGCTGACATACTGTGTGATGCCTTTCTCGTTCTTTAGCAGGTTAGGGCCAAAATTCACCCTTCCCAGATTCTCCACCAGGATATCAAGTGTTACTTTTCCTGGCGGAAGTGTAAGTGAAAGGCTATCCTGGGCATTGCGTCGATCCAATAGGCCGAGACGCTTTCCATTGACCATAATGATCGCGTAATCCCGCAGGGCTTTAATTTTTAATACACCAGTTTTGCCTCCCTCCAGGCTTGTCCTGTACCATACAAATCCGTAGGCTTGGTTCAATGCTTCAAAAGTCATAGGCTTCAGCGCATGAACAGGCTCGGCCAATAAATCGGAAACTTTTAAGGCCGACTGGAATTTAATTTCAGCAATGGCCATCGAAGGCTTCGCCGCCGGAACTTCAGGCAATGTCTGCCCTACCGCCAGGTTACGCATGATCACCTCCCGGAATTTCATGAATTTATCTGTTGCATTCCCTGCTTCATCCAAAGGTGCGTCATAATCGTAACTGCTGATCTGAGGCTCATAAGGGGTGGTATCTTTGTCGTTGGCGCCATTCATAAAACCGCGTGTACTGCCTCCATGAAACATATACATGTTGATCGACATGCCGGCTTTTAGCACCGCATCCAATTTACCGGTGTACTGTTCTGCGGGAACAGTATGGTGTGGTGTACCCCACCAATCGAACCAGGCCGGATACCATTCTGCAATAAAAAATGGCCCCTTATCATTATTCAAAGCACGAATTTTGTTTTTTACAATGCTCGGATCATCCTGTCCGTTAATGGCAGGCAGCAAACCTGGCAGGTGTCCGTCACTAAGGTCTTTCTCTGGATCACAGGTATACAACAACCCGTCAAACCCTGCTTCCCTGAACATTTTCTGATTGATGGCAAGGTATTCTTTGTCATTGCTGTAAGAACCATATTCATTTTCTACCTGCACCATAAGGATGTTGCCACCATGATTGATCTGTAACGGCGCCAGCTCCTTCCCAACCGCTTTGATATAGGTTTCATATTCTTTTAGGTATTGACTTTCCTTGCTACGTACGATCAATCCTTTTTCGTTTTGCAGCCAATACGGATAGCCTCCAAACTCCCATTCTGCACAGACATACGGACTTGGTCTCAGGATAACCCAAAGTCCTTCTTCTTTTGCAATTTTAACAAATTCAGCGATGTCATTATTGCCACTGAAATCGAATTTATTCTTTTCAGGCTCATGCAGGTTCCAAAACACATAGGTTCCGATGGTATTTAGTCCCATGGCCTTAGCCATCTTCATTCTTTGCCTCCAGGCTTCACGGGGCACGCGTGGGTAATGGATTTCACCAGATATGATCTGAAAAGGTTTGTTATCTAGCAGGAAGGTACTATCGCTCAAAGAAAAGGTACGCTTTTGAGCACTTACGTCCCTGACACTCCCCAGTAAAAGACAGAGCAATACTAATGCTAGAAAAGGATTTTTAAGTAATTTCATTTGTGTTGTGTTTTGATGAAGCGCGATAAAATTAAGGCAGTTAAAAAAAAGCGTATCCGAATATCGGATACGCTCTGACCTGTTAATACAATGGATTCTGATCAAGTTGATTTCCTGAGGCAAGAATTTCAGACCTTGGAATGGGCAGCCAGTAATGTTTGGTTTCAAACTTACGTCCGTCTAATGCTACGGATGGTGTATATGTAAATGTTCCATTCGCATTTTTGGTGATAACAACACCTCTGGCAGGTTCATTTTCGGTTACACTGGCAATCATCCATCTCCTCACATCGTAGAATCTATGTTCTTCGAAGGCAAGTTCAACCTGACGTTCACGTCTGATGGCAATACGCATATCACCCTGAATGATACCTGCTTCGATTCCCGGCATATTGACACTCGGTCTTGCACGAACTAAATTTACCGCAGCACGGGCAGTAAGTATCGAACCAGGGGGCACAACATCCGGCCCGTATGCCTCATTTGCAGCCTCAGCGAAGTTCAGCAATACTTCAGCATACCTGATGTAATTCCAGGGCTGAAAACCAGCATTGCCCCATGGATTTTCGATCGGATAGGCATCGTTCATGAATTTCTTCAGATAATAGCCTGTTTTGGTGGTATTCCAATTGTCTTTCCCATCTCTACTGTCGCGTCCGCCTGGAACGAAGGTCTCAATATTCCGTTCCCTATATGGTGCACCGTTATACAGAATAGTTGCAGAAAAACGTGGATCGCGATTGGCATAAGGCTGAGCGGGGTCATAAAGTGTATTTGTGCTATTTGCTGGCAGACCATTAGTCATCAGGTAAGCATCCACAAGGTTTTGCATAGGCGTGTTACCGGCCCATCCGCTATAGCCATTTGGCCCATTAGCAATCTCCAAATGCACGTGATTTGCATCCCTGGTATAATAGCGGGCAAAAATGGATTCATTGTTTTCATTCGTAAGGAACAAATTCCGATATCCACCGGCATACAAGCTATACTTGTTTAGAGAGATCACAGCTTGAGCTGCAGTAACAGCTGCTCCCCAAGTTCCGGAATTGTAAAGTGGGCTTGCGGCGTAAAGCAATAATCTTGACTTTAGTGCCAGTGCAGCACCTTTTGTTGCACGTCCCAATATCCAACCACTATCGTTATTAAGAGGAAGTTTAGCCGCGGCATCATCAAATTGCGCCACCGCGTAGTCAATACCCTCTTTAATCGTAGAACGTTTGAATAAGCTATTATCCTGCAAATTGTCTGTTAATCCCAATACCCTGTCGCCCATTAACACAACTCGTCCATAGTTACGGATCAAATCCAGGTAACGGAATGCCCTTATGAATTTCAATTCACCTTCCAGTCTGGTTTTTCGGGCGGCGCTCATCTCAATTTTAGTCAATACACTTAAAGCGTAATTGACTTCCCGGATGCTGCGGTAACTTCTTCCCCATAACACGCCCAGCGAGCCCAGATTCTCTGGTGCCAATTGTCCGCGTTGGATCTGCCAGGTATTGTCATCATTGTTATAAACAGATTCGTCCGTCATCGAACTCATCATACTGTATTCAAAACCACGGCCGAAGCCTGGATTTGTTCCGTCTGCTTCTTTATCCTGAAGCCTGCTTCCAATATAACTGTTGGTCACAAAAGCTTCGAACACTGCCGTATCCGATTCCAGTGTATTTGTTGGTATCCTATCAGTCGCTTTCACGTCTAACAAATCTTTCTTGCATGAACTCAATGCTAGTACACCGCCTAACATGAAAAAAACTGGTATGCTATATTTATATTTCATTTTGAGGAGGATTAAAATTTAACGTTAGCGCCTAAATTGATGATCCTTTGCTGAGGATAGAACTGACCGCTTTCACTTGTTCCTTCTGGATCGTAATCTTTTACCTTTGTAATGGTAAACAAGTTGAAACCACTCGCAAATACCCGTACTCCGGATATCTTAAGTTTAGATAGAAAATCACCTTTAAGGTTGTAGGCCAATTCAACATTCTTTAATCTCAAGAAAGATGCATTGTTCAACCAGAAGTTATTTCTGTAAGAACCACCGCTTATCGCATTTCCAGAACGTTCTGTCACCCTTGGGAAAGTACCATTGGGATTTGACGAGCTGAATCTGTTATCTGCCCAGCTGCTGTAAAAGTTGCCGACGCTACCCGATTCCGGCAATACATATTGGCTAACGCGGGTTTGCCCTGCAAACAATAGAGACAAGTCAAAGTTCTTATAGGATCCATTCAAGTTAAAGCCATAAGTGATCTGTGGGATATTACCGTAGTCCGAGCGAATCTGATCATCAGCATTTATGATACCGTCTCCATTAAAATCCTGATACATCAAGTCGCCGACCTTGGTACCCGAAACATGCGGATTATTGTCTATATCGGCCTGCGTCCGGAACATTCCGATTGTATTATACAATAAATAGGTGCCCAGTGGTCTGCCAGTTTGCCTTTGATAGTCCAGCGTACCGGAAGCCTCATCAATAAAGATAATCTTACTCTTCGCGTAAGTCATATTTCCACTTACTCCCCATTTGAAATCACCGGTTTGATGGTTGTAGCCCAACGTACCTTCAAAACCTTCGCTGTTTACCTGACCTATGTTTTCAGAAGGTACCAGTGCGCCAGATCCATAAGGATTCACAATGCCAGAGCTCCCTGGCAATGAGGCATTTCGTGTAGCTAGAATATCTTTCCGCTTCTGCTGGAAGTAAATCGCTTCAAAGTTGAATCCTTTCAGGAAAGAAGCATTGATACCGATATCTAATTTTTTAGCGACCTCCCAGGTGATGTTTGGATTGGCCAGTTTAGTAAGACCAACACCTGGCTGAATAATAAGAGATGATCCCGAGCTAGGCTGACCGACGAATCCGTTTGTGATCAACGAATAATTGTCATAATACTGGAAAGGATCTACGGCATCGTTGCCCAGTGCACCATAAGATGCCCTTATTTTCAACTCGTCAAAGAACTTGATTTTCTCATTGAACCAGCGCTCCTTGTTGATACGCCATCCTGCAGAGACCGAAGGGAATGTTCCCCATTGCTTGCCCTCTGGAAAGATCGAAGAACCATCGCGGCGCAACTGACCTTCAAAAAGGTATTTGTCGTCGAAAGTATAAGCAACCCTGCTGATGATACTCCTGCGGTTATAATTGGTACTATAGCCAGAATTGCGGAAGTCAGTCGCCGCAGTACCTCCTTGTGATAACTCTGGTAGTTGAGTAGAGAGGTAGTTATAACGTATGGCGTCAAAAAACTCTATGTTATTTTTACTCTGCTCATAACCCACAAATGCGCTGATATTGTGTAGGCCAAACCTTTTTTCGTAATTAAGTTTGATGTTCGAGGTGATTAATGATTCGCGTCTTTGCGACTCTGTGAGCATCGCTTTATTGTTGTTGCCGCCATAGGTACCTGGGTTGTATATGCCGCTGTTTACATCATAATCATATAAGATATAAGGTTTGTTGAACGCTTTTGAAAATGCATTTGATCTGTCGACTGAGAAAAACCCATCTGCAAAAAGACCTTCTATACCTGGAATCTGATAACTTCCTTTCAAGATCGCATTCAATACTTGTGTCGGATTGTTGTTGGTACCACCGATGTCAGTAACAAGGACGGCTGGATTAGATCCTTCAATACCCCTGGTTGGTAATCCGTTCGGGTAGTATGGTGCCACGGTAGGATAAGAACGGTATATTGATCTGAACAGATCACCTGCACCTGTTATCGGAAATTTCCTGGCTTCTTCTCTTCCTGACAGGGACAATCCTACTTTCAGCCTTTTGCTGACCTGGGCATCCAGGTTTGAACGGAAATTGTATTGCTTATAACTGGTCACCCCATTTTTAAACAAAGCATCCTGATCAACCATACCCAATGACATATAATATTTTACATCCTCAGTTCCACCATTGACCGATAGGCTGTGTTGACTTTGCATGGCTACTTTTTTAAGCATCACATCTGCCCAGTCTGTATTGGGATAAAGCAACGGATCAGAGCCATCCCTGAATTTCTGGATTTGCTCTTCAGAAAATGCCTGGTTCAGTCCTCCAGCTGCATTCCTGTCAAATTCTATTTCATTCCTGATCTGTGCAAAAGTAGCTGCGTCCGCAAGTTCTGGAAGCCTGGTTGGCGAGCTGAATCCCTGATTGAAGCCATAGCTGATAGAAGGCTTTCCTGTTTTACCTCTTTTCGTGGTAACCAGGATCACACCATTTGCCGCACGGTTACCATAGATAGCCGCAGAAGCATCTTTCAGTACCGACACACTTTCGATATCATTAGGATCCAAACGTTCTAAACCTCCTACCTGACCGGGAATACCGTCAACGACAACCAATACTGAGTTACTGCCTGTAGTAGCATTACCACGGATCGTAATGTTCGATCCATCGTAACCGGGTTCACCACCACGGTTGTTAATGACAACACCGGAAAATCTACCGGCAAGCGAGTTGGACAAATTGGGTTGCGGACTTTTCACCAGGTCAGTACCTTTTACCTGGGAAATAGATCCTGTTACTGTCTCTTTCTTTTGAGTACCGTAACCTACCACGATCAGTTCGTTCAGGGAAGTCTCATCTGGTTTTAGTTGTACATTCAAGACTGTCTTGCCTGCAAGAGGCAATTCTATTTTGCTATAGCCTATATAGGTGAAAACCAGCACGGCATTGTCGGGAACTTTAATACTGTATTTACCTTGTGTATCAGTCATCGCTCCGGTCGTGCTTCCTTTGACCATCACGCTTACACCCGGCAAAGGATTGCCCGTTTCATCACGAACGACACCGGTAACTACCGTTTGTTGTGCTTGAAAGGTAGCGGGATTTGCGGTCAGCGCCAAAGCTGCTGTCGACTGAACGGAGAACAACGCCGCATTTATAGCGGTGGCAATAAACACCTTTTTAGCCAATGGCCAATACGGAG
Organism: uncultured Sphingobacteriaceae bacterium; assembly: GCA_963795585.1. GTDB lineage: Bacteria > Bacteroidota > Bacteroidia > Sphingobacteriales > Sphingobacteriaceae > Pedobacter. Next base: position 62,658 of record CAWCIO010000012.1, on the reverse strand, counting down.
CGTATGCGTCTCGTAGAGTTTTTCTCATATCGATTTATATTTGGGTTAATGAACTAGCTCATCAATAACACGGTGGAGAACCGGCTATCGACAGGGCTAAATTCGATGGAATTAAAGAAATTACAGGGGGGTAAACAGACAATATTAGAGGGGTAAAACCTCTGTTTTAGGCCTTTTTCTTGATCTCTTTGCGCAAAGTAATGTTATTGGAAAAATGCTTACGGTATTTCCTTATGTATTCTGAAGGGTTCATATTGAACAATTTGTTAAACTGCTCCCTGAAGTACTTGATATCATTCATGCCTACCATAAACATAGTCTCCGAAATGGTGTTGTCGGTATTTATAAAGATCTCAGCTGCCTTACGCAAACGGATAAAACGAATAAAGCTGTTGGAAGACCTGCCGGATATGGACTTGATCTTATTGAATAGGTTGGATCGCGACATACCAATCTCGTCGGCCAATACTTGTATATTAAAATTTGGATCAGTAATGTGGCTTTCTACCACCCTGATACATTCCTGAAGGAAGTCCCGGTATTCAGCTGAGATCTTCGACTGGTTTGGGTTGAGGGTGATCTCGTTATAGAAATACTTCTGCAAGCTGTTTTTACTTTTCAGTATGCCCGCTACCCTTGCCACCAGTAGATCTTTGTCGAAAGGCTTACTGATGTAATCGTCTGCCCCGATCTCCAATCCTTTCAGTTTGATCTCCGGCGAGGTACTCGCAGTGAGCAATACCACGGGTATGTGACACAATGCGGCATCTTCCTTTACAATACTGCAGATTTCAATACCACTGATCCCCTGCATCATTACATCACTAATGATGAAATCGGGAAGCAATTCACGGATCATCTGCATGCCTTCTTCTCCGCTGGAAGCAACCTGCAATTGATAATAGGGCTTAAATACTTCAACGAGATAATCCCGGATCGATTTGTTGTCATCTATGATCAATATGAATTTACGCTCTGTGGCCAGGGGTTCATGCACTTGTTCGCCAATGGCCAGCTCCCCGGCATCCTGAACATTTCCTCCATCCTCAGCAAGTTCCATTAGTAAAACAGAGCCGCTTTCGGTATTTGGCAAAATCTGATCTGCATCGATGTGCTGGCTCCCTTTCAGCAATTCTATAAAAAAGGTAGTGCCTTCATTGGCTTTACTACTATAACTAATACTTCCCCCGTGACTTTCTATAAAGCTCCTGACCAGGTACAGTCCAATTCCAAATCCAGCCCTCAAAGAGCCTTCCGTTTCCTGGTAAAAACGGTTGTAAATCTTTTCTCCTGCTGCTTCCGGGATGCCGCAGCCGGTATCACTCACCTGTATACTGAGCCGATCTGGCCTTTCTACAATCTCCAGAAGCACAGCACCGCCATCTGGAGTAAATTTAATGGCGTTGGACAATAGGTTGAAAATCGCAATCTCCAGTTTTTCCTGGTCGGCATATATAGAAATCTGATCGCTGGAGGATATAAACTCATACTTGATATTCCTGGAACTGGTCTGGTGGGAGAAACACAGATATACCTCTTTGCAAAGACCTACGATATCTAATTCCGCAATCCTGAGCTTATCTGCCTGGGCATCTGCTTTTCGGAACAACAGCAGCTGATCTACCAAACTGAGCAAACGCTTTGCATTACGGTACACAATATTAAGGTTGCTGGTATCTACATTTTTATCATCGTGATACAACAATTCCTTGATGGGATTGATGATCAGGGTAAGCGGCGTTCTGAACTCATGCGAAATATTAGTAAAGAAGGAGAGTTTTTTTTCATGAAGCTCCTTTTCTTTTTCACTCTCTATACTGGCTACTTTGATCTTATATTTCAGGTTCTGCTGCTTATTTCTGTAGATGAGATATATATAAACTGCGGCAGCAATCGCCGTAGCATACAAAAGATAAGCCCACCAGGTCCAGTACCATGGCGGCAGTATATTGATGACCAACACCTTACCCTGATCGTTCCAGACACCATCGTTGTTCGATGCCCTGATCCAAAGCTTGTAAGTTCCGGGATTTAAATTGGTATAGGTGGCTTTACGCTGGGTCCCCACCATATTCCATTTTTTGTCAAAGCCCAGCAGCATGTAAGCATATTCATTCTTTTCTGGGTAACGGTAATTGAGCCCCACAAATTCGAATGAAAAAACGCTTTCTTCATAGTCCAGCGTCAATTCCCTGGCAAGGTTCAAATTCTCTCTCAGCGGACCCTTTAGATCAGGTAGTACAGACTTATTGAACAACTGAAAATCTGTAAAATAAACAGCGGGAACGATTTTATTGAAGGGAACAGATAAAGGATCAAACTTAATTAAGCCCCTGGCGCCTGCGAGATACATCTCCCTTCCATTGTTATACAATACCGCATTTACATAGAGACCATCGGCCTCATCAAAGTTATTTACGGTCTTCCGGCCGGGATCAAACTTGGAGAGACCGTTCTCTGTGGTAATCCATATGTTCCCTGACTGATCCTCTGCAATGTCCCTAAACACATTACTGGAGAAACCTTCGGCTTTCGAATAAACTTTAAATTGCTGCCTTTTTGCATCAAATCTGTTGAGCCCGTCCGGTGTAGATACCCAGATGTTGTTTTTGGAATCCCTGAACAGCCCCCTGATGATATTGCTACTGATGCCCCCGCTTGAGTTTTCGGAAGAACGAAAAGCTTCAAACCGTTTTGTCCGAGGGTCAAACCGGTTCAGGCCTCCGCCGTAGGTGCCGATCCAAATGATGCCGTTCTGATCCTTAAGAAGGGAATAAAGGTGATTGTTGCTAAGCGCATGTTTATCGCTTTTATTACTGTAATAATGTTTGAAGCTATTATCATGACTATCATATATTTTAAGTCCGGCATCAGTGGCCAGGTAATAAATGCCGGGTTCCACTTCAAGTATGTCACGGAAAACATCTTCATTGAATAGTCCGCCCAATTCAGAATGGTGTGAATGGTGACTAAAAGTCTGCTTCTGAAGATCGTAGCTGTCAAAACCATCTTCTGTAAGTATCCACAGTTTTCCCTGGCTGTCAAAATATAATTTACTGATATCGTTGCTTTCCGAACTGTTGCCTTTGTTCTTCCTTCGGATCGCAGTCAGTTTTCCACTTCGATAGTCGAATAAGTATAGCCCCTTGTTGGTGCCTATCCAGAGCTGCTCATTTTTAGTGACAATACTTTTCACCTCGGCATCGCCCAGGTTCAGGTCTTTCAGATCAAATTTGTATTGCTTGCTGTCGATTTTGAGGAAGCCATCTTTTGCATTGATCCAAATGATTCCGTCGCGATCCCTGTAAGCATCTCCGAACGCATAATTTACCAGGTTCCTGAGGTACTCCCATTTGTTGTTGCGGGAATCCAGCCAATAAAAGCCATTGCTTCCGCCAAGCAACAACAAACCGGGCGATACCGGCAATATGCTATAAATACCCGTGTTATTTAAGTCGGGAGCCGGGAATGGGGTAAAGATGTTGGTCTCCGGGTCGAATCGAAACAGGCCATTCCAGTAGGTACCCACCCAGATCATTCCTTGCTGGTCGTAAGCTAGTGTCCAGATATCATTAGGATTTTTGAGTCCGGGTAATTGCTTTTGCTGAAAATTCCGAAACCGCCGGGTATGCTTGTCGAACATGTTCAGTCCACCGCTCCAATTTCCCAGCCATAATCTGCCCAGTTTGTCTTCCACTATTGAATTCACAGATTTACCAAGCATCGAATTGGGTACTTTTGCATTCGGCTGATAGACAACAAAAGAATTTGTTTTTTCCTGATACCTGTTGAAGCCATCATCAGTACCGACCCAAATCGTCCCCTGACGATCACAGAGCAGCGCCCAGATCTTATTGTTGCTGATTGACGCCGGCCTGCGCTCATCATGGTAAAAGGACTGAAATTTTTCCGTAAGTGGATCCAGTACATTCAGTCCATCCATTGTACCCACCCAAAGCTTGCCCTTCTTATCTTCTATGATGGTACTTATAAAGTTATTACTGATCGAAGTACTGTCTCCTGCTTTATGGTAAAAGATTTTAAAATTATAGCCATCAAAGCGGCACAGGCCATTTTCTGTACCCACCCAAATGAAGCCTCTCTTGTCCTTTATCGTTGCTGTTGTGTTTTTTGATGGAAGACCATCGGAAATAGTATAAGTTTTAACTGCGTAATTTCCATAAAGGGATTTGCTGCTATTTTCCTGGCCTGACTGAGCATTTGTCGTACCCATAGCCCATAGATAAAAAGCAATAAACAAAAAAGACTGCAGTAAACGCATTTGGTCAGCAATGAATATAGTTAGTTGGCCTCTTTTGCCAGTATAGCTTACTATACGGATTTTGAGGATATATATTGCAAAGGTACCAAATAGCTAACTACAAATTTAAATTAGCTTTATGTTTTCTATTGCTGAAATCGCAGAAATGAAGTTCTTTTTTTGGTTTAAAGATCATGTACAGGCCAAGCCCCATAAATAGCATTGCCGTTGTATATCCTGAAATGTCAAAAAACAAGACCTCTTTCAGTGTAAAGATGCCGCCTACCAACACCAATATTACCCAACCGCCTGCTATGAAATTTTTTCTGAACCCTATTAATATTCCTATTGTCAGCAAAATGGTATGCCAGCTCAAGACCCAAAAAGGGATCATGAAACCGATGCTTTTCATCATAAACACGGCGCCCACTACTAAAAGAAAAATACCCACTACCATGTGGCGGTTTTGTTGTCTGTTATTATTATTGAAAGTTTCCATATCTTTTTTCTTCAAAACTACATCATCACCTCTCATATGGCAATGCGGCACCGCCCTAGCCCCTCTGATCACCGGTGAATCCAGTAAATGTTCCGGTAAAATGAGCGGCATTCTCGCCGGTTATTGATATATTTAAAGACAAAACCAAAATAAATACGATGAAGAAACGCTTGATCACGGCAACAGTTGCCGCGATGTTATTTTGTAGGACTGGCAATGCCCAGGAAGCTGGTATTACTGCGCTTGGACTCCAATCAATCAGTAAATCACACGATGTACAGGTGGGCGACTGGGGACCATATTCTAAACAATATGCGGGGATATCCCACATCCCTGATATGCCATCTGGCATGCGCTTCGATTTCTCAGTAATGCCAGGTTATTACCGCAATAAGGTACTGATCCCAAATGTGCTTTTTGAATCTGGATATTTCCCATGGGATGCAAATGTCCAAACTGGACAATACAGTTACCGTTACGAGTTGGAATGGAAGGATCAGGTATATGTGGACCTGAGTTATAAGGTACTGGATCGCAACAGCGTAATGGCTACCATCAAATGTGTAAACCGAACATCGATGCCTCAGAATCTGGCACTCAACCTAATGGCATGGATGGCTTATCCGGAAACCTGGCCACAAAAGAAACTGCGTAAACCTCAGGGAAGTATCTGGATTAACGCTGTGGATTATACTTCTCTCAACTTTGTGACAGCTACTCCGAAAGATAACCTGGTAACTGATGGCCTGATGAAAGGCGAAGTACGGAGTACCGATTTCCTGGATGGTTCTGCACTGAGCAACAGGTTTGGCCGGACACAGGGCGATGTGGTCAGCTATACCATACCCGCCGGGATAAAAAAAGGTTACCTAAGTCTGGTCTATCGTGCAGGCGAAAATTCGACAAGTAAGTTTCGCTTATCAGGATTGGTCAACCAGGAAATTACCTTAAAAGGAAATGGAAAACTCAGCACGCTGGAAATCCCATTCAATTCAAAAGGCAGTAGTACACTCAGTCTGCTCGCTCTTGGTGGAAATGGTGTAGAAATCAATGGACTGTTAATTGGCACCCAGGAGGATGAAAGACCGAGCATAGAAGACAACGATAAAGAGAGCCAGCCACAGATTGTCGGTCGCCCTAAAAAGCGCCAGGTATTACTGCGTTACCGCGATGCACAGGGTATTATGGACTCGCCTGGGACGATGCCCTGTTTAAAATCAGGGAGATCAGACACGACGAATTGGATGTTTATTTCAGAAAAATGGTGCACAACCATGTCGACAGTATTCTAAACGGCAATGGTAAGGGGCATTTTGAGAACATCTTCATCAGGCCCGTAGAGTTAGCGCCAGGGACAGATAAAGTGCTGCACTGCCTCATCAGTTATGGGAAAGACGCGGCAGAAGTAGACGCAACATTGCAAAACTTTGAGCAACTGAAAAAAGGCTTAAAAGATGTGCCCAGCTCGAATGCCATCCTGCCTTCAGGCGCAACCTACCAGTTTAGTCAGCAGCTGCTTAAAGCTGCATTATTGGAAAATATAGTTTATCCCATCTATACACAGCGAAATTACATCAGGCATTACGCACCCGGTAAGTGGTGGAATAGCCTTTATACATGGGATTCTGGCTTTATCGCTTTGGGACTAAATGAAACGGATGTAAACCGAGCCATCGAGTGCATCAATGCTTATACCACAGCGCCCGGCAGCCAGTCGGCTTTTATACATCATGGTTCACCTGTGCCGGTGCAGGCCTATGCTTTCCTGGATCTTTGGAACAAAACGAGATCTAAGGCGCTACTAGATCACTTCTATCCCCGCTTAAAGCAGTATTATGATTTCCTTTCCGGAAATCTGGGCAGCTCTTCTACACGAAACCTGTCATCCAACCTGCTTAAGACCTGGGATTATTTCTATAATTCCGGTGGCTGGGATGATTATCCAGCCCAGTCTGGCGTCCATCAGCAGCGCTTAACCGCTTCTGTCACACCGGTAATTACTACTGCCCAATGTATCCGTTTTGCTAAGATTCTGCGTATGGTCGCAGAGCATTCCAGCAAGCGGGCAGATGTAAAGGCTTACGACAAAGATATTCGCATGTTTACAGAGGCACTTCAAAAGTACTCATGGAATCCCAATAGTGGATACTTCAGCTATGTACGTCACGATGATTCCGGAAAACCCATCGGTCCCTTCAAGTATACAGATGGCAGTGACTATAACATGGGCCTCGATGGGGCCTACCCTTTACTTTCGGGTATCTGTACACCTGAGCAAGAGCAGCTGCTTATCGAGAAAATATTTTCAACTGAACATCTGTGGACTCCAAGCGGCATAAGCGTGGTAGATCAATCGGCTCCCTACTATCTTAAGGATGGCTATTGGAATGGTTCAGTATGGATGCCGCACCAATGGTTTATGTGGAAGACCATGCTGGATCTGGGAAAGCCAGAACTGGCGATGCGAATTGCAAAGAAGGGTCTGGATGTATTTGAAAAAGAAACCAGCAACTCCTACTATACTTTTGAACATTTTCTGTCCGACAGCGGCAGAGGTGCCGGATGGCATCAATTCTCTGGCCTTTCTACACCAGTGCTAAGCTGGTTCAATGCCTGTTATAAGCGAGGAACTGTAACAACAGGTTTTGAGTTATGGCAACAAGGAGGTCATTTTAATGCCGACCAATCGAGCTATGAATCGGAATTGAGCTTCGACCGGGCCACAGCAGCGCATAAGCGCAGCCTAATGGTATGCCTCAATCCCGAAAACAATTATGAAGCCTCATTTGTTGGAAAAGCTGTCGATATTTCACAACCATATCCTGGATTGATTTGCATCACTTTACCTGCTACGAACCAGACGGGAAAACTACTAATTAAGGCCAAATAATTCTTATAACTAAAAGAGGCCGTTCTTTCGAACGGCCTCTTAAATCATTCAGATATTACAACTTTACCAGCCGTAATTCTGAACCAGATTCGGATCTTTATCTATTTCATTTTGTGGAATTGGCATCAGGTAATGCTTATCTGAGAAAACACGGGTCTGGATGATTACAGGTTTGTACAACACCGCTACACCAGCAGCTTCACTGCTCACATTCAAGCCGGTTGCAGTCAACTCATCTACTGATGGTCTGGCATTCAGCACATGTACTGCGGTATTATCTACAGTCTTGGCAATTAACCACCTTCTTACATCCCAGAAACGGCTACCCTCGAAAGCAAACTCTACACGTCTTTCATTTTGCAATCTCTTGCGCATACCTTCTTTCGTATTGTCTGAGGCAAGGATTGGGAGCACAGGCATAGCAACCCTGCTCCTCACCAGGTTCAGGTATTCATAAACCCTGCTATCTGGTTGATCCAGGTATTCGTTCATCGCCTCGGCATAGTTTAGGTAGATTTCGGCCAGCCTGAAGATGGGGAAATTGCGTCTGGCGGTACCCGTATTTGCATTTCTGTCATAGTCCGGGCTCAAAAACTTGCGCACATTGTGCCCCCATGGATTGGTGCCGGCTTTACCTGTCGCCCAGCCATCTGTCTGTCCGTTACCAGCACCCCACCAGGCCAATTTAATCGGCCGTTTGGTTGCATCAAAGCGCCATTGTGAGTATTGGAAGAAGATCGAAGCATAGAATCTTGGATCTCTGTTTTTGTACATATTGGAAATATTAGTTACATTTTGGAACTTCAACCCATCCCAAAGCTGACCGCTCCATGTTCCTGAAATTACGTAGCCGGAACCATTTTCGCCAATTGGATAACCGTTATTCATTTCATAAGCATCTACCAGTTCCACCAAGGGTGTTAATTTTCCACTTCCTTTAAAAGGAGGGCCGTTAGGGAGGATGTCACCATCATACCCTGTTCCGTTTGCAATGATCCTTGGTAAAATAGTTTCATTGTAATCCCTGTTATAGAACTGTGCCGCGTAGTTCTGGACAGGATTACCAGGAAAAGGGTTGTATAGTGAATAGATCCCCAGGTCTATCACTTCTTTAGCAGCATCTGCCGCCTTTTTCCATTTCTCTTTATCGTAGGTACCATTAAATAGTGCTTTTCCATCTTTGTTCTTAATTCCTGTATAAAGTGGATTTCCATTGAACAATGGACTTGCAGCATACAAAAGAGTTCTCGATTTTAAGGCCAACGCGGCACCTTTTGTGATCCTGCCTATCTGGGCATTATCGTGACTCAGAGGTAAATCTGCAACGATCGCATTACATTCAGCGACAATAAAATTGACCACCTCATCCACCGAATTGCGTGAAAGAAGGGTATTTGTTAAGTCAGAAGGATCTATATCCTGAGCACTAGTCATCAAGGGTACCGCACCGTATCTTTTGAAAAGTTCAAAATAAAACTGTGCGCGGATAAAGCGTGCTTCTGCTTTATATCGTGGCTTCCAGATGTTGTAAAACTCTACCCGATCCAAAGGAACTGGTACCGCATCTATTCGGTCGATGAAGATATTTGCTCTTCTGATGTCCTGGTACTTTCCAGACCAGTTGCCCGCTGGGTTGTCATTTACACTCCAGCTACCGAGGTTGTATTTATAGGCATCGATAGCACCACCATTATCAAACCAGTGGTGATAACTTTCATCTGTATAGGCGGTGATATTTGAGCCCAGGTCGTTCGGAAGCGCGTTGTATAAACGTGCCAAAGCCTCTTCGCTCAGATTAATATTGCCAAAGATATCTTTATCTGTAGCATATTCTGAAGGAACGACGTCCAGGTATTTTTTGCAGGAAGCCGTAAGCATCAGCAGCCCTGCCATCAGGAATATATGTATTGCTTTCATAGTCATTTCTTTTACATCGATACGTTTATACCAAAATTCATTACTCTCTGCTGCGGATAATTGCCAAAGCTGTCGGATGTTTCCGGATCGAAGATTTTCAATTTATCCCAGGTATATAAATTCAACCCATTGGCAAAAACCCTTACATTACTCAGTCGGATCCTTTGTACCCAGTTTTTAGGTAAGGTATAGCCCAATTCAATATTTTTCAACCTCATGTAGTTCGACGAGCGCAGCCAGAAGGTAGACCTCCTGTTGTTGTTGACATTATTGGATGAACTCAGTTTCGGATAGCTGGCATTAGGATCTGGATTGGCATCTGTCCAGCGCTTATCCATGTAATCTGCCAAAATAGAACTGTTAGAGGAGAAGGCCCATGCAGACGTCCCTTCCAACCATCTGGTGCCACCATAGGCACCCTGGAACAAAACATTGAAATCGAACTGTCTAAAGTTAAAGGCTGCGGTAAGCCCAACAATGGATTTCGGGCGGGCAATCTGGCCAAGGTAACCTTCATCCTGCGTATTGATCACGCCATCACCGTTTCGGTCCAAATATTTAATATCTCCGGGACGTACAGCACCGAATTGCTGAACCGGACTATTATCTATGTCTGCCTGGTCCGCAAATAGACCCAATGCCGTAAGGCCTTGAACTTCATAAATCTGTGTACCCTTCATGCCGCGATAAGCCAAAGCATAGTTGGGCTCAGCAGCATAGACTATCCTGTTGGTCGCGTAAGAATAAGAGCCTCGCAACATCACCGAACTTCTCCCCATCTTCTTTCTCCAGCTGAGTTCTGTTTCGAAACCTTTGTTATTGACTATTCCGGCATTGATGGCAGGCATATTTTGCACCCCTGTAAGTTCAGGAATGATCTTTGCCTCTGTCAGGATTTGTGTACGTTTCTCCTGGAATACATCGGCTGTAAAAACAATGCTTTGCTTAAATAATTCCAGGTCTAGTCCAATATTGGTCTTTCTGGCTCTTTCCCAGGTCAGGAATTCATTACCAGAGGCGCTTTCCTGCGCGCTGTTGAAGTTATCGCCATCTGCGTCTCTTCCAAAGCGGTAACCATTACCGCCGCCGCTCGTCCAGGTACTAAGGTAGGCAAATCTGCCAACGCTGTTGTCTACCCCTACTGTTCCTATGGAAGCCCTAAATTTCAGGAGATCGATCATATCCACCTGTTTTAGGAAAGCTTCATTGGACACAACCCATGAGGCTGAAACTGCCGGAAAGAAGCCCATCCTACGGCCTGCCTGGAAGTTTTCAGAACCGTTGTAACCCGCATCAAAGCCGATTACATATCTGCGATCGTAGGAATAATTCACACGACCCACTAAGCCTAATTGTTTAAATGGCAATGCTCCAATAGCGTCTCCAGCAGTTGTAAAGCTCTGGGTTTGGTTATAACGGATCATACTCGTAACCGCATGCTTGGAAGCAAAAGTACGGTCGTAATTTAAATAAGCTTCATAAGTTGATTTGCGACTCGCATTAGAGTTTACGGCGAAACCCAGTAAGCCGTTTCCGGTCGTCATCTCCTCGTATTTGCCTTTACTCAGGTCTGTTTCATTTTCATCGATAGTGAAACGGTAGGTCGAGTAATTCCGTTGACGGGTGATGTCACGGAAACTTTGTGCATCAAATGCAAAACGGGTTCTGAAACTTAAGCCCTGGGTTACAAATGGCATTTGCAGGGTGAAACCTCCGATGGCGGCCAGGGTGTTTTCAAAATTGCGCTTGTAACCATACTGCGTGAGTCGGCCATAAGGATTCGGTGGCATATTACGCTGTTGTGGTACAGAACCGTTTGGATTCGTTAAGGGATATAGGTATGGTGGTGTATTTCTCAACTCACCCCAGAACGCATTGGTATCTTCATTAGGGTAATTACGCTGCCGCACCACATTTGCCAAATTGATCTCCATACTCAGGTGCTTCGTGATGTTTACATCCACATTTGTCCTGAAATTGTATTTGTTCATGTAGGCATTGATGTTGTAATCGTTGAGATCATCATATTTGTACAAGCCGTCTTGACCCAGATATGACATCGATACAAAGTACCTCGCTGTAGCAGAACCACCACTCACGTTTAAGTTGGTCTGATTCATTAATGAATTCGGCTTTAAGAGTTCGTTATGCCAGTCTACATTTGGATACAAGTATTGATAAGTGGGATTGCTGCGGTCGCGGAATTTGGCAATGTATTCATCAGTGTACAAGTTCGCATTCAATTTATCATTATTGAGTGCCTCCCTAAATAGCGTAAGCGCATCATAAGAATCTAAATATTCAGGAATTCTTACTGGATCTTGTATCGCCATTTGCGAAGTAAGGGAAACCACCGGTTTACCTGCCTGGCCCCGTTTGGTAGTTACCAGCAATACTCCATTTGCACCTTTCATTCCGAATACAGCCGTTGCGGCAGCATCCTTAAGGATACTTACAGATTCTACTTCGTTAGCATCAATACGGTCTATCGCATTTTCTATCCCATCCACCAGAACCAAAGGATCGGTTTGCTGGTAGGTACCGAAACCACGGATATTCAGCACAGAACCGTCGGCTCCGGGATTTCCACTATTTTGTATCGTACTCAAACCCGGTAAACGACCTGCCAAACTGTTGGTCAAACTTGCTGTTGGTGTACGCAATAAATCTGCCGTTCCCACCGAGGAAACTGATCCGGTCACATTGGTTTTCTTTTGTGTACCATATGCTACGACCACAACCTCACTTAAATCGGCCTTAACCTCTTTCATGATTACGTTAATAGTCGTACTGGTACCCAGGGTCACTTCCTGGCTAACGAAGCCTACGAAACTAAAGACAAGAGTCTTAGCGTCGTCCGGAATGCTGATGAGGTACTTTCCGTCAACATCAGTTGTTGTTCCCACGTTACGCATGTTTTTAACATATAGCGATACACCTGGCAGGGGAACTCCGGCAGAGTCAACGACCATACCTTTGATAACTTTGTTCCTGAACTTGCTCTTAGCAGATCTTTTGAGGATCACCACATTGTCTACAACTGAAAAGTTGATGTCGTTGGGGAACAATACTTTTTCTAATACTGTGCCAAGTCGTACACCATTGAAGTCCAGGTCAACTACCAATGCAGGGTCGATTACACCGTCCTGATAAGCAATTTTTGCACCCGCTTTCTGGGCAACCTGATCGATAGCCCGCTTCAAACTCACGTTCTTCAGGTTGATGTTTACCTGGTTCTCTAATATTTTCTGTCCATAGGTGTGAGTGGCTGAGGCGATCGTAAAAAGACCGCAAAGCATTACTATGACAGCAACAGTATATTTCATAAATAATAAAACACGTTGAATTACTCTATGCTCGTATAGAGATTTTTCCATAATTTAGTTGGGATTAATGGTAAGAGACTGCCCTATTTGCTGTATGATTTCGACGTCGCAGGCAAATTTGGTATTGGGCTTACTTAATTACGCCCTGTCCTTCTTAGGACAGGGTTTTTAGTTTGTGTAGGGTTCTAGGTCATACAAGATGGTTAATTTGGTTAGGAACTTGATTTATATTTGATTGTGTGTATTAGCGTAAAAGGTATCCTTTCTCAGTTTTGATCACTTTGCTGCTGGTTATTTCAGAAAGGACAATCATCACCTTTTTTATACTTTCCTCACGAAAATCGGCGGTAATCCTCCGTCTTTGCAATGCAGGAGAGGCCTCAATTTCAACGTCGTATTTACGCTGCAGATCGGCAATTACCGATCTTAGCGGCACCTCATCATAATGCAACCGGCCTTCCCGCCAGGAGATCAAATGAGTCGTATTCGCTACATCACCTACACGGATCGTTTGCTTAGCTTTGTTAAAAGTGACGAGTTCATGGGGTGTAAGCGACACAGAGTCAACACCTTTGGATGTAGGCATGCTAACCCTAACTTTTCCCGTCAGCACAGCGACGAAAATATTTCTATCCTCTTTATAGGCTTTGATATTGAAACTAGTTCCTAAAACCCGCGTGACCACCTGCTCCGAACGAATCAGGAATGGCCTCGAAGCATCGTGCGCCACCTGGAAATAGGCTTCACCTTCCAGCGTAACTGTTCTTCGCTGACCGCTAAAAGTTTTAGGATAAGTTAGCTTGCTTCCCGAATTCAACCAAATCTCTGTACCATCTGCAAGGCTGAGTTGTAAAACACGTCCACGGGCCGCAACTGCTGTTTGCATCGCTACAGGGATTTCTTGCGCTGGTTGTGGTAATAGTTGTCTATAAAAAATAAGGGATATACTCGCCATAAGCAAAATAACAGAGGCAATACCTATAAACCTCTTCCAAGAGCGCTTATGTCGCTCATGCCTGGCGATACCCGACAGCACCCGATCATAAATCACCTCTTCCTGAAGGCTTTCAGACATTTCAGGCCCAGGCGTTTTTCTGCCATTTTCCAGATCATCGTAATACATAGAGATCTGTTCCGTCGTCTTTTTGGATAAGTTCATATTTGGTTGTTGTGTGTATGATGCAAAAAAAGATCACGACCCCTACGCGGAAATGATTTTTTTTTAAAAATATAAACGCCAAATTCTACAGGAAATACTTCATCAGTGCCGGACAGATCGCAATGATCCACAGATAATGCTTCAGGGAGCCGCGAAGCTTTTGCAAGGCTTTAGTAATTTGATTTTCAACCGTCTTCACAGAGATATTCAACAAGTCAGCAATTTCCCGGTTAGAGAGTTGCTGTTTCCTGCTAAGAATAAATACTTCTCTGCATTTTTCCGGCAATTCCTGGATCGCTTCATCTATCTCCTGGTTCAATTGCTTCTCCATGATCAGGCCATCAGCGGAATAATGAGACTCTAAAAAATCCAATGCAGCATTGTCTAGCTCAATCTTTTTAGCACGCAATCCCATTAATACGCGATTTCTGGTCGCAGTATATAGATAAGCGTTTAAATTCTCTATTTCCAGTTGATGTCTTTTTACCCAAAGCTGGATAAACAATTCCTGTACAATTTCTTCGCATGCTGACTGATCTCTAAGCAGGTTATAAGCGGAGGCATAAAGTTTGGTTACATACTTATGGTAGATGCGCTGAAAAGCAGCTTCATCGCCGAGCTTGATCTGATCAAGCAATTGCTCATCTGTCCATAATGAAACTTGCTTTGTCTGCATAAAAGCGATAAAGAATAAGTGTTACACAAATATATCATTTTTTAAACACCCGCAATATGCATAAAAAGATGAACTCCTGTCTCTTGACAGGAGTTCGTATTTCCTTACTCCCCAACAGGGATAGGAAAGTTGATACCCGTTGCCGAGGCCACACCAAAGTTTGGCGATCCGTCGGTATTCCAACTGAGCTTCTGCATTCTCGGAGATCTGGCGCCATTGGTTGTAGCGGCTACGCTGCGTGCATGATAGATAAACCAGTTTTCCTTCTTAGCCACACCGTTGGGATCAGTATAGCTGCTGGTAAAAAATCCGTTATGTCCGGGACCGTAAACAGAATTGGCATCATTCCTCACAAATACCTGCTTCTTATTGATCCAATCAGCAACGACTGTCGGATCGCCACCACTCCTCAACTGTATCTGTGCCAGGCAATAATTATCACTGCTGTACCGGCTGGCCGAGTAAATGATGAATACCGGACTACTGGCATCTTTTTGCAGCATAATTGGTCCTTCATTGACACCCGCACCTATTGAAGATGGTTCATGTTTCTCCCAGGTGTTGGTAGGTGATGATATTTTGATCCGCGGTCCGCTGATGGTCCATGGGTTTGACATCGTAGCCAGGTATAGGTATTGTTTATACCTGCTGGCAGTACTCTCCCATCCCGACCAGATGAAATAATTTGTACTGCCTACTGTCAGGATAGAGCCGTCGATTGCCCATTGGTCGCTGGAATCAAAGATTTTACCTTTAAAAGTCCAGCTTCCTGTCGTTGGGTCTGCATTGGCATTTTCCAATACATACATGCGGTGGGTATCTCCCGTCCCATCATTTGCTGCAAAATAAATGTACCATTTTCCAGAAAGGAAATGCAGTTCAGGTGCCCATATGTTAGAAGAATAAGCAGTACCTGAAGGTGGGGTCCAAACGACAGTTTCTGTTGCAGTCGACAGCAAGGACATCGAAGTTGTTTTCCTGAGACCGATATTGCTTCCCCTGGTATACATGAAGTAATAGTAACCATCCTTCTGCGCCACATAAGGATCTGGTCTGCTGGCGTTGATTACTGGATTTTGAAAATTGACATTATGAAAATTAAATAGATCCTGCGTGCCTGAAACGGTTGCTTTTTGCCGGATCTTGGTACCGTTAGTACTATTTTCCGGATCCACCACCATTTTCATACCTGTAGCTTTGTTTGTTAGCGAAAATACATTGTTGCTACCGGAATAAGCGATTGACCATGCCTGTGCATCACTGCCATCATCTGTGGCCTGCTGCAGAATCTCGCCTGATGTTGCAGAAGGAGACTCCAGACATTTATTGCTGGTTACATTAACCAGTTTATAATAGCTGGCATCAATTTTTATCAAATTCCATTTCTGTCCGCCATTCGGAAACCAGGGCCACTGCTGGATTTTTGCATTTTCTGCCGTGGAATTACCGGTTACTTCTACTACTGGTCCGCCGCTGAAGTTGGAGGAGATTCCTCTGATGCGGTAAGTCGCACCATCGATCAATGTGCCAAGAGGAGGCGCAGCGCTGATCGTCACATTTTCGCGATTCTTTGTTCTGCTCGTTTCGGTCTCTCCTTGCTGGGTTTCTTTCTGACAGGCCGTAACCAATAAGAGCAGGACTGCGGTTAGATTTTTAAATGTGTTAAACTGCATAAAATAAGGGATTTTTTGTATGCTACAAAAGCATGTTCAATGCCGGGGAAATTGCAGCAGGGTTTACTATTTGGTTAGTTGTTGTCCAAAGTAAAGCAATGGCGGCTTTATGTTTTGTTCATTTTTTTGTCGAAACGTCTCAAAACAAAGACAATAACCACCTATGTGTCAAACACCTATCATATAATCCATCAGTATAATCTTACAAGATCACAATACAAAGGGCTTTTCAGTTACTTAAACTAAACCTTGCTTTCATTCATAAAAATGCTCCCAATAACGGTCTAATTTTTTCAGTGCAATCATTTCAATGAATTTTTTATTTCAAAACCAGGCGCTGCGTACTAAAAGGAAAGCTAGTCCATATTTTGTAATTTAGCGGGCATGAAAATCCCATTTTCCTTTGTCGCCCTGCTTTTATGTACACAGATCAGCTTCGGCCAACAACCCTCCAACACTAAATCAAAACCTTTTGTACTGGGCATCATTGATGAAATCACATCAAAAATCCTTTCTGAAAAACGCATCCTGAACATCTACCTGCCCGAAGGCTATAATCCTGCTGATACGATCAGATATCCTGTCGTATATTTGCTTGACGGTTCTGCAGATGAAGATTTTATACACGTAACCGGCCTATACCATTTCAACAACTTTTCCTGGATCAACCGGGTACCGAAATCAATCATTGTAGGTATTGCAAATGTAGACAGACAAAGGGATTTCACATATCCAACAACATTACCGAACGACAAAGAGAGATACAAAACTGCCGGACAATCAGAAAAATTCATCCGCTTTCTAGGCGAAGAACTACAACCTTACATTTCAAAAAATTACCGCAGCAATTTCTCAAAAACGATTATCGGGCAGTCATTTGCCGGACTTCTCGCCACGGAAATCCTATTAAAAAAACCACAAATGTTCGACACTTACATCATCATAAGTCCAAGCATCTGGTGGGACAATGGATCCTTGCTCAACCTTAAATCCGATCTATTACAGTCAGATTTCCAACAAAAGACCAGGATCTACATCGGTGTGGGAAAAGAAGGACTGGCCCCAGCTGAAATCCCACATGTAATGGAAGTAGATGCGAACCTTCTTTCAGAAAAAATAAAGGCTGCAAAGAGCAGAAATGTAACCGTACACTTTGACTATCTGCCCGAAGAAGACCATGCTACAGTCACTCACCAGGCGATCTTTAATGCATTGAGACTACTAAATCCTCCCTCAAATAAGAAATAGCTATCAATCGTATAATATCCGTTCTATCCTATCTGGCATTTCCGGATCTTCACTGAAACGGCTGAGGTAGAATTCTTCATAATAAGCTTTAATAATAGCTGCCATCGGTGTGGCCAGTAGTGCACCCATAAGTCCAAATGCAGCAGCCATAGCCAACAATAAAAATAGCAGGGACACAGGGTGGATGTTCATGGTCGAAGATCTTAATTTCGGCATCAGGAAATCAGAGATCAACTCATTCATCGCCAGAAAGAAGATCAGGCACCAAAAAGCAGTGGCAGGACTCACAGAAAGTGCGACTAATGTTGGAGGAATTGCCATAATGTAAAATCCGATCTTTGGGATCAGCTCCGAAAAAAAAGCAAGTGCAGCCCAAACGAGCGCACCGGGAACGTTGAGCAAAGTAAGCACTATAAAAACCAGTACGGCCTGTACTATACCGCCTATCAGATTTGATTTCATCCAGCCTCCGAGCATAACTGAAGTGTGCTGCAGGGCTTTTTCTGCTTTATGTCTTTTCTCCGGCTCGAATACGGTGAGATACAATTCAATCATTGGGCGTGGATTTCCCACAAAAAATACGATCATGGAAACGAACACAATAAAGAGGAAGATGCCCCCTATTACGCTAAAGGAGAAACTCCCCAATCCCATTACAGTCTTCCCGAGAGATGGCATTACTTCAGATATGGATAAACCGTCACCCTGAAGTTCCTTGTTGAGCTCCGGGTATTTTCTGAGCATGTTGCTGAGGTGATCGGAAATGCTGTTCAGGTAACCGGGCAGATTACCTACAAGCGTATCGATCTGTAAACTAATATGTGGAATCACCAGGATACCAAGTATGGTACTCACAAGAAATATAGCCCCCAAAATGATCAGTGCAGCCAGCCATCTTTTCATTCCCTTACGCTCCAGCCGGCTCACTGGTTGATTAATGATCAAACTCAGCACAACTGCGAAAAGAAATAGGATTACAACACTGATGATCTTATAGAGGAACCACAAAAGGATGATGAGTCCGAAGGTATACAAGACAATTGAGGTAATGAGGCGATAAATTCCCGATGGATAGTATTGTGGCATATATTGTTTTCCCAGCTATGTTAAGTTGAAATAACAACTATACAGAAAAGAATGTTTGCATAAACCGACATTGAAGCCAATGCTTTCTGATACTCTTTAAAGTAAAAATGCCCTCTGGTGAGAGGGCATTTTTTTAAAGTTCAAAAACCAATCCTGCATTAAAGCTGCTTCGGGAATTCCTAAGTTCGGAACCCGTATTGTCTTTGAAGATATCGGTAAAGCTAGCCTGACCATCTGTTTCCAACAGTATCTTTAGTCGATTGGCTACCGGTATCTTAACCCCGATACCGAGGCCAAGTCCTACATCTGTAGTTTTCAGATAATCTTTTAAATCCATACCAAGGGCTGTTTCTTTGGCATCCAGCAAAATTCCCGCATATGGTCCAAAATTCAGGAACCAATTTCTTTTCTTGCCAAAATGCCAATTTGCCATAACAGGGATAGTCAGATAATTGATCTGGTAGTCAGTATTATAACTTTGGTTATTATCCAGATTGGTAATGTATCCGTTGTTCCAACCCTTTTGGTCATAACTAAGTTTTGCTTTAATACTCCATCTGTCTGAGAAGAAATAATCTCCGAAGACCGTTGCGTTCAGTCCACTTCTGTAATCGCTGTTGGTATTTGAACCATTCGTAACTGTAGAAAGGTTATAACCTATTGTCGCACCCAGTTCAAAACTTCCTTTTTCCTGTGATTGCGCTGCAGAGCTAGCGCAGAGCAGCATTAATGCCGCTAATAATTTTTTCATGTTGTCAATGTTAATTTAGATCCCGCTAAGATAGAGACTCTCTTTTAAAAACAAAAGTCAATCTATACAAACATAAGGGTGTGTTAAGGGTAGGTTAAGGTCTGGAATATCCTTTCGTCGTACCACGGCTATCCCTTCCTTATCCTTGAGATATCCGGAGATAAAGCAACCATAGCCCTGGTATAACGCATGTACCTCTCAGTGTAGAAGGCATCCTTAACATACCCAGTTCAGAACAAACCACTGATCTACAACGAAGTAATGGATCAACAAGAACCAGATTGCCCCCTAAATCATGTTAATTTGTCCCCTTTTAGATTACATATTAATCCTGTTGTTTGTAGCTCCTTTAGCGGCGCATTCGCAAAATAAAGGGAAGCTAATCTTAACCAAATATAAATTATGAAAAAATCAACCCTATTTATCATTGGACTTCTGTGTCATACAATGATTTCTTCCTGTACAAAGGAAACAACAAATGAAAGTCAGGCTTCTGTTGAGCAAACCAGTGAGAATACGAATGCAGTAGCACTGGTTTCCTGGGAAACTGTCATTCCAACCAATTCCTTCGATTCATTCAGCACTTATTGGAATAATTTGTATCCCTGGGGATAAGATCATAATGGAACTGCCAGAATGAGAACACAAAACATCGCTGTTTCAGCTGGGGTACTCACCTTTACAAGCACTCCTACTTCGGGCGTGGGTAACAGTTCTAAAGATCCTTATCTACCAATACATTATTATTCGGGTGCTGTTCATGCAAAAGTAATCCCTATCGTCAATGATGCTTATCCTAAATGGAGATTTTCAGCTGAAGTTCAAAGTCCTTCACAAGTGGGAACCTGGCGGGCATGGTGGATTACAGGTGCCGACTCCTGGCCACCGGAAAGTGATATCATGGAATTTAAAGGGAGTACAACGACATGGACAAACACGTATAAGAATCCGAGTGGCGGATGGTCCAGCCAGGGCCATGTCATTTCCAGTCCGGCTAATTGGCATGTATACACCGCCTACCTTACTAAATTAAATGCAACAGATGTTACAATAGAATACTGGATCGACGGAACCCTAAAAGCCACACATACTGGTGCAAATTTCGTCGGAAAGCGCTTCAACATCATTCTTAACTATCAAATGGAAGGCTCTTCCGGATCTCCGGGCCCTACTGGTACCACTACTATGAAAGTAAGAAATGTCCATGTTCAAAAAAGCGCCACACTATAATTAAATTATTAGCTCAGCTTCCCTGTTAGCGAATGAATTTAGCTAACGAAGCCACCTCCCATCGCGGTAAAACGCTTTTTAAAGAGGTGGCTTCTATCCATTCATAACTATATCATAAAATGAAAACGTTTTCAGAAACTCTTTTTTTACCATATGCCTATCAGTCAACTAAATATTAACTCAATTTATCACTCTGTATGAAAAAAAATCTAACTTTTATCAGGTGCTTAGCGCTACTATGCGTGATGCTAATTACCTGTTTACCTTTCACTTTGAAAGCACAGACGGGTTCCCGGCCAATAACCGGTACCGTTAGGGATGAAAAAACAAACGAAACACTGGTCGGTGTAAGCATCAGAGTAAAAAACACCACACAGGGAACTTCTACGGATGCAAACGGAAAGTTCAGCATGAACCTGGCCCAGAATGCCGTGCTCCAAATTTCTTACACTGGTTACGAGACTCAGGAGGTAACAATCGGCGCCCAAAATACACTCAACATCACGCTTAAAGAAAGTGTTTCCACGCTTGAAAATGTGGTAGTCATTGGTTATGGTACAACGAAGAAAAAAGACCTTACTGGTTCTGTCGTGTCAATACAGCCAGATAAAATAGCAAATGAGAATCCGGGGACAGTACAAGACATTCTTCGAGGTACACCAGGGTTAAGTGTAGGATATGATGCTTCAGCCAAAGGTGGAGGCTCTATGCAGTTGCGCGGGCAACGTTCAGTTTATACTGCGGGCAATCACAATGAGCCCCTGATTATCTTGGATGGTATGATTTTCTATGGCGAGCTTTCGGAAATTAACCCCGATGATATTGGACAAATCGATGTATTGAAAGATGCATCCGCGGCTGCCGTATATGGATCAAGGGCAGCAAGTGGTGTGATCATCATCAGCACCAAGAGAGGCAAGCAAGGTAAACCTGTAGTAAATTTTAATTCTAATGTTGGCCTTACTACCAAGAGTGCCTATCGTGAAGTATTTGGACCTGATGCTTACCTGAAGTATCGCGAAGACTGGTACAAAACCCCTACTTATGGGCAAAATGCCACAACAGGCAGCTATGAGGCTTATCAAACGGCAGCGAGTGTGGGTAAACCAGGTCTTTATGATAATCCAAACAATTTAAGTAAGTACGGAATATCAGTTGAGCAATGGCGGGCCTACACAACGAATGCGACAGGTGAATCTGATGCAAGTATTTATGCGAGACGTTTAGGACTTGAGGGCGGTGTCTTAACGGATTATCTGGCTGGAAATACCTTTGATTGGTATGACCATACTTTCCGGACCGGTTTCAATCAGGATTACAATACCAACATTTCTGGTGCGAGCGACAAGATGAACTATTACATGTCGATGGGTTACCTGGAAAATGAAGGCGCCGTAAATTACAATAATTATAAGGCCATCCGCTCCAACCTCAAGGTAGAGGGCAAGGTAAATAACTGGTTAGAAATCGGGGCTAATGTCAACTTCCAGGATCGCAGTGATGGCGATCTTCAGCCAGGCCTGGGACTAAACTATTGGGATGCTAACCAAATCCGTAACTCGCCTTTTAGCCATTACCGGAATGCAGATGGGAGTCTGTCCCAGTATCCGATGGGTGATGCCAACATAAGACGTGGTGTCAACTATGATTTTGACAAGCAATATCTGGAACTTGAAAAAGGATACACCGTATTGAACACCATATTGAATGCAAAAGTGAAATTGCCATTTAACATCACTTACTCGTTTAATGCCTCACCACGGTTTCAATGGTTCTATAACAGATATTTTATGTCGGCCGCTCTGCCAGAATCCTTACCAATTAACCGAGGTGTGGATCGTGAGACCGCCAAACGCTTCGACTGGTCGCTCAACAATACATTATCCTGGGAGCAGACATTCGCAGAAAAGCATCGCTTAACGCTTACATTAGTGCAGGAGGCAGAAGAACGTAACTACTGGCAGGACAGGATTGAGGCGCGTAACATATTGCCTTCAGACGCCCTGGGTTTTCACAATACCTCAAATGCAGCCAAAGAAAACAGCACTTTTTCCAGCTACGACTCCAGGGAAACGGCTAATGCTTTGTTAGCACGTGCATTTTATTCCTATGATAACCGTTATTTACTGACTGCAACATTACGCAGGGATGGATATTCAGCTTTCGGTCAAAATAATCCGTATGCCGTATTTCCTGCACTGGCCTTCGCCTGGAATTTTACCAACGAAAAGTTTTTTAAAGCAAATGATGTATTAAGTTCCGGAAAATTACGTCTTTCATGGGGTGAAAATGGTAACCGGTCACTGGCAGACCCTTATGTATCATTGGCAAACTTAGGTTCAGGCCAGGGGGCTACAATGGGGTATGTAGTAGGCAGTGGAATGCAGGAAGTGAAATATCTGCTGGTGGACCGGATGGCAAATCCAAACTTACAATGGGAAAAGACAGCTTCCTGGAACTATGGGTTGGACTTTGGACTGTTTAATGACCGGGTTTCAGGAACAATCGATTACTATTCTATGAAAACTCATGATATGATCATGCAGCAACGTCTTCCTGGCTTCACCGGCTTTCCAAGCATCACGACCAATCTTGGAGAAGTACAAAACAGAGGTTTTGATATCGCCATCAATTCAATAAATATCAAAAAGGAAAATTTCGAGTGGCAAACCAGCCTGAGTTTCTCCTACGTTAAAAACACCATCAAACATCTGTATTATCAGAATGAGAACATACTCGACGCACAAGGGAATATCGTCGGTCAAAAAGAAATGGACGATAGGTCTAACAACTGGTTTATCGGACAGCCGATCAGTTCTATTTGGGACTACCGTGTAACTGGTATCTGGCAGATAAGTGAAGCGGAGGAAGCCAAAAGGTACAATCAGAAGCCTGGTGATCCAAAAATTGCCAACAACTATACGGCTGATGACAAGGTAAATGCAGATGGAAGTATAACACCTGTATACAACGATAACGACAGGGAGTTTTTGGGGCAAACTGCGCCTCCGATCAATTGGCAGCTGCGTAATAGCTTCACATTTTTCAAAAACCTAAATCTCTCTTTCAATGTGTATTCCTACATGGGGCACAAAAGTCTTGCAGGAGAATACCTTAATAAAGACAACGGCGGTTCAGTGATCACTTACAATTTTAACACCTTTTCAAAGGAATATTGGACACCCGAAAATCCAACGAATAAATATGCGAGACTTGATGCAATGGCACCTGCAGGTGCTGGAGCGAATAAGCTTTATAATCGCTCTTTTATCCGCTTTGAAAATATAGCCTTCGGATATACTTTACCAAATGCAATCACAAAAAAGCTGGATATCCAAAGAGTGAAAGTTTTTGGGTCTCTTAGGAACGTAGCTGTATGGCAAAACAATTGGGAGTATGGTGATCCCGAAACAGGTGGACTGGCCACCAGGATTTTCTCACTAGGACTGAACGTAACCTTTTAATAAAAAAACATGAACTTACTAAAATATAGAAATAAAAAGCAGCTATCAAAGCTTACACTGGCAATTCTGGGACTATCCATAATTGCAGGCGCCTGTAAACGAAGCTATCTGAACCCGGATCCCTTATCCATATATGAACCTACGGCTACTTTCAGCACAGAGTCAGGTCTGCAGGCTGCCTTAGCGGTGAGCGACCGGCATATCCGCTCCTACTGGACAAATACAGCGGCAAACACAAATTCAGTCGTTATCGCTACCGAATATATGTTTTCAGACCTCGCTGTCTACGGAAAAACAGATGTGGATGGGAATAATGTCAACTTCAACATAGCGGATAACCTGAAGCCAACAGGAGGTGCCGCCGGACCCGGGGGCAATGATGGAAATTACATCAACCACTATTGGGATGAGACCTATAGTGGGATTAAATATGCCAATACGATATTGACCTATGTAGATAAAGTAGATGGATTGAGCGAATCAGTAAAAAACAGCTATAAAGGAAAAGCTTATTTTCACAGGGCTTACCGATACCTTTCACTGGTATTTCAATATGGAGATGTTCCATTGATCACTAAAATATTAGAGGTGCCTAAGCAAAATTACCGCAGTACAAAAAAGGCAGCAATCATAGAAATGATCACAAAAGACATGGAAACTGCAGTTGAGTGGGTGCCAGAGCAAAAAGACCAAACATTTATTGGCACGGTAAATAAAGGCGCATGCCGGATGCTATTGATCAAATGCTATTTGGCTGGCGGACAATTTCAAAAAGCAAAAGATCAGGCCGACATCCTGATCAATCAATCCGGTTATGCATTGATGAAAAATAACTTCGGCACCTTTTATCCGGGAGGTGAATCCAGAACATGGCCGATTACCCGTAATGTGATTTGGGATCTGCATCGTCCGGAAAATAAGCTGATCGCGGCAAATACTGAAGTGATTATGGGCATGCCTAACCGAGGAGCACAGTCAAACATTGCATTCGCAACCATGCGTGTATTCGGTCCGCTTTATAACTCCAGTGCAGTACAATCTCCTGACGGAAAAAATGCAATGGACCTTTATGCCCGTAACAATACCAATTACAGAGCAAACCTCGATTATGGAAGAGCTGTCGGTCGTGGAATAGGCACATTCCGCCCTACTCCTTTTGCAGAGCACGGACTTTGGGTTGTTAATAATGTAGAGGATGTAGACGATCTCAGACACAATAGCCGGGTGGGTAACTGGGCCAGAATGGATTCTTTAAAATATAGTACAGTATCTACCACTTTCCGTGGCCAGAACCTGAAATTGAGGCATCCAACCACTAATGCCCTATTATGTGCAGATACGATACGGTGCTGGTTCAACTGGCCGCACTATAAAATATTTATCACAGATGCTGAAGCGGAAGCCAATATGGCAAGCAATGCCTACACCGGTGCAACTAAGGGAAGTAACGGAGACTGGTATTTGTATCGTCTGGCGGAAGCATATTTACTTCGTGCAGAAGCTAAATTTTACCTGGGAGATGCAGGCGGTGCAGCAGCCGATGTAAATGAAATCCGCAGAAGAGCGCTATGCACGCAACTGTATACCACAGTTACCATTGGCGATATCATGAATGAAAGAGCCCGTGAACTTTATCTGGAAGAATGGCGTCATATGGAGCTCAGCCGTGTATCCTACTGCCTCGCTTTAAGCGGAAAGCCGGATGAGTGGGGTAATACCTATAACGTTAATACCTATGACAGGTTTCAGGGAACGGATTTATCAGGAGGCAGCTATTGGTATAAACGCGTAGTTACGCAAGGGGGTATGTATAACCGTGGAGGGGTAAACTCCAATAACCGTACACTAAACTATAAGATGGATAAATGCAATATTTACTGGCCTATCCCAAACGGTGCAATTACAGCCAACAACAGAGGAAAACTAAGTCAGAATTTTGGTTATGACGGTTACGATGCTGGTACACCTAAGTGGGAAAACTGGCAGGACGCTGTCGCTGATGAAGATAAAGTGCAATAATATCAGCAAAGCCTGACAAGAAAAGAGGGTATCTTCTCGTCGGAATGACGAGAAGATACCCTCTTTCATTATTATCGCCAAATTGGCTTTGTCATTTACTACACCAGCCCCTGCTCGGTGTGTGCAGCCTGGACATGTGCTTCATGGATGATGCTTTTGATATCGGATTTGGGCTTTTTACTAATAGTATTCTGAGCTATTGGCTTTTCGAAAGACTCCTCCGATTCTTCTGCATTACCACCAAAAAGTTTTTTGGCAGCATCACTAAGTTTCTCACGTGCAGATGTTCCACTTTCTGGCGCAAATAATACACCTAAAACGGCTCCGGCTGCCAGGCCCGCAACTAAGGCGATGATTCCATTTGTCCTGCCCGAAGATCCAGGATGTAAAAGGGATTGAATTAATTTTTCAGTTTTCATAGTCGTAGATTTGTATGGCTAACATTATTCAGGCTCATAATGTTTTGCATATGCAGAGAATACCTGGCATGCACATGGAATAGCTACAATTAAAGAAAACTTTTAACATCAGCACTTGTTAAGGCATCAGAATTAACCCTTTAAAAGTCTGTTATGAAACACAGCTATTTTTACCGCAACGGACTCACTATCGTTTTTTTAAGTCTTTTTATCGTTACACTGGCCGCCCAGGCACTGACCGGCTGGAAGCAGCACAACCAGGATCTTAAAGACGACCAAGCTCATGAAATCAGCCTTGGTACCTATTTGAAAAGCGGGCATTTCATTTCTGCCACTTTCGAAAATTTTGAAAGCGAATTCCTGCAAATGGCATTATATGTAATGCTCACTATTTCGTTGCGGCAAATCGGTTCTGCAGAATCCAAGAAGCTGGACCAGGTTGAGGAGGTAGACAGAGCGCCTAAAGTTTCTGCAGATGCCCCATGGCCGGTTAGAAAAGGAGGTTGGATCCTAAAGATTTATAGCAATTCGCTTTCGATTTGTTTCGCTATTTTGTTCTTTACAAGCTGGGCACTGCACCTGTACGGCAGCTGGCAAAACCACAACGTAGAACAAATTGCCAAACACCTGCCCACTGTGACGGTTGGGGAATACCTCGGCCAGGCTGAGTTTTGGTTTGAGACCTTTCAAAACTGGCAGAGTGAATTCCTGTCTGTAGCATCAATTGTGTTTCTGACCATTTACCTCCGCCAGAAGGGATCACCTGAATCCAAGCCCGTTGATGCATCAAATATGGAAACTGGCAAATAAATTACCCTTTATTTAAATACCTCTTTTGCCCTACGGATCGCTTTAGCAAGATCAATCCCCTTGCCCAATACACCTTTAAAAAGATCTCCGGTTTCTTTCAGCCGGTCAACCGCATTAAATATGGTAAAATCCTTCATGGTCATCCCTGGCTTTACTTCATCCCAATCAAGGGGCATGGAGACCGTAGCTCCTGGTTTTGGTCTTAAAGAATAGGGGCCGGCAATCGTAGCACCGGGCCTGTTCTGAAGGAAATCCAGGTACATTTTACCTTTACGATTAGCCACCATTCTTTCCAGACTGGTAAACTTAGGCAGTTCTTTATGCACAAGATTTACAATAATTTTAGCGAACATCTGAGACTGGTCATAATCATATTTTGCCCCCATTGGAATATAAATATGCATGCCAGTTGAACCCGATGTTTTTGCGAAACAAGGTACCTCCATTTGATCAAGTACCTCCTTCACCATTTGAGCTGCCTGGATCACTTGATCAAAAGTATTCTTATCAGGATCCAGGTCAATCACACAATAGTCCGGATTATCCGGCGATTTGCTCCTGGAGAACCAGGGATTCATCTCAATACAACCTAAGGAGGCCATCCACAACAAAGCTGCTTCATCGTTACCTAAAAGATATTCCTTATGTTCACCTTCACTGGTAGTATAGGGAAAGGTATCTACCCAATCAGGAGCTTTGCCTTTCACATCTTTCTGGTAGAAACTTTTGGCATGGATACCGCCAGGAAACCTGTTCAACGACATAGGACGGTCTTTCAGGTAGGGCAAAATATAATCTGCCACCTGGTAGTAGTAATTGAACATATCACGCTTGCTCACCTTATCTTCCGGCCAGTAAAGTTTGCTCAAGTGCGTAAATTTCAACTCATGGCCGTTCACTTTGCGCACCTGGGTTTCATCCTTGGGATTGAGCAAAGTTTTGCGTGCTGCTGATTTCGGCGGTCTGATCGCCTCAGTATGCTGGTCTATAACTTCTTTTGTTGTTAATGCCGCTTCCCTAACCACTTCTTTGGCTTTCTTATCCACACGCATTCCCTGGAAAGAAGGATGGCGGAATACACCATCACTGGTCACCTCTGTATAAGTAACTTCACAAACCAGCTCCGGTTTGAGCCAGGTTGCTTTCGCCTTTGGTGGATTAGGTCGAAAACGTGACGGTTTGTTTACATCTGGTTCATCAGAAAAAGGGATTTTAGAAGTAATCAGCGGCTCAAAACTGGCCATCATCTCTTTCTGATCCTTAACATTAAAGCCAGTACCTACCTTACCGACATATTGGAGCTTCCCATTTTCATAGACGCCTAAGAGCAGGGAACTAAACTGTTTGGATGTACCTTCGTTTTTGGTAAAGCCGGCAATCACCACTTCCTGACGAAGCTGCACCTTAATCTTTAGCCAATCTGACGAACGATTGTTTTTCTGATATGGGCTATCTGCCTTTTTTGCAATGATGCCTTCAAGACCCATTTTAGTTGCCGCATCAAAGAAAGATGCTCCTTTGGCTTTAAATACCTTACTCAACCGTATCCGGTCATCATTCTGAGGCAGGACATCAGCAAGGATCTTCTGCCTTTCCGATAGCGGCAAAAGGCTCAGGTCTTTACCTTCATACCAGATCAGATCGAATACATAATACACAAGTTCGCCGTCCGCCTCACTTCTCCAGTTTTGCAGATTTCCAAAATTAGATATTCCCTTTTCATTGATTACGAGGATTTCTCCATCTACCACGATATCCATCTTCCAGCTTTGCAACAATTCAAAAATGGGATAGAATTTTTCGTTGAACTGTTTATTGTTGCGGGACAACAACTGTACATCACCATTTTTCAAACAGAAGCCCAGGGCACGGTAACCATCCCATTTAACTTCATATAACCATTCCGGATCATCAAAGGGTTTATCAACAAGGGTGGCCAGCATGGGCTTCATGCCAATCGGAATCTTTGATTTCTCCCCTTTTTTAAGCAGCGCCTTCACATCAGAGCTTACAAGTTGTTCTTCATGACCATTCTGCCAGACTTTGTCACTGCTCTTTTCCATCTGTTTAATGGTCTTTTCCGAAAGCACAGATTTATCCTTTTTGGTAATGTCAGTGGCAGATGCATGCTCATCTTTATGCTTGATCAGCAACCAGCCGTTCTCGCCCATCCCATGGGTTTTTACCAGGGCATACTCCCCCTTTACTTTTTCGCCATGCAGTATAATTTTTAATGAACCCGCTTTTAGCTGTTGTAATAAATGCTTTTCCTGTGCTTTTTTTCCCCTTATCTTTTCAATGGGCTCATATGTACCTTCATCCCAGACGATCACAGTACCTCCTCCATATTCCCCTTTAGGAATAATACCTTCAAAACTTTTATAATCAAATGGGTGATCCTCTACCATCATGGCCAGACGCTTATTCTTTGGATCGGTAGAAGGTCCTTTTGGTACGGCCCAGCTTTTCAATACACCAGCCATTTCCAGGCGAAAATCATAATGCAGATGTGAAGCATCATGCTTTTGAATAACAAATTGCAATTTACCTACAGCCTTGGGCTTACCCGACTTTGGTTCTGCTGTTTTTTTAAAATCGCGTTTTTGGTTGTATTCCTTAAGACTCATGATCGGGCAATTAAAAAGTTAAACTATCTTTTTCAACAGTTAACACATTTATAGCCTAATGGTTTAAGATAAACCCTGGTATAGATTAAAGCTTAGAATTGCCGGAAGGGAATTACCAGCTCATTCTTTTTTTCAGTGTGATGATCTGCTCAGCATGGTGACTGCCGTGCCAATTGTACTGGTTGGTCATTTGCCAGACAGACATTTGTTCTTTATTTACCGGGTGGTAATAGGTTCTTGTCCAATCTTCTTCTCTTAAATGCTCAAGAAGTGTTACCCATCTTCTGTGCAGGGCATGCAGTAATGTTACCGAAACATTCAGTGGCACCTGTTGTACATCCGGCAGTTCCGCCCATAGGTTCTCATCATATGGACTAATCGTAGGATTATCCTCCGTAAGCGCCAGTTTCAATCTCACATAGGCATTCATATGGCTATCGGCAACGTGATGCACCACCTGGTTGATGGTCCAGCCACCTGGGCGATAAGGTGTATTTAACTGTGCCTCATCCAAATTTTCAATGCAATAATCGAATAACAAGGGTGCAGATCGGATACCGCCGATCCAGGAAGCGAGATTGTCCGGACTATAGCTTTTAGCTGGTACGAAACGCCCGATCGGGTACATCATTTCTTCAAGGGTATAGTCTTGGTTCATGTGCTTATTTTTATAATGACGGAATTAATTACGAATATAAACTTTCCTGAATGATGATGATGTACTCTTATCTATTTTATCCTCAGGTGGTAGATTTAAACAAACAAAATCAGCGCCCTGGCGTTGTGCAGATAAGGTTTACATCCAATTATGAAAAAGAGTTTTGGGATATTAATGTACAGGTGGAATCCAAAAGAACTGGAGTTTCTATTGGTACATCCCGGCGGACCTTTTTTCCAGCATAAAGATATCGGGGTTTGGTCTGTTCCCAAGGGAGAAGGCAATGGGGATGAAGAGCCACTTCAAACAGCGATCAGGGAGTTCGAAGAAGAAACCGGTCTTTCATCCTGAAGGCGAATTTATTCCATTGGATCCGGTATTGCAAAGAGGGGGCAAACAAGTCTTTTGCTGGGCCGTTGAGGGCGATTTCAACGTGGAGAAGCTTGTAAGCAACACATTTAAAATGGAATGGCCTCCAAAATCAGGCAAAATGGCCGATATCCTCGAAGTCGACAAAGCAGCATGGCTTACATTAGATGAAGCAAAAATGCGGATCAACGAGCGGCAGATACCTTTGCTGGAACAGCTAACTCAGATGCGGGGCGCCTAACCCTGTGGTTTTAAACCAATAAGCACATACCGGTGAAAAATCGTAAATCATTAGTTAATTTTAAATTAACTTAACTTGTATTAAAGCGGGATATTTATCTTAATAAGTTAATAACCAAATATTTATCATTACAAATGACAAGATCCGCAATATACGGGGCCTGGCGCACCCATTCAATCTAATATTCACTCTATAAAACCTAAATTATGAATTTTAAATCTCTATTGGCAATGTGTCTATTGCTAGCTGGTACATCAATTATGTTCAGTTTTACCATGAAAAATAACCTTGAGAAAACAAATGCGCCTATAAAAACTGCGAAGAAAACCGCAGGAAAAAACGCCTGGGTACACTGACCTGGTACCTTGTAACTGTCGCCAGCCCTACTGCCGATCAAACCGATGCCTACAATAGGATCACTTCTGCAATGAATGCGGCAGTCCTCATGTATAACCAACAAACCAACGAGTGCACAGGCAATCTGCGTGTAGAATACAATACTGGCGTAGCAACCGCAGATGGCAACTCCAATGGTACCATTAGATTTGGTTCCAACCGAAGCTATATGACCCAGCGAACTGCCATGCATGAGATCATGCATACACAGGGCATAGGTACCACAAGTCAGTGGACTCAACAAGTCGTGAATGGCAAATTTACAGGTGCAAATGCTCTTGCTATGTTGAGAAGTATGGTCGGCGAAAGTCCTACTTCTACCCTGAGTGCTGATGGTCACTCCTTCTGGCCTTATGGTTTAAATTATGAAAGCGAATGGACAACAGTTAACGGACAGCGCAATGCCCGTATCGTCGGAGCCATGCAGCTAGACGGTATTTAATCATTTTATGTCAGGCTTTGTATATGTTAACCGCCTCATGAGATTGAGGCGGTTATGTTGTTTATCGTTATTTTTAACTGCTGGTTGTACTACCTACAAAACTGGTCCGGGAGAGATGTTATACCTGATCCATAAGGATAAACCCGGCGAAACCATCACAACCGGGGATTTCCTGTCTGTAAACTTTATACATCAGACAGAATCAGATTCTGTTTTGGCCAGCTCATATGTAACCGGACATCCAGAATTATTTGAACAACAGGATCCCTTTTTTAAAGGCGACATTTTTGATGGGCTCGCCATGTTGAGTGAGGGGGATAGCGCCACATTTAAACTCAACTTTGACTCAATGCAAGTGATACTCAATGTACCCAAGCCGGAGAGCGTAAAAGATAAGTATCTGCTTTTCACAGTAAAGGTAGAAAAAGTGATTTCAAGGGCTGAAAAGTCCGATTCAGAATTTGAAAAGGAAGTAAGGGCTTTTTATGCAGCAGAGTTATTGCGCAGAAAACCTCTCGACTCGGCTAAATCCAGGTTTGAACATTGAAAATTTCTAAAAATCGAAGCGGCCGGTGCTGATTTTAGTTCCTCTGAATTAATTGACTGATAATATTTAATAAACTACTCATCTCCCATCAAAACTTTCTACAGAGTTTTAAGTTATATACGAATGAGCATCAGATATCTGCCACAGCATGGATTTCCTTTTGGAAACAATATTCATTTTGCTTACTGTGTTAGTTCAGCACAATTCTTATTTGTTCACAGTTCTATCAGCTGGATATTTTCCGATACCGAAGCTAATGATCCCGCGGTAGTAATATCTAAAATAGATGAGCAGGACATCCCTTATCTACAGGATGTCTTTAACAAAGTACTATCTGGCAGTTTCAACGGAAAAATCACACTCAAGCTCCTCAGTCCAAAGGGAACCCGATCGTTATTGATTATACCTTATATAGGTAATTTAGAAGGGAAACAACTTGTCACCGGATCAGTTGCTGATGTCAGCGATGAAGTTGCCAACATCGAATCTCTCACTAAATATACGGATAAGAAAAATTCTATTCTCCATATGCTTGGTCACGATCTCAGAGGGCCCCTGAACATCGCAAAATCGCTTATAAAGACAGTTGCGAAGCAGGTCGAAGAACCGGTTTTGCTGGAGCGAACAGAACATATTGCCATTATACTGGAGCAATCCATAGAAATGATCAGCGACCTGTTGAAGCGGGAATTCCTTGAGACTGCCAGCGCAGAGCTGGTCAGAAAACGTGTCGACATTGTCAAACTACTTAAAGATTATCTGGAAGAATGTAAACGGTCAGAGAATATTGCAGGAATTAATTTTCAGCTAAGCAGTACATCTGATCGAATACTCATAGACCTGGACAATGCAAAGTTTATGCAGGTAGTCAATAATCTAATCTCCAATTCGCTTAAGTTCAGTCCAGCCGGGGGAACCATCAGCATCACCGTTGAAGAACAACAGGATCATGTAAATTTTAAGTTTACAGATGAGGGTGTCGGTATTCCGGAATCATTATTGCCCAAAATCTTCGATAAGTTTACAGCGGCAAGGAGACCTGGCCTGCATGGAGAACCTACCCTTGGCCTCGGACTGTCTATAGTCAGATCCATTATCAATTGGCATGAAGGAACGATCAGCTGTGAAAGTATAGAAGGAAAAGGTACAACCTTCCTCATCCGGATACCAAAGCAATTGACCGTATTTAACACCGATAATTACCGTATAAATCCATAAAAAAGCAGTATTTATCATCAAAACTATAAAGGTCGGCAGAGGTTAGTAGAGTGTGCTTATTTACAAACACACCTAAAACACATCGATTATGTTTCACCATTCTAAAGACCTACAATTTAATGCCAGGGTATCCCGTCCGGATCCGGCATTTGCCAACATTCTGCTAGAACAGTTTGGCGGAGAAAACGGCGAGCTGGCGGCAGCCATGCAGTACTTCACCCAGGCCTTTGGTGCCAAGCAGCCCCATCCTGACAAGTATGACATGCTGATGGATATAGCAACCGAAGAATTTTCACATTTGGAAATTGTCGGCGCAACCATCCAAATGCTGCTAAAAGGCGTAAACGGTGCCTTAAAAGACGCAGCGGACTCTTCAGAGATCATGCAGGTACTTGAAGGAAAAGCCGCAAAGGAGAACATCATCCATGCTGCACTTTCTGCAAATCCGCAATTCCCCATCATCACCGGCGGCGGACCCGCTTTAAGAAACAGCCAGGGGATTCCATGGTGCGCATCTTACATCCACTCTAACGGAGACCTCACTGTAGATTTAAGGAGCAATCTGGCCTCAGAATCAAGGGCAAAACTTGTTTACGAGCATTTGATGAAATTTACGGATGATCCGTACGTAAAAGAGACTTTGTCATTTCTGATGACCAGGGAAGTTGCACATTATAAAATGTTCGAAGCCGCATTAGAGACTATTCAGCCTAATTTTCCGCCGGGAATATTGCAGGCAGATCCACGTTACACCCAGCAGTATTTTAACCTTTCCCCAGATCAGTCTGTTCGCGGCCCCTGGAATGAAGGTGAGATGCCGGGAATGGGAAAAGACTGGGAATATATCGCAGACCCACTAACAGAGGTTTTCCAGAGCGAGGGACTGACAGATTTAGAAGATTCAATGGAAACAGAACTGGAAGAAACAGAAGCTGAAAACGTAGAATTGAGCAAGCTACGTAGTGAGGAAGTTAAAAGCGCTGAACCAGATGGTGTTGCCCAATGGAGCAGCTATTCCGCAGACGAACTGAAATAAACCGCAAATCAAACCAATGGCACCGTTGCGTTCGCACCGGTGCCATATTTTATTTTATTTCAGCAGACACATGACTAGCCCTAAGCGGCTGCTATTGAATTACGCCGTTGCGCAGTGCGAAGGTAATCAATCCTGCAGTGTTACGCGCACCTGTTTTGTCAATCAGGTTTTGACGGTGTCCTTCTATTGTTCTTTTGCTCAAAAACAATTTATCTGACATCTGCTGGTTGGTTAAACCTTCTGCTATTAAGTGCAATACTTCCAGCTCACGTGCAGAAAAGCTGTTATAAATAGATTCTACAGAACTAATTCTACTGGAGCCTTCCATATTTTTTTTCAGCATAGCCCGCGTAAGTTCAGAGCTGAGGTAATCCCCACCTTCATAGACATGTTTTACAGCATAGATCAATTCTTCAGATCCCACGCTTTTCAGTAAATACCCAGACGCCCCGGCTTGAAAAGCCTGGTGTACATAGGTCTCACTTTCATGCATCGATAAAATAATAACCTTAGCAGCACAGCCACTATTTTTTAATGCTGCGGTCAGGGAAATTCCGTCCATAACCGGCATGTCGATATCTGATAAAATCAGATCAACTTGATCATTACTTTCTAAAAGCTCAAGTACCTGCTGGCCATTATTAGCCTGGGCAACGACCTTTATTTTTTCATCTACTTCTAAAAGCAATTTAAGCCCGGTTCGAAGTACATTGTGATCTTCGGCAAGAAGTATATTCATCTTCTGATTAATTTACTGGAACAACAAACTTTTCAGCAAAATGTTCTTAAAGATAAAACTTGTTGCCTCCGCGACATACAAGTATAAATCACATAAAATGCGAAAACTACGTGTATTTCAAAAACATTAAACCTTCTATTCATCAACACGTTATAAAGCAAAACATGTATATTATGGCAACACAAACTAAAAAACAAGACATGCCGAACGCTCATCTACATGAGTTGTTCGTAGACGAATTGAGAGACATCCTTGGTGCTGAAAAGCAGTTGTTAAAAGGATTGAAAAAACTGGCTACAGCTGCAGGCAGCGAAACATTAAAAACCGCATTTCAAGACCATTATACACAAACAGAAGGTCAGATTGAAAGACTGAAACAAGTATTCAGTTCAATTGGCTTAACCGCCAGGGCTAAAAAATGTAAAGCTATGGAAGGATTGCTGGAAGAAGCTGATGAAATCACAGAAAGCTTTCAGGATCATCCTGAAGTACTGGATGCCGCTTTAATATCTGCAGCACAAAAAGTGGAGCATTATGAAATTGCAAGCTATGGCTGCCTGGTCACCTATGCAAAATTGATGGAGCACACGGAAGCAGAAGAACTGCTTGCCGCAACCTTGGCTGAAGAAAAAGAAACAGATGAACTGTTGACGGATATTGCCATGACGGAAGCAAATACCGGAGCGGCCATTTAAAATTTATTAAAGCACCTTTCGAAAAGCCCCCAATAAGCTAATGCTTATTGGGGGCTTTTTCAAATGATGCGCCTGTTACTCAAAGTATGTAACCATGGGAGATAAATGCTCGGACAGCGCAAGCCTGGCAGCAATAATAGCCTCAGCATAAGCGTCGTTGAGTAATCTACCATGCGGGTTATCGCCATCAGCATCCCAGAGCCCGGAATGATGCCAATAATGCAAATGATCCCAATCGGGTCTGTCTATGATCGGATATAGACAGATACCTCGTAATGGCACACCAAATTCAATCGCTTTTATGCATTCTCTGGCAATCAGTTCAATCCAGTTTGCACGATGCTCTCCGGGGTGACTGGTTTCTGCCAGTAAAATTGGTTTATCGTATCGGTGATATGCCTCGAGCAATAGTGAAGAAAGGCCGCGCCATCGCGGATCCTTATCCAGATTAGCCCAGGGCAGATAAACAAATTCGTCAGAAGTCCATTGGTTGTTGTAATAAAAATTAAAACCCATATAGTCAATCAGATCCATACTACCGCCAAGTTCCGGGCACATCTTCCCGGTAAGCATATCTGTAGCCTGAAACTGAAATTCATGATCCTCTGAAGCTTTAATGATCATCGCCGCAGTTGGGTTCAAACGGGGTACAATGTTGACTATCGGTTCTGTAGTCAATACCTTAATATCAGGATCAATACCTTTCATTTCTTTGATCGCCAAAATATATGCCCTAACCAATGCATATTTCACCTCCCAGCCCATACCCCTTGCATATGGCGTCGTACTGGCATGATCACCACCTAACCAGGAAATGAAGCCAACTTCGTTTATTGGAGTGACAATCAGATGTTGTTCCGGACAATATTCTTTAAAAAACTTGACAAAAGCGCTGCAGACGCTTACAAAACGGTCGCAAAAATGCGGGTGTAAAGGGCTCAGGTCATCCGGATAGCCAAAGTGACAAATATCCCAAATCTGTTGGATCCCCATCAATTTACCGGCTTCGATCATTTTCGCAACCGTAGAAAAATCATAAACATAGGGTTGCTTTTCAATCTGGCTCCAGCGTATACCTTCCCTTACCGTCCTTAGGTCCATGCCCTTTATCAAGGCATAATCGCTGGCAACATGTTCAATATGGCCGGTCACAGTTAGTAAGTCCACCCGGTTCCCAAAGTGGTTCAATTGATCTGAACACTCAAATCCAGCCATCCAAAATGACTGAAATGACGAAGGCAAGTCCTTATCCATCAACTGGCCATCAATGCCTTAGATTGATCTAACGCTAACAATAACTGTTTTTTCATGGCTTCGAAAGTATGGTCCCAGGATTTGTCCTTTAAGAAGTCATCCACATTCAATAACCAGTCTTTCTTATCCTTAGCTTCCAGCTCATACTCGATTGCCAACACAAAATCAGCCGGATCTTCCGCAATACTAACCAGCCGCTCAATTCCGTAGGGTTTCACCACATCGCGGATCGGGGTGGAAACTACCCTCACTCCCGCGGCCAGATATTCTGGAGTCTTAGTAGGACTGATGAAGCGGGTAGATTCGTTCATCTTGAACGGAATCAATGCAACATCCCAACCGGCGAGATACGCCGGGAGCTGTTCATAAGACTTCTGGCCCAGGTAATGTATGTTTTTCTTCCTCGGCAGCACCTCTACCGGTATTTTTACTACCGGTCCCAAAAGGATAATTTGCCAGTCGGGACGGTATGTGGCAATGTAGTCTATCAGGTCTATCTGAAAGCGTTCATCAATCACTCCGAAAAAGCCAAGTTTCTGTCCTCCTATACAAGACTGGTCTTCCGGCTCCTGGAGCTTAAACCTTGCTGCACCGAAATGGATCTTATCGATGCTACTGGGAAATGGGTGTATGTTATTATGACGATGCTTTTTGGCTTCATACAGCGACTGGCCGCCGATAAAAACCACATGTGCGGTCTGCATCAATTTCCTTTCCATCTTCACAAGTTCTTTAGGTGCAAAATCAAATGCAGAAAGCTCATCCATACAGTCGAAAACCACCAAGGCAGGTTTATACTGCTCAGAAAACTGAAGGGCCATTGGAGTATAATACCAAAACACCCAATCTTCCAGATCTGCAGTGGATAAAAAATTCGCAAGTAATGCTTTGAGGGCCAGCTGTATCTGCGCATCGTCTAAACCGCTTCTCAGGCGCGGCCTCAAGATCGTAAGGCCTTCCGATCGCTTCTCCTGAGAGATAAACGCCTCAGCTTCTGCATCAAAAATAGGCTCTTCCATGAAAAAGACATGGCTTTCCAGAGCGAAGCGGCTTAGGAGATGCTGCGGACGCTGAAATACGAAATCCCAGCGGAGGTGGGAAAAGCATAGTAGATTTTTAGGTAAGGTTGAAATTATGGTTTTCATATTTATAATTAAGGTTACGTGAGTACAGTTGAGGTTTCAAAATGGCGGGCTACTGTGTGCAGTGCAGAGCCAATGATCTGATGCATGTCGTAATATTTATAGGTCGCCAACCTGCCGCCAAAAATGGTATTCAGCTCTTTTCGGGCCAGCGCTTCATATTGATTAAATACAGCAGTGTTGCGTTCATCATTAATGGGATAATAAGCTTCTTTATCCGGAGTCCATTCTTCAGGGAATTCTTTTGTAACCACGGTCTTCGGCTGCTTACCAAATTCGAAATGTTTATGTTCGATGATCCTTGTGTAAGGTACCTCCCGTTCGGTATAGTTGATTACTGCATTTCCCTTGATGATTCTCCTCTTCGTGAATTTCATGCTCAAACCTAAGGCTTCGGTACTCCAGTCGGCCAAACCGATAGTCATAAAACTGATCCAGGTTCCCGGTAAACACAATTTGATCTGCCTGAGCATCCCAGTAGTTACGGTCCTGGAAATAGTCTACACCCAATCTAACCTCAATTCCCTCAAGAAGACCATCTATCAATTTGTTATATCCTCCAATGGGAATACCCTGATATTTGTCGTCAAAATAATTGTTATCGTAGGTAAAGCGTCCCGGCAGGCGTTTGATAATAAAAGCCGGCAGTTCAGTAGCTGAGCGGCCCCACTGTTTTTCTGTATAGCCTTTGATCAGTTTTTCATAAATATCAGTGCCCACTAAAGACAATGCCTGTTCTTCTAAATTATTTGGCTTAGTTGTTTTTGCGCTATCTATCTGAGATTTAATTTTTAACTGTGCATCTAAGGGCGTTGTCACTTTCCATAACTGATAAAACGTGTTCATATTAAAAGGCAGATTAAAAAGCACTCCCTTATAATTTGCCACAGGACTATTCGTATAACGATTGAATTCGACAAAAGAATTTACATAATCCCATATGTGCTTATCGTTCGTGTGGAAAATATGAGCTCCATATAAATGAACATTTATTCCCTCTACCTGCTCACAACGAACATTTCCTCCTCCATGAGCTCTTTTATCAATAACTAAGCATCTTTTTCCTCTTTGGGTAGCCTCTCTTGCAAATACACAACCAAACAGGCCACTTCCTACGATCAGGTAGTCGTAGTCTTTCTCATTTTTCATAGCCATTGCCTTTTAGAATTTATCAGTAAAGGGAACAGCCTGAAAAGAAACTTGTTTCATAAAAACCTGATAATGAATGAAATCAAGTATTAAATAACAAATCCGGGATTTATACGGTACCTCTCAGGTGAAATACTATTGCTTCGTAAAAACAGGCTTGTTTACAGTTTTACCTGCTGAAGATCTTTTCTCGAGCAGAGCCAGGTAATTACCTTGCCATCCAGATCAAACCTTCCACCATGACAAGGACAGTCCCATGTCTTTTCTTCCGGATTGAAATTTACGATACAACCGGCATGGCTGCATGTAGGTTGAAGGGCTCTGATCTGTCCATTTTCATCTTTGTGCAGGGCAAGTTTCTGACCGTCTACCTCAGCTATTATACCCTGATTATACTTCAGTTCAGCTATGGAGTCCAGCTTCTCCCCAGAAAAACGGTCGGCAACAAAATGCCAGGCCACATCTGCATTTTCTTTTACAAATTCGCTGAAACCCGCCGCCGGTTTAATCCTGGAGGGGCTAAAAAGCTTACTGTAACGATTCTCCAAACCCAGAATCTGGTCGCTGATGATCCTGGCTGAAAGCGTACCAAACATCATCCCGTTCCCATTCAACCCTGTGGCGCAATAAGCCCGACCGGAAGTCAAGGGCATTTCGCCGATATAAGGAAGGCCATCTACAGGTACATAATATTGCGAAGACCAGCGGTAGTCTACAGATTGGACATGGTAATGCCTGCGTGCATAGGCCTCCAGGTTCGCAAAAGCCTGTTCGGGATCTCCATGGCCTGTTTTATGGTCTTCCCCACCAAGAATCAGGTATTGCTGCCCATCAATGGTATGACTACGGAAATAATGGTAAGGTTCCTGCATATCATAAACCAATCCTTTTGGATAATTATCGTTACTCAGTTTCAGCCCCAGCACTAACTCCTTGTAGGCTGAGCATGTAAAATTCATGACATTAATCCCCGGCGGTGTGTGTGTTGCATAAACAAGGTTGCCGGCCCGGAAGCTTTTTTCTGCCGCAGTAATACGGTACAGTTCATTTTCAAATACCTCATCGCTGACGAAAGTGTTTTCGAGCAGTGTCCCCCCGAGTTTCAGGTATTCACTGACTAAGGCACTGATGTATTTCATCGGGTGAAA
The DNA here is from genome assembly GCA_963795585.1 of uncultured Sphingobacteriaceae bacterium. Classification (GTDB taxonomy): domain Bacteria; phylum Bacteroidota; class Bacteroidia; order Sphingobacteriales; family Sphingobacteriaceae; genus Pedobacter. The sequence continues at coordinate 21,569 of CAWCIO010000012.1, read as the reverse complement.
CTGTCCCTGCTCTGCAAAACGAAGTACCTTGTCGAAGGGTATTGGCAGTCCGTTGTCCTCAGTCTCTATCACCTCTATCCCTGCTGCCCTTGAAGCTTGAAGGATTTCCAGCAACTGTTTGGTTTCCTTTTCCTGCTCCGAAAAAAGCAGCCCTTCTTTGAATTCAAAATCACATTTGATCTCGTACTCCCGCACGAAGTCCTGAATCATTTGCATGCTTTCTTTTCCAGCCTCAGCTAGCAACTTCGCTGCATCCTCTCCAAAATCCTGCGCTACCTCCGGGTAGGTCGCATCAAAAAATGTATTCAGGTGTGCAGAAGTCCCACTGGTGGTTCCAAAACCGACCTTCGCCGCCTCTATCAGAAGACAATTTTTACCCTTACGCTGCAACATTAAGGCAGTACTTATTCCTGTAATACCCGCGCCAATAATGATGACATCATAAACCTGGCCGGCCGCAGCTGGCCTGCCGGTCTGGTCTTTGACGTCTAATTGACTCCAGGGGCTTGTATGTGCCCCGTCGCGCGGCTGCTCGTTTTGCAATTCTTCCATGGTGCTTGATGTTAAATTCATTAGTATTCACAAGCAGCGACGCAGATTGTTTTTGAAATCTGAATTATACGTATTTACCCCCGATTTAGAAGATTAATTGCTTCCGATACGGATAAATCCCCTAAAACCATTCGGCCGCGATCATTGTTAACTAAAGCAAAACATGTGTATTATGGAAACTAAGGAACAAAAAGGTAAAACCTCCGATAAAGATCAGGATAACGACAACTCAACGCCGAATGCCAATAACAAGGGCACAGACCCTAATGAAGCTGTAGAACGTGAAAACCAGGGCTCCAAAGAAAAGGAAAAAAAGAGCGGTACATCCAAAGGTGAGGCCGATTTCGAAAACCCTGATGATGATCCTGCCTAAGGCAGATTAATTTTCTTTCATATATTTGAGCAGTCCTAACGCTGATGTTAGGACTGCTTTTTTTATAGATTGCTTGACCTATAAAACCTGGATCTTCAGTTCTTCCATTCTCTTGACCAGACGCATAAACAATTCACTCTTGAAAAGCCGGTTCGCCATACACACTGTTCACCCAGGCCATCACCTTAAGTTCAATACTTCCGGCCGCTATGGAGTTTACCAATATTTCTGCAGGTAGGCTCGCCATCACATGAGCACTCTTACCCACTTCTTCCTCTATCACTTTCTGAAGGGCTTCCAGATCCGTACTGCTGCTGACTTTGAACAAAATCTCTGTCTTCAGGTAATCATGACTAAGTGTCCAGTTGACCAGCCTTCCGGAAAGCAGGTCCCCGTTGGGGATGATTACTTCTGAACCCTGTGGCGTCAGCAGGATGCTGGAGCGGATGCCAACATCCTTTACCTTGCCCTTTTTATCTGCTAACTCTACATAGTCACCAATCCGGAATGGACGCTCAAAGATTAGAATGATCCCTGACACGAAGTTGTTCACGATGTTCTGCATGCCCAGACCAATCCCAACCCCAAAAGCTCCCAGGACAACAGTAAGCCGATCCATAGGAAGACCGGATGCCGTAACTGCAAGCAATACGCCAATCACAATAATGATCAGTCTGATCAAAGCGACTTTAGAACTCTTATGTGCTACTTCCCCATCGTAGGTAAGGCTTCCCTCACCAAACAGGGTCGGCACATGCTTTTGTAGCTTGTTAGCGATATAAACAATGAGACAAAAAAACAGGACATTGCCAAATGTGAAATGAATACTACCGAAAGACCTGTTTTTTGAAAGTACTGTATCCAGGAAGGAGAAAGTTCCCGTGGTGAGGTTCATATTGATCAGAAATACCATCAGCCATATCACTACAGAAAGGGAATGCATTGCCTTTTTTGCGGTAGCTCTGGTCTTGCTATGACTCACCCTTGAGAAGAGCCCTTTACTGCAGGAGCTCACTTTGATCTGCATTTCCAACGCATCAAGTAGGATCTGGGTAAATACGGCAAGACCAATCATCTGGGTCAGGCCAATCACCCCTGTCACGCCAAAGATTTTTGCCAGGCTGACCCTTCCGAAGAGGTTGAGCAGTACCGCAAGAGCATTAAAAACAATGAAAATCCAAATGCTGATCCTGACATACTTTTTGCTGAACTGAGGGATCAGCAATTTTTTATACATGCGCAGCCCCAGGTAAAGGAAAATCAGGTTGAGTGCCAGTATGATCGAACGGATGGGAAAAGCGGTGCTGCTCATGCCATTACCCAAAATGAGTGCAGCATAAAGACCGATGATCATCAGCCATGATTTCAGCTGTTCTTTTGGTAACACTTTCCTTAGGTGTATGGTAATCGCCAATAACAGCAGCAATTGTATAATCTCGATATAAATTGAAGGCGCATCCGGTTCAAACATCGGTGTAATGTTGAACAGAACGATTACTGAGGCAAGAACCGGGAATGGTTTAAGGTATTCAAAATTCAGCAGGCCTATTTTTCGTTTGATAGCAGTCCTTCTGGAAAGTCTGAAATTGGTATGCACCCATAGGAAAAAGGCCCCGGCCATCAGCAATGCTAAAATCCTTTTGTCCCAGGTCGAATTCAAGAAATAAGAAAGGATTTGTTTCTGACCTGTGAATGCTGCAGCGATCTGTTCGCCAATTCCTGATTGAGGGCTGTCATCAAATGGCGCATTCCAAAGATAGGGTGCCTCTTTGCCTGCCGCTATTTTTCCTGAACGCTGAATCTGATCATCGATGAGTGTCTTCAGGTCATTGAGGACAATATCCAGTGCCGAAACCTCGGCAAGCAGGCGGCTGACCTGATCGAGATTTGCACCCGTGAGTTTACCTGCATCCTGTAGCCTCAGTTTGATGTCCCTAAGCTGTTGGGCATACAAACGCTTCTGTACCTCATCACCTGCTTTGATGGACAGTAAAGAATCTGAACTGAGGTTTACGACTTCATCAGACATGCGCTGTAATTCGCTATTATGCTTCATCAATATCGTCCGGAGCCCGGTTAAATTGTTCCCGGCATCTTTTAGAATGAGGTTATAGCTCTGCAAGCTTTTCGTATCTACATGCTGAGCTTTGGCCTTAAGGTCATTTTTAAGCGGCTCAATTGTTTTTAAAATATCATCCAGCCGGTTGCGCAAGCCTTCAATGTCATACCCCTTTTTATTAGCTGCATTTACCTCTGTAACCGCAGCCTGGGCCTTTTGTATTTTAAACAAAAGCGTATCAGGTATCGTCTGTACAGAATCCGCTAATTTAGGCGTTTGCTGAGCAGATACAGACTGAGACAATTGCAGTAGAACTATAATTATAACGGAGAGGTAACAAGCAAAGTAATATTTTTTCATATTTTCATTTGGGATTCTGACAGAAATTAACCCATATAACAAAAAATAATGGTTTTTGGTTTGTCTGAAGCCAAACGTTTTGGGAGTTATGCTGTTGAAAGAATAAGGCATAAGCTGCTAATTCGAACCTTAGTCCTATGAAAATACTACTGACCGGCGCTACCGGATACATCGCTCAACGTGTTTTGCCTGTACTGCTCGAACAGGGGCACGAGGTAACATGCATGGTGAGAGACCAATCCAGATTCAATAAACGCAAATTTGGCAACCATGCTTCAATTACCGTTGTCGAAGCCGATCTGCTGGACAGCGACAGCCTGAAGCATTTGCCAAAGGATATTGATGCAGCCTATTACCTCGTGCATTCCATGAGCGCAGGAGGAGATTTTAGCGACAATGAAGAACGCTCTGCAAAAAACTTCAGCCAGGCTATTGATCAAACCAATGCCAGGCAGCTCATCTTTTTAAGTGGAATAGTTAACAGCTCAGCGCTTTCCAGTCATCTGGCATCCCGGAAAAAGGTAGAGGATACACTAGCCAAAGGAAAAATTCCCCTGACTACGCTGCGTGCCGGGATCATCGTGGGTTCAGGAAGCGCTTCATTTGAAATCATCAGGGACCTGGTAGAAAAGCTGCCTGTAATGGTCGCCCCCAAATGGTTGCATACCAAATGCCAGCCCATTGCGATCCGCAATGTGGTAGAGTTTCTAGCGGGTGTCTTGCTTCAGGATTTCAGCTATGGCAGGCATTACGACATTTACGGACCTGATATCCTCAGCTACAGGCAGATGCTTATGAACTACGCCAAAGTACGCGGGTTGAAAAGATCTATCTTTACCGTACCCGTAATGACACCCCGGCTTTCCTCCTACTGGCTATATTTCGTGACCTCCACCTCCTACTCCCTTGCTAGGAACCTGGTGGATAGCATGCGGGTAGATGTGGTCGCGCAACCCAATGACCTGGCAGAACGATTGAATATCAAACTAATCCCCTACGAACAGGCCATTGCGCTCGCTTTCGATAAGATCGAACAGAACATGGTGCTCTCAAGCTGGTACGACGCCATGGGCGGTACGTATTCCAGGGCAATGGTAGAGCGACAGCTCAAAGTACCTGCAGATGGGGTATTCACTGATAAAAAGAAACTCAAAACAGATGATCCTGAAAGGGCTACAGAAAGAATTTTTGCCATCGGCGGAAGATCGGGCTGGTATTATGCAAACTGGCTCTGGAGCTTCCGGGGTTTTATCGACAAACTGTTCGGAGGTGTCGGGCTGCAGCGGGGAAGGAAAAATCTGAAAGACCTGAATCCGGGAGAATCCCTGGATTTCTGGAGGGTCATCTATGCCAGCCGCGACCAGAAACGACTGCTGCTCTATGCTGAGATGAAACTGCCCGGAGAGGCCTGGCTCGAATTCAAAATTGAAGGCAATGAGGTGAGCCAGACAGCAACCTTCAGGCCGCTCGGAATCGCAGGCCGTTTGTATTGGTACGCCGTGCTGCCCTTCCATTACTTCATCTTCAATGGCATGATCAAGAAGATAGCAGGTTGATTTAAGCAAATATCGGCGCCGAACCTTTACTTTCAGTAACAAACACAACACCCTCATTACCTTATCAGTAAAAATCGACTACTAAAAATAATTAGTAATGATTTTAGGGTGAAAACTCAGATCCTGATTTCAATAAATTACTCTATAGACATTAGGAGAACAAACAATGTAACCTTTTAAATTCCCAGATACTGACTAACGAATGCCTTTCTTGTGATCATGTGCAGGTATGGATAGTCTTCAACAAATTGTTTCCGTTGTTTAAGTTGGTAGAGAAAATGCCCTCCGAGGTCAACTATAATCGGACACTTTGCCTGGTACCATACCTGATGAGGTTGCTTCCAGCAAAATGAATAGTAGTGACTTGTTAAGGGTATGCTCCTCAGTTCGGGGTGATGGAAGTTGAGCCTTTTTGCAGCACCCAATTGTAGTTCAGCGCGGCGGTACATAGACAAATGGTCGCTGACACAAAAATCATAAGAAGAGAGCCGGGGATCGTCTACATCAGGAAGGTTTTTTAAGATCCGGAAGCCTTTAAATTTCTTACCATTGAGCACCCAGATCAACTTTGGATAGAAAGCTTCCCGACTCTGGAGTTCCTGCAGGCTTATCGGTGAATTTTGGAATTCTATCGTAGTACCACAGGGTGTATAAATATCAGCCCGGTGTAGCTCTCCCAAAGATTTATTTGGAAAACTGACTTCACGATAGCCTTCGGGAAAGGCATTTTTCCATTCCTTATGCCAAACACTCTCCCCCCTTAAAAATACCCTTTGCTCTTGGTTCATAACTCAATACTGATACAAATGTACCAGTATTTGAATTTCAATACAAAATATTGGTGTAATACACAGGATGTTGAATACTTACACTTCTGTTGTGATTAGCAATCACAATCGTTCTCTTGTCTTAGGCTTAAGCTGAGTCAGCAACAACATTCACACCCGAAAGCAATGCCCTATTGATCCGGTCATACAAATGATAAGAAAGCTCATCATAATGATCCTGCACATCCTTAGCCTCGAACCCCAGGTCATTCCAGGAGCCCATACCACCAAACACATGTGCAGACATGGCCGCGTAAATTAGTCGCAAAGCAGATTGCGAATAAGCCCTCTCTGCAATCGTCCCTGCATACCAATTGTTCATTTCTCCCGAGCCATCCAGAATGCTCAGAGAACGGTCAAAGACCCCGGTCCAGCTCTCCAAATCATTCCTGGCAGCAAAGTCACGAATGTCGGTCAAAATCTCTCTCAAATCCTCTGTAGCGTCAAAATGATCCGGGCTAAATGCAATGGTATCGATGCGGCTAACCGTCCTGCCGTAACTCACTGCCCAAATCAGTTGATCAGGGTCATCAGGTCTGCTTACCTCCCAGCGCTCAGCCCAGAAATCAGAATACCCCTCGTATACCGCTTCAATCAGCCAGGTACCACCGCCCCCCACAAAGCCAGCCAGCTTATGATCGGGCGTGCCCTGTTCATTTCCCTCAGAGGGATGGTAGTAAGCCATCAACCGAAGACATCCATCCAGTTTCAAACGATTAAACCAGGCCAGGGGATCGTCGGCCCAAAGTTCCTCCAAATGCTTCTCCCCTGCTACGGGCTGCAGGTCTATAAAATTGACTTGATTACAGAATTTAAAGGCGGAGTTGCCGGGATAATAATCATTAGGTATTTCGACATTTTTCAAGTATTGGTTGCCATAGGTAATCAATGACAACAATTGAATCAGGGTTCCATTCATGCTTTTTCAAAAGTATTTGTTCCCACTCCTAACATTAAAAACCAGGCTTAAGTTTTTAAAGCAGGAAATCAAAATACAGCTATCGTGCTGAAGCTACTGAATCCAGGTTCTTTTCATGGAAATGAGTTTCCAGGTTCCGGCTTCCAGTCCAAGTAGAGCCACACCACCTTCGTAAATCATGGTATAATTGATCATTGCGTACTTCCCATCTTTATCGAATGAAATAGACGTAACAGCGGGGTAAGAATAATATTGCCAGTAGCCACCCCAGTGACCATAAAAGATCTTCACGTAATTTTGCAGGAATTTCTGTCGCTTTGCACTCTCATCTTTCGCCACAGCAGGGTTCATAATCCCCCCAGTTCCCAGCGGTTGGTGTGTATTTCCTAAAAAACTGTCCAATAGCTTGCGATAGTTGTCATTAAGAAACAGTGGAATGGCTTTCGTTTGTGCAATGTTAGGTCTAAAATCCGTAACAGAGTCAATCAATACTCCAGGGCTATCCTTATAACGACGAATATCTGGCCCATAATTTTCCATAATCATAGTAGAAATTTTACCAGAATCAATTTGAGCAAGAATCTTTTCTTGCCACTCAGTTTTCCTTTCTTTAGTCAACTGGCCGACAATATAATCTTTGATTTCTTCCGGCGTATAGTACAGTTTATCCTTTTGGTAAATCTTTAATTTATCCTGAATGATCAGATAATTAAAATCCTTATAAATGTCATTACCAAATTCGGAGCCCCCTCTGTTTTTTAGATCATATGGATTATAGAACGCTTCATAAACGCTGTAGGATTCCCTAACAACCTTGCTCATCTGCTCCCGCTCTTTCTGACTAGCTACAGGAAGTGATTTTGACCAATCGTCGAAGAAAAACTTCAATTTAGTAATTGACTGCTCTTTATAGGCTTCTTCTAACTGCTTAGCGGACTGTCCCTTAACTGAAGCAACTAGAAGAAATGTAAAAATGGCGATTATAGCGTACGTTTTCATGTGAAGAGCTTAATTAGTAAAACATTAATTTAAAGATGCTTATTTCGCACTGAAAAACGAAGCATAAATACTACCGAATATAGCATTTGGTTAAAATCTGCCTACCTATGGCTAAAAAACGTATGAACTCCGGAACCTACATTTTGAATAACAAAAAAAGCGCCCTCTGTTTTGCCTTTTGCAGGCTTGCCATCCATCAAAACCTTAGCGTTTTTTGCATCCGCTAAAGGAACATACACTTCAGCGCGGCTATTTGCAGGTACAGTAACCTCCATTGAAAATGATGTTCCAGGCACTTGTTGAAAAGCCATCGCAATGGTACCCTTAATCGTAGGAACAGTGATCCTGGCCGAGCTAAGCGCAGCAACCTGCGGCTTAACTTTAAATGAGGACCAGGCAGGCAATAAAGGTTCTATCCCCATTAACCTCCTGGAAATGACATTGCCAGGCGCAGCACCCCAGGCATGATTCCAATCCTGATTGGGTTTGAATGAATCGTCCCAGGCCTCCATGGTAATCGTGCTTCCTTCACGAATCATGTTGTACCAGCTCCGTTTAGCAGTAGAGGTCAATAGCGACAGCGCGTACGCAGCTGCTTCCCCATTGTAGAGTCCGTCCAGCAAAAACTGGCTTCCATAAACACTGCAAGCCATTCCGCGACTGCGCACAAATTCGACTACAGTGGGTATGTCCTTTTCGGCTACCAGTCCAAATGCAAGCGCAAAGAAGTTGCTATGCAAGGCGCTATGATCCGTACCTACACCGTCACGATAGTTCCCGGTGGCGGCATTCCAGAATTTTTCCTGATATACTTTTTTTAATTCAGCGGCCCTTTTTCTGAACGACTTAGCCTCCTTTTGCTCAGCTACTGCTTCAGCCAGATCTCCCATCAGTACCAAAGCATTATAGAAATAAGCATTGGTCACGGCGTTATATTTTGTGAATACGAAACCGTCTGTTTCGCCCATGGCTTCCTTTCCAAGTCCAAGTATGCCCGATTGTGGCCAGTCTACAATATCTTTGAGTTCCTTACCTGAGTAATGGACACTTTTCCTAATCGAATCTGTTTGCTTGGTCGTTGTGATCAAACCTGTCTCATCCTGCAGCGAAACCAGTGTTTTGGCCTTTAGATCGGTATAGAATTTCCGCACCGAGCGGACATCTCCGGTATAGAGGTAATCGTTATAGGCCATGATGACCGATTGCATGATCCACTCTGTCGGCCATTGCGCATTCTCAATCAGGTATTCCTGAGAGCGCCGTGCCATGGTAAATTCCCGGTCCACGGCATAATGGCTCAATTGGTTGATCACCGCATCAGCTTCATAGGGTATTCGTTCCCGGTCACCATCTACATAAATACCTGTAAATGAGGTAGCTAACATAGAGTACTTGCAGAGTTCCCAAACCTGATTCAAAACACTATCTGAACTAAAAAAAGTTGCCGCATTACTATCAAAAGGGTAATGCACCATATGACGAACAAGTTGCTTTGGTTTCAATTCCGCATCATAACCCTCTATTTCTACGTACCGGAAAGGAAATACCTCACCCACAGCAATGGGCATCTTAATCGCACTGGGTCCGGTGTTGCGCTTGTCCTGACGAAGCTCGATTGAATAGTTATGAGTCCCGGCGCTCAGCCTTATGACGTATCTGGCATAACGGATGCTCCCTCCTGGACGACGCTCTACCCTGCCCATTTTATCCGATTTTTCGCCCAAATGCACAACCACTGAATCCCCGTCTTTCTTTGTATTCAGCTCCAGGCTCAGTTGGGCAAAGGCGTCTTTCCCGAAATCAGCGAAAATATACCGATCGCCTCGGGTTAACTTTACCGGATGTTGGGGCGTCTTCTGCAAAGGATATCCTGCTGTCTGATAATCCGATAGCTTTTCGGACATCCTGAAGGGCTGTAAGTCCGAGTAGCCGCTTAGCCCTCCGCGTGTCCATGTCCGAACCTTCCAGTAATAGGTTTGTCCAGCTTTCAAAAGCCGGCCCCGCATATAGCACTGCTGATGATTGTTCTTTATTTACTTTACCAGAATCCCAAACAATACCCGCCGCAGCCTTATCTTCACCTGCCTTTTGGCTCACAATGATCTGATACGCAGTTTGAACTACATTCTTCTCCTTGCCTGAGGGCAATATCCAGCTAAATGATGGCTGCTTGCTGTAAATTTCGGCCCCTTGTCCAGCCACCAGATCACACAACAAGCCATGAGGCACTGCTGTATTGGTCTGTGCAATGGCCGATGATATCAAGACCAAAAACTGGATGACAAAGACATTAATGATCTTTTTATTCATTTATTCGAATATGGTTTCTATTTCCCTAATCACAATCAGCGCCTTATTTTTCAAAGCCAGTTGCCATTCGCAGTAATAATTTAACGAGTTTTTCGTTTTTGTCATCGTCTTCAGTTCCGCTTTCGAGTTTAAAAGTCCTGATTTCTTTTCCGAAGATATCTGTAGAGGATTTTATTGTAGCAATCGTACTACCTTCGCCGTTGGCAATCTCAATATTTTCATTGCCAAAAATGTCGGTCGATTTTTTAACTGATCCTAAAGTTTGATTATTGGATCCGGTGATTGTCCTTTTTACATTACCAAAAATATCAGTTGAAGACTTTATCGACATGCTATTCAGACCCCTATCGTCTGTAATATCGATATTCTCGTTTCCAAAAATATCATTCGACTTTTTTATAGTTGTTTTTTTTTGAGATTTCTCATCATACATTTCTGTAATTTCATTCCCAAATATATCTTTCGATTTGGTCTGCGACTTAATGGTCTTACCATCCGCACCTACAATTTTCTTTTTCTTGTTCCCAAAAATATCGGTCGAATTTTCAATTTTAAAAGTTTCCCTGCCCAATTTATCTTTATGTGTTTCTATGGTGTCTCCAAAAATATTGACCTCTTTCGAAATGGTGTAAGACTGGGCGTTCGCAGTAACCGTACAGGTCACGATGAACAGTGTAAATAATAGTTTCATTTTCATATTGTGTGTGTCTTCCTAAGATACGAATACCAGCTTGTAGCACCAAGCTGCTTCGTAACGATGTTGATAGAAATGCCGAATTAAAAATCAAATTTTAAGCCGTACCCACTATCGCTCAGGAATTGATAAAAATCCTTAATATGAAGAATGTCTGATATTGCCTTCTTTTTATTGGTCGCTTTATTGTAATAAGCCTCGGTGATTTTATAGCCTATCCAATAGCCTAAATCTGGCGGGTACCCATTTTTAGGCTTATAATTATACATCCAATCGTGGCTGTCTTCCCTATCGTCCATGATCAGCTTAAACTCCTTCCATAATCTGGCTTCATTGGCATTAGCATAATCATGTGTCTGCCTGTTTGGGCCTCCCCCGGAAATCAGCTCCCCAATGAAATCGGCGCTTCCCTCGTTAATACAAGCTGCAAGCAGGTTGAGATTTTTCTTAGGAATACTATCCTGCTGATAGTGGATGAGCTCGTGGGCAACCATGTAAGGAACATTTTTCGATTGAACCATCTCCGCTCCGATGATTAATCCTTTAGGATTAGAGTGACCACCAGAATTGAACCTCCCTATTACAAAATATACATTCGGGTACACAGCTTTCGGATACAAATATTTTAGCGCGAGGAATGCGGCTCTGCATTGCTTTTCATTTTCCAGCATTTCCAAACTATTTTTCCTTGCCTTCACATAATCATCTCCTCTTTCAAGCACAGTCTTCAATAGTGAAGCTGCACTCTCAATTCTGCCGGGTGTAAAAGCCTGCACACCAGAAGAACCGGGCTTGATATAGAATTCTTCGAATGGATTATTTTGAGGACTTGTTTTGAGTTGATCAAAAGCATTCCAAAAGTTTGTGATGTCTTTTGTGATAAAAGATGCCTTTAAAGGATCAGTAACATACTGTGAGAAACACAAGCTACAAAGCAGAATCAGAAAAATGGGAGTCAATAGAATCTTTTTCATCATTAAATTTACGATTTCTCTTTCTTCTTCTTTGGGACGCAATTGGGCACCTTTTTACCTTCTTTCTTTTTCATACCCACTTGTTCATAATTTTTCCAGCAGGGATCTTTTTCTTTATCTTTTGCCATAGTCTTGAAGTACCAGTAATCCAAATAATTTGATGTCATTATTCATCACAAATTCAAATTCAGATTGTTTTAAAAAACATTTGAATTAGGAGGAAAGTTGCCCTCGAGATGACAGAAGTATTAGCTATTTGTGGGTAGTCTTAAATTGCCTGCAGGTGTGACGTAGATAATCACAGTTTTTCGATTTCCTTAACCGATAGCTTAGTCAATTTGACGATTGTTTCAATTGGAAATTTGTCTCTGATCATTTCCCTGGCGATTTCACTTTGTTTTTTTAATTCACCCCTCAACTCTCCCTCCAAGACCCCTTCCAGTCTTCCTTCATTCTTTGCCCAATCAATTAATAGTTCCCTGATTCCCATAGTTTTGTTTCCTCCTGCGATTTTTATAAATTCCTGTTCAAAAATTTTATTGTTTTCTTGTTCCTCAAAGCTGATATGATGATGTAAAAAATTTAAGAGTGCAATAATTTTAGATTTCGGTATCTGCTGCCCGTAAAGTTTTTTGGCCATGTCTTTCTTTACTTCCATATAGAAAGCATCCCGCTGCTTCTTGTTTATTCGCTCGCCCTTTAATTTGGCTTTTGCGATCAGTACCACTTTTGCGAATGGGTTGTCACTAGCCTCCAGTTCTATTTCGTCCTGCTCTGCGATCTTAAATACATTGAAGGTATAAGTAATGCTGGTATTCAAATAAGATAACTGAAATGTATTGTCGCGCGTTTTTTTACTCGGTTCCGTAAGAATTGCAAAAGCTGCAATGGGCTTTTTATACTTGTAAAGGATCCGGTGATAATAATTGAACATGCGCTCGCCAAAATCCGCACCGTACCGATCCTGAATTTCCAGATGGATTAAAATCCATTCCTCAGTCCCTGCTTTTGTGTAGACTTTCGCCAGTTTATCTACTACTTTGGTCGTATGTTCGCCGGCGTCAGGAGGAAACAATTGGTCCAGCTCCTGGTTCAGGAAATCAAAGCCACGCTTCAGATCAAAGCGGCTCTCCGCATCAGGGATCATAAAGCGCAGAAAATCTTCGAACAGGTCTTCAAGCAGGCCCTTGTATAGGAGATCGTTTGTTGGATAGGCAGGCTTAGTTCCTGCCTTACTGTACAACGCATTCGGTTCCTGCACAGTGTTATATGCAGATGTCCAATCAGCGGAAGGCAATAAAAGATTGGCGATATGTGCGACGTAGATCATCATGTTTTACTACAGCGAAAGTAATCGGTATCTGCCAATTCACCAAATAAAAAAAGCATTTTATTTAACACAACCACCTGTAATACAATATTTTGAAAACAATACCAGTATTTTGAAAATCATAGCAATGTTTTGAATATCTTTCCCAACCAGCTATCTACATAGCTCCGAAATATTGAATATCAAATTCAATATATCAATGCTGACCGAACAATTTCCAGTCTGGATGGTTAATGTTTTCGATTAAAAACAATAACTATGTCTAAAAACTTACGATGGCTATTGCTGTCATTAGTGCTCTTCGTAGCATCATCTGTTTTGCTCTCTGCCTGTAAGAAAAAAAGTGAAGAACAGCCCCAACCTGATACTGTGGCCAACCTGAAAAGTGTAGTCACCGGCAAATGGCAACTGGTTAAGGGAATTACTACAGAATATGATGCCAATGGCCAGGTCATCAGCAGTGAGGACCTCTCAGGAACCACTCCCATTCCAGAATATGATTTCAGGGCCAACGACAGGCTGTACCTTAAGGATTACCGGGGAGAAAAAGAATTCTCTTACGAATTATCGTTTAACGAAGGGCGGCCAAGAATTCTTTTGAACGATTCAGAATATTACGATATTATTTCGGTTAACAAGACCGATATGAAGTGGGTCCGAGATCTGAAGGCGCGGGATGATCAACAGGGAGATGTAAGAAGAGCTGTTACTGAGGTCGAATTTAAAAAGCTATAAACAGTATCATTGTCGACACGCGCAGAGCAGATAAATATACCCTCAAGTAAAATCCCGGTAAGAACCATGAATAAAGAACGCCTCCGAAAACTGGAATTCCCCATATTGCTCGGTTATCTCGGCTTATGGCTGCTGGTTTACCTCCTTTCCAGGATTTTCCTGGAAATGTATACCGATGACACCCCCTCCCAAGCATGGGTGTGGTTGTTGATTGTATTTGTTCCCCTGAGCGGGTACGCAGCCCTTCGTATGGCTTTTTCGGAGGGAGGAAAATGGTACCATTCGATCGGCTACTTCCTGATATTTACAATAGGCAGTGTATTTACCGGACAATACATCTTAGTAAATGGTGACATTCTGCTGAGCGCACTGAGCAATGCTACAGTCCAAACGCAGGCCAAAGTAATCCGTGTGGAGAAGGTCTTCAGGCGTAAAACAGGCTTTGACCATACCGATGTCGTCCTGCAATTCAATGGAAAAAAAATCACCCTTGAAGCGCGTCCTTACAGCTTTTTCTATCTCCAACACAAAAGCGTCCTCCAAATTACCGCTGGAACCTCGCTGCTTGGAAACACCTATGTCAGCTCGAGCGGTGTTGCCAGTCAGGAAAAGGATAGCGCACGCTGGTTGCACCTGAAAGATTGGGCTTACCGATCCCGTTTGCTGTGGGGCATCATCATCGCTATGATCCTTGGTATCATCATCAAGGCAAAATTCTTCCCGGAACAACCAGGTGTCAAACGGCAGCCAGTAGGTTTCTGGAAACTTTTTGGAATGATCATGGGCATATTGATAGCCATTTCTCTTGTGCTCTACGCCGGATTATTTATCTATGTCAAATTCTTCGCTTCAAGATAGCTTAAATTAAAAACGCCACTGTGGCTATTGCTCATAGTGGCGTTTTTCTTATCATAAAATCAGGTTATTTCTTACTTATTCTATACAGCTTACCGTTATCAGTTCCTGCGTAAATGTTACCGTCTTTACCAATAGCCATGCAGCGCCAGCGCTCCATTCTGCCCTCCAGCAGACGCTCCTCGCCTACCACCTTGTTATTCTTGATCACCAAACGTGCGATATGCACACTGCTCAGACCGCCTATTAAAATGTTATTTTTCCACTCCGCTATGTTGCCGGATAAAAGATCATACAACCAGGCGAAAGAACCGGATCCCAGTAATAAACCGGCTGTATCATTCCCTCTTTTTGCTGTATTCCTTCATACACTTTTTCGCCACTGTACTCAATGCCGTAAGTGATTACTGGCCAACCGTAGTTACCTCCTGCCTTTATCAAGTTAAGCTCATCGCCCCCGCGTGGACCAAATTCAGCTTCCCACAAATCTCCTGTAGCAGGATTTATTGCCATCCCATCCGGATTACGGAAACCCAGGGCGTAGATTTCGGGCTTGGCATTTGCCGTTCCGATGAATGGATTACCAGCCACCGGCTTGCCATCTTTGGTAATATGAATGATCTTACCTGTGGTAGCGCTCAGATCCTGTGCTTTTTGACGAATATTGTTCGCACTACGGTCGCCGGAACTCACAAAGATATTGCCCGCTTTATCAAACAACAATCGCGAACCATACTGGCCGCCCCCTTTATGGCGAGGCACAGCTTCAAATATCACGCTCACATCCTCTAATTTAGTCTCATCGGCAGAGAGCTTGCCTTTCGCAACAGCCAATGCAGCACCGTCATCACCTGGCTGGGCATAGGTCCAGTAAACCATGCGGTTCTGTGTAAAGTTGGGATCAATGTTCACGTCCAGCATACCACCCTGCCCCTGGTAATGTACCTTCGGGAAACCTGTAATCGTTTTTACGATTTTACCCGCGGTAGTCAGTATTTGCATGGTACCCGTCTTTCCGCTGATGAGTAAACGTCCATCTGGCAATACGCAGATGCCCCATGGGCTTTTCAGATCAGAATTGATCACCTCGTCCTTATACGCCGTTTTGCTTTTAACGCTAGCAATACGGGTTTGACCCTGGAAAGCCGGCTTGATAGTCGGTATTTGCTTTGTTCTTTTCTACAGGGGCACCAGTCTGTGCCATGCCGGACATGCAAACTGAGCTTAGCGCGATGCCCAGTACTAATGGTTTATAAAGTTTTGATAACATAAAAAGGTGTGTTTCTTATTTGTGTGTAGCTTTCGATATTTTAGGTCTGTTGATTATTCTTTTTTCAAGCTGTTGAGGTATTTTATACTTTCCGGCACTTGCGTAAGTGACGAACTGCTTTCATCTTCAATGTAATAATGTTTCACTCCGGCTTTGCGCGCCGCTTTGATCACAGCCGGAATATCAATTTGTCCGCTGCCCAAAACCACATCGTTTTCCTTATCGGTATTACCTGAAAGACTGCCACGTTCCACACCTTTTTTTAAATCTTTCATGTGCAGCGCTTTATAACGATTACCGTATTTGGCCAATAATTGTGCCGGATCTTGTCCCGGCAAAAAAGCCCAGAGAATATCCAGCTCCATACTCACATATTTGGGCTCCGTATTTTTCAACATGTAGTCATAAAGCGTTCCGTCCTGGTAAGGCTCAAATTCGAAGCCGTGATTGTGATATATGAAAGTAAGGCCGTAGTTATCTTTCAAGAAGTTTACCATACTTATTGAAATCAGCAACAGCCTGTTTGGCATTGTCTATGGTAAAAGCGCCTTTATGAGGGATACTGGCTATCCTTACGAAGCTCGCACCCAATATCCTGGCTGTTTTCCCTACCTCATCTGTCTTACCCACAAAGTCTTCATAACTTATCCCGTATGATGAACATTTGAGACCCCTCGCATCGCACATCTTGCGCAAGTCTTCAGGTGTTTGTTTAAACAGGTTCGAAAATTCGATATCGCTTATCCCAGGTTTTTTATCATATCCAGGGTACCGGGCACATCCTTGGCAAACTGGTTCCGATAGGTGTACGACACGATACCAGGAGCCTCTGGAAATAGCTTTTTTTGGGCTACAACCTGGCCGCTGAGCAGGCCGCCTGTCAAACAGAGACTTAGTAAAGCTTTTTTAAAATGATGGATCATAGTTCGAATTATTGTAAAGATAGAATATTAATTAATCTACGCGGGCAGCTGATCCATCGCCTTGTAGATGCGTTTGTCGGAGATCGGGTAGGCGGTCCCGAGCGTCTGGGCGAAGAAGTTGATCCGCAGCTCCTCGATCATCCAGCGGATCTCCCGCAGCCCCTCGTCGGCCGGGCCGCCGGCGGCAGCTCGGCCCGCAGCTCCCGGTACTCCGCCTCGATCTCGTGGATCTGGGCCATCAGCTGCCGGTCGCGGGCCAGGTTGCCGCCAGCCGGTCCAGCCGGTACGACGATGCCGCGCAGGTAGCGGGGCAGGTGGTGCAGCTGCCGCCAGCCGGTCTCGGTCACGAACCCGGGTGCACCAGCCCCTTGAGCTGCTGCCGGATGTCGGCCAGCGCCGGCGACCAGGGCCGGGTCGCGCAGTGCGCGCGAGGCGCTGGTCGACCTCGTACGTCGTGGCCAGCACCGCCTGCACCTGGGTCACCACGCCGCTCGACCGCGTCGACCAGGTCCTGCGCGGACGGTGTCGCGCAGCGAGGCGAACTCGACCGACGACCAGACCGGGCCGCCGGCGTCGGCGACCAGCTTGTCGACCGCCGCGCCCGGCGCAGTCGTCGAGCAGGTCGGCGATCGACCGGTACGGGTTGGCCCGGGACAGCTCCAGCTTGGCCCGGTTGTCCAGCCGGCCCTGCAGGTAGCGGGCGGCCGGCGGCAGCGTGAGCAGCAGCAGCCGGCGGGTGCCGGCGCCGCATCGCGACGCCGCTGCTCGGGCTCGGTCTCGAAGACCCGGATCGCCACGCTAGTCGCCCTCGTCGACCAGCGCCGGATAGACGTTGACCTCGTACCCGCCGCGGACCTGGGCGACCCGGCGCGGCAGCACGCCGAAGTCGTTGGTGGTGATGCCGCGGCGTTCGATGTCGCCGGCCGCGGCCGAGATCGTCGCCTGCACCTTCGGGCGCCAGCGCCGCGGCGCAGCACGTCGAGGTCGCGGCCCTCGCCGACCACCGCGCCGTGCTCGTCGACCACCCGGAAGTTCATCCGCAGGTGGTCGGGCACCTGGTCCGGGCTGCCAGGCGTCGCGCGGCACGATCGTGCCGGTCAGCCGGCGCAGCTCGTCGCCGACCGCGTCGGGCAGCGGGCCGCGGCGGGCCGGCACCCGGTCGAGCACCGCGTCGGCCCAGTCCGGCACCGGCACGAAGTTGGTGCGCAGCGCCTTGGGCAGCGCCCGGATCAGCGCGATCACGACCTCCTTGCGGAAGCCCGGCACCGACCAGCCGAAGTCCGTCCGGGTCGAGCTTGTTGAGCAGCGGCGAGCGGCACCTGCACGGTCACGCCGTCGGCCTGCCGAGCTCGGCTCGAACTGGTAGCTCAGCGGCAGCCGGACGCCGTCGGCCAGCCAGGCGTCCGGGTAGGCGTTCGGGTCGACCGCGTCGCGGCCCGCGTTGACCAGCAGCTCGCGGGTGAAGGTGAGCAGGTCGGGGTCGGTGCGGCGGGCCTTCTTCCACCACGCGTCGAAGTGCCGGGCGGAGACCACCTCGGCCGGGATCCGGGCGTCGTAGAGCGCGTACACCGTCTCGTCGTCGACCAGGATGTCGCGGCGGCGGGCCCGGTTCTCGATCTCCTCGATCCGCGTCGAGCAGCTTGCGGTTCTCGGCGAAGAACTTGTGGTGGGTCTCCCAGTCGCCCTCGACCAGCGCGTGCCGGATGAACAGCTCGCGGCACAGCACCGGGTCGATCCGGGCGTAGCCGACCCGGCGCCGGGGCACGATCGGCAGCCCGTAGAGGGTCACCTTCTCGTACGCCATGACGGCGCCCTGCTTCTTTTCCCAGTGCGGCTCGCTGTAGCTGTGTTTGACCAGGTGCGGCGCGAGTTTCTCGGCCCACTCGGGCTCGATCCGGGCGTTGACCCGGCCCCACAGCCGGCTCGTCTCGACCAGCTCGGCCGACATCACCCAGCGCGGCTGCTTCTTGAACAGCGCCGACCCCGGGAAGATCGCGAACTTGGCGCCGCGGGCGCCGAGGTACTCCCGCTTGTCGGTCGTCCTTGAGGCCGATGTGGCTGCAGCAGCCCGGAGAGCAGGGCGGTGTGCACGTGCTGGCCCGTCGGCCAGGTCCTCGCGGTCCTCGGCCAAGGTCAAGTCCGAGCGTACGGGCGACCTGCCGCAGCTGCGCGTAGATGTCCTGCCACTCGCGGACGCGCAGGTAGTTGAGGAACTCGCGACCGGCACAGCCGGCGGAACTGGTTGCCGGACAGCTCCTGCTGCTTCTCCCGCAGGTAGCGCCACAGGTTGAGGTAGCTGAAGAAGTCCGATTCCTTGTCGGTGAACCGGGCGTGCTTCTCGTCGGCCTGCTGCTGCTTGTCGACCGGGCGCTCGCGCGGGTCCTGGATGGACAGCGCGGCCGCGATCACCATGACCTCGGCCACGCAGTCCTGCTTGTCGGCCTCGATCACCATGCGGGCCAGCCGCGGGTCGACCGGCAGCTGGGCGAGCTGGCGGCCGAGCGGGGTGAGCCTGCGCGCTCGTCGAGCGCGCCCAGCTCCTCGAGCAGCTTGACGCCGTCGTTGATGTTGCGCCGGTCGGGCGGGTCGATGAACGGGAACTTGGCCAGGTCGCCCAGGCCCAGGTTGGTCATCTGCAGGATGACGCGGCCAGGTTGGTCCGCAGGATCTCCGGCTCGGTGAACTCGGGCCGGGCCTCGAAGTCCTCCTCCGAGTAGAGCCGGATGCAGATGCCGTCCGAGGTCCGCCCGCAGCGGCCCTTGCGCTGGTTGGCGCTGGCCTGCGAGACCGGCCTCGATCGGCAGCCGCTGCACCTTGAGCCGGCTGCTAGTAGCGGCAGATCCGGGCGGTGCCGGGGTCGATCACGTAGCGGATGCCGGGGACGGTCAGCGAGGTCTCGGCGACGTTGGTGGCCAGCACGACCCGGCGGCCGGTGTGCCGCTGGAAGACCTTGTGCTGCTCGGCCGCGACGAGCCGGCCGTAGAGCGGGACGACCTCGGTGTTGCGCAGGTCGCGCTTGCCCAGCGCGTCGGCGGTGTCGCGGATCTCCCGCTCGCCGGAGAGGAAGACCAGGATGTCGCCGTCGCCCTCGCGGCCGAGCTCGTCGACCGCGTCGGCGATGCCGTCGACCTGGTCGATCGGCTCCTCGCGTCGTCGTCGCTCGTCGTCCTCGACCGTCGATCGTGACCAGCGGCCGGTAGCGGACCTCGACCGGGAAGGTCCGGCCGGACACCTCGATCACCGGCGCCGGCTTGCCGTCCGGGCCGGCGAAGTGCTCGGCGAAGCGCTGCGGTCTCGATGGTCGCCGAGGTGATGATCAGCTTGAGGTCGGGCCGCTGCGGGCAGCAGCTCGCGCAGGTAGCCGAGGATGAAGTCGATGTTGAGGCTGCGCTCGTGCGCCTCGTCGATGATCAGCGTGTCGTAGCGGCGCAGCATCCGGTCGTTCTGGATCTCGGCGAGCAGGATGCCGTCGGTCATCACCTTGATCATGGTGTCGTCGCCGACCTGGTCGGTGAAGCGCACCTTGTAGCCGACCGTCGACGCCGAGCGGCCGTGCCCAGCTCCTCGGCGATCCGCTCGGCGACCGTGCGGGCGGCGATCCGGCGGGGCTGGGTGTGCCCGATCTGGCCGCGCACGCCCCGGCCCAGCTCCAGGCAGATCTTCGGGATCTGGGTGGTCTTGCCCGAGCCGGTCTCGCCGGCCACCACCACGACCTGGTGGTCGCGGATGGCGGCGAGGATGTCGTCCTTGCGCTGGCTGACCGGCAGCGACTCGGGATAGGTGATCGGCGGCACCGACGCCAGCCGCGCCTCGAGCCGCGCGCCGGGCCTGCTCGGCCTCGGCGGCGATCTCGGCCAGCACGGCCGCGCGGGCCGCCTCGTCGCGGATCCGGCGGGTGCCCTCGAGCCGGCGCTGCAGCCGCCGCTCGTCGCGCGGGAAGGAGTTCGGCGATGCGGCGTGCGCAGCTCGGCGGGTGTTATCAGACATGGCGCAGCAAGAATAGGCGGATCCGGCGGCGAATCGCCTGGTGATTAACGCCGCCCGCGAGAGCGCGTCGATCGCGCGCCATCTCCTCGTCGGTCAGCGCGAAGCCGTCGATGTCGGCGTTGCGGGCGATCCGCTCCGGGGTCGCCGACTTCGGGATCACCACGATCTCGTGCTGGATGTGCCAGCGCAGCACCACCCGGGCCGGGTCGACCCCGTGCGCGGCGGCGATCCGGGTCAGCACCGGGTCGTGCAGGTTGGTGGTCTTGAACGGGCTGTACCCCTCCAGCACGACGCCGCGCTCGCGGTGCTCGGCGAGCAGCTGCGGGTCGTACAGCGCCGGGCCGAACCGGATCTGGTTGACCGCCGGGCGCCTCCCCGGTCGCCGCGATCAGCTCGTCGATCTCGTCGGTGCCGTAGTTGCTGACCCCGACCGCGCGGGTCAGGCCGGCGTCGCGGGCGGCGAGCAACTCCCGCCACACCGGCGACCGACCGGCCGCGCGGCGGCGGCCAGTGGATCAGCCACAGGTCGACGGCGTCGACGCCGAGCGCCGCGCAGGCTGGCCTCGAGCGTCGGCGCGCTCCTGGCCGGCCCGCTCGGGCGGGAGCTTGGTGGTGATGAAGACCTCGTCGCGGGGCACGCCCGCAGTCCCGCACCGCCCGGCCGACCTCGGCCTCGTTGCCGTACATGGTGGCGGTGTCGAGGTGCCGGTAGCCGGCGTCGAGCGCGTCGCGGACCGCCTCGTACGCCGCGTGGCCGCTGGACTGCCAGGTGCCGAAGCCGAGCAGCGGCATCTCGGCCGGTGGTGCCGTCGGCGGCCTTGGGCAGCGGCAGGGCAGGAATCGTCA
>CAWCIO010000011.1:0-128256 GCA_963795585.1 uncultured Sphingobacteriaceae bacterium | reverse complement strand
TGGTGCTCCTCCAGCACTTCCGGGGAAACCTGGACAGCTGGGATCCTGCGCTAGTCGATGCGCTCTCTCAGCACCGGCGAGTCGTGACCTTCGACTACCCCGGCGTGGGCGCATCCACGGGCCGAACACCCCACACGATCGCTGAGACGGCACGCGCCACGCTCGAGTTGCTCGATGCGCTCGAGATCGGCCAATCCGACGTTCTCGGCTTCTCGATCGGAGCTTCGTAGCGCAGGAGATCACGCTGACGCGACCCGCACTGGTCCGACGCCTCGTCCTCGCGTCCTCCGCGCCTCAGGGCGGGGCCCGGTACGCGGTCCAGGAGGTGATGGACGCCGTCGGCATCCCCGAGGTCCCTGTCGAGGGTTTTCTCTCGGCGTTCTTTGCCGCCCCGCCGACTAGCCAACGGCGGGCAACAAGCCGCCCAACGGATCTACGGCGCGCGCACCCAGGACCGCGATGTCGAGACCAACTGGCAGACACGACTGGCGCAGTACGACGCGGTGTGCGCCTGGGGGGAGCCGAACCACGGGCAGCTTGAGCGAGTCAGCGCCATCCGATGCCCCGTGTTCATCGCCAATGGCGACAGCGACCCAATGATCCTGCCGCATTACTCGAATCTGCTGGCGGCCTGATCCCGCAGGCCAAATTGAAGATCTACCCGGACTCCGCGCGTGGCTTTCTCTTCCAGCACGCGACGGAGTTCGCCGCCGACGTCCGAGCGTTCTTGAGCTGAGCGACTCGGCAGAACGTGGGATCTTGAGATGAACGTGGCTATCGCAGGTGCCCACGGCCAGATCGCGTTGCGGTTGACCAGGCTGCTGGCCGGTGACGGCAACCGAATCACCGGGTCGATCGGAACCGGATCACGCCGCCGAGGTTTCCCTGGCGGGAGCATCGCCCGTCGTCTGCGACCTCGAGAGCGAGCGTCGATTAGATTGCGAGCGCTGTCGACGGCGTCGACGCGGTGGTCTTCGCGGCCGGCGCTGGACCCGGTAGCGGAGCCGATCGCAAGCTGACGGTGGACCGCGACGCAGCGATCAAGCTCCTGCGTGCCGCCACGAATATTGGCGCCGGGCGCTACCTGATGGTCAGTGGCTGGCGTCGAGAACCCGCCAGCCGGCGACGGCGTGTTCGAGATCTACATGCGTGCGAAGGCCGAAGCCGACGTGGCCGTAGCCTCGAGTGATCTGCAGTGGACGATCCTCAGACCAGGCGGCCTGACGGATGATCCAGGCACCGGACATGTGCGCATCGACCGTGCGCCGTTCGAGCGGGCAGGTGCCACGCGACGATGTCGCCACGGTGCTCGCCCGCTTGCTCAGAGATGCGCGCAGCGCCCGTCAGATCCTGTATCTCAGCTCCGGCGATCGAGCAATCGATCAGCTCTCAACGAGGCTCTTGAAAGCTCGGACTGAACGGTCACCCCTGCGCCGTCGATAGTTTCATGAGCCTTCAGATTCGACGGGTCGTCAACGTCTTTGACTTCGCGGCCGACCTCGAAGCCGCCACCGCGTGGTACCGGATGTGCTGGGCTCCGATCCGGTGGAGGTCCGCCCACAGCTGGCGATGTTTGCGGTCGGCAACGCCCAGCTGACTGTCCACGTCACCGATGACTACAACACGACCGCCGGCGTCGCGGGTTCGGTCCCGTATTGGGATGTCGACGATGTGGATCGCGTCGTCGCTGATTGCCTCCAACGCGGGGGTATGGCGCACCGCGGACCAAAGACGATCTTCAGCGGGAACGGCTGGCCCAGGTGCTCGACCCATTGGAAACCTGATCGGCTTCAGGCAGGCAGCAGCCTGAGCGGGTCATAGATCTAGGCGCGGTGCCTCAGCGGGCTTGCCTGATCGGGCGACTCGCTGTTTCGGGAAGTCCGCGGATCATCAGCAGGTCCGCCTTTAGCAGGTGGTAGATCGCCAGGCCGCGCAGGAGCCGTCGAGCAATCTGTCGAGCATGATCATGGTCGTGTCCGGTCGGGAGCGATCGGTCGGACGCGCTTGGCGGATGGTGAAAACCAGTGTCATCAAACCGTGTGCGGGTTGGTCCGTCGTACAGCTGATTGTCGACAGGCATGGTCACCCCGCCGTGTGGCAAATGTCGCTCTGGAGTGATATACGGCGCCAAGCGCCGAGCGGTTCGCGACGATTGCTGGTCCGGATCGAGCGGTCGACGGTCTCACGCGACTGTTCCGCGACCACGGTCGTCGCCCTGATCCGGGTGGCCGCGCGGCTAGCTCTTGCCCTGCCGGGCATGCCGGTACCTACAACCAAATGTTGTCAGGTTTGTTGAGCAGCGAAGCGCTCTCTGGAACCCGAGGCCGAACGGGTTTCCAGGCGCTCGTGGACGTGACCAGACGAGACCTCCTGGCCTGCGCATCGAGCGCGAGCAGTCCGTCTCGGCGCTGGCGCGTCGCTACGAGATGAGCCTGACGGCCGTGCAAAAACACGTGGCGGTGCTCGAGCGCGCAGCGCTCGTGAGCAAGCAGAGAAGTGGGAGGGAGCAGCGCGTGGCTGCCAACCCGGAAACGTTGCGCAAGGCGGCGACGTTGCTTGCCGCGTTCGAGCAGCTGTGGATCAAGAGGGCGACGAAGATCGCCGAAATCCGCGCCGAGGAAGGAACAGGAACATGACAGTCATCACCAGCAGCAGGAATCCGGAAGACCTGTCGATGACGGTGGTCGCCGAATTCGACGCCCCACCGGAACGGGAATGGAACGTCTGGAGGACCCACGCAAGCTCGAGTGCTGCGGGAAGTTCTGCCGAACTACCCGGCGACCTTCACACGCTACGAATTCGAACCCGGCGGAGAGTGCCGCGCCATCATCACCGGGCCCGAAGACTTCATGCACCACGGCTGGTGGCGGATCGACGTGCTCGACGCGCCACGCCGGATCGAGCTCGTCAACGGCCTCGCCGGCGATGACGGTCAGCCGGTACCGGGCCGTCGAGCCGACCCCGGCGTTGCTGCGTCCGAGCCCATCGCCGCTGGCACTCGCATGACCGCTCGTGAACAAGTTCGCCGACGCGGAGCAGATGGAGCAGCTCGCGATGGGTATGCAGGAGGGCATGAGCGCTGCGATGGACCAGATCGACGCCCTGCTCGCTGCCCTCTATGCCGCCTGATCGCGACGAAGTCCGAATCGTCGGGGACGAGACAGCGATCGCTTCCACACCATCGCACGGTGGACGTCCGGCCGGTAGGCTCGCGGCGCGACTCGCAGCTCAGGCCAGGACACCGTGCGAATCGACGTGACGGCGCATTACTGGACTGATGACTATCTCGATCTGCTGGTCGAGCTTGGCAAGACCGACACCGGCACTCAACGCGGGATGGGTGCCGGTGGTGGTGCCGCGCTCCACGCGCGCCTGCAACTGATGGATCGGGCCGGGGTCGAGATGCAGGTGCTCTCCGCCTCACCGCAGCTTCCTCACGGCGACGATCGACAGAAGGCAGTAGCCGCCGCCCGGTTCGTCAACGACCAGTACGCGGAACTGGTTGGACGTCACCCAGATCGGTTTCACGCGTTCGCGGCGATGCCGATGCCGCACATCGATGAATCGATCGCCGAGCTGGGTCGCGCTCTCGATGACCTGGGAATGGTCGGAGTCACGCTGAACACGACGGTGCTCGGCCGCGCGCTGGTCAACCCCGACTTCGAACCGATCTTTGCCGAGCTTGACCGTAGGGCCGCGGTTCTGTTCCTCCACCCGGCGGGCAACAACGCGTGCTCGCCGCTGATCCGCGACAGCGGGCTGACCTGGGGATGGCGGGAGCGCCGGTGGAGGACACGATCTGCGTTCTGCAGCTGATCACGCATGGGATCCCGAGCCGCTATCCGAACCTCAAGATCATCAATCCACACCTCGGCGGGGCGCTTGCGATGCTGCTGCAGCGCGCCGACAACTACCAGTGGGAGGCACCCCGGCACACCCGAGCGGCCCAGCATCGCCGCCCGCCGAATGTGGTACGACACGGTCGGGCAGTGCCACGTCCCCGCGCTGCGGTGCGTTATCGACTCCCTCGGAGCTGACAGACTCGTGCTCGGAACCGATTTTCCCTACGAGGCGGGCGATGTGTTCGTGCGCGCCATCGAGTACATCAAGGATCCCCAGATCAGCCCTATGAGGCGGACGCGATCCTCGAGCGCAACGCGATGGCACTGTTGGACATCACCGCGAACTAGTTGTTCCCAGTAGGTAGCAGGTTGCCGAGCCGTGGCATCTCGGGTTTAATCAAGACGCTTCGTTGGAGAAAGGGCTCGATGTGCTCGTGATTTGCAGCAAGCGTGCGGTGGTGACGCTCCTGGTCTGCGGTTTGGTGTTGGAAGGCGTGGGGGCTGCGACCGCCGCGGCTGAAGGACTGCTGGCCGCAGGAGCGCTCGTCGAGTTCGAATACCACGTGAGCGGGGTCAAGTTGGTGGCTGGTCCCGGAGCGACCTACACCGGTGGCGTGGTCGCCGGTGATGGGCGGCTCTGTCCAGGTCCAGTCCGGTCATGTCGCCGCGGTCGTATTCGCGAACTGTGTCTACGCCAGCACTCGGGTGGAGTCTGGCATCCGACGGCAGTTCGTCCCTCACCGCCACGGTGGACGACTGGTCCCTGACGCGACGAGTCCAGCCCGTCACCGGCAGCGCCATTGGCCGGCGGGGCATCGATGACCGTCACCGACCTCCAGACAGGACACAAACCACCGTGAAGAACGGCTCGTTCTCGATCCCTACCGGGATTGGCCCGCTCGGTGCCACACTTACTCCACCCGTCAATCGGATCATCCGATGTCGCGGCGGGTCGCATTCCTGCCAGGCGCAGATCAACTTCGCGGGCGGCGCGCGCCGGCGCGAGATCGTGATCCGCCTCACCGCTAGCAACCTCTCGCTGCGGTCGGTCAGGGCGGCTTCGAGCAGCCGGCACCCCGTGTACAGGCTCAGCGGCGGTCATTTCGTGCTCGGCGGCTCGGAGTACGCGGCGACGCTCGAACGCCGCCCGATCCAGCCCGCGAGGTTCGCATCTGATCCTGACCTTCCGGAATCGCAGAGCGACCGCCGCGGCCGAGACTGTGCAGCCCGGGGGAGTGCTCGCCGAGTTCGACTACAAGATGAGCAACGCCGCGCCGAGCAACCCGATCTTCCCCGCCATCTTCTACACCAGCGGTGTGGTCGGCGGCCTCGGCTCGGTGCTCGGGGACCAGACCCTCGTCGTGCAGGGGGGCGCATTCAGCGCAGGCCGGAGTCCCGGCAAACGCATGGGAAATCATTCCCTCTGGTGGCTCTCCGTTCACCGCTACGCTCCGTGACCGCCGCTACGTGAATAGCGCCGCCGTCGCGGGGTCCGCCAGTGTCGGCGCTGGATCGTCGATGACCGGAACCAGCCAAGCGACGACGAACACGCTCACGCTCAAGACCGGCGCCTTCCATCTCCACGGGGTCATTACGGAAAAACTAGTCAAGTTGATGGGTGGAGAAATCAAGGTGGACAGTGAATTGGGTATTGGATCTGTTTTCACTTTTCACATCAAGACCGCAGCAGGAACAGCTGAGCTGATTCCCTACACCAGACACGACCTATCTGCATATATTAATAAGAAAGTACTGGTGGTAGATGATAACTATACCAATCGGCAAATCCTTGAGAGCCAACTTAGCAACTGGCGTTTGCAAACAGTTCTGGCAGCTTCGGCGGCCGAAGCTTTGAAATTACTAAGCCAGCAATCGGATTTCGACCTGATCATTACAGACGCCCAGATGCCCGGTATGGATGGTGAGGAGCTAACCAGAGCAATCAGAAAAAACTGGTCCGGTGTCCCAGTTATTTTATTGAGTTCGATTGGCGACGAAAGAAAACTT
This sequence comes from uncultured Sphingobacteriaceae bacterium, assembly GCA_963795585.1. GTDB lineage: Bacteria > Bacteroidota > Bacteroidia > Sphingobacteriales > Sphingobacteriaceae > Pedobacter. The sequence goes on along the minus strand of CAWCIO010000011.1, from coordinate 122,407 downwards.
GAGAAAACCGGTCTTTTCGATTATGTACTGACCAAACCCATTAAACAGTACGCACTTAGTAAATATATCCTACAAAGTTTAGCGAACAACTCTCAAGCTGCAAATAGCCCTCCTACCACCCGCCCGCAAATCCCACAGGATTTTAGTGAAACCTATCCTTTACGGATCATGGTCGCCGAGGACAATCAGGTAAACCAAAAAGTAATCCTGCATATGCTCGCTAAAATGGGCTATCAGCCAGATCTTGCAGCTAATGGCAGAGAGGCTCTGGCCATAACACTTTTAAATAATTATGATCTTATTTTGATGGACATCCAGATGCCTGAAATGGATGGTTTGGAGGCAACGATAGCGATCAGGAATTTAGAGATCAAACAACCGGTCATCCTCGCATTAACAGCCAATACCCTCAAAGAAGACCGGGATGAATGTTTAAACGCGGGGATGAATGACTTCCTAAGTAAGCCATTAAAGCCAGAGGAACTAATGAAAAAGCTGGTTAAAGCTTATGCAAAAACACATTTTATCGAATGAAATTCGATTTTTTATTGCCCGCATGCAACAATCTGTAACTACCTACGTCTTATAGGTACATAGTTTATTTACTAATTTTGCCGAATATCGAAATTCACATGAAAAAAATATTGCCATTTATACTTACCTCTCTTCTATTGACTAGTAATGTCATGGCTGAAAAAGGACACCCTATAGCCTTTACTTCATCACAGCTACAGGACGACGAGCGGAATGTAAAGAATTTCAATGGCATTGGTGCAGGTGGTCCTATTGATGTCATCGTTAAGCTTGGTGACAAAGAAAGTATCAGGTTTGAGGGTGATAAAGAAGCTATCTCTACACTCGTAAGTGAAGTTAAAGGAAGTATTTTGATCATCAGGCCACAAAACAGCTGGAAAAGCTGGGCAAAAAAGTATGAGGGGAAAAAGATAACCGCTTACGTAACTGCCAGACAAATTAGCAGCATTACCATGAGTGGTAACGGTACAATCACAGTTTCAGGTCTCATCACAGCTGAAGAATTTGCCACTACACTGAGCGGATCGGGAACGATAAAAGCAAATGTTGAGGCTGATAAAATCACCGGTGTACTAAGTGGCTCCGGCAACCTCAATCTAACGGGAAAAGCAAATGAAGCGAGCGTAACCTTAAGCGGATCAGGAAATTTTGGCAGTAAAACCCTGGTGATCAACAGCCTCTCGTCCCGGGTCAGTGGTTCAGGAAACATAAATATTCAGTCGAATGGAAAGATCAAGGCTGTAATTAGTGGCTCTGGCCATGTTTATTACACCGGCGACGCAGAAATAAATGAAACTGTACTTATTGGCTCAGGCAGGGTAACAAAGCAATAACCCTCAGTCATTCTGTTAAACTATATTCAAATGGGAGGTGATCACCAATTCGCTTCCCTCCCCAATTACCCTTTATATAAAAGCTTTTATAGTCTACAAAACTCCCCTTCTGGTCTATGATCGCGTTATTTAGATAAAGCTTAATCAAACTTCCCTGCTCTGCTACTGCTTTAGTTAGTTTTGTCTCAGCCCCGGATTTATAGGCTTCTGCTACGCGGTCCTTATCATAAATGATAAATAAGGGGTTGATAAATTCCAGGGAGATAAAATTACTATCAATTCTGGCGACTGCAGTCTGGACGTCAACTGGAACAGGCTGGTTATTGGCGTATATCTGATAGGTAATGAAGCCCTCTTCACGGGTTTTACTTTCATATAATGACCTCAGATAATGCATAAAAGAACCTTTGAATGCAGTTATCCTATTGGCTTTCCAACGTTCCTGGTCTTTTTCGTCACCATTCAGCTGTTCAAAAATCATTTCACCGTCGTAACTTGCTACAGTCGTCATCCGGTTATATTTAAATTTCCTCAAAAGGTATTTAATCTTATATCCCAATAGGTCATTGATTACGATGAGGAAATCATCAGATGTAGCCTCCAGCACTTTTTCCTTTTTGTTATCAATAAAATTTAATACATCTGTATTCTGAATTTCGCAACTTTGGGCATTTTTAGTTGTACCGAGGAAATTCTCTATGAAAAGTTGGAGATAACCTGCCCGGTATGGATTGCTCCTGATCACCACCTCCTTCAAAGCAAATTGGTTTTCCTTTAGACTTATCATTAGTACTTGAGATTGTCGCTCTACATTTACCGTTTGTTTGACAGAGTGATAACCAATCATGTTAACCACTACCTGATAAGTTCCAGGTAATAACTCACTGAATCTAAATTGTCCAAGCGAATTAGTCACAGTCATCTTTTTGGAACCGTCGATAAACACAGTTGCTGCGGACAAAGGTTTTCCCTTAACATCAGACACGATACCAGTTATCGTGAAAACTTCTATGCCGAAAACCTGAAGCTGGACAGAGAAAAGAAACAATAATAGAGAGATGCGTTTCATATGATGTCAAAATATTAGTCAACACAATAATATGAATTTTATATTATGATATCTTTGCGCCGATGGATTATTTTGACAAGTTACTGGGTTTACTTAAAATTGAGCGGGAGGAAGACCTGCAATCATACAGGAAACTCACAGAATCCAGTTCGGCTTCCGAGAGAAGGGCGAATGGACTCAGCTGGTACCCCGTCGCCATAAGAGGTACAGAGATAAGCAGAGGCGATTATCTAACTGTAGAAATAGAGCGAACCACCCATCAGGATCTTCCCCATCAACTGCGTTTTGGATCATCTGCCGCTTTGTTTTCTAATCATGACCCAAAGGATCGTATAGAGGGTACCATTACGCATCAGAGCGGAAATAAGCTAAAGATCAACCTGCGCACAGAGGAATTACCTGATTGGTGCAGAGATGGCAAACTGGGCGTAGATGTGTTATTTGACAATAACAGTTATGATGAAATGCAAAATGCATTAAAGCAGGCTGCTACTACCGATGAGAATACACCTACCGGCAAATTGGTCAAAATACTCACAGGAGCTGCGAGCCCATCCTTTGAGGAACAAATCCATAGGTACAATATTCCATCACTGAATGAAGTCCAACAGTTGGCCAGCGACAAAATTTTAGCTGCTCAGGATCTAGCCGTCGTCCATGGCCCGCCGGGGACCGGCAAGACCACGACTTTAGTTCAGGCAATCAAAGCCTTACTAAAAAAGGAAAATCAACAAATATTGGTAGTGGCGCCGAGCAATACGGCTGTCGACCTGCTGAGTGAAAAACTTGCCGAACAGGGTTTAGACGTACTTCGGGTAGGTAATCCGTCGAGGGTCTCTGAACGGTTGCTTTCCTTAACGCTAGACAATAAGATGGCCGGTCATTCAGAAATGAAACTGATCAAAGACCTGAAAAAAAGGGCTGCAGAATACAAAAACATGGCGCATAAATACAAGCGCAATTTTGGACGGGCGGAAAAAGAGCAGCGGAAAGCACTTTTTGACGAAGCACATAAGCTCATGAAAGAAGTCGCCACTGCCGAACAGTACATTATTGATGATGTATTAACCAAAACACAAGTAGTTACTGCAACACTCATAGGCTCCAATCACCATACTGTAAGAAAGCTCAGGTACAAAACACTAGTCATCGACGAAGCCGGTCAAGCCCTGGAACCTGCTTGTTGGATTCCGATCCTTAAAGCAGAAAAAATAGTGTTCGCAGGTGATCATCATCAGCTGTCGCCTACTATAAAATCCAGCGAAGCAGCAAGAAAAGGACTGCAACACACCTTGCTTGAAAAAGTGGTACAGCTACATCCGCAGGCAGTGGTGTTACTTCAAGAGCAATACCGCATGCACAAAAGCATTATGAGCTATTCTTCTCTTGTTTTTTATGAAAATAAATTACAGGCCCATAGCAGCGTATCAGAACATCTACTTTTTAAAGATGATGCTCCACTGGTCTTTATAGATACCGCTGGCTGTGGCTATGAAGAAAAGATAGATGGCACCAGTCTGAGCAATCCGGAGGAAGCAGTTTTTCTTTTTAAACAGCTGGTCAGGCTGGTCAGCGAACTTTCAGACAAATATCCCCTGGATAAATTTCCCAGCATAGGTATAATCTCTCCATATAAGCAACAGATTATTTACATGAAGGAACTGCTGGAAAATTCGCCAGAGTTAGAGCTCTATCAAAAAAAAATAACCGTTAATACGATAGACAGTTTTCAGGGACAGGAACGTGATGTTGTTTTCATCAGCATGACCCGAAGCAATGATGAAGGAAATATTGGCTTTCTTTCTGATATCAGGCGAATGAATGTTGCAATGACCAGGGCAAGGAAAAAACTAATTGTAATTGGCGATAGCGCAACCTTATCGCGATTACCATTCTATGCCGACTTCATCTCCTATGCAGAAACTCAGAACGCATATCAAAGTGCTTGGGAATTCGCAGATTAATGGGGAATATACCACCTCAAAATGATGAATTATCTCCATTGCAAATAAAACCTCACCTGCCTTAAAACCTAATTGAAAGGCATTTACGTATATGGTCATATATTTGCAAATGTATTATTAGAATGGCAGCAGTCATTCAAAATACTTCGCAAAATATTAGTTTTAGGGAGCTAAGCGAGGAATTGAGGGGAGAAGAGGGGAGATTGGTGATGATGTGTGGCGCATTTATCACTATGAGTTTAGGGGCGGATGTTGTTAGGGTTACATCCGCCCCGAACTCAATTTTTCATAAATTATTTCAAATTTGTCATTGCATTTAAGATTTTCTTGTAAATTTCCGTATTGCTATAGGTGCCTATAAAATTATTCGCCTGCGGACCGTAAGCAAATACTGGCACCATAATATTAGTATGATCCCCTGTACTGAAGTTGCCCCTTACCATTCCTTTTTTATATACTGCGTCCAGAAGAGACAACCCGCCCGTTTCATGATCAGCAGTTACGACAACCAATGTTTCGCCATCTTGATCTGCAATTTTAAGTGCCTCGCCTACTAATCTGTCAAAATCATGCTGTTCAGTAATCAGGTAAGGTAAATCGTTGGCATGTCCACCATGATCAATCTGTGCCCCTTCTGCCATGATGAAGAACCTCCCCTTATTGGCCGAAAGCAATTCGATCGTCTTTAATAGTGAAATCTTAAGCATCTCGCCTCTTCCATCCAAAACATGTCGGGTCACAGAATCTTCCAGTAAAACCAGTTGCTTTCCTGCTTTTACTGCTTTAAATTCATTTAGGTCCTTGGAATAAGCATAACCTTTATCACTGAGTTTCTTCATGAGATCGGCATCTTTATTCTGGACAAAGCTTTTCCGATTGGAACCTACCAATATATCTACATGGCTATTTACCAGGTCTGAGGCAATCTCCTGCGATAAGGACCTTTCTATCTGGTGTGCATAAAAAGCTGCTGGCGTTGCATCCGTAATGTCTCCACTGCTAATTACCCCGGTCTTGACTTTAAAAGCTGCTAATTTGTCAGGCAATGCTACGATTGCCTTACCTTCAGGGTTCATTCCGATATAACGGTTATTGGTTTTCTCACCAGAAGCCATTGCTGTTGCGCCAGCTGCAGAGTCCGTAAAGTCGGAATTTACAGCTTCTGTCCTGGATAAGCCCAGATGTTTGATTTTCATTAGGTTGGATTGCCCAAAATTAGCAGATAGTCCTGCCTGGATTTGGGCCAGCCCCATCCCATCGCCAATCAATAGAATCACATTTTTTACTTTTTGATTGCTACCATCTGTTTTATAACTTGGTTCATAGGGCTGGTAAGGCTTTGGACTTACGTATTCCAGTTTATCCCGTCGGCCATAAAATTCCTGTAGCTTTTCCGGATGGTCGGTACCTATCCAATCTGCCCCCATATTTTCCAATTCTTTCCAGCTATTTGGATTGTCTTGTGTGCCCCAAAAACGGAAAGGTTTGTTCAGTCCATGTGATTTGTCCACTACCTGTTTGAGTTTTTCCATATCAGGTGGTGTGGGTGTGCCCTTACCATTCCATACCGTGTAATGACTAATGTCTTCGCTGATCATGCCAATTCGGTTCAATTGATCCTGGGTGTAGGATTTAGAAGGTCGTCCATCAAATGAAATATATTCAGGAAAGTCTTTGAAGTTTTCAGCGGGAGGAACGTCGCCACTTATGACCACACTGACTGCATTTTTATTGATCCTTCGGTCAAAAACTGATAAATACGGCTTCATTTCAGCAATCAACACTGCCAATACAGATTTGTGATTGACTTTGATGTCGATCAGTAATTGCATATGCAGAGTAGTATCTGCATAGATGTGCCCATTGTTTTTCTTAAATGCTTTGGCTATCGGCAAAAGGTACAAGGATTCCAGGGTTTTCTCCGGATCGGTATCTTCCTCATTATGGGCCACCAGCAATTTACCATTCTTTAAAAAAACATCTGCCTCTACAGAGCCCATACCAGAATAGTATGCCTGATAAAATGGAAAGTTCTGGTTGTAGTCATTATGACTGTGACCAGAGTTTTGCGAACGTTTGGTCTGCTGCGCAAGCGCAGACATACCAAACGTGAAGCATACAACTAATGCAATATATTTCATGTGATTTGAATTTACCATCCTGGCGTTTGCTTGTAAGTACCATTACTCCTGCCTATTTCATCAGGACTAATTGGCCAAGCCATGTGTTTAGCGGGGTCAAATTTACGTGCCGGCCATACCTGTTGAATTGTATATGGAGAAGATGGGTCAGTTTGAGAGGTATGGATTCTTCCATGTAAAGGCGCATTTATTTTTGCATAATCTCCCCATCTCTTTAGATCTGCAAGTCTATCTGTCCATTCGCAAGCTAATTCTACCCTTCTTTCATGCTTGAGATCATCTAAAGTTGGACTGGCTATCGGCCCCAAACCTACCCTTGCACGCACCTCATTCAACGGAGTTGCGGCCTCTCCATTCCTACCAAGTTTGATCAACGCTTCAGCTTTAAAAAGCAAAACTTCAGCATAACGCATCAACGGGAGGTTAAGCTTGGTAGTCGGATAATCACCATTTGGATTAACCATTGTGTTGGTAGAGGCAATACCACCTGCCCCATAAGTAAATGGCTCCATATACTTATTGATCTGAAAACCAGATAAACTGTTTGTAGAATAATATGACCGTTCAACACCAAAGAAAGTGAATTTATCACCAAATTTCAAGATGGTCGCTTCTCTCCTTGGGTCACTGGATTCATACTCTTCATACAACTCTTCTGTAGGCTGAAAATATCCCCAGCCATTATAAATTCCCCATCCTTTATTTTCCAGAATAACACCCATAAATTCAGAACCACCCTGTTCATTGGAATTAATAGACCAGATGTACTCTGAACTCCAGTTATTGGCAATAGTGAATACAGATTTATAATTAAGTGCCGGAGTGGCCTTACCAGTAATCAGCGCTCTGTGTCCTTCATTTTTGATGCGATCTGCCAATGCTGGAATCAAATCCCATTTTGATGCATCATATTGTGCCCAATAGGCATATACTTTTACCATGTAACCCCAAGCTGCAACTTTATGTGCACGGCCCTGATCAGCGCCAGCATACGATTCAAAATAAGGGAGTAAATCAGCTGCTTTTTGAAGATCACTGATTACTTGTGCATAATTGTCTGTAACTGATGGAAGTTGAGGTGGTATGCGTTTTTCATACTCCGCGTTTTCAGGCATATCAAACGGTACACCTTGATTTTTATGTCCCCATAAGTAAGCCAACCAAAAATGGGCAAATCCTCTGATAAAATAGACTTCACCCATTGAACGCTTACGTACTTCTTCTGAAAGGTTAGGCGCAGTCGGAACATTCTTAATGACTTGATTGGCCTTATTGATCATCCAATATAAATCATTCCAACCGCCAGTCAAATAGCCTTCTCTTCCAGAAGGAATAAAATTCTTGATGTTCTCTCCATCAGCTTTTACCCTGCCTACAATCAAATCGTCGCTCGCATTCTGCACCCAGAACAGGTCTCTTCCCCAAGTTGCTTCATTTTTCATGGGTACGTAGATAGAAGCGACAGCTTTGACAACATCTGCATCACTCTGCCAGAAATAGGCTGTGGTCGGACTTCCATTGGGTTTGGTTTCTATCCATCCTTTTTTACAGCTGTTCATTGATAGCGCAAGGAGTGAAAGCCCAAGTATATATTTTATGTTTAATTTCATGATTGTATTATCTTAATATCCTTTTTTAAAAGCTTAGAATTTAACATTTAAGCCAAATGAGTAAATACGTGATAATGGAAACTGACCACCGTCAAAACCGATGCCTCCAACCTCAGGATCCATACCTGAATACTTAGTAAAAGTCAACAAGTTATCTCCACTGAAAAATACGCGCAGCCCGGAGTTCCAATTCATTTTCTTGAAGGTATAGCCAAGCGAGACATTCTTAACCCTTAAATAATTACCATTTTCCAAAAAGAAGTCCGAAGGCTGCTGGAAGTTTTTATTTGGATCATTTGCTCTGATGCGAGGAATACTAGCCCCAGTATTTTCTGGAGACCAAGCCTCCAGAATCTTGTTCCAACGGTTATAACCTTGCTCTGCACCGTTCAATGTAGACTCTTTAAATGCATGAAACAGCTTAACGCCACTCACACCTTGCATGAAGATGCTCATATCAAAACCCTTGTATTCAAAATTGGCGTTAAATCCATAAGTTAAGTCAGGGAAAGCACTGCCCATAAATTTCCGATCGTCGTCGCTGATCTTACCGTCATTGTTGGCATCCACAAACTTCAGATCTCCAGCCTTTGCTTGCGGTTGAATCATTACCCCGTCTTTTGTATAGGCAGCTGCCTCTGCATCAGATTGGAACAAACCATCCGTTTCAATTAGCCAATAAGTAAATAAAGACTGTCCTACTATTGAACGGTATGGACTCAATACACCTCTCCAGCTATCGCCATCAAGCCATGCTGATTTTGGGTTACCATCTATAGATTTAATACGGTTTTTCAACGTAGCAATGTTACCTCCAAACTCATAATTCAGATCACCCAGCTGGTCTTTCCAGGTTGCAGCAAGCTCAAACCCTTTGTTTCCAATCTCTCCCTGGTTGATTAAAGGAGCACCTAAGCCGTAGGTATTTGTCCATTCACTATCTTGTCTCTTAATCAGGTTGTAAGTCAGCTTATCAAAATAATCTGCTGTTATTGTTAACCTCGACTTCATCAAACTCAAATCTAGTCCTATATCCGTTTGCCGTGAAGTTTCCCAACTTAAGTTCGGATTTATACTCTCTCCAACATATAACGCTGGCGTTTGAGTAGCACCATTACCAACTTGGTAAGTGTTATTAGAATTTAAGCCCGCTGTCCCATAGTAAATTGGTATAGTGCTTAAGTTACCAATTTTACCCCAACTTGCCCGGAACTTCAATAAATCAACACCATCTATATGAAAGAAAGGTTCAGAACTCAATTTCCACGCAGCAGTGAGTCCAGGTAAAACTTTGCTACGGTTAGAGACAGAAAGTCGTCCTGCATTATCATATCGGTAACTACCTGTTAGAAAATAACGATCTGCCCAGCTGTAAGATACCCGTGCTACGTAAGAAGTATTGCGGTCTTTAGTATCGTAATCACCCGGACGGTTAATGTTGTATGCATCTGCATTAATGAAAAACTGCGCCCATTCAGCTTCATTTGCAAAACCCTGTGCACTAGTACTAAATCCACGGCCTGCATCTTCCTGAGCAGTAGTAGAAATCATCGCACCAATGGAATGTCTATTGAATTGGCGACTATAATTCAGGGTATTTTCCCATAGCCAGTTATAGCTACGGCCAGTAGAGTAACTCAGATAATTCTGAGAAATTGGTTTACCTGGCTCGGTTCTTAGAGGTTCAAAGTTTTTGTAAAGATTAGTATTCAATTTGTAGGAGAATCTCGACAAGAAGCTTAAACCTTTAAATACCTCAGAGACATTCAATTCAGTCACAGACTGGAGCGTATTTGCTTTATTGTAAGGCTTATTTCTAAGTAAAGTAGCTACCGGATTGACGGCATCACCATGAATACCCAGATATTGTGAATCCCTAGGACCCACACCACCAAAAGTGCCGTCTGGATAATAGACAGAAGCCGAGCTAGGCATATATATGGCAGATAAAATGGTACCTGTATAACCACCCGCAGTAGTTGTACCTCTATTGTCGTTGTTGTTCCAGAAAAGATTTTGGCTCAACTTCACGTATTTATTCAAGTTATAACTTGTATTGAACCTTAGCGACATATTCTGACTGTAAGTGTTCAATAAAGTCCCTTCTTCTTTTTCATACCTTGCCTGCAACAGCGTTTTGAATTCATCCGTTCCACCGTTGATACTCACATTGTGACGTTGGATGATACCTGTATGAAAAATCTCATCAACCCAATCTGTACGATTCACCTGTGCATTTGGGTTTTTGGTAATGTCCCATCCACCCAGAGTAGGAAGTCCCGCGTTGGTATAAGCAAGGTTGGAAACCATTGCTTCCTCAGTTGCAGTGAGTGCTTTGGGAAGTTTCCAAGCTGTTTTCGTGCCCGTAAAACCAGCGTATTCTATAACTGGTTTACCTTTGGCTGCCTGCCTGGTTGTAATGAGAATAACACCTGCAGAACCGGCAAAAGCTCCATATATGGCTGCTGAAGCGGCATCTTTAAGAATAATTATAGATTCGATATCTGCAGGGTTATAAGGTGCATTAGGTACGCCATCTACCACGTACAGCAGATTTTCTCCATTTCGTGAGCCCTTACCTCTTATGGTGAGTGTAGGGGTACCATTTGGATGTCCACCGTTATTGACTACTGTAACTCCTGGCACCCGTCCCTGAATCATCGCTTGTACGTTCAATACCGGCCGCTCTTTGATCTGTTTCATATTTGGCACAGATGATACAGCAGCAGAAAGATCCTGCTTTTTAACTGTGCCATATCCTATCACCATAACTTGATTGAGGTCATTATTTTCCTCCTTTAGTACAACTGTAATGGCAGAACGTCCAGAAATACTGAGTTGCTGACTCGCATATCCCATGTAGGAGATCAATAATACCGCATCATTTCCAATGTTAGTAAAACGAAATTCACCATTTGAGTCCGTTACGCTGGTAATGTCATGATCTTTCACTTTAATCGTCGCACCAGGCAGCGGATTCCCGTTTTCATCTGTTACCTTGCCGCTTACATCCAGGAAGATTAAACTGGGATTTTTCAAATCCGAATTTCTCTTGGTAATGATTATCGTCTTATCATCGATCACAAATTCAAAAGGCTGATCTTTAAAACTCAGTTCAAGTGCCTTCGCTACGGTAACATTATTGAGATCAAGGCTGACCGGTCTCGCTGTTTTCAACTCGTTATATTTATAAAAAAGATAATAGCCACTTTGCTTTTCAATACTGCTAAGTACTTTTTCTAAAGATATATTCTTGCCTGATATGCTAACGGTCTGCGAGCGCACTTCAGCGTTAAGCTGCAGGCAGGTGACCATTATCAATAGAAATGTTAGTTTCATAATCAGAAACGTTTTTAATTGCATATTTTTGTAATGTTTGGGTTAAATAATAAATTTCTGTCAAGAGATTTTTGTGATCCTACCAGCCCTTTTAGGACTGCATTTAAGCCGGGAGTGTTCGAACCACTTCCGGTCTTTTTAGGAATTTTGTTGGTAGCTATGTTTTCATATGCTTAGGCTTTTGATTGAACATTTAGTGAATTAATTATTTACAATGATTTTTCTTCCTTTTACCGTGAAATTTACCTTACTAAGTCTAAGTACCTTTAGTACTCCGTACACATCTCCACTTCTCTTAATCTTACCTACAAATTCGTCGGCTGGAATATCTCCGGTATATTCTACTTCCACATCATACCACCTGGAAACCTGACGCATTATTGCCTGCAAATTTTGCCTGTCAAATTTAAAATACCCGTTTTTCCAGGCCACAGCCATTTCTGTGTCAGCTGCTGTTATAGATTGAAAATCACCTTCGCTTGAGATCAAAGACTGTTGACCTGGTTTCAAGTAATGAACACTATGATCTGCCCCACGTACCTTTACACTACCTTCCAATAAGGTTGTCTGGGTATGCGCTTCATCTGGATAGGCATTGATATTGAAATGCGTACCTAACACCTCCACTTCCTGCCCTTTTGCAGTTACAATAAAAGGCTGATGTTTTTTTGCAATTTCAAAATACACTTCCCCTGTCATCTCTACCTTTCGCGTGTCCCCATTAAACTCCGATGGAAATTTGATGGAAGAAGCTGAGTTAAGCCAGACTTTAGATCCATCGGGTAAATCAAGTTGATATTGCCCGCCTCTTGGCGTTGTCACCATATTGAATGCTGTTGGGGAACTGATGTCTTTACCTATCAAATCGTAAATTTCTCCCTCATCATGTCCTTCGTTTAAAAGGACTTCAGAGCCGTTGGCCAGCCTGAGAATTGCTTTAGTGCTTCCAGGCTGAATTTTATAAGTTTGTGCTGATGTTTTGATTTTACTGTTTGGCCCTGGAGAGTTCATTAAAAATGAAAAAGCAATCAAGAGGACGCATGCCGCTGCAGTGATATACCGCCATATATAGTATTTTAAATGAGCAACCTGCTCTTCAGTTTTAGAGGGCTCTAATTTAATGCCGTCCCGGATAGCATTTTTTATCGACTCTTTTTGTGCCGCAGCAAGTTGCTCTAAAGCATTTTCACGAAGGTCAAAAAGGTTATAATAGGCATCCAGAAAAGCCTCCTCTTCAGCGCTAGACTCTCCGTTCCTACGCTTAGCGAGCATTTTTAAAAACTCCTCCTTTTCTATATTCACTTTTAATGGCATATATAGTAATGACAGGCGAACTCCTAAAAGTCCCACGGAAATTTTAAAAAAAATAAAAAAAGGCTAAAAGAGGAACATCATCGCCTCACGAAGTTGGAGTAAACTCTTGCCAAGCTGATTTTGAACAGTTTTTCTGGATATGCCCAGCTTTTGTGAAATCGCCTGTGTAGACTCATCCTCATCAAAGCGCATTTTAAAAATGATTTGTTGAGAACCGCTAAGTTTCTTTAACAAGACTTCATATGTACGCAGGAGCTCATTAACCAGCAGACGGGAATCTGCCCCTTCATTGGAAACTTCTCTATCCATAATGAGATCGGTAACGGCAACATATTTTTTCTCTTTCTCGAAATAGTTGTAAACTGCATTTTTCACAGCAGTGTATAAATATGCAGGAAGGTTTTTAATAGAAGATTGATGACGTAAATTCCATAGTTTCAGGAATATTTCCTGCGTAATATCTTTCGCCAAATCTTCGTCTCCCAATCGCTTATGGGCATTAGCGTACACCAATTGCCAATATTTATTATAGAGGGCATCAAATGCTAAACTGCAATCACTGCGCAGTTCAGTTAAAAGGAAATCATCATCGCAATTAATTAAATCCTTGGTGTGCATGCAAGCAAAGGAACTGCACACCTATTAAGTTAAGATTACGCGACTATTACTTTTTAATCGTGATGCTTCTTCCTGTAACCAGGTAAAAGGTATAGACACGATAAAGCCCGTCGTCTGTAACCTCGATGCTTTCTACCAACCCTGTTTTGCTAAAAGTGTCTGTTACCATATTTCCCTCTCTCACATCCTGCAGTACACTAGAGGGCGTATCATTATTTAATCTAATCATGATTTTTCATTTCTATCCTGGTTCTTGGTAAGCTTTGCGGATAATTTTCACGGATAAAGGTAATCATATGTTCCCTTACAAAGCAACGCAGATCGAATGCTTCTCCTGATGTCCGGGCGCTCATCAAGAAACGAACTTCAATATGATCTGCTTTACTATCCGTTACTTGCACCACATTGACACGTTTGTCCCAAAGCTGATGCGCTTCCAGTATTTTACCAAGTTCATCTCTTAATGCAGGCACTGGTACTGTATAATCAAGATAAAGAAACACCGTACCCAATAGCTCTGCTGAGACACGTGTCCAATTTTGAAACGGCTTCTCTATAAAATAAGTAATTGGAAGAATGAGCCTCCGCTGATCCCAAATGTTGACCACTACATAAGTTAGTGTAATTTCTTCTATTCTCCCCCACTCTCCTTCCACAATGACCACGTCATCCATCCTGATTGGTTGCGTAAAAGCAATCTGAAAACCTGCGAGTAAGTTACCCAATGACTTTTGAGCAGCAAAACCTATTATAATTCCTCCGATACCCACACCGGTCAACAAACCAGCTCCGATCTTTCTCATGCTTTCGAAACTAAGCAGAACAATTGCAGCGGTAATGATGATAATTAATGAAACCATAAATTTTCTGATGAACTGAAGCTGTGTCCTTACTTTACGTTCCTTTAAATTATCAGGCTTATTTAAATCGTATTTGTGGTAAAAATAGTCCTCAAATACTTTGATGATCCGGATCAGAATAAGAGCAACTAAGATGGTGAGCGTAATCTCTATCACTTTATCTAGTGAAAGTAGATAACGGGGATTCATTCTCATCAGACTTAATGCTCCATTTAGCAGCAATAATGGAATAAAAACATTGATGGGACCTTGAAGATGCTTGATGATCGAATTGATGATGAAAGTAAGCCAGATCTTTGAAAAGATCATAAATAACTTACGCCCGATGAAACTGATAAGCATCCCCAATATAATCGAAGCTATAGCTAATACACTATTATACAGGTAATCATGCATTTCGTAGTTCAAAAGTCTTTCTATATCCATAGGCCATTGTTCATCCTCAATCGGGATGTTACGTAATAAACAACGGAACTGAGAAATAGTTGTTCCTATGTTATTCATGTAATAGTGATACATCCAGAAAAGCTGCATTTGGAGTAGAAGACACAAGGATTCATGTTATGGAATTTGAAAAATTTGCTAATTTTGCACAATGATCATCTACAAAAGCAACGAAGAAGTCGAGCTGATGAAAATCAGTGCTCTATTAGTAAGCGATACACTTGCCGAGGTCGCAAAAGTCCTAAGACCTGGTCTCAGTACTCTGGCGATAGATAAGCTGGCGAATGAATTTATCTTGGATAATGGCGCAGTTCCATCCTTCTATAAATTCAACGGATTCCCCTATCATATCATCACTTCGGTTAACGATGCAGTTGTACATGGATTTCCATCTAAAGAAGAATTAAAGGAAGGAGATATTATTTCTGTTGATGTTGGAACCATTAAAAACGGGTTCCATGGAGATCATGCATATACTTTTATCATCGGTGAGGTTTCTCAGGAAATATTGCAACTCGTAAAGACGACTAAAGAGTCCTTATTTGAGGGCATCAAGGAAGCAGTTGTGGGCAAACGCATAGGAGATATTGGTTATGCTATTCAAACATACAATGAAAAGCGGGGATACGGTGTAGTGAGAGACTTGGTTGGACATGGACTTGGAAGAGAGATGCACGAAGACCCGCAGGTACCTAATTATGGTAGAAAAGGTTCAGGCATGCTGCTGAAGGAAAATCTGGTTCTGGCTATTGAGCCGATGATCAATATGGGTAAGAAAGAGGTCTTCTTAGATGACGATGGATGGACCATCAGAACCATAGACGGATTGCCGTCGGTTCATTTCGAACATGATGTCTGTGTGAAAAAAGGGGAGGCATTTATATTATCTGATTATTCTCCTATTGAAAATGCAGAAAAACTAAACATTAATCTAAACACCTCCTATTATTGAAATAGTAAGTACTGACTTACTATTTCTTTGTATATCTTGACTGCAACCTGATCTTTTCTCCTTTGAGTGAACCGCCATTTACGCTTAATTCAATCTGCCCTGCCTCTGTGGTCGACTGAACCAACACAACAAGCTTTCCACTGAACAGTTTCATGGTTGGCTTTTCAAAACTTTCCAGGGAAGTGGCATCGCCATTGCAAACTGCTTTAAATGATCCTGTTCCCTTCAACTTCAAATTTTAGTTGGTTAGTCGCGGTTGGACAAGGATTTCCATCTTTATCCACCACCGATACAGTTACAAAAGAAAGATCTTTTCCATCGGCATCAATTTCCGTCCTGTCAGCTTCCAGAACAATTTTATATGGCTTACCCGCGGTATCAATCTTTTCTTCTGCAACAGCCTTTCCGATGACTATCGTAAGCCACCACTTTTAATGTGCCAGGCTCATATTTAACATCCATCCACATTAACCGGTAACGGTTCTGTGGGGTTGACTTATTTTTCTTCTGTATTCCTAGACTTTTACCATTTAAAAAAAGCTCAGCGCTATCATAATTGGTGTATACAAATACGGGAGTTGTTTGGCCTTCTCTGCCCTCCCAGTTCCAGTGTGGAAGTATATGTAATGTAGGTTTTTCTTATTCCATCGACTTCGGTACAAATAATAACGGTCTTTCGGTAAGCCAGCCAGATCGCAGATTCCAAAATAAGAACTTCTGGATGGCCAGCTTTCATCATAAGGAGTTGGTTCACCCAGATAATCAAAACCTGTCCATACAAACTCACCAATTACCCAGGGCTTATCATCCTGCATTACGAAATCATCATCAGGAACGATTAGACCAGCTGCAATATTCCAAATCATAAGATGAGCTTTGAAAATCAGGATACTGCTTTATCTTTCCCTTTTACTACAGGAAATTTATAAATCCCTCTGGAACTTACGGTTGATGCGGTTTCAGAACCCAAGATAAATCCTTGAGGAAATGCTTTATAAGCTTCATCGATAAAGGTGTACCCGATAATTTAATCCCGGAACATCCAGTAATGCACCAAAACCCGACTGCATTGTGGCTTTTACCTGATCCATACCGACAGTGACCGGACGCGTAGGATCTTCTCGGTGGAAAATATCCTGAAGCCATTTAGCACGTTTTACGCCTTCAGCACCAAACTGATCTGGAACTTCATTACCTGAACTCCACATCACGATGCATGGATGGTTTCTGATTGGCTCTCACCAGATTGACCACATCTTTTTCCGCATCTGTATCAAAATACAAGTGATAACCATTCTCCACTTTTGCCTTTGCCCATTCATCAAAACTCTCGGCCAGGAACATAAATCCCATTTCATCGCAAAGTTCCAGTTGCTCGGGCGAAGGCATATTATGCGAACTTCGGATTGCATCGCAACCCATATCTTTTAAAATGGTCAATTGTCTGCGCAATGCCGCAGTATTGATCGCTGCACCAAGCGGACCAAATCATGGTGCAGACAAACGCCTTTAAATTTTCGCACTTTACCGTTCAGGCTAAAACCTTTATCAGCTTCATAACGGATCTCGCGGATGCCAAAACGGGTTTTCACTTCATCTTTTAATACATTTCCTTCATATACTTTGGAAATTGCTGTATATAGATATGGGCTTTCAGGGCTCCATAGTTGGGGATTCTCAACTCCGATATTCTGCTCAAACTCCAGACCAAAACGCTGCTCGGTGCTTGATACACTCAGTTCATTACCTTTCTGGTCCAGGATGTGCGTTTCCAGACGGAGCTTATCGCCTGTCACCTTAGTCTTGATGTTCAGCTTAGCCATTTTCGCTTCAATCAATGGAGTAGTAATGGAAACTCCCCATTGTTCAATACTTTGCTGATCCTTAATAATCAAGTGTACATTTCGGTAAAGTCCCGCCCCTGGATACCAGCGGGAAGATTTTGGCCGGTTAGATAAATGTACTGCAAGGGTATTCATTTCTCCGGGTAAGGCCTGATCTGTGACATCCAGGTAAAAACTGTTGTAACCATAATTCCATTGTCCGACCAGTTTACCGTTAAGGTAAACCTTTGGTTCACTCATCGCTCCATCAAATACCAGCAAACTGCGCTGTCCTTTCTTTAATTCAGGTATTTTAAGATTGTTACGGTACCAACCTTCTCCCGTATAAGGAAATGCACCGGTTCTGCCCGTTTTTTCCGTGGGCTTACTTTCTCCATTTTGGGTAATGGCCACCATTTGCTTGTCAATTTCTTTATCAAATGGGCCCGGAGATTGCCCAGTCATGCGGAACCTTTACAGTTTTCCATGCGCGATCATCATATGTTTTTTCAAAGGCTTTGTCGTTCTTACCTCTGTAGAATTTCCAATTCTCGGTTAATGCAATTTCTACTCGGTTTTGACCATAGGCGGAAATTACTGTAAAAAAAGAGGCAACCAAAAGCTTCAGGCCAACCCCGTTGAATGTGTTTCTGATGTTCATATGTATGTTGACCTATCGGTCTATTTCAAATAAATGGTTGATAACTCTAATCCTTTTCCAAAGGTAATTTCCAGTTTCTCCAGCTCGGCTAGCTCAAAGCTCGCTTTGATTGCCTTCCGATGATAGAGTTTCTGGAATCCCGGATAGGGTCTCGGCAATAGCAGTTGCGCAGCAGGCTTTAACATACTGAAAGGGATCTTGATGGTTTGGAACTCGGGTTTCAATTCCACTCCTGTTGCAAAAAAATCGCCTTGTGCGTCTATAAGGCCAATTTGAATCGTAAATGGAGTAGCCTCTGTAGTTCTCGCCTTGATGACCAGCGTATCCACTTTGTCCGCATTTTCCATACGGTCGCCAAAATAGGCTTGAAAACCCAACATCGGTATGGCCTGATCTCCGGGCATGCTGAATTTCAAAGTAGCCCTTTCTGCTGATGGATAATCCACCGGACGGTGTTTCCAATCCGGATTATATACCATCATGCGATCAGCATCTTTTAGGGCATCGAAAAGCATCACTACAGGACTCTGTGAGTCTTTAGGCGCAACGAATTCGCCCAATAGGATATCAGCCCATTTGCTTTTCGCGTGCAGGTCAGTATGGTATACCATCTCGTGTCAGCAGATAGGTTCCAGGACTGATTTGAAATGCCGCACCAATAGCTGTATTTACGTAAGTATTGTCCGAATCCAAGCCCCTGATTGAAAAACCAGCGCCAAGATCAGGCAGATTAAAAACCATCTCATGCTTCGCCCATCGAATTCCAGTTACAATTTTATCAGGGCTGGTGCGCGCAAATGGATCACTTAAATACAATGCATCCGGCATAACTTCCAACCTCCATATCCCCTCCGCGATTTTGTCGACCAGATAGGCGCCTGTCCCTCCGTATTGAATCACAGGAGAGTTTCCGACACCAGCAATGTGCTTCAATTGAATGTGATTCAGAGGCTTGGAAGTTGTAGTATTGGAATAATAAAATTCCTCTGCTGCATTCATTTCACTTAAAGAAAATTCATGACTTAGCCTAAAGGTACCGAAAACAGTATCGGATGCCTGGACTTTCGCTCTTGGCAATTGATGAAAAGCTTTGGAAGCGATCAGTAGGCTGATTGCTTTTGAAGGGGTATAGGCCATGTTCAGGTAATGCGTTTGATATTCCGTGTTGCCCTGCGCGGTAGCCATTGGATCATAGGCAAACTGTGTTGCCCATTGAAACCCAGCTGTCCTAAAACTTTTTGCCATAGCTGGATACATATAAGAATTCATTACATCTCCCGCATCAAATTCGTACACCATTTTTGCCCGGTTTTTAAAGCCAGGGATGGTATCAAAAGGAATCTGATATTGTGCCACATGCGGCAGGTAATTCCCTTTCAAGGTATGACCGGATACCAGCCCGGTGGGATACCACTGGAAACTGTGCCCTTGCACATTTGCCTTTACGATTGCATCTGCATACTTTGGTGACTCACTAATGTTATAAAAGATTGGCTTGCTCCAGCCTGTTCCGCGGATCGCTTTCACCATCCGGTTAATATACTCCGTAGTTAGTGCCTTCGCACCGCTATGCTGTGGTTCATTGTTTACTTCAGCAGCGATTACGTCAGGGTCATCTTGATAGCTCAAACCAGTATACGGATTCTTATGCTGGAAAAATTGTTTCAGGTAACGCTCCTGTGCCTGAAAGGCTATTTCTTCGGTCAGGGCTTTCTGCTTGCCGTACTTGCTGGAAAAGCTCCCCCTGTCCTCGTCCTTTTCAGGATAACCATTACCCCAAAAGGCAATCGGTGTGATCAGGGTCTTGATCTTTCTCTTCTTTAGTTCAGCGATCAGAAAATCAAAGAGCCTGAGGTGTTCATTATTGAGCAGATTGCCTACACTATCAGAAATTTCCACATCCCAGACATGGACACGGAAAGCGTCCAGCCCCAATCGGGAAAAGTGGTAAACATCGTCCTTAATAGCTTGTTCCACCGATATTCCACTACGCTGTATAGAGCGATAACCGTAGGCAAAAGGGGCAGTATAATTAACGCCAAAGAAGGTAGCTTCCGTGCCGTCCTTTTGCCAGCGCATTATTCCGCTTTTATCGACAAAAATACCTGTCTTCCCTCTTTTAGCTTGGGCGAAACCGGATAGGCTAAGCACAGTCGTCAACAAAAATATCAATACAGCTCTGAGCATCATCGTAATATATTAAGGTAAAAAAGCATCCATCGCTACAGTCGGCTTGCCGGTATCGTCAAAAGCTGCCAGACCATATCCATTCCAGCTACCGTAGGATTGGGGTTCCCAATAGAAAACGCCCAGCCCTTTGTTATTTGGCAGCGACTTATTCTTTGCGATAAGATCGCTAATAAAAGCTTTAGCTGCAACAGGCTCGGAAGCAGGCATACCAATTTCGCTCATCATCACTTCAGAACCATACCTGCTTACCATATCGTTCATATTGGCCAGGCACTGCGTATTTTTCGCAGCCCAGTCGGTCACACCAGGATATAAGGACATCCCAATCACATCCCATTTTGCTCCGTTGTTCTTTAGGCCGTCAAACATCCATCTGAACAGTGCGTTATCATAGCCATTGGAAATGTGAACAATCACCTTCGACGCAGGGTTCACTGCCTTTACTGCATTGTATCCGGAGAGTATTAATTCTGCGAAGTTTTTCATGTTTACAGAAGCTTTCCCTTCTTCCCATAACATGCCATTATTGGTCTCGTTACCCACCTGCACCCATTCCGGAACGATATAAGCGTTTTTCAATGTAGTAAGCACCTCAGTCGTATGGTTATACACAGAGGCTTTCAAAGCAGTAATATCCTGTCCAACCCATGCTGCTGGTTTAGCCTGGTGGGCAGGATCCGCCCAGGTATCGCTGTAATGAAAATCGATCATAATACGCATATTAGCGGCTCTGGCTCTCCTGGCTTTAGTAAGTACGTCAGCAGTATTGTTGTAGCCAGCAGCTGGATTTACCCAGACCCTCAGTCGTACCGCATTGATTCCTTTATCTTTTAAAATTTTAAAAAGGTCCTGCTCTACGCCAGCGTTGTTATAAAATTTCTTACCGCCTGCTTCCATTTCACTGACCCAGCTCACATCTGCTCCTTTTGCATAGGTGCCTATGGGATCCGGTTCAGGATACAGCATCGTCTCTCCTGTTGGTGTCTTCTTACAGCCGGTACTTATTACTATTAGCAGCGCTATTATCGCGAACCACTTGGTTTGTCTCATCGCTTTATATTTTAATGTTATTTAACTGAATAGGTGTAATTTCCTTCACCACCGCTCATATCAAGTGTTACGGTGAATACTCCTGTTTTGGCGACTGGGATATTAACTCCGCCCCAGGTAGGGGCGCCGGCGAATACAAGCACACCTCCCTCTTTATCCAACTTATAGCCAATTTCATAACTACCATTAGCAGTAAACTGAAAAGCCTTTCCAGCTGTCAGGGCTACATTGGAGGCTACCCAAACACCGGTAGCCGGATTGTAGATCATTGGAGTGGCCGATACGCTCCATCCGTTATCCTCACCGGTAACGTAAAACTTAACCGGCGTATAAGTAACTGTAAGGGCATCCAGATCTACGTTGACTTTCATATAGTTTGGTGCGGGTGTAAGCCATAAACCACCATCGCCAGCGTTTGTGACCACCTTAATTGTAGTTGCACTGCTTCCCCAGCCGTATTTCTTAGCATCGGTAGTAGAGATCAATTTAAATCCGTCGCCACCCCAACCGTCTGCATTCGGCAAATTCAGGAATCCTTCGTATTTAGAGTTAAATTTTGATGATGCCAGCAAATAGCCATTTGTACGCGTGGCTGGTGTTTTCCAGGAATTGGCGCCTTCCACAAGCAATGCCGGATATTCGATGTAAGACCGGTATGGATTTACTACCATGGTCAGCGTTGAATAAATGGGCTTTACATTGGTCGCTAATCCGGTATTCTGGTTAAGATCTGCCTTCAGACGCACTGCAATGGTGCTATTAACTCCTATTGGCAACAAGAGTTGTGCTGCAAGTATCGTATTCAGTTCCCTACCCAAGAATGCCCTGTGTAGACTGTCTCCGGATAATTTTACTTCCACTGCATTGCCCCAGGCATTTGTGCCGGAGGTATCTGAAGGCAGATCAAATTGCAGGGTATAGGTCGGTACTACTTTAACTCCGTAATTTGGTGCATTGAAGCTGAATGTAACTACTTTGTTAGCCGCTACTGTTTCTGTGAGCGTAACCGTATTCACAGAGCTTTTAAATGCTAGTGTGGAGGCCGAGGGAATGGCGATCACGTTCTGACTTTCTTCCTTCTTGCAGCCGCTTAAGATAAATACACTAAGCAGGAGAATTAAAAAACTATTAATGAATTGTTTCATGATCTAATGAGATTAATAACCAGTATTTTGGATTAGGTTTGGATTCGCCGACAAGTCAGATGGTGGCAGCGGGAATATATTGTATTTGTTTGAAACCGATGTACCTGCCTTTACACCGCCTTTCCAGGCCCACAAGTAAGCTGTAGTCGTGAATTTACCAAAACGGATCAGGTCGGTACGCCTTACTGCCTCATAGTAAAGTTCTCTTCCTCTTTCATCCAGTATGAAATCAAGCGATAATGCCGTACTTCCAATATTTCCGGCTGTACTTCCGTTATAGGCACGTGTACGCAATGAATTGATGTAGCCCAATGCAACATTTAGGCTTCCACCCGTTCCTCCCCGTAATACGGCCTCTGCATAGGTTAGGTAAGTTTCTCCCAAACGGAACAATGGAAAATCAATATCTGAAAAATCCTTTGCGGCATCCTGATGCGGAGCTGGCCCACCTGACCTGGTTTTATTCCTGTATTTCGTGGTGCTATAACCAGCAGTAGACAAATACAAATCCGTCATCTCCATAGTCTGTCCGGTGGTATAAAATTGCGCACGGGTATCTGTAGCACCTGTTTTGTCTGCAAAAAGGTTGACAAAGTTCTGTGTGATCCTCAATCCGCCCCAATTCCCATTTGATCCGGAAACATCAGCAGGTACAGCTGCAGGGCCATGCATAAGATAGGTAGTTCCACCAAAGTTCTGTGTACTTGTACCATCATAATTAATGGTCAGGATATTTTCATCTGTATTTAGGTGGTTATCTGCGATCGTCAGTTCCCTGTAATTGTTATGGAGGGCATATCCTGCACCAGTGATCTTATTGCAATAAGTAATGGCATCAGTATATCTGGCTGTGCCTGTGTATACTTCGGCATTTAGATATAATCTCGACAATAAGGCCCAGGCAGCTGCTTTATCAGCGCGACCATATTCATTTGTTTTTGCTGGAGCAAGGTCGGTTTCAAGTGCTTTCAATTCTGATTCTATATAAACGAACAGGTCCTTACGCTGGATTTGTTTTGGTAGGTCCTTTCCTCCTATTACAGTATTCTCCGTTACCATCGGTGGATTGGCATACAAATCCATCAGTACCCAATATTGATAAGCCCTCAAAAAGCGGGCTTCTGCACGATATAGACGTATATTATCGGCATCAGCACCGCTAATTCCCCTTTTGGAAAGATTAGCGTCTGATGACTCATTGATAAAATTGTTACATACCGTGATCTGGTAATAAGAACGGTAGTAAAGACCGTTGATGATGGAATTAACAGAACCCCAGCTGAGTTCATGTAAACCCTGGATGCCGGCATCACTTTGCCATGACCAGGCTGCTTCGTCAGTGGTTAGTTCCTGCAGGTTCCAGTACAAACGAAGGAAATCGGAGTTTCCTTCATCCTTGATAATTTCTACAGGAATGTCCTGCTGACCGGTAGTAGCATTACCAGTTAAGGCAAAAGCGCCATATACCTTGGCCAAGGCTTGTTTGTAGCCAAGTGGACTAGCAAACACATCCTGTGCTGTCAGGTCGTTGGTAGGTGTTAAATCTAATTTATTGCAGGAGGCAGTTGCCAGCATCACAAAGCAAGCAAGTAAAGCTACTTTCAATGTCCCGTATGTTGTCTTAAAGTCCTTCATCTTCTTGATCGCTAAGGTTAAAAATTAAGGTTTAAACCGAGAGAAAACACCCTTGGTCTTGGGTAAATGTTATTGTCGATACCAGTTGCCACTTCAGGGTCCAGACCAGTATATTTAGTGACGGTAAATACATTTTGCACACTCGCGTTTAACTGGAGTGCTGCTGCAGTCCTGAAGACCTTGCCAAAGCGGTAACCTATGTTGATATTGTCCATTTTCAGGAAGGAGGCATTTTCTACGTAGTAATCGCTAAACAGTTGTTGTGTTTTGAAGTTCGTGGCAAGGTAGCTCGGATTAGCATTAAGCAGATTCGCTGCTCCATTGATCTGTGCAAGGTTTCCAGTCTGGCTGCTTACGTTATTATACACATAGTTGCCCAGATTGGCCCTTAACGTAAAGCTGAGGTTCCATTGTTTGTAACTCATGTTGTTGCTGAAACCCAGGAAAAGCCGTGGATCGGATGGTTTACCCCTGTTTAGGTCATTTTCATTGATGATGCCATCGCCGTTTTGATCTACATAAACACCTTCGATTGGCTTTCCCGATTGGTCATAGACTTGTTCAAAAAGATAGAATAGGTTCTTGCTCAATCCAACTGAACTGATCAGTGCATTTTGTCCACCCACTCCACCGGCGATCCCGCCACTAGGTAAACCAGCATAGTTGGCATCATTAGGTACCACAGTCAGGTTGGTGATTGTATTTTTATTGTAAGTGGCATTCAGACTAAAATCCCAGTTGAGGTCTGCACTTTTTACCGGGACAAAATTCAAGGTCATCTCTACACCCTTATTTTCCATGCTGCCTACATTGACGACCGCTGAAGCAGAAAAGTTAGTTCCAGCTGACTGGGGCACGCGGTTCAATAAATCGCTGGTTTTCTTTTGGTATAGTTCGAGGGTTCCTGATATCCTGTTGTCCAGAAATCCGGCATCAATTCCCAAATTTGTTGTTGCCGTTTGTTCCCATTTAATATTGGAAATGTAAGCGGTCGGACGGTACATCTGGTAAAATGTATTGCCAAACTGATATGAGGTAGTCGGTGTACTGTAGCCGTAAGTGGCCAGGTAACCATAATTATCTATCCCGTCCTGCTGACCAGTAACACCATAACCTATTCTAAGTTTTAATGCGGAGAGGGTCTTGCTATCTTTTAGAAATGCTTCATTTTTTAATGTCCAGGCCAGTGCTACCGACGGAAATACCGCATTCCTGTATTCCGAAGAAAAACGGGATGAACCATCCCTACGAACAGTAGCTGTTAACAGGAAACGGTCATCATAACTGTAGTTCAAGCGGCCGAAATACGAGATCAACCTGTTTTCAGGCTTATTGTATGGAAAAGCAGGGTCGGAATTGACTACCTTCTCTCCATAGCCGTTATAACTTGCGAAGTTATAAGCAGTAGTCAGGTAATTGTTATAAGAATAACCAGCCGTAGCGTCGATCCTGCTCTTGATGGATGGAAATTCCTTCACATAATTCAGGTAAAAATCGAGTACTGTGTTATTCCTGGTTTGTCTATATCGGTTATTATATCCTTTTTCGTTGAAATTAATGGCGGCCGTAGGATTCACATATGTAGTTCCTTTTCCATTGGCTACATCATAACCAGCGTTAAGGTTTGCACGCAGTTCCGGCAGAAAATGGAATTTATAATCCAACTGGATGTTGCCGATACTCCTCAATGGATTAGAGCGGTTTTCTGTTTGTTCCAGGAGGCCTACTGGATTTCTACCAACCAAATTGACGAGTCCACTCGGTGTAGTATTATCCAACCATTCCCAATAGCCGTTATAATCTGGTCTATTGGTATAAACTGCCTGGGTTGGATCGAAGCTCTGTGCAGCACCGATAGCGGAGGTATTTGCAAACCTGGTTTGCTGCATGCTCCCTTTCAGGTTGATGTCTACTTTCAGATGGTTATCAAAGAAGGTAGGGTTTAATACAAGCGCTGCAGAGGTTTTCTCCAATTCGTCCGTTCTTAAAATACCTCTTTGGTTCTGATAGCCGAGCGAAAGACGGTAAGGTAAGCCCTTTACCCCACCACTGAAACTTAAATTATTATCAGTAGCCAGACCATCCTGATAAATCAGGTCTTGCCAGTCTGTATTGAATGTACCCAACTGTGCCTTCTGAGTGGTGGTGCCACTGGCATTCACAATTTCGCGAATCTGATCGGCAGAAAGCACATCTGCTTTCGCAATAATCCTCGATAAAGAGTTTACTGATGAGAATCCAACTTTCAAATCTCCGCTCAATCCTTTTTTAGTAGTGATGATGATGACTCCATTCGCAGCCCTGGCTCCATAGATCGCCGCAGCTGATGCATCTTTCAGTACAGTAAAAGACTCGATGTCGTTTGGGTTGATAAAACTTAGTGGGTTGGAAGCCCCAGACATGGCTGTATTGTCCAATGGTACACCATCGATCACAATCAAAGGATCATTACTTGCACTAAGCGATGCTCCTCCCCTGATACGGATGGTACTTCCAGCGCCGGGCTGACCGCTGTTAGAGGTGATAGACACCCCGGATACTTTACCTGAAAGCATTTGTTCAGGCGTGGTGATACTTCCTTTTTGAAAGTCCTTTGAGGTCACCACTGCTATGGAGCCTGTAAGGTCTTGTTTTCTGGTAGTACCATAACCCACAACCACCACCTCACTTAAAGCTGCGGCATCATCCGTCAACAGCACATTCAGTGAATGGGAAGAAGGAATAGGAAGCTCCTGCATTTTATAGCCGATAAAGCTAAATTGTAAGGTGCCGGTTCCAGCTGGAACCTTCAATGAGAAGCTACCATCGGGCCCGGTTACCGCGCCAATCTTAGTGCCTTTAAGCATTACACTTACACCGGGAATACCGAGATTGTCTGAAGCGGCTTTCACCATACCTGTAACGGTTACGGCTTGTTGTGCCTGAAGTCTAGCTGTGATGAAAATAAAAAGCGCCAACAATAAGCTGAGCTTGATACTAAATGTATAATTGCGCATACAGTATTTGGTTGATAATTTACTGGTACAAATGAAAAGTTTATTCCTCTTTTTGATTTGTTCTATCGTGTTTATTTTTGGTTCTATTCGACATATTAATGTACCAAATACGTAAAAAAATAGGCTGGAAACGATTTACATCCCAATTTCTAGTAACTTTATAAAAATTATCAACCAAGTACCTGTATCCAGATCTGATGAGTTCATTCTTTAAAAATGTCCTGTTCATTGTACTATCCCTGAGTGCCCAGACTACTATTGCGCAAAATCTGAAATTTAAGCATATTGGTCTGGAACACCAGGTCTTTCCAACAGTACCATCGAATGTATATTTCAGGACCACAGAGGTTTCGTTTGGTTTGGTACCCGTGACGGTCTTAATAAATATGACGGTGAACAGATCACGATCTATAGAAGCAATAGGGATACCAACAGTTTATCT
The DNA here is from genome assembly GCA_963795585.1 of uncultured Sphingobacteriaceae bacterium. GTDB lineage: Bacteria > Bacteroidota > Bacteroidia > Sphingobacteriales > Sphingobacteriaceae > Pedobacter. The sequence goes on along the minus strand of CAWCIO010000011.1, from coordinate 94,787 downwards.
GATAATTTCATCAGGAACATCTATGAAGACAAACGGCACAAACTCTGGATCAGCACTTCCAATGGATTAAACAGGTTTGATCAGGAAAAGAATAGCTTCAAACGCTATGCCGGTAGCACGGGTATAACAAAATCCCCGGGCAACAACGATATCAGGGCCGTCGAAGAGCAGGAAAGCGGACTTTGGATTGCCAGTTCTGCGGGACCTCTTGAACTTCTAAACCAAAAGACAAATAAGTCCAAATACTTCAATTACCACACGAACGACCTGCATACTGATCGGAAAGGTAGATTCTGGATTGCCACAGACAGTGGCTTGCACCTCTTCGATAAAAAGCGGATGATCTTCAGGGCGATCAGTGGCCTGGCCAGTTACAACATCAGGCTCATCGCAGAATCCAATGACGGTACGCTCTGGCTGGGGACTGAAGAACAGGGAATGATTGCCTACGATCCCGTAAAACAAAGCAGCAAATTCTACAGACATCAGGAACAAAACAGCAATAGCCTGGGAAGTAATCTCGTACGCGCTATCATTGTGGATAAAGAAAATAACCTTTGGATAGGTGGCATCAATGGTGGACTTGACCATTTCAACCCAAAAACTAATACCTTCAAAAATTATCAGAATGAACCGGGAAACGCGTTGAGTCTTTCACAAAGAACCGTATCTGCAATATTCCGGGATCGCCAGGACAATCTTTGGGTGGGTACGCACCGGGGCGGAGTCAACCTATATACCCCTGGATCTGAACGCTTCCAGTTGCAGCAGCAGGAACCGAATAAAAACAGCCTGAGTTATAATGATGTAAAATCCTTCTATGAGGATCAGCAAGGAAACCTATGGATTGGAACTGATGGCGGCGGGCTGAACTATTATGACAAAACTACAGGCCGTTTCAAACATTATAAATTCGATCCCTTTCGTCAGGAAAGCTTGGGTTCAAATGCGGTACTGAACATTACTGAGGATCGCTTTAAACAGCTTTGGATAGGTACTTGGGCAGGTGGACTAAACCTGATGGACAGGCAGACCGGAACCTTCACCCGCTTTATTAACAATCCCGCCGATCCCTCTACTATTTCCTCAAACTATGTACAAAAGACCTTTGAAGACAGTAAGGGTAATTTATGGCTGGGCACCTACTATGGCGGACTTAATCTGATGGATAGGACGAATAGGAAATTTAGCCGCCTCATTTATGGCGCCGGCAATACCAGGATCAGTGGCGAGAATGTCATTTCTATCAACGAAGACCAGCATCAAAATCTTTGGATCGGCACAGACGATGGCGGACTGAATTGCTACAACTTGAACACGAAGGTCTTTAAGCATTATTTCATGAACGAGGAAAAACGGCCAGATTTGCGTGTCATTTTCATTGACAGCAAAAAAAGGCTATGGATCGGTCAGGCCGGACTCTACCTGTTCAATCCTGTAAAAAACAACTTTTCTATCTATACCACAGCAGCGGGACTGTCTACTGATTTCATCAAAGGTATTACTGAAGATAGACAGGGCAACTTCTGGATTGCCACTTCCAGGGGCCTGACCAAATTCAATCCTGAGACACGGAAATGGAGTTCCTATAACAAAGCAGACGGTCTGCAAGGATTGGAGTTTGAGGCCAACGCCTTTTTAAAGGCCAGTAACGGCGAAATGTTCTTTGGCGGCGTTAATGGATATAATTCCTTTTTTCCTGAGGACATCAGAACCAACAACTTTATACCCCCCGTATACATCACAGAATTCCAAATATTTAACAATAGGATGTTGCCCGGTGCGGTGGGATCACCACTGGAGAAGGACATTAGTTTCAGTAAAGAAATCGAACTCTCCTACAAACAATCGACTTTTTCTTTCAGTTTTGCCGGACTAAACTATACAGCGCCGGAAAACAATAAATATGCTTACAAACTCGAGGGACTCGATAAGGACTGGATTTATGCCGGGAACACAAAAAAAGCATTTTATACCAATCTGGATCCCGGCGATTACGTTTTTCAGGGTGAAAGCTTCCAATAACGACGACATCTGGAACGCAGCGGGCACCTCAATCAGTATCCATATCACTCCCCCATTTTGGGCCACCTGGTGGTTTAGGTTGCTTATAGCGGCCAGTGTCATTGGCGTTGCCTATGCCTTGCTCAGTTTCAAGCGGCGCATGGAACTCCGTGCCCTGGAAGAGCAAAAGCGGGAAGAGATGCACCAAATACAGCTTCAATTCTTCACCAATATCTCCCATGAATTCCGCACGCCGCTTTCTTTAATACTTGGACCTTCGACCGCTTGCTGAAAGAAGATTCAAAGGCTGCATTTCTCAATTATTATAAGACCATCCACCGTAATGCCAACCGACTATTGAGTCTCATCAATGAACTGATGGATTTCAGGAAAATCGAATCAGGAGCTTTGCAGCTAAAAGTCATTCAAGGTAACATCAACCTGTTCATCGATGAGGTGGCAGAAGAGTTCACCGAAATGGCCGAGGAAAAACACATTAATTTTAAAGTAAAAAATACTGTACAGCCCTCAGATACCTGGTTCGACAGGCAAGTAATTGAAAAAATTGTCCTAAACCTGGTGAACAATTCTCTGAAATATACCAAACCGGGCGGGGAAGTCATTCTGGAAATCCTGGACAATCTTGAAGATTTCAAGCCTATGTTTGAAAACCAGTTGCATATCCAAAGTCAATACCAAGGCAACGACTATGTATACATTCGCGTAGCAGATAATGGCATAGGTATTTCTAAAGAGTCTATTGGCCATCTTTTTGAACGCTACTACCGCATCACCGAATCGCATCTGGGCTCCGGGGTTGGTCTGGCTTTCGTAAAAAGTCTCAGCATGCTCCATAAGGGAAATATACAGGTATCCAGCGAGCGCCATCAAGGTACCGAAATCATCATTGGCCTGCCTTGTAGCAGAGAAGATTATAAGTCAGATGAACTTTGGGGACAGAGTAATGAGCAGGGAGGTACCCGATTGGAAAGCATTAGCTACAAATCTGACCAGACTCTGCCGGTCGAGCATCTTACGGTTGCTGAAAGTCAAGCTGTCAACAAACACATCCTGATTGTGGATGATAATGAAGAGTTACGCTCGTTCCTGAAGGATACTTTGAGTTCGGCCTATCACATTTCTGAAGCTGGAGATGGATTTGAGGGACTGCAAAAGGCTAAGGAGGAATTCCCTGATCTGGTAATTAGCGATGTGATGATGCCTGGCATGACTGGCACACAGTTCTGCAAGGCCTTGAAAGAGGATCTGGAAACCAGCCATATCCCCTTCTTGATGCTCACTGCAAAAAATACGGTAGAAGCGGAAATTGAAGGCGCAGAATCAGGAGCGGATCTTTACTTCAGCAAACCGATCAATATCAATCTACTGCAGATCAATATTAAAAACATCTTTGAACAACGGCAAAAACTGAAAGACCACTATTCCAAGGACCACCAGACAGAACTCATAGATCTGGTACATTCTACTAAAGACCGGGAATTTATGGAGAAACTGCTGGGCATTATCAATGACCACCTCATCAATCCGGAAATGGACATTGAGTTCCTATGCACCGAGATCGGCATGAGCCGTACTAAACTCTATCAAAAGATCAAAACCATTACGGGACAATCAATTGGTGAATTTATCCGCTCAGTGAGACTCAGGAAAGCGGTCGACATCATGACCCAGGAAGATGTATTGCTCACGGAAGTGATGTATAGGGTAGGCATCCAAACTCAGTCTTATTTTACTAAAGCATTTAAAAAAGAATTTGGAAAGACACCCAGCCAGTACCTCCAGGAACGGAATTAGTCAGCTTTAGGGGTTTCGGAGAAGTGAAAACTTGTCAAATGTGAAATATTGTAGTTTGAGATTATTCTATCTTTATAAAGTTAACTATTTGAGGTTCTGCCTAAAAAAAGCATCTAGTTATCAAAAGGGATCATATCAACTTTATCATACAGATCAACATGAGCTGCATTTGGAATGCTACTATTATTTCCCCTGGCTATAGCGATATTGATCATCAATCTCCATATAATACCAATTCCTAATTTAATTTCCTGAATATTTCCAGCATGGTTTCTCTGTCCAAGCTTTCCATATCCACCAATTTCAACGATTTTACCATTTTTAGCGTACTAGTCTTATAGTGTAGGAAATGAGGAGTTTTAAGGTGCAACTGATAAGCAGCCTTATCGGCATACATCTCGATAATGCGGATCTGGGTAGCGCTTTCCTTTTGGTACATCGGGAAAATGGCAATGACGCCTGCTTCCAGTTTTATCGATGATGAGGCCTCCTGCTTTAGGATAGCATTATACTCCTCGAGGTATTCCGGAAAGATTTCGATCTCTGAAATCCTTGTCATCATCTCTGGTTTAATTACAGGAACCAAGGGTTTTCCAATAATCTGTCTAACCGTGTTTGCCTGGGTAATGCTCACTTGGGTTTCAACCAGGTTTGCAAGCTGTTCCAGTTGGGCTACCGTAATGCCTGTATTTTTCCCCATGTTAATATGGGACTGCAATTGACCATCAACACCCGGTATCGAGGCCAAAGCGGCAATTGTAACCAGCTCCCTTTGCTGAAAGCCGAGCACATCACTCACAAAAATATCCGCAAACAAATGCTCCTTTAAAAAAGCATCGATCCGGGGCGCAAATTCTCCAAATCCCGATGCAGGTTTTAATTGTGCCGTTCGGGTCAGTTCTTCCAACACCTTTCTCCCTTGTTCATACTTATCAGAAGGAGTATTTTCAACAATGATTTTTTTGCCATCAACATCCTTTATTCCTTTAGCTTTTCTTTCCTCAACAACAGTCTTAAATATATTAATTGCATTTAAACTTCGTGGAAAACCGCAATAAGCATAAAGCTGCACCAATTCTTCCTTTATTTTATTGATGGTCAATCCATTATCAAGCCCCTTATTTAATTGGATTTTAAGCGCTTCAAGATTTCCGATTGCCGTTAATGAAGAAATTTTTATTAGGCATTGCTGTTGAATATCCAAACTATCTTTAATTTGCGCTTTCATAGTCGTTGTAGTTAAAATGACAACAAATAGCGTCATTATCAATTTCCGCTTTTTTGTTCCCATTATTTTTTAATTTGATTATTAGCTTCCATGAACATTTCATCTGTTACAGGCCCAAGCCAAATATTCTCATTGATTGTAGGGTTACAGGTTATTCCCAGATGCGAAAACCAGCTTTTTGCTGTTGCTCCATGCCAATGCTCCACATTAGCTGCAATTTCTACAACATCGCCCGACTTCAGGTGTCTCGAAGGTTTCCCTCTCTCCTGGTAAAGTCCTTCACCGCCTACGACAATTAAAATCTGTCCGCCAGTGTGCTTGTGCCAATTATTTCTGCAGCCAGGTTCAAAGGTTATATTCGCCATGGGAACGTTCAAATCCTTATTAGTACTAAGTGGTGCCAGGTAAGATTTGCCTGTAAAATATTTTGCGAACCCTGTATTTTCTTCACCTGTGGGAAAATCGCTGATTTTTGGAATCTTTGTATTCATTTTTTCGGTTTTTTTAGTGTTACACGATAACGTTGCTATTAAATAGCAAGCAATAACTAATATTGTTTGAATCTTCTTCTTCATTCTAATCCAATTGATAGTTTCCAACAATAATGTCTTCAAATCCTTACATAATTACAAGAAGTCAATAGAACAAATGTCGCTAGTTTGGTTAGCTTCGGCATTATACATACTACGGTATTATTTACCACTTTTACTGATATCTCATTGGCATACAACGAATCTATGGGTGTGGATACGCTGCATCCATTGGTAAGCGCGGTTGATTTTGATGAGATCCCAACTTATCATCAACCAACGGTGATAAAAAGGCGTCTCCTGTAAACCATGCTTTTGAAAATAGCTCCCCTTTGGGAATATATCTGTTTTTGTCATTTTTTGATCTACGTTGTTATTACTAGCTGCAAGTAGCGCTACTACAGCAATTATGATAATTGATTTTTTCATTGTAAAATTAAATTTTTTAAGCTTGCATGCTTACTGCAATTCAAAGTGTACGGTCACATTTCCCGAACCCAAAGCCGCTACAAGACCAGTGACATTGTCAATCCTTCCAAGCCTGGAATATGTATATGAGGTATTGAAACTTTTATAAAAAAGCACAAAACTGTTATTCCCATATAGCATTAAATCACCTATTTGTATTTTTCCTACAGCAGAGGCATTGGTGGATAATGTGGATGAGAAATGATAAAACTTTTCGTTTGCATTCAAGTCCTCCATATTGATGGTTAGTGGCAATCTTGCCTTCAACACGGTTACCGATGGGTTATCAAAGAGTGTGGCTGTAAAGACATCAGAACCTACTGTTATTTTCATTTTAGTTCCCGTTGGATTATTGATAGTTTCGTTATTGTTCCTGTTTTCCTCTGCTGAGGTAGGATCATTGTCCTTTCCATAGCTCGACATGCTTAACGTTAAAGAGGCAAATAAGATCAGGCTCGCTAATAAATGTTTCATATGGTTAAGTTTAGGATTTTAAAATGTTGATGCATCGATTACAAACCTGTAACGTACCTCCTTGTTCACCACCTTATCCCATGCACCATTGATCTCCGAGGCCTTGATTACCTGTATCTGTGGATAGACCTTATTTTCGGCACAATAGTCCATCACCTCCTGTGTTTCTGGAATGCCTCCGATCAATGAGCCGTTAAAGTTCACCCGGTTGAAGATCATGTTGAAGTTGTTGATCTCCAATGCGCCGTTAATAGGCTGACCAACTTGGGTGAAATAGCCATAGGGTTTCACGCAATCAATATAAGGTGACATTTCATAGGCATAGGGAACAGTGGAAATCATAAAGTTCAGCTTTCCTTTCCATGGTTTCAGGTCTTCTGCCGACTTTACAACAATCGCCTCTTTTGCACCGAAACCTTTAATGTCATCAATTTTCGAAGAGGACGTGGTAAATGCATAAACCTGGGCACCTTTGGAAACCGCCAGTTTGACTGCGATATGCCCAAGTCCACCAATCCCAATAACACCAATTTTATCTCCTTTCTTGAATTTAACCTTCATCATCGGTGAGTAAGTGGTGATACCTGCACAGAGCAAAGGCGCTGCGTATTTCAGTTCGATACTTTCCGGAATTTTTACCGCAAAATGTTCTGTTACCACAATATTATTGGAATACCCACCCTGGGTAATTCCTGACGGAGAAGATTTTTCGGGCGAACCGTAAGTACCCACCATCCCGGTAGTTTCGCAATGGTGTTCTTCACCGTTTTTGCAACTCTCACATTCCATGCAACTGTTTACCATGCAGCCAACACCGGCCTGATCCCCTATCTTGAACTTGGTTACATTTTTTCCAATCGCAGTTACTATTCCCGCAATTTCATGCCCCGGCACCTGTGGATATTGCTGTGGCCCCCAATGCCCCTTAATTGTATGGAGATCTGAATGGCATATGCCAGAAAACTTGATGTCTATCAAGATGTCGTTATGCCCAACTGGTCTGCGCTCGAAGTTCCAGGGAACCATTTTACCCCGTACATCTTTTCCCGCGTATCCTTTTGATGCTATATTGCTGCTCATAATTTTATTATTTTTTGTCTGTGCTAAAATTTGTATTGGGCCTGCGAGCATTAATCCTGCACCGGCCAAGGCTGATTGCTGTATAAACTTTCTTCTTGAGGGGTTTTCATTATTCTCTTTCATCCTGTTCTTATTTTAAATGGGTTTTGAAAAAAGTATCCAATTTATCGAATGGAATAAGGTCGGTCTTATCGTAAAGATCCACATGCCCTGCACCTTTAACATAATACAGCTCTTTTGGCATTGCTGCTCTTTTGTATGCATCTTCACTAAATTCCTTTGAATGAGCCTGATCCCCGGTAATGAAAAGCATCGGGCGTGGTGAGATCGTTTCGATATCATTGAAGGGGTAAAAGTTCATGAACTTGGTATTACTGCTCAAGGTTGGTTTTGTGGTGGTTTCTTTTGAAGCCCCTTTTGGCGTATATTCTCCACGTAGAGTCCTGTAGAAATCAAAAAACTCACGTTGTATTAGATGTGTATCCTCCTCTAGTTTAAGAGCCGTTCCGCCCGTGTATTTGGTTTCACCACCATTAAACTCTGCGTAACGCTGTTCAGCCGCTTCGGAAATGATTTGCTTCCGCTGTTCAACAGTTTGTGAATGGTTCAAGGCATCACGGTTGGCCGATCCCATATCGTACATGCTCACCGTCGCAACAGCTTTCATCCTTGGGTCAATCTTTGCAGCACTGATCACAAAGCTTCCGCTCCCACAAACTCCAAGTACACCAATGTTATTCCTGTCCACAAAATCACGGGTTCCCAGGAAGTCAACTGCCGCGCTGAAGTCTTCGGCATAAACATCCGGTAAGACTGCATTACGGGATTCGCCTTCGCTTTCTCCCCAAAAGGACAGGTCAATGGCCAAGGTGATAAAGCCATCGTCTGCCATGTTGGAAGCATAAACGTCGGCACTTTGTTCCTTTACTGCTCCCATTGGATGGCCAACAATGATGGCCGCATGTTTGGTGCTACGATCCAGATTTTTTGGGATGAACAGATGTCCTACAACATCAATTTTATATAGATTTTCGAAGGTAACCTTGTACATTTCAATACTGTCACTTACTTTAAAAGTATTATAGTGTTTTGATAATATCTTTTCCATTTCGCTTGGCTTATTTACTTGTCCCTTTTCTTTTTTTTCACTACAGGCCTGCGTTAATAACATCAGGGATGTGACTATAGCTATTTTTATGTTTTTCATCATTTTTATATATTTAATTTCTCTCTAAATCGACTTGATAAATCTCGCAGGAACACCACCCACAACCATATTTGCCGGGACATCTTTAGAAACCACGGCACCAGCTGCCACTACCGAATTTTCTCCGATAGTTACCCCTGGAAGTATGGTTGCCCCAGCACCGATCCATGCATTTTGCTTGATTAAGATAGGCTTGCATAACATTCCCCGTCTTTCATATGGTGATATGGGATGGTTTTCCGTAATAAGATTTACCCTAGGACCAATAAGCACATGGTCCTCTATCGTAATTCCGCCCATATCCAGAAATGAACAGGCATGATTTATAAAAACGTGCTTGCCAAGCTTAATGGATCTGCCATAGTTGGTGTGAAACGGAGTAAACACAGTTGTGCTTTTGTCCAATGGGTAACCAACAATCTCACTTAATTTTGTCCTGGTTTCATCGATACTTGCCGAGGCATTGAGCGCTGGAGATAGAGATAGTGTACGTTTGACCACTTCATCCACCCTGGAAAATTCTGGATCGTTCAGATGAACAAGCTCACCGCTTCTTAACCTTTGGAAGATATCTTTCATGCCACAAAGTTCGGCACTTACCGATACCCTAGGTAAAGATTATCAAACCGATCCTTAAGAATATCAAACCATCGCCTCACGAAAGGCAGTTGGATTGGTTCCTGTCATCTTTTTAAAGAAGTTATTGAAATAGGTTGGGTATTCGAAGCCAAGAGAATAAGCGATTTCGGAAATGTTCCAGTCGGTATGCTGTAAAAGCGCCTTTGCTTCTGCAATAATGCGCTCGGTAATGTGGGCAGTGGTAGGTTTGCCTGTAATTTCTTTAACATTCCTATTGAGGTAATTGGCGTGCACATTCAAAGCGTTTGCATAATCCTGTGCAGTTCTGAGTTGTAGGGGCCTGTCGATTGTTTCCACTGGAAATTGTCTTTCCAATAGTTCTAAGAATACCGAGGTCAAACGGCCTGCCGCATTCTTGTGCTGATCGAATTCAGCAGGTGGTTGTATCTTTAACGCTTCATGGATAATCAGGTTGATATAGTTCCTGATCAGGTCATCCTTATAAGCATATTCGCTCTTTTGTTCCTCGATCATTCTAAGAAAGATGGAGTTCAAAAAATCTCTTTTACCTTCATCAATCTTTATGATCGGCGTACCCCCTATCATGAAAAGCGGGGAATGTTGCAGGCTTTCGCTTCGCTCCAGAGCAGTGAAAAAATCTTCCGAAAAAAGCACAGTATAGCCAACATAGGTTGTTGAAAGCGTCTCCCATGAATAGGGAATGTGTGGATTGCCAAAGAATAGAATCGTGCCTTCATGCTCAAAACTCCTGTCCGCATAATGGACAATACTTTTACCCGTGGTAAGACAGATCTTATAGAAGTCTTTACGGTTGTAGATTCGGGTCGCATGGCTATCAGCTTCAAGCTGCCACACATTAAAACCCTTCAGCTTTAGTTCACTATTGAATTCTGATACCGGACGTTCTATTTTCATATCCATTACACAAAATTAAGAAATTCAATCTAGCATCTGTAAAAATTAAACATCAGTTTCAGCAGCCCTTGCAAATTTTACTGTGAAGCCCAACCGATAAATAAAACGGAATAAATTATACCACATCATTGTGATATAATTTATTCCGTTTTAATATCTTTGTCAACATTGGATATATCCCACTTTTAAAGCGCAAAAAATGAAACATAAAATTAACGTTCTTGCTATCCTAACATTTTACATTATCGCCATAGCATTACGTTACTTTACCAATAAAACGGATCTTTTGGATGGGGTAACAAGCAACTTTCTTAATGTTGTTTTGCAGGGCATTTCTCCCGCAATCGGCGCAATTGCAGTATTCTACATCTTTAAGATCAAGCCTATAATTAACCTCAAAGGGAACTATAGCAAAATAAGCACCCCTTTTCTCTTATACTGGGCAACCCCAATTGCATTGATTTCGGGAGCAGCATATTTTATAAAAGGAACCATAGCACCAGTTACAGTGATCTCAATTTTGCTTTATGGACTTTTAGAGGAAATCGGATGGCGTGGCTTTTTACAACGCGAACTAAAACACCTGCCCGAGTTCCTGAACATCCTCCTTGTTGCAACGCTATGGTTTATCTGGCATCTTAACTTTGATCTAACCAGCTCAAACCTGCTGTTCTTTGCAATTTTAGTATTGGGGAGCTGGGGAATCGGAAAGGTTGCAGATAGCACCCATTCACTGCTTGCGGTATCTGCCTTTCATTCACTTAACAACTTTTTTCCCGTGATGAACGCCACCAAGACGATCCTTCTAATAACACTGTTGATCATCTGGATAACGTCACTTCTGATCAGAAAGAAAAGATTAACCAAACATCCGCTCATCAAAGACCTCCTATAGAGTCAATGTAATAACTTATGGACAGCAACAACTACAATTCAAAGTTGCTCATGCTAAATTGCTATCCATAATCTTGAGTTATATTCTGACCACCACTGATAATGAATATTTCTTAAGATATAATCTGTCTAACACGAACAAGACTAGAAGGAATCTTATTGTATCATTATTAAGATTTAACACAAGTAATATTGTGCTAGAATATAATACTTTTGTATCCAAAACCTCGCGTAGAATCCCAATTTTGTGCTATCAATGAAAATCATTTGAACCGATTCAAATAGTTCACCTGCATATTTATTGTTCATTCTTTACCGTAACAGTTCTGAAAACAACATATAGACCGATCAAAAGTATCAAAATCCCCGTACCTATTTGCGTGATATACTGTGCCACCCAACCGATCAGAATAGCCACAAAGCTGATCTTCCCATGCTCATCAGGCATGAACATTTTTCCGCTGAAAACATAGGCCGCGAAAGCCACAAAAAGGGCTAACCAAACCAAAGCATATACATAATGCAGCGGATTCTTACTCCATTCAACTTTATTTAGCATACTCATAAAATGATATTATTTAATTTTTAAACCGAACATTTGTTAGCATCTTACATAAATCACAATATCGTGATATATTTATAAATATTAGCAAATAAGTAAAAATCAATATCCATCACTTTATCCTAATTAAAAATAACTCCTTTGCCTCTGGAGCATAGAATGAAAAACCATTCGGTGAGTGATAGAAGGCAGGATGATAAAGTTTAGTGGAAGAGCCGGGTTCCCTCACAGTGAATAGGCTTGGTTTATACCCATTATGCTTTTCCTTTTCCACTACCAGTTTAGGAACCATAAATTCAAAAACCCTGCCTGCAATACCGGTTTCAAAAAATCCCAGTCCTCGCCAATTGTATACACTGAAACCACCATGCCCACCGCCTACTACGTGATAATATTTAATTTTTTCCTGCTGATGAAAATGCAGAAGCTTCACATCTTTTGGAATTTCAAAACTTACCTCTCCACTGCGAAAAACAACGTTACGGTATCTACGACCATTATCCTGATCCAGCACCTCAGTGTAACCTGGCGTTTTCTGCCATAGCAAATACCATTTCTGATCGGCGTAAAAGTAAACTTGTCGGTACCAAACATCTTCTTTTAATTCTGTGCTGAAAAAATAATATTCCGCACTTGCCTTTACTGCTTTAACCTTCGCTTCCAACCTTTCATCCTCCCAGCTCAAATCAGCATTCAGTTCAACCACTTGATGCCGGATGGTGTCACCGTCAAGCGGCCAGGTATTATAGTAGGCGTCCTTCTCACTCGTGTAAACCATGAAGTCGTCAATAAACTGTTCGGAATAACCCTGGTAAGCAACATAAAGAGAATCAGTGACTGCGCCTGCTTTATCAATTTTATAGTAACGGGTATCAAACTTTGTATTTTCATCAACGTTTGCATCACAATCTAGAATCAGTTGGTCATTGACGGATGAAAAAATACGAATAGGATTCGGAGACGCAGCGCTGGAAACCACTACACGGGCAACTAAACTGACTTCGAAAATATCCGATTTATATTGCTCATTAATTTCCTGGAAAGCTGAATAATTGGCGGACAAAGCTTCATCATTCCTTTCTAAAATGAGTTTATCACCTGGAAAAAAAACATATATTCCAACGGCAACCAGCAACACTATACCAATCCATATCCACATTTTTTTCATCTCCTATGTCCTCCAGGATTTTGAGCAGCACAAGAACGTGCAATCCCCTAACCTTTCATTGGTTTGTTATTTTTGTTCATTAAAAGCGCAGGCCACATCTCTGCATCAATATCGGTTGTCCCGGCAAAAGTCATTAAAGCAAAGCTAACAAAATAGACATATATCACAAAAACGTGATATATATATACACTGGATGGCTCGGAACTGTAGTTGAACGTATTCAATTTATCAAGCTATAGACCGATTAAGAGTAGGCAAGATCGATCAACTGTTTGAGCGCTTTCTTGATCTCTTCCTGGCCAGAAGGCTGCTGAAGGTCTATCCCGCAAAAAGGATTCTCCTGCATCTTGGCATGGAGGGTAAGGTAATAGACCCCTCCCATCAATAACGCGTAAATCGCCCTGAAGTTTTTATCGCTACTTTCAAAGTGCCCATCGAAGACCTCGCTCAGCACCTGATTACCTATGTCCTCACGTTTCAAATCAAGCTCTTTCAAAATCGGCAACTTCTCGCTGAGCCCCCAGGTAATGATCCGTCGCATCTCCTCATTGTTGATCAGACTGTCAAACTGGTTCTCCAGAACATTGTAGGCAAGGGTCTTTCCAGCATCCACTTTACTGGTTTCCACGATATCACCGACTTCTTCCTGATTGATCTTCCAATAGTCGTTGGTATTGAGATACTCCTTAACCAGTCCCTCAAGGCTGCCAAAATAATCATAGATCAGCCTCCTATCTACTTTTGCCTCCTCTGCAACCCTGCTGATGCTCAGCCCAGAAAAACCATCCTTTTTCAGGATTTCCCCTAGTGCATTAATCAGGTTTTCCTTGGTGCGTTCCTTGTTCCTAACAGGGCCATCTGTAACTTTTCTTGCCATTTGAATCAACTTTGCTGCAATTTGCGATTTTTTAGGCCACCGTCAAAGATTTCCTCCGATACCTATGAGCCTGACAGATTCTATAAAATATGAATATCCTTCCAAAGTAAGTTAAAGCACCGAAATAAAGATCTGTAATAAATTAAATCCTAAACAATTATATCACATAATTGTGATATAGTATATATTTACTATTTTCGTTCTTATTATTCACTTTGGTGGACTAATCATAGCAGATAAGCAGGTTTTAAACCGCCAATCCAATCGACAGAAAATGACATCCAACAACCCATCCAATTCACAAGATCTAAAAACACTGACCAAACAACGGGATTTTTTCAAAGGCCTGCTCATAGGTGTGTGTATCCTTTGGCCGTTTATTCTTGCAGCCGCCTTTTATTTTTATTACAAAAAAAATAACATAGCGTTGTTTATTCCCTCGATTACAGTCTTTATCGGTTTTCTTCCAATCTATTTACGATTTAAATCATTGGACGCCCAGGTAAAAGCAAAGAAATTGGATTAGGGGTTGTCCCTAAGCAATCCCGTCCTAGACAATATACCTGGCTAGGTAAGCGTACAGAGGTAAGCGATTCCTCTGAAGTTATGGTTATCATTATTATCATGGACCTGATTAGCCTGGCATAATCAAACAACATGATGAAACTAATGCGAATCAATTGAAAGCGGTTTCGATTTTCGTTCAAAGTCGAACCATAAGGTCTTGCCCACTATCTCTGCGCGATTGTAGAATGTTTTGCTATACAGTCCTCCACTACCTACGCCTTGTCCATAGTTGTCACTTTTTTTAAGGTGTTGTTGTAATTTGCTCACCAAACGCTTTATTTCATTATCCGGGGTTTTGGAGATCACCCTCAAGCCCAGGTTTTCGAGTTCATCGGGCGTAGACCTACCGCCACGCAGTTCGATGGCATGAACGCAAAAATCATCTTCATAAATACTGATATCCCTCTCCTCTTGAAATTCCCTGGAAGTGATATAAGCCGCAGAGAACTGTTCACCTGCTTTCAACATAAGATCTTCTCTCCTCTCAACTCTTCTTAGGACAATTCTTTTTCCAATTCGCTTCTCGATATAAACGTGCATTGCTGATCTATTAATGAGCTCCTTAAACTCATTAAAGAAAGTTTCCAGCGGGATGATGATATTAATTAGACTCGCCATAATAGAAAACAAATTAGTCATTTCTTCAGCATATCACAATATCGTGATTTATTATTCCTAATTTTAGCTTATAAGTTTACCAACTAATGAAAAGCACACATCTACCGCATCAATATTGGTTGTCTCAGTACAAAATCAACAAAGCAAAGCCAAAGAAATAGATCAATATCACAAACATGTGATATATTCGCTTTATGGTTCGGCAACCGAGTATAATCTTTATTAACTTTTTTAAAAATTATTTATAAAATGATCAAGATTGAAATTTTACCACTAGAAGGAATGGAGATTGGGAGCATTGGAAAACTTTCATTGGGAGAATCTAAACTGGAGATTGAAAAATTACTGGGAAATCCTTCAGAAAGTTCAAATTTAAAACAACTTTTTTATGACCAGCTGGAAGTCCGTATCGACCTTGACAACGAAGGAAATGCAGAGTTTATAGAATTCCTTTGTGGACCATTTCCGGAAAACACGGAGCTGTCAATTTATGGAATTAACCCATTTGAAATTTGGGCAGACAGACTTATTGAAATCCTTGCCGAAAAAAATAATGGTAAAATAGACGACAGTGAAGCTGAATATTGTTATACGTTTTTAAATATTTCTGTGGGAATCTGGCGGCAATTAACAGAAAAAAGCGTTGAGGAAAGCATCGCAGAAATGAAAGCTGACCATAAATATGAGGATAACAAAGATTGGCTGAACGAAGATTTGAAGAGAGCAAAAAACTTTTGGACAATTGGGATTGGGGTAAAAAGTTACTATGAATAATTAGGTGCGGGTACCCCATTTTTTGATTTATATTTTTTTAATCTCAGTAAAAATGTTTAATGTTATAAAATCCGAGAACAACCTATTGAACCGTTTGCCTAAACGCGCTTCACCGATTAAAAAGTTATCCAAGCTTCCGCTGGCGAGTTCTACCTACCTGAATTTCGTTACGAACCACCTTGGCTGTGAAATTACACCAGATATTGTGCTGTTCGGATATGAAGAAGCTTTACAAGAAAATAAAATTGTACAGGAAGCCTATCCCACGATCGGGAATATACTATGGTTGATTGGTAGCACCGGCCAAGGAGACAGTTGGTTTTTGGATCGAGCAACAGGGTTCTCACTTTTTTTTGATCATCAACAGGGCGAATATGAAAAGCTCGAGCAGTTCACAAACCTTAACATCAGCTTTGTTAATTTTTTAAGCATGGCCTTTTTATATGCTGACCTAGAAAAGATTCTGGATTTAAAAGATCTGTCCGAAAATGAAATCAAAGCATTTGAGCATGCCGTGAATGGGATTCATCCAGGCCTATATTCCCAATACCCTTTTAACTATTTTAAATAACTAATCAGGTTCGATCTACTATCAAAAAAAGGAGTTGTATTCAGCAATATCCCACCTAATCAAAAGGCTGAACTCTTTAATGAGATGTTTCATGGGCTATCCATTTCGGAAAGATCAACCAACAGTATGATTTTGCAAAAAAAGAGGTGGCCACTTTAGGAATACCCTCCAATCAGACTCCCGGTAACCTATCTGATTAAATACAGCTTTTGCTCATTATTGGTAAACAGGGCATATTACAGATGATCATTTCAATGGGATTCGTTTAATGATTTCCTCACAGAGTTTTTTGGGCTCGAACCATAAAAAGTCATTTGATAGGCTTTTCACTATATTTCGATGTCAAAGATTTTGTTTACGTTACCAGTAGAATGGATGGTAACGCAAAATAGCAGATAACGGACTTGGCCAATGACTATGCGGATGTAGAGTAACAATAGTTAATAGTTAGCCTGATCATCTTTGACCAGGCTTAACTTCCAAATTCTTACTGCCGCTTCGATTTTTTCTTTTCAGAAATTTCTTTTCTGATTTCACTTGCCAGCACCTTTAATGACTGCATTACTTTTCGCATCCTGGTACCCGCTGCGCCATTATTATTGTTATAGAATTTGTCGGCATCCCTTTCGATAACCGAGACAAGAAGTTTTATTTTTCAAATTTCTGCATGTTTGTAGTCTTATTCTTTGATTATTAAATTAATCAGCTCCTTCTTATGCCGCTACAAACCAGCTACCCAAATACCCATTCCCTTTCCCTGCGCAACTTCCTTATCCTTGCCCTGCTCCATTTTATTGGTGAACGTGTTGCTCATTTCTAGCCCGGTTTCTTTTTGGAACTGCTCCCTTAGTTGAGGCGATATTGAATGGAGATCAAAAGCCAAGATTTCTTTTATACGACAAATCTAACGTTACCCAAAGCACACTTTAACCAGAGGTTTGTTCAAAGATAGTCTGGTATGGGGTCAGGGTTCATTTAGAACAAAACATTTGAACAGAACCTTTCATGATAACCTACTGAAATTCAACAAGAAAGGGTTGCTTTTTAATGAGCAACCCTTTAAAAAATTAACCATGAATCTGGTTAGTACCCGAGAGCAGATTCGAACTGCCACGCCGTTGCCAGCGCCAGCCCCTCAAGCTGGTGCGTCTACCAATTTCGCCACCCGGGTATTTGGAGTTGCAAACATAAACTATTCACAGTATAATGTCAAGCCATCATATGCTAATTTAATGTTTAAAGGCAAATCTTTTTCCACCGATTCATGCAATCCCATATTATGACTAATATGTGTAAAATAAGTCTTCTCCGCGCCAATTCTTTTCGAAAAGGCAATTGCCTCGTCCAATGTAAAATGTGAGATGTGATCCTCCCTTTGCAAAGCATTCACTACTAAAATCTTAGTACCAGTAATCTTAGCTACAGTTTCGTCAGAAATTGTCTTAGCATCAGTAATGTAGGTAAATTCGTTGATCCTGAATCCGAGTATAGGTAACTTATAGTGCATGATATCTAAAGGAATAATCTGAGTATTACCAATATTAAAAGTATCACCGACTATGGTATGCATGTCGATTTGCGGCAATCCTGGATACCTTACATCTGAAAAGATGTAGGAGAATTCTTTTTTTAGTGCTAGTTGCACTCGCTCCGTGGCATAAATATCAATATTCTTCTTCAACAGGTAATTAAAAGGCCTGATGTCATCCAAGCCCGCCACATGATCTTTATGTTCATGTGTATATAGAATTGCATCCAGATCTTTCACTCCCGCTCTTAGCATTTGGTACCGAAAATCAGGGCCGCTGTCAATCACGATCGTTTTATCTCCAGTTTCCAGCAAAATAGAAACGCGCAGACGTTTATCTTTAGGATCCGAAGACCTGCAAACAATGCAATTGCACGTAATGACTGGGATACCTTGCGAGGTACCTGTACCTAAAAATGTAATTTTCAAAATAGAGATGTTAAGGTCATGTTCATCAAAAATAGCAAACTACCTTAAATCAACAACCTCAACTCCAGGATATTTTTTGGCATCAAAAATAAAAGTACTTTCCGGCACATTCTTAATAGCAACAAAAGATTTTACGTTATAGGTATATCTGTTGCCATTTTTATCGAAAATAAGCACATTAGTAATCTGTTTAGCCACCTTGTCGATGCTCAAACGAATCTTAAAAAATGATTTCTTTGTATCAATTGGTGAAAGATCAATCATCTGATAAACTCTAGTGCCGGATTTAATATCACCTGTATACGCATATTTATAACCATTTTCATAAAGCGTAAATATTTTAGCAGGATTCAGCGCATCACCGCTGGGATCTACATCTGTTACCTGCACTTCTTTATCTTCTTTTAGATACGTCCACTGGCTTTTTCCGTCACTGAACAACTGCTGATCTTGCATATCGACCTTATACTTGTTTGCTTTAGCCTTAACAAGTAAACTACCTTGCTGACTTTCTTTTATTTTAGCTTGTTGATTATCAAGTGTAAAAACAAAATCTGCCTTTACCACATCATATGAGCGGTACTTACTACTGACTCCTGCTAAAATAGTCTTCGCTTTCGCATCAGTTTGTGCGTAGGCAGCACCTGTAAAACTCATCCCTATTAAGAACAACAATGTGATCTTCTTCATCATTTCTCCTGTTTAATTATCATTTGTTATTCAGTTCATTCAAGAACTGTTCCAAAGCATAATCATCAGGGATCAATACTTCCCGGGCTTTACTGCCTTCAAAAGGTCCAACAACACCAGCTGATTCAAGTTGATCAATAATTCTTCCCGCCCTGTTATAACCTAATTTCAATTTACGCTGAATCAGCGAAGTAGATCCTTGCTGATGCATTACAATTAGTCTGGCAGCATCCTCAAACATAGAGTCACGGTCATTTGGATCAAATTCTAATTTAGCATTTTCTGCCGCTTCATCTATATATTCAGGCAATTGGTAGGCCTCAGGATAACCGCGCTGCACACCGATAAACTCAGAAATCCTATCTACTTCCGGTGTGTCTACAAACGCACACTGCAACCTGATCAGATCGCTCCCTGTTGACAATAACATGTCTCCCCTACCGATTAGCTGGTCTGCACCTCCACTGTCCAGGATTGTTCTTGAATCGATCTTAGATAATACCCTAAATGCAAATCGGGCCGGGAAATTGGCTTTAATGGTACCTGTAATGATATTCACCGAAGGCCTTTGTGTAGCTAATACCAGGTGGATGCCTACCGCACGTGCCAATTGCGCCAAACGGGCTATAGGGGTCTCAACTTCCTTACCTGCTGTCATCATTAAATCAGCAAACTCATCTACAATCAGCACGATGTAAGGAAAAAAGCGGTGCGAATTATTAGGATTCAACTTACGTTTGATGAATTTCTCGTTATATTCTTTCAGATTCCTCACTTGAGCATCTTTCAACAGATCGTAACGCTGATCCATTTCAATACAAAGCGAATTTAAGGTATTTATTACTTTTTTCGTGTCGGTAATGATGGCATCTGCCTCACCGGGCAGTTTAGCCAAAAAATGACGCTCTATTTTATTGAACAAAGTTAGCTCGACCTTTTTCGGATCGACCAAGTACAAATTTAAGTTGGGATGGATGCTTTTTATAGAGTAAGGAAACCAGTATTGCAGTTGATACCTACTGATTTACCCTGACCAGTAGCTCCAGCCACTAGTAAGTGAGGCATTTTAGCCAAATCTGCGATATAAACTTCATTGGAAATGGTTTTCCCTAATGCAATCGGCAAATCCATAGTTGTCTGCTGAAATTTCTCAGTAGCCAGAATACTCCGCATAGAAACCATTTCCGGATGCTGATTGGGCACCTCAATACCAATTGTTCCTTTTCCGGGCATCGGGGCTATAATCCGGATGCCTAAAGCGGCAAGACTTAAAGCAATATCATCTTCCAGGTTCTTGATCTTGGAAATCCTCACGCCTGGTGCAGGAATGATTTCGTAAAGGGTAACGGTTGGGCCTATTGTTGCTTTGATCTTATCAATCTCAATGTTGTAATGATTAAGGGTCTCCACAATCTTATTCTTGTTGGCCTCCAACTCTTCCGCATTTACCGAGATTTTATTGGAACCATGGTTTTCCAACAGATCCAGATGTAGGATATTTATAACTAGCCAAATCGAGTGTTGGATCATAAGTACCAAACTGCTCTACCAACTCTTCCGATTTTTTCTCCTCTTCTGTCTTTTCAATAGTGAGTTCAGGTTCGGGTTTATTAGACAGTTCCGCAACTGGATTAAGCTCTATAGATGGATTTACAGCCATGGGTGGTACAACTGCGACTGGGGGCGGAGTATGCATCACATTGACGGCAGGAGTAAATGCCGGGACCACTTCCTCATCTTCTTCCTTCTCTTCAAACCTTGATGGTGTAATAACTATATTTTGCTGTTCTTTTTTGCGGGGATTCGCAAATCTATCGTTCAGCGTAAATTCCACCGGCTCAGAGAGCACCTCATTTTCAAGTGTAATATGTTCAGGAACATCCGGAACAATAATATCTTCTCTTTTGCGCTGAGGTATTTTGAAATCGATATTATAAGCGATGATCAGCACACTTAATCCCAAAAAGACCAAGAAACCGCCTACCCCCGCAGCACCGACTTGTGCAGTTAGGAGTTTATTACTCCAATAACCAAACTGCCCTTCCAGATAATGAGGGCTATCTGACATGAAAGCATGAAAAAAACCTAAAGTCAGGGATACAAAAAGCAGGAAAAAAAAACTATACCCAAGCGTTTTCTCCAGAGAAAATATTTTCACTTTAAACAGCAAACGGTAGCCGATTACAAAGAAAACAAATACAAATAAAAAGGAGGAAATCCCAAACCATTCATAAATGAACTGATGCGAAAGCAATGCTCCAAACTTACCTAACCAGTTCTGAACTACTGGCGGAATGTTGACTTGCTGCAATTCCTCGTAACTTTTAAACAGGTTCGACCAACCACCATTCGCATCGATCACATAACTGTAATCCTCCTGCCAGGTAAATAAGTAGGAAGTGAATGCAATTAAAAAGTATAGTGACAAAATGATGAAAACAAGACCTATAATCTTAATGAACCGTCCATCCTGAAAATCAAAACGGGGCAGTATTTCCTGGCGCTCCTTAAACTTTCTAGGTCCGGAAGACCTTGCACCCTGCTTTTCATCTGAGTCGCTTTTGAAAGAATTGGATTTGAATTGATTACCCCTTACCGACATATTATCTATTAATATTTATTTAACAAACTTAGATAAACTGCCTAGCATTCATGAACATTTTTTAAAAAAAATTTACATAAGTTTGTCCCCTCAAACCAATTTTCAGGATGACCATTTCGATGCTAGAAGCCTTAATAGAAGACAATAAAATACAGGAAATTTATGATCTCCTGAACAGGATGCCTCAACTTGCAGATCAACAAACAAGTCATGGTATCTCCCCTGTTTTGCTGGCTTGCTATTATAGAAAACCGCAGATGGCAGCCATGATCGCTGGTTTTTCTACAGCAATTACCTTATTTGAAGCCTGTGCACTCGGACAGATCGAACATGCAGTCGAATTGATCAATGAAGAACCTGAGTTGGTTAATGCATTCGCTAATGATGGTTTCACACCGCTTGGACTTGCGGCCTATTTCGGCCGCGAAGAAATCACCAGAATACTGATCAAAAATGGTGCTGACGTCAATATTCCCACCAATAATGGATTTAATGTGTTTCCAATCCATTCAGCAGTGACGGCAAAAAACTATAACATTACAAAAATGCTGCTGGACGCTGGCGCAGAAGTTAACGTGAAGCAGCAGGCTGGTTTCACACCTTTACATGCAGCAGCTCAGTACGGCGATATTGAGATATTGATTTTATTGTTGGAGCATCATGCTGACGTGACTATCAGAATGGAAGGCGGAAAACTACCTGCAGACCTCGCTGAAGAAAAAGGTTATTCAGAAATTGCTGCAATATTGAGGGAGTAAATTTATACGTCCCAGATCCGCATCCGGATCTTTTTCATATAACGCCTCACATCTAGCACTAAAGCAGCGAGTACATAAAATACAATAGGGAAGCCAACGGCTAGAAATGAGGAATAAATAAAGAATAGCCTAATCTTACTAATCGACATGTTCAACCTCAGCGCAAGATATGTACATACACCAAAACTTTGCTTTTCAAAAAAAGTAACAATTCTCTGAAACATGTTATCTGTTTAAAATTTTAATTCCGATACCACAATTTAAGCATTTTTTTTGGTTACAATGGTATTTATTTAATTGCAATAAAGACTGTGTCATCATCGCGTTGTCTAACTTCAATCCTGCATTAACGTACTGACCAATAATTGTATTGTGTTCAGCTGGCAAATCGCCTAAAAAATTAAAGACCCTTTCTGTCAAGGTGGCATTATCTGTATATTTCCCATAGCTGAACAATAAGGGACAAATGGTATTGATGATAAGATTTTGTATAGACGCAGCCCCAATCTGTAAGTTAACACGCTTCGCTGCTTTATTGAAATGATAATGTTGCTTCCAATAGGCGTTGACAGGCAAATCTTCAAATAAGGTATAGAGGTCTTTGAGATTCTCCAACTCCAATACTTTTGAAAACAAATGACTGGACCGCGCAATCAGAGCAGAAAATTGTGCGAGTCTTATGGTTGGGAAGTTTTGCGGTCTCATCCTTAGAAATTTCCATGTCGACCCATCAATCATTTGCAAACTATACTTTTTACGCAGAAAACCATATTCCAAAAAAAGCGCTTTAGGGTATTCTTCAATAAGGCTTGTATTTAAAAGCCCAGACTGACCAAATATCAATGCTTCAACCTGAAACTGACTGTTCTTATGCTTTGCGAAAATTTGCTGAGGTAACGAGCTTGCCATGAAATAATAAAACGTTTCATCCCAGTTACCTTTTAAAAGATCCAACCTGCTAAATACGTCAGCAGATTTATGTTCAAATCGTTCAACAATCAACCGGGACAGGGTGCTTTCGATCGCAATCTGATCCACCAGACGAATCTGATTTTCACATGGAAATGCATTTTTCTCCATCATCATTGCGTGATAACGTTCTAACAGATCAGAGGGAAATCGCCCCTCCAAAACAAGAGTCGGAACCACAGTATCATTTCGTCTGCGAACCTCCTGATCGTGTTCGTAAACTACGTGTAATACAACAGACTCGAAGGCATCATCATTTTGGTGATGGTGAAAATACCAGTCAGAGGACCTGAGGTGTACTTCCACATTTCCAATCCATAATGTTCCGTCTATATGTAACGCAGCTCTGCTAAAATCGGGGCCCGCATGTTTATTTAACGTCCCTGGATTAATCACCTCCAACGTTTCTCCTCCCGCACAAGATAGGTTCCTGCGATCAAATAGTCTAAACTGCCAGATAAAATATAAAAATTGTTCTGTGAAATTCATCACAGCGAACATGACTCAAAAAAACCAAATTAACCAAATGGTCGTTATATTTTTTGCTTGTTATAATTAGTAATGAATACTCCAAGAATGATTAGTCCAGTGGCGATCAGGATATCAAAAGTAATGACCTCGTCTAATATCAGCCAGCCTAAGAACAAAGCGATGACAGTATTGAAATAGGAAAGTACAGATACTTCAGTCGCTGTCACCTTCTTTAAAGCATAATGGTAGCAAAAAAAGGCCACAACAGATCCAAACATAGCTAGATAAACAACTGCGATCATACTCCTTCCGCTCCAACTCCGTACATCTGCATCACCTGAAAAAATAAAGGCGAGCACAAACTGTGCAATTGCAGAGAAAACAAACTGATAAAAAAGATCCAGAAATATCTGATCAGATCTGTGGTTATTGCTTTTTACATATAGCGTACCCATTGTCCAGCCTGTAATTGCGATACACAAAAACGTAATTCCCGTTTTATAGTTGGGATCCAGTAAAGCACTAAAACCATCCCTAAAAATAAATGCGACACCTAAAAAGCCGATAATGACACCTAAAAAACCCTTCAGCGAAGGTCGCTGAATTCTGATCAGCACACTGCCCAGAAAAACGAAAATTGGATTCAAGGCATTCAAAAGTGAGGTCAAACCACTAGGAATCGTTTGTTCCGCAACAGTAGTCATCCCATTTGCAACAACAAGCATTAGCGAAGCAAGAATTATTTGACGCTTCAAGTGTGGCCAGCCTTTCCAGACCAGTTCCCTTTTTTTTAAAAGAATGCTGAGCAAAATTAAGGATGCTATGCTCTGACGAATAGCTGCGACAAACCAGGGTGGAATAGTTTCTACTGCGATTCTGATACCAAGGTAGGTTGTACCCCAGATCAGCGCCACAGCAACTAAAGCACCGATCAGTTTAAAATCGATTACTTTATTCATATCAGATCAGCAGCAGTGAGAATCTGCTCCATTTCCTGTTGTACTTTTAATGCTTCCTCCCTTGCTCTTTCTGCAAAATCCTCCCCATTACTGGCATAAATGATTGCCCGGGCAGAATTAACCAATAATCCACACGATTTGTTAAGTCCATACCGGCAAACATCTGCAAGACTTCCACCTTGTGCACCTATACCGGGAACTAATAGAAAGTGATCTGGAGCTAGCCTCCTGATATTTTCAAATTCAGCACCCCTCGTAGCACCTACCACGTACATCAACTGTTCACTGTCTGCCCATTGCGAAGAGATACGGATCACCTCCTCATAAAGCTTCCCCTCGGTAGTCTGATGCAATTGAAAATCACTGTGTCCCGCATTCGATGTCAGCGCCAGCAGGATCACCCATTTGTCTTTATAATTTAGAAAAGGGCCTACAGAATCTTTCCCCATGTAGGGCGCAACAGTCACCGCATCAAAACTCATTTCAGATTTTTCCTCATTGAAAAATGCATCGGCATACATGGCTGAAGTATTCCCTATATCACCCCGCTTAGCATCGGCAATCGTAAGTACATCTTTAGGCATATATTTCCAGGTTTGGATGAGCGTTTCCCAGCCCCTCAATCCCATAGATTCATAAAAAGCGGTATTCGGCTTATAAGCTACACAGAGATCTCTGGTAGCATCGATAATTTGTTTATTAAATTCCAATACTGGATTTTCATATTTCAACAGGTGTTTAGGAATATTTTCCAGGACTGGGTCAAGGCCTACGCATAAAAAAGATTTCTTGATTTTGATCTGCTCGAATAGTTCGTTTTTATTCATCTGGGGCTAAATTTCTCCACAAAGATGTCAATTTTAACATGGATTTAATACCTGTTTTCAAAAATTGAATTGAAATTATTTTAAACAATTTGAAGTTTTTCTTGGAGATTCGTTTACAAATACATACAATTGCAACATAATTCTCTAAAAGTTTATCTGACCATTCCAGAATATCTCATAAAATTTTGTTTTTTACTATCTTTTATCGATGCATTTTCTGCTTGGTTAAATTTTTAAAATTTTCTCTACACCTATATAATGTTTAATAAAACAGAATTGAATGAAAAACTCACTGCTGAACTGCGTGAGATTGCAAAAACCCAAGGCATACTTAACGCAGATGAATTACGCAAAGCGGAACTAGTAGAAATCATTGCTCAGATTACCGAACAGGAGGCTTATGAAGCTCCTTCGGATTCAGCAACTGCAAATGCAGAAGTACCAGCTAAAATAGCAAAGGTAAAAGCTGCCAAAGAAACCAACGGAGAGAAACCTACACGAAAACGAATTCGTATTCCAGCTAAAGAAGAAGAGGCTCCGAAAAACATGCCGTTCAACAGAGCGTCTTTATTCGACAGCCCCCCTGCTCAGGAAAAAATGGAAACTACTCCTGAGCAACAAGAAACGGAACAGTCTGCCGAAGTATTGACCGAGGTAGCAGATCATACAGAAATCACTACTGCACCTGTAAAACCTCAGCCCGCAACTACGCCTTTCGTTGATAAAAAGAACAAGCCACAAAGGGACGATAACAGGCAAAAGAATCCAAATCCTGTTCAGAATAACGGAAACAACGGCAGTACCAAACACGCTGAAAACAGTTACTCTAATCTTGATTTTGATAATGTAATTATAAATGAAGGTGTTTTGGAAATTATGCCTGATGGTTATGGTTTCTTACGCTCATCTGATTATAACTATTTAACCTCGCCTGATGATATTTATGTATCGCAGTCGCAAATAAAACTATTTGGCTTAAAAACCGGCGATACCGTTCGCGGTAGCATCCGCCCGCCAAAAGAAGGCGAAAAATATTTCCCTTTAGTACGTGTTGAAGCCATTAATGGCCGTATTCCTGCCGAAGTGCGCGACCGTGTTCCTTTTGATCACTTAACGCCGCTTTTTCCTTCAGAAAAATTAAACCTGTTTACCGATACCAGTAACTATTCAACCCGTATTATGGATCTGTTTTCGCCTATTGGTAAAGGACAGCGTGGTTTGATTGTAGCGCAGCCTAAAACAGGTAAAACCATGTTATTGAAGGATGTTGCCAATGCCATCGCCAAAAATCACCCTGAAGTTTATCTGATCATTTTATTGATTGATGAACGCCCGGAAGAGGTAACCGATATGGCCCGCAGCGTACGGGCCGAAGTTATTGCTTCAACTTTTGATGAGCCTGCAGAGCGCCACGTAAAAATTGCCAATATTGTTCTGGAAAAAGCAAAACGTATGGTAGAATGCGGACATGATGTGGTTATCCTGCTGGATTCGATCACCCGTTTGGCACGTGCTTATAATACTGTTGCTCCTGCATCCGGTAAAATATTATCGGGTGGTGTTGATGCCAATGCTTTACACAAACCTAAACGTTTCTTTGGTGCGGCACGTAACATTGAAGATGGTGGTTCATTAACCATTATTGCTACTGCATTAACCGAAACCGGTTCTAAAATGGATGAGGTTATCTTTGAAGAATTTAAAGGTACCGGTAACATGGAGTTTCAGTTGGATCGTAAATTATCTAACAAACGTATCTTCCCTGCTATTGATATTACTGCTTCAAGTACCCGTCGCGACGATCTGTTACTTGACCGCGATACCTTACAACGTGTCTGGATATTACGTAACCACCTGGCAGATATGAACTCTCAGGAAGCAATGGAATTTTTACAGGCCCAAATAAAAGGCACAAAAACAAACGAAGAATTCCTGATTTCGATGAATAGCTAACCGTTAGTTTTTTATTGCATTTAAATCATGGCTTAAATCCTAACCTTAAAAAAACATCTCCCTAATGCGATTACCTGTGCCAATCTTTTTTCAGGTTGTATCGGGATTGTTTTTGCATTTAAAGGAAATCTAGAAATCGCTGCATATTTTGTTATTGCTTTCCGGAATTTTTGATTTTTTTGATGGATTGGTTGCCCGCTTCTACATGTAAAATCAGCCATCGGTAAAGATCTTGATTCTTTGGCAGATATGGTAAGCTTTGGTTTTTTACCAGGTGTAATTATGTTCCAATTACTCGCTCAAAGTGATTACCAGTCCGAATACCTGCCTTATTTTGGATTTATCATTACCATTTTTTCTGCATTGCGATTGGCTAAATTCAACAAAGATAAAGACAAACAGAAGATTTCATTGGCTTAAACACACCAATGAACACCTTATTTGTCGTTTCTCTTCCCTTTATAAAAACAGACTATCCATCCGTTCTGAGTTCTACCGCTTTGCTGATAGGACTTACGGCAATACTAAGTGCTCTACTGGTGAGTGAAATTAGAATTTTCTCTATGAAATTTGGGACCAAAGGCTGGAAGAATAATCAGATGAAGTACCTCTTTCTACTGCTATCGGTACTTTTGGTTGCCGTACTCAAATTTGTAGCAGTGCCCTTTATTTTACTATTATATATCGGATTATCTATCATCCATTTCAAAAGAGTACCTCAGTAAACTAAAGCTGTTTTTCCAGTTCAACTCTGGCCGCGTCCAATTGTTTATAAAGAACTTCTTCAGTAAAAGTTGTGATTTCATCACAGGCCGACGGTATTGTTTCAATATCCTTCAATGCATTTGCATTGTCCTCGATTAACTGCATATGTGCTTTTGCATCTTCGCGGCCAACATATACAAAAGTAGGCTTGATCTTATGCGCAACACCTGCAACTCTAGGCCAGTCTTTATCATTTACCGCTTGTCGCAATTCTGTTATATATAGTGGCGTCTGGCTCTTAAACAAGTCTATCATTTCTATAATAAACTCTGCGCTATCACCAGACATTTCCTTCAGATAAGAAAGATCCAGCGGTTCATTATTTTTATCCAGGTTGATCATTGAGACAAAACTATAAATTAATTTTTGATACTGATAACTTATCCTGTAAAGATATTAATATATCTGACACTGTTTTATTCAGTTTCGGATGTAAATGATTGGGAGCAATTTCTACCAATGGTTCCAGCACAAATCTCCTGTTCTGTAGTTCCGGATGCGGGACTATCAATTTGTTCGGAATCTCAATCACTTCATTGCCAAAGAAAATCAAATCTATATCGATTAATCTAGCTCCCCAGACTTCTAACCTTACCCTGCCCATATCATGTTCAATATCAAGGATAGTATCCAAGACCGCCTCTGCCGAAAGCGGTGTACTAATTTCTAAAGCTACGTTTATAAAAGAGGGCTGGTCTTCTTTTCCCCATGCAGCCGTCTCGTAGAATGCGGATCTTGAAACAACATCCCCCACTCTTCTACTGATGTGATCTATAGCAGCATTGATCAACTGTTCGCGATCTCCCATATTGCTTCCCAGTAACAAATAAACTTTTTTCTTCTCCAATACCATATCAATTAGCGAGCTAAACTCTGCATCGTTTCCTTATATTTACAAATTAAATATTAAACTGCCACATGAGAGAATTTTTCAAGTATGTTTTTGCTACCGTTATCGGAATTGTCATCTCCACTGTCCTACTGCTAATTCTTTTCGTTGCCATTGTTGTAGGCCTTGTCTCCTCTCTGGAAGGCGAAAAAACTGTGCTGGTAAGCGACAATTCGGTATTATTCCTTAACCTTGACCAAGCGATAACTGAACGTAGTCCAGATAACACTTTCGACAATCTACCTATTATTGGGTCTGAAGGGAACAAAGGCATCGGTTTTAACGACATTATCAAATCTCTTGAAAAAGCAAAAACTGACGACAAGATTAAATGTATTTATCTGACGGTTTCTTCTCCAAATGCAGGCGCAGCCACTATGCGCGAAGTGAGAAATGCACTGATTGATTTCAGGCGCAGCGGCAAAAAAATCATCGCTTACAGCGAAGTATATACGCAAGGGGCCTATTACATCGCCTCTGCGTCAGATAAGGTGTACCTAAATCCTGAAGGGGCACTTGAATTTAAAGGCTTCAGCTCGCAGGTGATGTTCTTTAAAGGTGCGCTTGAAAAATTAGGTATCGAAGCGCAGATTATTCGTGTAGGTACTTATAAAAGTGCGGTCGAGCCCTTTATTAATGACAAAATGAGCGACAAAAACCGTGAACAGGTAACGGCCTATGTCTACGGATTATACAATACTTTTTTGGATGGGATTGCCAAAAGCAGAAAAATACCGAAAGATTCTCTACACTATATGGCTGATAACTACAGCATTCAGCAGCCTAAGGATGCACTCAGGCTAAAAATGGTGGACGGCCTCCGGTACAAGGACGAAATTTTGGATGAGCTGAAAGGTTTAAGTGGCATCGATAAGAAGAAAAATATAAAAACGGTAAGTATTAATGACTACGCTAAGAATATAAATAACGATAAAACTTCTGACGGGAATACTAAGATTGCTGTCATTTTTGCAAATGGAGATATCAATGGTGGCGAGGGGTCCGATGAAACGATCGGCTCTGAACGCATATCAAGAACCATTAGAAAGGCGCGTCTGGATAATAACGTTAAAGCAATTGTGCTAAGGGTCAATTCTCCCGGAGGTAGCGCATTGGCTTCAGACGTAATCTGGCGCGAGATTGTGCTGACGAAAAAAGTGAAACCTGTAATCGCATCCTTCGGTGATGTGGCTGCATCTGGCGGTTATTACATTGCATGTGCAGCAGATTCTATCTTTGTACAACCAAATACCATTACAGGCTCTATCGGTGTATTCGGTGTAATACCTAATTTCCAAAACTTGCTCAACAATAAGCTGGGGATCACTTTTGATGGCGTTAAAACTGGGAAATATGCTGACATCATGAGCGTAAACCGCCCCCTGACTGAAGGCGAGCGACTAATTATCCAAACAGATGTCAACCGTGTATACGATAGCTTTATCAGCCGGGTAGCAGATGGCCGCAAGAAAACTAAAGCCTACATTGATAGCATTGGCGGCGGACGGGTTTGGGTAGGTACAGATGCCGTTAAAATTGGCCTGGCAGACAGAACAGGAAGCTTTCGTGATGCCCTTACCGCTGCTGCAAAAAAGGCCAGGATAAAGGATTACAAAGTAGTAGAATATCCAGAAATGATAGATCCGCTAAAGTCGTTTATGGACAATAGTGCCGACAAGATCAAAACCTATTACACTAAAAAGGAACTTGGCGACCAATACCATATTTATGAACAAATGAAATCTGCAGTGGCCAAATCTGGCGTTCAAGCTAGAATGCCTTTCGAGATCAAAGTTCAATAAACCACACTGCATTACAATGGAAAATAAAGCAATTGCACGTAATCTGCGACTACTTTCTCAGTTGATGGAACTGCATAATGAAAACCCCTTTAAAATTAAATCGGTAGCAAACGCCGCATTTAAGGTCGATAAACTGCCCTACCCTATACAAACGAGAACCCTGGAAGAAATCGGACAAATCGACGGTCTCGGCAAGAGTATCTCTGCAAAAGTATGGGAACTATTACAGACCGGGACTATGGCAGAACTTGAAGCGATACTTTCGGAGACACCAGAAGGCATCGTAGAAATGTTGGGCATCAAAGGCATTGGCCCAAAAAAGATTGTCGTAATCTGGAAAGAACTTGGTATTGAGAATATTGGTGAACTATATTACGCCTGCAATGAAAACAGACTGATTGAAGCCAAAGGCTTCGGTCTGAAAACACAGGAAGAGATAAAAAAGGTAATCGAATTCAAGATGGCCGGACATGGAAAATTCTTGTATGCTCAAACCGAACCATTGGTAAATAAGCTTCATGCTGATTTATCTATCTGGCTAAAGCGCTTTTCTGACCAATCTTTACTCGGAGTGGCAGGCGCCTTCAGACGCTGCCTGGAAATCATTGAAGAAGTAGAACTGGTACTCGGCGCAGAAGACTTAGCCGAAATAGAGGATAACCTTAAAAGATTCGACGCAATTAGCTTCGAAAAACATACAGAAAACACGTTTATTGCGTTGAGCCCCTTTGGTCTGAAGATTAAAATATACCTGGTGGTTAAAAAAGACTTTTATCTGAACTGGTTTAAACTTACTGGCAATGAAGCCCATGTGAAAGAAGTGCTCAGCCTTGCTGGAGAAGGCCCTTTCGAAGACGAATATGCCATCTATGATAAAGCTGGAATGGCCTACGTAGCTCCCGAGTTGAGAGAGGGTCTGGATGAAATTAAACTGGCTAAAACCAATCAGCTTCCAGTACTCATTAAAAACGAAGACCTGAAAGGCAGTCTGCATAACCACTCCACCTGGAGCGACGGTGTGCATACATTAGAAGAAATGGCCCTTTATTGCAAGGATACACTACAGCTCGAGTACTTTGGTATTTGTGATCACTCGCGATCTGCATTTTATGCAAATGGATTAAATGACCAACGCGTATATGCTCAACACCAGGAAATCGATGCCCTCAATGCAAAACTCTCACCTTTTAAAATTTTCAAAGGTATAGAAAGTGATATTCTCAACGATGGATCATTGGATTATAGCGAGGATATACTGAAGTCTTTCGATTTCGTAGTAGCTTCGGTACACAGTAACCTCCGTATGGATGAACAAAAAGCTACAGCCCGGCTAATCAAAGCAATAGAAAACCCATACACCACCATCCTTGGCCATCCTACCGGACGATTATTACTCAGCAGAAAGGGATACCCCATTGATTATGCAAAAGTTATAGACGCCTGTGCGGCCAACAAAGTAGTGATAGAAATCAATGCCAACCCACTTCGTCTCGATCTGGACTGGCGATGGCACCGCTACGCTTTGGACAAAGGTGTGTTGTTATCTATCAATCCCGATGCCCATAGAACCGAAGGTTTTCATGATACTCGTTTTGGCCTTTTGATTGGCAGAAAAGGTGGGCTAACAGCAACGCAATGTCTGAATGCAATGTCGCTTGCAGAGATATCAGCATACTTCAGCAATAAAAAATAGCTACCTTTGCACTATGATTAGTAAGCTTTGTAATAAAATATTCCAGGATGCGATCAATGATTATCACATTCACAACAACATAGATCAACCGATTGAAAACCCCTACCGGATCAGTACCCTGGAACATTTGTTATACTTGAAATGCTGGATCGATACTGTACAATGGCATATGGAAGATATCGTACGTAATCCAACCATTGATCCCGAAGAAGGACTCCAATGGAAACGCCGCATTGACGCCTCCAATCAGGAACGCACGGACGTAGTTGAATATATAGATAGTTACTTCCTGGAAGAATACAAAAATGTCAACCCACTTTCAAATGCAAAGATCAATTCGGAAAGTCCGGCCTGGGTTGTCGACAGGCTCTCTATACTGGCATTGAAGGTATTCCATATGAGGGAAGAAACACAACGTCCTGAGGCTTCCGAAGAACACACTAAAAACTGCACTGAAAAGCTAAACATATTACTCAATCAACAGATAGATCTTTCAATCAGCCTTGACGAACTGATTATGGATATAGAAAATGGAGTGAAATACATGAAAGTGTACAAGCAAATGAAAATGTATAATGACCCCAGCTTGAATCCGGTATTGTATAATCCAAAATAGGATAATGCCTAAAGCAGCTAAAATACTTGTCATTCGTTTCTCTGCAATGGGCGACGTGGCCATGACTGCACCTATTTTGAAAGAGTTTAATCAGCATTTCCCGAACACGGAACTGTTAATTGTTAGCCGCGCATTCTTTAAGCCTTTTTTTGATGAAGTTTCAAATTCCAGCTTTTATCCTTTTGACCCTAAGCTAAAGCATAAAGGATTTTTAGGACTCATCAAACTTTTTATAGCGCTAAAAAAACGACAGGTCACCGCCGTCGCCGATCTGCATAACAACTTGCGCAGCAGGATCCTCTGTATCTTATTCTTTCTTTTTGGAATAAAGACTATATCTGTAGATAAGGGAAGAAGTGCTAAAAAAAGACTAACACGCCAGGAAAATAAGATCGTTGCCCCACTCACAACAACCATTCAACGTTATGCCGACGTATTCCGAAAGCTTGGTTTCCCTTTCCCATTACGTAATAGTTTAACAGTTAAGAACAAACCAGAAAGGCTGCAAAAATGGATTGGGGTAAGTCCTTTCGCCCAGCACCTGCAAAAAGTTTATCCTTTAAATAAAATGGAAGAGGTATTGATGACTCTTGCCAACATTGGATATCAACTTTTCATATTCGGGGGCTCGGAGGAAGAGGAAGCAATAGCTGAAAATTGGGCATCTAAACATACCAACATCACTTCCCTTGTCAAAAAAATGGTATTGGATGAAGAACTTCAATTCATTTCTAAATTAGATGTCATGCTGAGCATGGATTCCTCTGGTATGCATCTGGCATCATTGATGGATATCCCTGTGGTCTCAGTCTGGGGTGCTACACATCCTTACGCAGGATTTCTGGGATATGGGCAATCCATTTCAGATGCTGTACAAATAGATTTATATTGCAGGCCCTGCTCCGTTTACGGTAACGTCCCCTGCTACCGCGGAGATTTCGCATGCATGAACAATTTGTCTGAGCAAACTGTTATTAATCGGGTAATAGAAAAACTTAAAGATGACGAAAAAACTATTTTTAATTAGGCACGGTAAATCTGACTGGGCTGATATACAGCTATCAGACTTCGATAGACCACTTAATGCGAGAGGCAATAGAAACGCTCCTGAAATGGCAGAAAGAATCCTTAAAAAAGATTTAGTCCCGCAACTTATAGTGAGCAGTCCCGCATTAAGAGCTTTATTCACGGCCCGGCATTTTGCCAAAGTATGGGCCAAACCAGCTGCACAGATTCAATTGGAAATAAACATATATGAAGCTAGCGCAGCTTCTCTACTCAAAGTCCTAAACTCCTTCGACGATGAATTTGATCGGATAGCGCTATTCGGACATAATCCCGGTCTTACAGACTTTGCGAATTATCTAAGTGACGCCAATATTTATAACATCCCTACAGCGGGCACAGTATTGATAGAATTCGATGTAGATAAATGGTCGGAGATCGGCTATCATGACGGCAAACTCATCGAATTTGACTACCCTAAAAGCATTGACGAGGATTAGAACTGAAGATGCTTTACAGTCAGTCCGTTATTGATCAATTGCTTTAATGAATCAATACCAATTCTCAAATGTGTTTCCACATAATTGTTAGTTACAGAGCTATCGCTTTCGGCAGTTTTCACACCCTCCGGGATCATTGGCTGATCTGAAACCAACAATAATGCACCTGTTGGAATTTTATTGGCAAAGCCAGTGGTAAATATCGTTGCAGTTTCCATATCCACAGCCATTGCACGCAATGTTTTCAAATATTTTTTAAATTCCTTATCATGCTCCCAAACCCTGCGGTTGGTGGTATAACAGGTTCCTGTCCAGTAATCTCTCCGAATGATCGCGTATCGTGGTCGAAATCGCTTTCTGCAAGGCAAATGCTGGCAATGCAGGCACTTCAGCCGGAAGATAATCATTTGATGTTCCTTCTCCCCTGATGGCTGCAATCGGCAAGAATTAAATCGCCCAATTGATTTTTCTTTTTCAATCCACCACATTTACCTAAAAACAAAACGCTTTTGGCTTAATGGCAGTTAGCAAATCCATCATTGTTGCTGCTAAGTGGACTTCCCATACCAAAATTGATAATGGTAATTCCATTGGCTGTAACACTTTGCATCGGCTTATCTAAACCCATAATCGGCGCATTATCATTCCATTCGGAAAACATGCTGTACATATTTACTGAAATTGGTCAGCAATATGTATTCGTCCAAATTGATCTAACGGCCTGCCTGTATAACGTGGCAACCAGTTTTTCACAATGTCTTCTTTGGATTTTAAGTCCTGATTTAACAGGAGTTTCTACTTCTTTTACTTTTTTTGCTTTCGCTACGATCTCCTCATCTTTTTTTACGTCTTTTTCTTCATTCATATTTTATTGGTTTAGCGCTTGGCGCATGGCGCTAGCGTTAATAATACTATATTAAAAAAAATCCCCCCGATTTTACGGGAGGATTTGAATTTTTATGCCGCTTTTAACTTTTTAAAGTCGGCCTTTTCAAATTTCTCTATCGCGTAATCGAGATGTGACGTGCAATTCCTTGACATCTCGTCTCTGATGGCGTATCAAACATCGCATCAACATAATCGCTTCGCAAATTGATCGTAACCCCCGCGCTCCAAGCTTATATTCCATTGCTTTATCTACAATAAAATCCAGTACTTCATCTTCAAATACCAGCTTTACATCTTCGTAAGTTCAAACAAGCTTTACATATTGTTTAATCAATGAGTTTTTAGGTGCTGTAAGAATGTTTCGTAAAGCTTCTTTATCCAATGGATTCAGATGGGTAAGCACCGGAACACGACCAATTAATTCCGGAATCAATCCAAAAGATTTCAAATCCTGAGGTGTAATGTATTTGTACAGATTTTTAAGATCTAAGATCTGTCTTCATCTTTTTTCACTTTGTAACCAACGGCCTGTGTACGCAATCGGTTGGCAATTTTACGTTCAATGCCATCAAATGCACCTCCACAAATAAATAAGAATGTTATTTGTATTTACCGGAATCATTTTTTGATCAGGATGTTTACGTCCGCCTTGAGGTGGAACATTTACCACTGTACCTTCTAAAATTTTCAATAATGCCTGCTGTACACCTTCTCCAGATACATCACGGGTAATAGATGGGTTATCACTTTTACGCGCAACCTTATCTACCTCATCAATGTAAACAATACCACGTTCGGCGGCAGCTACATCATAATCTGCAGCCTGCAGTAAACGGGTTAAGATACTTTCCACATCTTCACCAACATATCCTGCTTCTGTTAAATACAGTTGCATCGCAGATACAAAAAGGAACATGCAGGATTTTTGCAATGGTTTTTGCCAGCAAGGTTTTACCGGTTCCAGTTTCGCCCACCAACATAATGTTTGATTTTTCAATCTCAACCTCATCTTTATCCACTTTTTGGTTTAATCGTTTGTAGTGGTTATAAACAGCCACAGAAAGTACTTTTTTGGCATCATCCTGACCAATTACATATTGATCAAGATGCTGCTTTAATTTCATGTGGCTTTAACAATTTAATAGAAGTCATCCAATGGTTTTGATTTCTTTAGTACCCAATTCCTGAGCCAGCAATTGATTAGCCTGGGTCACACATTTATCGCAAATATATGCATCCATGTCCCTCAATTAACATCAATGTTTCCTGTTTACCAGAACCGCAAAATGAGCAACGGGATTCTTTATTTTGTTTAGCCATTTTTTAGTCTTTCGTTTGTACTTCGCATAACACTTCATCAATCATACCAAATCTTTAGCTTCTTCAGCTTTCATCCAGTAATCACGATCTGATGCTTTTTCTACCCATTCATAACTTTGTCCAGAATGTGTAGAAATGATATCGTATAATTCTTTTTTCAATTTTAACATTTCTCTCAAGTTAATCTCCATATCTGATGCCACACCTTGTGCACCTCCTGATGGCTGGTGGATCATTACTCTTGAGTGTGGTAATGCTGCACGTTTACCTTTTGCACCTGCAACCAATAATACAGCACCCATTGAAGCTGCCATACCTGTACAGATTGTAGCCACATCGGTGTAATATATTGCATAGTATCATAAATACCTAAACCTGCATATACCGAACCACCTGGAGAGTTAATATAAATCTGAATGTCTCTGTTGGCATCTGCTGATTGTAAGAACAACAATTGCGCCTGAATAATATTTGCATTCCGATCATAAATTGCATCACCTAAAAAGATAATACGGTCCATCATTAAACGCGAGAACACATCCATTTGTGCAACATTCAGCTGGCGCTCTTCAATGATATATGGAGTCATGCTTTTGGGAGATACATTAGTAGCCCCTATATAACGATCTACATTTAAACTGTTAATTCGCTGATGTTTAACTGCATATTTTCTGAATTCGTCTTTATCTATGTTCATGAGTTTTTATTTTTATGTATAAAACTAAGTTGGTAATTTAATATGGCAATGTAAAATTTGAAGTTCTTTTTATATGGGTAAGGCGGCCTAAAAAAGCCGCCTTACCCATATTTAGATTAAAAGTACGCCGAATATTACAAGCGCTTACTTCAACAGTTCTGCAAATTTATTGTAAGCTATTTCTTTTTGGTCAATTGTAACAACAGATTTAATGTATTCGAAAACTTTTAGCGCTTTTACTTCTTCAAAAATACGGTTGCATTTTCTTTCTCCTGTAAGAAAGTAGTGGTATACTGAGCCAACTGATCTTCAGGCATGGGAGCCGGACTGTACATTCTGAACTGCGCGTCCAAACGTTGTTTAGCAGTCTGAAAAACATCTTCATATTTAATTTCGATGTTGTTATCCTTAATGATCTTGTTTTCAATTAACGTCCATTTAAGGTTTTTCGCAAAATCATCATAACCTTCCGCCAATTCTTCTTCGGTTAATTTTTCGTTTGTTGCTTTTAACCATCTGCGCAAAAATTCGTCAGGCAATTCGATTTTCACATCTTCAATCAATTGAGTGTAAATGTCGTTCTGCAATTTCCGTTCAGCATCCTGGTTAAACATTCCTTCCACTTCTTCAGTAATTTTAGCCGTAAAACCAGCTTCGTCTGTTACTACACCTTCACCAAATAATTTATCAAAGAACTCCTGGTTCAAATCAGATTCCTCTAAACGGTTTACGTTTTTAACCGTTACCCTGAATTTCGATTTTAAATCTTCCGCATCTTCTTCACCAATGTTTAAAATTCCGGCAATGATCACCTCATTTTTATCAAAAGCTTTTTGAAGATCCAATTCAACTACATCATCTTTCTTTAAACCAACTAAAGATTTTATAATCTTCTTATCCGCTACGTCTAAACGAATAGATCCCGTAGTGTTAATACCACCTTCAAAAACTGAACCATCAGCAGAAAGTTGTGCCAATTCGGCATAAAGTACGTCTTCTTCTGCCGAAACTTCAGGGTTTGTCATTTTGCCATAGCTCTTGCGGATATTTTTTATTCTTGCAGCCAAAGTTTCATCATCAGCTTTAACTACATATTGCGTGAATTTGTCTTTAGAAGTAATATTCACATCAATTGAAGGAGCTAAACCAAACTCATAATCAAACTCAAATTCATCTGTATTGTCCCATTTGAATTCTTTTGTGTCGTCCATCACCGGCAATGGCTGACCCAAAATCTCAACTTTATTATCAGTTAAATGCTTGTTTAAGGTTTCGCTTAACAGGTTATTGATTTCCTCTACCAGGATACTTTTGCCATACATCTTTTTGATGTGCGCAGCAGGAACCATTCCTTTACGAAAACCAGGAAGTTTTGCTTTTTTAGCTTGTTCTTTTATAGCTTTATCAACCTTTCCAGTATAATCTTCAGGCGCAATTTTGATTTTAATCGTTGCGTTTAGGTCGTCAATTTTTTCCTGTGTAATGTTCATTTTTCTGAATCAATTTTAATAACCATCTTTTTTAGGAAGTTCAGGAGTACGTAGCTCGTTACCGTTCCCTTTAGAGGGCGCAAAACTAGTTTTTTTTATTGTATTTTTTATATAATATATCAAAAATGTGGCTATACTAAGTTAAAACAAAAACAGCCTCAAAGGAGGCTGTTTCGATCATTGTGCGGAAGAAGGGACTCGAACCCCCACGCCGTGAAGCGCCAGATCCTAAGTCTGGTGCGGCTACCAATTACGCCACTTCCGCAGTTAGGATGTATTTGTTTAGGATTGCAAAGATAGACATTGTTTCCAAAAGTCAAAACGGTTTTTAATTTATTTTAAGCCAAAAAATATAACCTATTGGTTTACAGCTTAAACATTTTTAAAGGTTCGGTACTTTTACTACTTAGACACTACATCATCTTCCTTTGTGCCCAGACTATTATCACTCAATGCTTTTTTATAACCCAGCGAATAATTGATCGCTCCCCAGGCGGTCAACATCGTGATCATATCTTCATCTTTTAAAGGACCTGTTAGTTGCCCTTTACAGTAGTTTAGGTATTCTTTTTCTGTCATAATTTTCTGTTTATGCCTGGTTACAAATTAAACGCAAATCTATGAAATTGAAAATCACAACAGAATTTTATATTTTCCTAAACAGAATGATTGAACCAAACGTTTTATAAAAAAAAGAGCCATGATCATACCAACCAAGAACTACAAACAGGAAAAAACCGAAGGGGAAGATTATCAAACCGTAATCCTGGATCAGGAATTAACAGGAGAAACGGATGAACTGAATCTTGCATATACCGACCCGATTGAGGATGAAGATGACGATAGTAATGAAGATGATGAGGATTTCCCAACCGAAGAGGATCTCGACAGCGACAACTTTATAGATGACGAGGAGGATGATCTGAACTTCGACGATGAATATTAGGGCTATTTGATCAGCTATGCTGTCTGATCAACTGCTCCAATTGACTCACAGGCACTATTCCAGACTGGCGCCACAGTATCTTTCCATCTTTAAAAAGAATTAGCGTAGGAACTCCCTGTACACTATAAGCAGCGGCTGCGGATTGATTCTTGTCTACATCTATTTTTAATACTGTGGCCTTATCTCCTACCTGCTGCTTTAACTGGTCCAGCATTGGTGACATAGTTTTACATGGCCCGCACCACGTCGCATAAAAATCAACCAGTACCGGTTTACCTCCATTAATTATTTCTGAAAATGTTGCCATAAGATAGATTCGCTTTTACTGTTTATGCACAAAGAGAATGCCATGATATTTACCGGGCACACCTAAAATTTTATAAAAACATTATAATAATTTTACATTGTTTTGTCTATCTTGTTGTTGACAAAATAACCAAATATTTATCCCTAAAACGAATTAGTATGATGTCATCAAAACTAAGACTCCCATTATTAATGGTTGCAGCCCTAGCTATTGTTTCTTGTAAGAAACAGAACACACTAGAAAATTTAACAGCGTCAAAACACAGGTCGGAACTTTCTCTTGCAGGAGTAATTCCCCCCAATTATTCGCTAAGCAATTGGATGGGGGCTATTCCCAATACAACCAATATTTCGCAACTCTCTATTCCCGGCACGCACGATTCCGGCGCTCGGACAGAGCCGGTATCCGGCACCGCAAAGTGCCAGAACCTCAGTATTGCTGAACAATTGAGTGCGGGGGTTCGGTTCCTCGACATCCGTTGCAGGCATATTGACAATGCCTTCGCTATCCACCATGGTGCCATCTATCAGAACCTGAATTTCACAGATGTACTGAATGCATGCATCAATTTTTTAAATAGCAACCCTTCTGAGACAATCATTATGAGCGTTAAAGAAGAGCATACCGCATCCAATAATACCAGAAGTTTTGAGCAAACTTTTGACAGTTACGTCGCACAGAATGCCTCGAAGTGGGATCTGGGAAATGGCATTTCTAATCTTGGCGACATCCGTGGCAAAATTAAGCTCTTAAGAAGATTTGGCGCAGGGACTGTAAAAGGAATAGATGCTACAAATTGGGCCGACAACACAACTTTTGATATCAACAATACAGCTGCGAACCTAAAAGTACAGGATTTCTATAATGTTAATGATGTAAACACAAAATGGACCAGCGTGGAAACGCAACTCAATAGTGCTCATAATGATACGTCAAACAGGCTTTATCTAAACTATGGCAGCGGATACAAAGCCGGAATTTTTGGTATTCCAAATATCAATACGGTAGCTAATTCCATTAATCCGAAAATCACGACCTTCTTCAACACCCACACTAGCGGCAAATATGGAGTAATACCGCTAGATTTCATAGATGCAGCTCGTAGTCAATTGATTGTAAATACCAATTTCTAACAAAAAAGGAGTTGCCTATCGGCAACTCCTTTTTTGTTATTCTTTGAAAATTAACTAGTTATGAACAATTTGACGCACACCTATTGTAGCGGTTGTGGATCCAGTTACATAAACTGTATAAATCTTACCGGAAGCAAATGCTGATAAATTAAAAGTTCCCAACGAAGTTGATTGCCCTGCCTGATAAACCTGCAAGGAAAGTACTCCAGGATTTACTTCTACATAACCGCTAGCATTATCACGTACTAAGTTTGCCGCAATATTAGTAGTAGCATCAGTTCTGATGTCTACGTTAGAAGATGCCGCATCACTCAAGTGTACAAATCTTACTTTAGCCTTACCACTGGATGGTGAAGCGGTGTCATCTGCATAAACTTTTACTCTTGCAGATTGACCGTCGCCTGCAAGAAATGCAGTATAATACTTACCCTTATCCAAATCTACACTAGCGCTTGCATAGGCACTTGTAGAACCATCATTTCTAAATTGAAGACTTAGGTTATTACCTGAATTGGTAACGATGTAATCTGAAGCATTTCCGAAAGATAAGCCGCTTTGAACTACCGTTTTATTTGCCAGGTAAACTCCTTGTGCAGAAGATGTTGTAGATGCATTCACCACCTTCACATTTGCTGATCCTGTTTCATCAATGTCGTCCTTTTTACATGATGTCATTCCTGTAGCAATTGCTACGATAAATGCGCCTGCGAACAGGCTCTTTAATAATGATTTTGTTTTCATTTTATTTATTTTCTATAGGTTTAAGATGCTCCGAATATCCCTATCCAGATAATCGAACAGAAGCAAAAACCAATCCTAGCTCACCTGGGTAAAACTAAAAAGACACAAAAACAAGCAATAAAACATCTGCAAAACAAACAATTACAAGAAAAATAGATATCCCCTGGACAATATTTATAGCAAATTAAAATTGTACTAAAAAAGATACAATTATAACATAATCTCTTTTTGTAAATGAAAAAGGTATTCAACAGACTTAACCAGCCTGCTTCCGTACCAGGAAAACATCTCCCCGTCCACGAGCATAACTTTCGCATTTGGTACTGCAAGCCTGATGTCCTCAAAATGCTTTTCTTTAAAAGGATAAGGTTCAGAAGATAAAAATATGATTTCAGGTTGTAGATGGGCCAGCGCTGATAATTCTATCTGGGGATATCTGTCCTGTTGGGAAACGTTGTTAAGCCCATTCAGTGTAAGCATGTCATCTATAAAAGTGTTTTTACCGGCAAGCATATATGGATTACGCCAGATCAGGTAAGCCACTTTTTTATCTATACCATTTTGGAGTGCCAGAGTCTGTAAATCTGTAAATCCTGTGTGGATTAAATGGTTTAAATAAGCAGCTTCAGGCTGACGGTCTATCAACGTTCCAATCTGAAGGATCGCCTGCTTAGCATCTTCGAGAGTATAAATATCGCTCATCCAAACGGGGAATTCTGCCATCAGCTCTTCTACCTGATTTTGATCATTTTCCTCCTTATTACCAATGATCAAATCCGGTTGCAGAGCCCTGATCATCTCTACATTTAATTTCTTTGTACCTCCTATCTTAACACTGGAAGCAAATTTTTCTATAGGATGAATGCAGAATTTAGTGATCCCAACAACCTCCTGATCCAATCCGAGTTCAAACAGAAGTTCCGTTTGAGAAGGAACAATAGAAATGATTCTTTTTGGAGGGTAATTGATATCTACGGTTCGTCCTAGCTGGTCTGTAAAGCTGCGTTGCATCTTACAAAGATAAGCAGCCGAGCTGGAAAGTTACCAGAAACATTTGAATGCACCAGGGAGAATTTCCCTGGTGGCTAACTATATCATCAACTGATTACTGTACCATCTGGTATAATGGCACCTTTTTTCACTACTACAATTCCGTCTTTAACTGTATATAGATTATGATCGCCGTCTGGAAGATGCGAACCTCCAATGATCTGTACATCATCTCCGATCCTGCTGTTCTTATCTACTATCGCATTAACAATCTTACACCTGTCGCCAATACCAATCATTGGCTTGCCATGCTCTTTGTCTTCTACTATCTCCTCCAGTGTCTGGTATTTGTCGCTGCCCATAATGTAACAACTTTCAATATGCGTACCCACACCGATTCTTGAACGAATACCGATCACCGCATGCTTAATGGACTCCGCCTGCAGGATACATCCTTCAGCAATAATGGTTTTATCCAATGTAGTTCCCAGAATTTTAGATGGTGGTAACATCCTTGCACGTGTGAAAATACTATGATTATGATCAAATAGGTTAAACTTTGGAATGTCATCTGTCAGACCAAGATTCGCCTCGAAGAAAGAGGATATATTTCCTATATCAGTCCAGTAACCCTCATACTGGAAGCTCAACACGTCATATTCCTGCAGCATTCTCGGAATGATTTCTTTACCGAAATCTTTTTCATCAGCATTTTCCGAAAATATCTTGATGAGCAGATCTTTGTTGAAAATATAAATACCCATAGATGCAAGGTAGTCACGTCCCTC
Organism: uncultured Sphingobacteriaceae bacterium; assembly: GCA_963795585.1. Taxonomy (GTDB): domain Bacteria; phylum Bacteroidota; class Bacteroidia; order Sphingobacteriales; family Sphingobacteriaceae; genus Pedobacter. Next base: position 50,679 of record CAWCIO010000011.1, on the reverse strand, counting down.
AGCCTGCATATCGGGCCCTGTGTCTGAAGTCCAGTCGGCCAGCAATTCCGATTTTGGTTTTTCTATGAACGAGGTAATAATATTATGCTCATTTGATTTTAAAATTCCAAAACTCGGTGCATCCTTTCCATTAACGGGTATAGTAGCTAAAGTAATCTGCACACCACTTTCTATATGTGCGTTGACCATCTCGTTAAAATCCATCTGGTACAACTGGTCTCCCGAAAGGATCAGCACATATTCGAATTCATGATTCAACAAGTGGTGCATCGTTTGTCTTACTGCATCTGCCGTTCCCTGAAACCATGTCGGATTTTCTGGTGTTTGTTCCGCAGCAAGTATATCTACAAAAGCGGAACTGAAATGACTGAAATGATAAGTGTTTTTGATGTGTTTGTTTAAGGATGCAGAATTAAACTGTGTTAGTACAAACATCCGATGAATGCCAGAATTCAAACAGTTAGAAATTGGAATATCTACCAATCTGTACTTTCCTGCAATCGGAACAGCAGGTTTGGAGCGCGTTTGTGTAAGGGGGGCTAACCTTGAGCCCTGGCCACCGCCAAGAATTACACCTAATACTTTGTCAGTCATGTCTATTGTATTTTATATTTGGTACAGATCGATATATTGTTGTGCAGCATGGTCCCATGAATGGTCTAGCTGCATCATAAATTTCCGTATTTCTTTTACTCTTTTATTATCCTTATAAAGGTCGAAAGCACGACCAATCGCATGGTTTACATCCCATACACTAGTTTGGTCGTGGCAAACACCAAACCCTCCGTCTCCTATATCTGTTACCGTGTCCTTCAGTCCACCGATTCTTCTTACAATCGGAATAGTTCCATATCGGAGCGCGTACATCTGGTTAAGGCCGCAAGGCTCTACCCGGCTTGGCATCAGCAGAAAGTCCGCCCCTGCATAAATCTGATGTGACAACTGTTCGTTGTAGCCAATAAAAACATTATAGTTACCAGGAAAACCATCTTTCAAATGGTTTAATCTTCCCTCTACCTGGGAGTCACCAGAACCTAATACCAAAACATTAATCTCTCCGTTAGCTTGCATCAGTGCATTATAAAATATATCAGGCAATAGGTCTGCTCCCTTCTCACCCACCAGTCGCCCTATAAAAGTGAATAATGGTTTATCAGGATTTAGATTAAAAACACGACAGAGTGCCTCTTTGTTTGCCTTTTTTCCACTATCTACTGTCCTGACATTATATTTTTTTTCCAGCATGGGATCTGTCTGAGGATTCCACACCTCGTTGTCTATGCCATTAAGTATTCCTACTGATTTACTACGCTCCTGTGCAAGCAGGCTTTCGAGCCCGTTGGCTTTATAACTGATTTCATCCAGATAGCTGGGAGACACAGTAGTTACTCTCCATGAAGCCTTGATTGCAGCAGCCAACGGATTGATCGCTCCGGTCCAGCCAAGTTGTCCAGCGTGCCAAAGATCAAAAGCAGGAATATAATGGAGTTTATCCCAGCCAAACTGCCCCTGATATTGTGCATTATGAATCGTTACCACACTTGGTATATGACTTAGACTTCTATATTGCTGGCAATTGGCCATCATGAAAGGTACAAGGCCGGTGTGGTGATCATGACAATGTACTACGTCTGGCCGATGCTCCCATTGAGCCATCCAATCCAGTACAGCAATCTGGAAAGCAAGGAAACGTTCAGTATCGTCATTGTAACCATATACCATTTCCCTATCCATGAGACCAGAAATGTGCACCAGGTAGAGATCAAATCCCAGTTTATTCGTTTTCTCCCTCAGTATCCTTACCGGAAAACTATGGAAGCCCAGCTTGCTCCATCCATCATATACAGATTCGAATTCGTTCTCCCTAAGGAACTTTGTTTGATAGGCCGGCATAACCACTTTAGCAAAGTGTCCCAATTTGTTCTGATATTTCGGCAAGGCTCCAACTACGTCTCCTAAACCGCCAACTTTCGCTACGGGATAGCATTCTGCACTGAGGTGTATGATCTCCATGTGTAAAGGTTTTAAAAATTGTCTCAAAATAGGGAATACAATACGTAAAGCAAATGTTTTGGAAAAGAAAAATTTTAATAAAAAGAAACCCAATTATGCTTGATCCGGCACAATTGGGTTTCCTGAAAATTAATGGCAGCCTTAGTCTGCTATAGCCCTGAACATTAATGCTGCAACAGTCAGATTGGTTCTGCTATCAATTAAAATAGCTGCTCCATTTGCTTTGTTTTCGGTATAGAAGTCAAAAGCAAGTTCGTCCGCAGTTTTAATAACCACCCTGCCGATGTCATTCAGTTTAAATTCATAAGCATTCTGCTTTTCTAAGGTATTGATATCTATTTTATGTAGAATTTCACGAATTTTACATTTCGTAACTTTACTGTTGTGTTGCAATAGATATGTGATACTTTCATCTAAAGGACGTGAATCCATCCAGCACACATCTGCTTCAATCAATTGCGCATTTTGCGGCAAGTGAGCTGAGTTCACCAATACATCTCCCCTGCTAATATCTATATTATCCCTCAGGTGCAAAGTAACTGATTGCCCTGCATGTACAGCATCAGGCCTCTGATCGAAAATTTCAATGCGATCAATTACAGAACTGGTTCCAGAAGGCAATACTGTAACACGGTCGTTCAGCTGAAAAGAACCGCTCAACACTCTGCCTGCATAACCTCTGTAATCATGTAGCTCATCTGTCTGAGGTCTGACCACCCATTGAACCGGCATACGTGCAAGGTTATAGTCGGGTCCGGATTCTACATCTACGGTTTCCAGAAAATGCAGCAGGCTACGCCCCTGATACCAGTCCATATGTTCTGATTCATTAACAACATTATCCCCTTTAAGCGCACTTACAGGTATAAAAGTAACGTCCTTTATAGCTAACTCCACAGCCAAAGCCTTGTATTTATCGGTAATGGCATCGAAAACAGTTTCGCTATAATCTACCATATCCATTTTATTCAGACATACAACCACATGTTCTATGCCCAACAAAGAAACCAGATAAGAATGTCTGATCGTCTGTTCTACCACACCATTCCGCGCATCGATCAGAATGATAGCCAGTTTGGCTGTTGATGCTCCTGTCACCATATTCCGTGTATACTGGATGTGGCCGGGGGTATCTGCTATAATGAATTTGCGCTTGTCTGTCTGGAAATATTTGTATGCCACATCAATCGTAATGCCTTGTTCGCGCTCTGCACGCAGACCATCCGTTAGGATCGCCAGATCAATACTGCCATCGTCATTTTTACGGTTGCTCTGCTGCAATGCCTCTAACTGATCGGCTAAAATGGAATCGGTATCGTACAACAGCCTTCCAATGAGTGTGCTTTTACCATCGTCCACACTTCCGGCTGTAAAAAACTTAAGTATATTCATTAAAAGTATCCTCCTTTTTTACGGTCTTCCATAGCTGCTTCCGACACTTTGTCGTCCATCCTGGCACCGCGTTCACTAATTTTTGAAGCACTGATCTCAGCAATAATATCATCCAATTGGTCTGCATCAGATTCCACAGCGGCGGTACAACTCATGTCGCCAACAGTCCGAAATCTTACTTTTTTATGTTCTATTATATCCTCCGAATCCATATTCAGAAAAGGGGACGCAGCCATTAACTGACCGTTCCGTGTGATCACATCGCGGTTATGTGCAAAATAAATGGATGGCAATTCTATATTTTCGCGTTTGATGTAATTCCAGACATCCAATTCCGTCCAGTTGCTAATTGGAAATACCCGTACATTTTCTCCTTTATGGATTTTTCCATTATAGATGTTCCACAGTTCTGGACGCTGACGCTTAGGGTCCCATTGTCCAAATTCGTCACGCACAGAAAAAATTCGCTCTTTAGCACGTGCCTTCTCTTCATCACGACGTGCACCACCGATGCAGGCATCGAAGCCGTAAAGTGCTATCGTATCCAGTAAGGTTACAGTTTGCAGGGCATTTCTGCTTGCATTTTTACCAGTCTGTTCTACTACCTTACCCTGATCTATTGATTCCTGCACATGGCCAATGATGAGTTTTTCCCCTATGCGTTCTACCATTCGATCGCGGTAAGTTATGGTTTCCTCAAAGTTGTGACCAGTGTCTATGTGTACCAGTGGAAAAGGAAATTTACCAGGTCGGAATGCCTTTTCGGCAAGCCTTACTAACGTGATGGAATCCTTTCCTCCTGAAAACAGCAATGCCGGCTTCTCAAATTGCCCCGCTACTTCACGTAAAATGTGAATGGCCTCAGCCTCTAATTCGTCTAAATAATCTAATTGGTACTTACTCATGTTTTGTTGCAATTACGTTGTGGCATGCAGTCCACATTCCTTTTTCGACTGGTCTTCCCACCACCATCTGCCTGCCCTAAAATCTTCTCCGGGCCTTACAGCCCTTGTGCATGGGGCGCAGCCGATGCTTGGGAAACCTTTGTCATGTAATGTATTATAAACAATATTATTTACTCTGATGTAGTCTTTTACTTCTTCCAGCGACCAATAAAAGATTGGGTGGAATTTGATCATCTGATTTTGCTCGTCCCATTCCAGATTACTCATATCATGTCTGTTCACAGACTGCTCCGACCTGATTCCTGTTACCCATAAATCATTACCACTTAAGGCACGTCTTAAAGGCTCCAACTTACGGATCCCGCAACACTCCTTCCGGTTCTCTACCGACTCATAGAAACTGCTGGGACCCTTTCTATCTACCATCTGCTGCAAGGCTTCGGCATTTGGAAAATAAGCCTTAATTGGCTTTTGATAAATTTCCAGTGTCCTGTTCCAAACATAGTACGTTTCTGGAAATAGCCTTCCGGTTTCCAGCGTAAACACTTCAATAGGAATATCATTGGAAAAAATCATGTGCGTAATCACTTGATCCTCCCAGCCGAAGCTAGTAGAAAAAACAATCCTTCCAGGATGGGCATTGGCAAAATATCTCAATGCTTCTACCGGATCCATTCCTCTAATATCTTCTGCTATTGCTGTTAAATGCGCCGTCATCTTATTTCTTTAAATCCCTGGTCAGGATTTCCGTTACTTCGTTTAATTGTTTTACTTTCGAACTAAAATCTCCTTTTAGCGTCTCTCTTAGAGCGCTCATCTGCTGAAGTGTAATATCCAGTTCTGAAGGTATGCTTTCATTGAGCACTTCTTTTAATCTTTTGGCTATGGTAGGTGATTTTCCATTAGTTGAGATCGCAATCTTCAAATCACCTTTTTGTACAATAGAGCCTAAATAGAAATCACAAAGCTCTGGTTTATCAGCTACGTTGACCAAAAGTCCACGCAACTTAGCCGCGGCCTTAATCTCCAGATTTAATTGATGGTCATTGGTAGCCGCTACAACAAGGTTGGCTTCATTCAGGTCATGGGGTTCAAAGCTTTTTTCCTTAAGTTCTACTTGTGGATAGTCCTTTACAAAATCCCTGAGTTCTTCAATGATGCTTTCTGCAACGACTGTTACACTCGCATGCTGACAATTGCCTAAAATTGCGGTCAACTTTTCAAGGCCAACCGGTCCTCCTCCAATCACCACAGTGCTTAATTCGTTGAGTTTGATAAAAACCGGGAACAATTGATTACCTTCCATGCTGTTTTTTTATATGAATCTCCAGAATCAAACCTACAGTTCTTCTTTCAACGCCTCATAAAATTCACGGATCGGCTGAAACGAAGGATGTAGCGAAACCACTTCGCCAAATACCAGCAGTGCCGGCGCTTTAATTCCTTTTTCTTCTACCAATTCCACTATTGTATCCACGATTCCTATTGCTAGTTTTTCATTTTCAGTAGAGCCGCTTTGTATTGCTGCAACAGGTAAGCGATGTTTTCCTTCACTTTGGTAAAGCTTTACAATTTCTCTTAGTTTACCCAATCCCATCAGCACCACGACAGTAGCTTTGGATCTTGCCGCTTCATACAGGTCATTTGAAATCAGTCCCGAAGAGGTCGTACCTGTAACAACCCAAAAGCTTTCACTTAAACCCCTGTGGGTTACCGGAATCTGCTGCAGTCCCGGTACAGAAATCGAACTGGACAGGCCGGGTATAACTGATACAGGAATGCTGTAGCCTGCCGCAAAATCAAGTTCTTCATATCCTCTTCCGAATACAAAAGGATCACCGCCTTTCAACCTTACCACATGTCCATAGTTCAGCGCATAGTCAACCATCAACTGGTTGATGGCATCCTGACCATAAGAATGTTCTCCCGATCTTTTACCTACATATACTTTGATCGAGTCAGGAGCGGCATAATCCAGTACTTCCTCATTAACTAATGCATCATATAGTACCACATCTGCGGTTTTCAGCGCATTTGCTCCCTTTATCGTCAGCAGTTCCGGATCGCCCGGACCTGCGCCTACTAAAGTTATTCTTGGTTCCCTGGCTACCCTATTTTTATCGATGATCATGATACTTTCTCCTCTCTTTGCAATTTAATTCCTTTATAAAACTCCTCAACTGACTTCAGGTATGCGGTAGCAAATTCTTCAGTCGGCTCATTTTTGTTGATCTGCAACACCAGGTCATTGAAACTTCCTGCCAATTTTACCTCACCAGTTTGAACATAATGGTTATCAAATTCGCGGATTACACCAATTTGCGTGCTGCTGTTCACTCCTTTGTCAAGCAACAAAGCCTTTGCTGCACTCACATATACTGCATAGGTATGGTAAATCGCGTCCGACCAGGCACCAGCTTCATAGGATCCTCTTGCCCACTGTAATTTCTCCTCAGATTCCAGTAATAATGTCGCCACCAGGTCGATTACTACACCGGCACATTCACCAACCCCAATTGCAGTCACAAATGTTTCCTCATGACCCCAGTCTACAAATTCCTCGTCCTTCAGATTGGTCAGGTCCGCCAGTGGCTTCAACAACTGATAAAAATAGTCCTTAGTCTGTCTGTCATAATACTCATGAAAACTCTCATTCTCCAGACTATTCGCATCATAGTCGTTTAACAAAGATCTCAACACATCGGTTGCCCGTTTCGATGGAACTTTGATCACACGTTCTGCCACACGTCCCTCACCATTACCAACAGTACCGCCGCCCAGCATCACCTGTACTGCAGGCACAACCTTTCCATTCGCTTTAACAGAACTTCCGTGAAAACCAATATGGGCAAGCCCATGCTGTCCACAGGAATTCATGCAGCCACTTATTTTGATCTTAATGTCTTTTTCATAAACCAATTCCGGATATTCTTCATATATTAATTCCTCCAGGGCTACAGAAAGTGACATGGAATTGGAAATTCCCAGGTTACAGGTATCTGTTCCGGGGCAGGTGGTCACATCTGCCACGCTATCAAAACCTGGCTTCGCAAAACCGAGTTCTTTAAGGGCAACATATAAACCCGGCAGTGCCTCTGCTCTGGCAAATTTCAGCATCAAGCCTTGGTTTTGTGTAACACGTATTTCATCTGCCACATAAGGACGAATTGCCGCCACAAGCTTACGTGCCTGATCAGTAGGGATATCTCCAACTTAGTTACTTTAATATACACGGAAAAGAAACCTTCCTGTTTTTGTTGAACCACATTGGTAGCTATCCAATGTTTATAATCTAATTGTGTCTACAACGTCCAATACCGGGTAATCGATTAAGGCTGGTAGGCTCTGGCTGAAACACTGCATCTCTGTCAATCTTGAATGATTTGACTTTATTGGCAATGCGTTCCTCTTCAATCAGGCTCAGTACTTCTTCCAGTCCTAATTTCTGCACCAAATATTTCAATCTGGCTTTATTACGGTTGTTTCGTTCGCCATAACGGTCAAATACACGGAGCATCGCTTCTGTATACGGTATAATCTGATCTTCGTGCAAAAATTCATGTACAACATTAGCTAAGAAAGGCTGCGCTCCCAGTCCGCCGCCCAACAAAACCTTAAACCCGCGTTCTCCCTGTTCATTGATCTTCGGAATAAAGCCCAGGTCATGGATATAGCTAAAAGCAGTATCCTTATCGCTCGATGAAAACGAAAACTTGATCTTTCTGCCCATCTCCTGGCAAATCGGGTTGCGCAGGAAATAAAGAAAAAAGGCATGAGCATAAGGTGATACATCAAAGGGCTCATTTGGATTGATCCCAGAATCCGGTGAAGAAGTTACATTTCTTACTGTATTTCCGCAGGCTTCACGAATGGTCACATCGTCCTGCTCCAGTTCTTGCCCAAAGTTCAGGTGTCCTGTCCAGACTCACATAATGGATCTGAATATCCTGACGGGTAGTCAGGTGCAAGTTACTGCTTGCGTACTCGTCAGAAACATCAGAATTCGGAGGATCTGCTTAAAAGTCACCTTTCCAAAAGGCAATTTGATACGGATCATCTGTACACCCGGCTGTCGCTGACCATAAATACCACGGGCCAAACGCAGGCTCCTGAACTTCTCGTCGTGGATTTTTCCTTCGCGGAATTCCCTGATCTTCTTTTCCAGATCAATGATGTCTTTTTCGACAACAGGATTTTCTAACTCTGTCCTAAAACTTTGCATGTCAAATTGTTTGTTTAAAAAAAAACTCCTCTGTCTGGGAGACTGGAGAAGTTTCGTGTATCTAATCTCAACAGCCCTAATATCAGCAATACATGCAGTGCATGCTCAATGAATTACAGTTGTTGATCGTTTTGTTCATAAAGCAAATATATAAAGTATAGAGGACTAGTAGTACATTTATTTGTAAATAATATGTAATCTATTTAAAAACAATAACGTTAAGGTCTTTTTATAGCCTGAATGTCATTTAATGTAACAGCCTCCACACTTTGCCATCCAAGCTGTAATTTTGTCCATTCCATACATGAAAAGAAAAATAAACTTACTGCCTTTCGCAGTCATAGCCGTACTGTTCTTCCTGATCAATAGCTACCTGCTTTCCGGAATCCATAGTCTCAGCTCAAGCTCCCTTATCACCCCCGTCTTCTGGTTGTTCATCCTTAGCATTACTTTTAGCCTTTTTTATTCCATACAGCGGATACAGCGCAACGGTATGGATTTGTTTTTTAAGATCGCTACTCACTCCTTCCTTGTGCTATTTGCAGCCGAGCTGATCTTTAGCCTCATTTTATTACCGAATGACCTATATCGTCTGGTTACAGATGCACCCAGAAATTTATATTGGTTAGAATTTGCATGGTTGGTATTCTTTTTAACCATTTTAATTTTCATTTATGGAATCATCCGTGGAAAATATGCTTACAGAGTAATAAAACACACATTGTATTTTGACAATCTGCCCTCAAATTTTGATGGCTTTACCATAACCCAGATCTCGGACGTACACGCCGGAAGTTTCAATAATCCAAAGGCCGTGCAAAAAGGGATCGACCTTATTAATAAGCAACAATCTGATCTTTTCGTATTTACAGGAGATCTGGTCAACAATCTTGCTGAAGAAATAAAACCATGGATCAGTACCTTTAGTCAGGTTAAAGCTCCCTATGGACAATATGCTATTTTGGGTAACCATGATTATGGGGACTATGTAAAATGGGAAAATGAAAATGCAAAGCGGGCCAACCTGCAGCAACTTAAAGAATACCATAAAGAACTGGGATACAAATTGCTGTTAGATGAGCATGTAGCGCTTCATAAAGGCGACCAAAAGATTATCCTTGCCGGTGTAGAAAACTGGGGCATCGGGTTCGGTGAGCGTGGCGACCTTAAAAAAGCAATGCTGGGTACCCAACCTGAAGATTTCAAGATCCTGCTCTCCCACGACCCAACACATTGGGAAGCGGAAGTCGTCAAATCCCCTTCAAAAATAAATCTGACGCTCTCAGGTCACACACACGGGATGCAGTTCGGTATCGAAGCTTTCGGTATTAAATGGAGTCCAGTAAAATACCGTTACGCACACTGGGCAGGTGTAACCGGCGCAGATGGAAGTTACCTTAATATCAACAGGGGTTTTGGCTTTCTGGGTTTTTCGGGAAGAATTGGCATATGGCCAGAAATTACGGTAATTGAATTGAAAAGAACTGCCAAAATAAGTTAAAATACATACTTTTGTACCTCAATAAAAAATGCAGCATCTGCAAACTGAATGGAAGACAGCAAAACTTTAAAAAGAATATTTCAAGATAGAAAAAGGACTAACATTTTAAGGAGCGCTGAACAAGCCACGATTTCCTTCCTCGTAAAAAGAGTACCCATGTTTATTACTTCAGACATGCTCACCTTTATCGGCACTCTTGGATCTGTGATTGTATTATTGGGTTTCATTCTGGCAAGTCATTATGACCGCAGTTTTCTGTTGCTCGGAATACTGGGATTAGCCATAAACTGGTTTGGTGATTCTCTTGACGGCAGGATTGCCTATTATAGAAATATCCCCCGCAAATGGTACGGTTTCTCCCTGGACATCATTATGGACTGGATCAGTACAGTGTTGATTGGAACAGGATACCTGGTGTATGCACGCAATGAGTATGAACTCATAGCTTTCGCTTTTGTAGTGCTTTATGGATGGGCAATGATCATTTCTCAGCTACGTTATAAAATCACTGATATTTACAGCATCGATTCTGGCATTGCAGGGCCAACGGAGATCAGGATTCTTCTAGCCATCATGTTGATCCTGGAATCCAGCTTCGGTCACATCATAGAATATTTTGCAGCAGTACTTTGCTCAGTTTTATTTGTGATCAACATTCTGGATAGTCGCAAACTATTGAAACAGGGTGATATTCGAGATGCCGCAGAACGACTGGATAAACAGCAAAAGGAAAAAGTCTAGCGCTATGAATTCCGTATTTATCTTTGCAAAAGCCCAATTATCTGCTTTCTCAGGTGGTATAGTAGATTACCTGGTGATGATCTTTTGCACAGAGGTACTACATATCCATTACACAATATCTATTGCCATAGGCGGCATCATAGGTGCAGTGGTCAATTTCTCCGTAAACCGCTACTGGACTTTTAAATCTAATAATGCGAACCAGTCGCCAGTAGGCAAGCAACTTCTGAAATTTATATTTGTTGTAGCCGGAAGTATTGGATTGAAATCAGGTGGCACTTACCTCATGAGCACCGGGCTTCATCTTGATTATAAGATTAGCCGGATTATAGTGGACATAGTCGTTTCACTTAGTTTCAACTACGTACTGCAAAAATATTGGGTATTTAAAAAAAGTTAAAGTTTAAAACCCTCCTGATTCTGTCAGTAAAGTAGAAGAGTATCAGGAAAAATGCGGTGTGAATAACAGAAAGATTAAAAGAGCGAAAGACGAGATTCGAACTCGCGACCCCGACCTTGGCAAGGTCGTGCTCTACCAACTGAGCTACTTTCGCTTTTAACGTCTGCGAATATAGGGCTTGTTTTGGTATTTTTCACACCCTATTTTGAAATAGACACGAAATGCCCTGAATTTCAAGCAGAAAATTTTATTTCTTATCCTCAGCTGATATCGATAAATAGTACAATTTTACCGATCAATAGCACTTCTCTTTTTTAAAAGGATTCCAGAACTGCTACCTTTGCACGATGAATACAGAAATAGCGGTTATTTTCGACATGGATGGTGTGATCTGCCATACCAATCCCTACCACTCACTTGCCTTCCGTGAGTTTTTTTCGACCAGGAACCTCGCTCCGACTGACGAAGAATTTGCAGCACATATGTTTGGCAAGAGCAACAGCTATATCCTGAGTCATTTTTTAAACCGACCGATTACAGGTGAGGAACTATTGCAACTGGAAGATGAGAAAGAAAGCCTTTTTAGAAAGATTTACGAGCCGCACATTGATCCGATTGCCGGGATTGTACCCTTCATTGGCGATCTCTATAAAAATCATGTAAAACTTGGCGTGGCTACATCTGCACCAAAGGCAAACCTGGATCTTATTTTAAGTAAAGTAGACCTCCGTGAAAAAATGGGCTCCATACTGGCAAGTGAAAATGTAAAAAAACACAAACCAGATCCCGAGGTCTATCTTAAATCCGCGGCAAATCTGGGCGTATTACCGGAGCAATGCCTGGTTTTTGAAGATTCTTTCTCCGGGGTATCCGCAGCACTTAACGCTGGAATGCGCGTAGTGGGAGTACTCAGCTCGCATACCCCCGATGAATTGCCGGTCTGCAATATGTACATATCCGACTATACAGATCTTTCTTTCGAAAAAGTCATGCAACTATTTGCGAAATAAAGCGTCTAAGTATAAAGCCTTCCAAATGAAAAATTACGTTTCGATCTGCCTCCTGGTAGTATTAATGCTTTCGGGTATGCTGTTAAGGAGCCAAACCATTATATCTAAAGCTTTGGATAGCAGCCTTTCTGCTTTATCCAAACCTAATGAACCTGGCTTTGCCCTTGCAATTATTCAAAATAACAAAATCAGGTACAGCGGAAGTTTTGGCATGGCCGATCTTTCTTCAGGCAGGAAGAATAAATTAAATACAGCATTCGACATTGCCTCAATGTCAAAACAGTTTACTGCTGCTTGTATTTATTTATTGGAACAGATGGGCAAGCTAAATACTTCAGATAAGCTCTCAAAATACTTCCCAAATTTGCCTTCATATGCCGATAGCATCACGATTGCTCATTTGATACATCATCAAAGTGGACTTAGAGATTACAAGACCTTGTTTTGGTTACGCAATATGGAAGAGAATACAGCATATGGTAATACTGAAGTACTCTATTTATTAGCGAAACAACACGCTTTAAATTTCACGCCAGGAACACAATACAGCTATTCTAATACTGGATATTACTTTCTGTCGGAGATCATCAGAAAAGTTAGCGGCAAAGATCTCAGCGATTTCTCCCGTGAGCAAATCTTCAAACCTCTTCATATGGGACATACTGCCTTTTCCAGGACTCACGAGGTAAGAGGTAAGGCGAATGGTTACATAATTGATGGAGAATCATTTAAGATCGACAATCCCCGCGATTCTACTATCGGCCAGGGCAATGCTTACAGCATAGCTGGCGACTGGCGAAAATGGTTTACAGAAATGAAAAACCATAAGTTGTTAGGCGATTCGGTATGGAACAAGATGCTTAGTCCTGCGCAAACCAGCGATGGATCTCCTACTAATTACGCAGGTGGACTCAGCATTCGTACTTATCAGGGTAAACCCAGCATCATTCATGGGGGCGACATCTCAGGTTATCACAGCAAAATGGCTTATTTCCCTAAGGAAGATCTGGGTGTAGTTATTTTGAGCAATAATGACAAATTAGTCGGGGATGATATATTAGAAATCGTTTATAGTGAATTGTTCATTCCTAAAAAATCTGTTAACCCAATACTGCCCGGCACAATTCCTGTAGAAACAGATCCAGTCAAGTTGCCGCCGTTAAGACTTGACTCCAGCCGATATATTGGAAACTACAGTCTCGATGAGAACAAGAAACTCATTTTTGAGATCAAAATTGCCAACGGCGAGCTAATAGTAACACAGCTTTGGGACGACGCAACATATCCAATCGAAGCAGTAAGCGATTCATTGTTTTATATAAAAGGCAACAAAACCATTTCGTTCATGTTTCATCATGCACCAGATGGAAAGACAAAGAAAATAGGGATCACACAAGATAAACAGCTCATGCTGGCAAGCCGAGATGAAGATATATCATCAAGAATAGCTGCGCAGAATATGGATGAGTACACTGGACGCTTTTACAATCAGGAAATAGATGCTGAATACACAATATCCTTAGACCACAAAAACCTTATGCTTAAGATAGGAGAAATGGAATTTAAAATTTTCCCCAAAGGCATCAAAGATTCCTACGACATCATTGGCAACGGAATGAGTATGACCTTCAAAAGAAACAAAGGCCAGATTTATGGCTTTGATCTGGACCACGTAAGAGTAAAGGATCTGCATTTTATAAAAAAATAGCTGCGAATTCAGGATCGTTAAAAATTCTTTAATGCAGTTCCTTCCAGCCTTTACTTAACTTGTTCAATCTCTTTCAGACTGTTCATTTTTTTGTAGGCCAGGAAGCCTTTAATATCTTCAAAGTGCTCGCGAACACGCTTATTCCCAAATTCAAATACTTTTTGAGCCAGTCCATCCAGGAAATCCCGGTCATGTGATACCAAAATCAAAGTACCGTCAAAATCCTGCAGCGCATCTTTGATAATATCTTTGGTCTTCATGTCCAAATGGTTGGTCGGCTCATCCAGTATCAATACATTTACTGGTTCAAGCAATAATTTAATCATCGCTAAACGGGTTTTCTCACCCCCCGAAAGTACCTTCACCTTTTTGGTGGTATCATCGCCGCTAAACATAAAAGCGCCTAAAAGATCTTTTATTTTTATAGTTCCATCGCTTAATGGAATCTGATCAATGGTCTCGAATACAGTTAAATTCTCATCCAGCAAAGCAGCCTGGTTTTGAGCAAAATAACCAATCTTCGCATTGTGACCAACCTTTAAACCTCCTTCAAAATCAATCTCTCCCATAATGGCTTTAATCATGGTCGATTTACCTTCACCATTTTTGCCTACAAAAGCCACTTTTTCACCTCTTTCAATAACCATTGATGCTTTTTCAAACACCACATGGTCACCATAAGTCTTAGTCAGCTCCTCTACCATTACCGGGTACTGACCGGAACGCGGAGATGGAGGAAACTTTAAGCGCAATGCTGAGGTATCTACCTCATCAATCTCTATCACTTCAAGTTTTTCAAGCATCTTTACACGCGATTGCACTTGCAATGTTTTTGAATAAGTACCTCTAAAACGATCTATAAATTCCTGGTTATCGGCAATAAACCGTTGTTGTTCTTCGTAAGCTTTTAACTGATGCACACGTCGGTCGGCACGCAGCTGAAGATAATGGCTGTATTTGGCTTTATAATCATATATGCGTCCCATAGTAACCTCAATTGTACGATTAGTTATGTTATCTACAAAAGTACGGTCATGGGAAATCACCATTACTGCCTTTGCGGAATTGATCAAGAAATCTTCCAACCATTGTATACTTTCAATATCCATATGGTTAGTAGGCTCATCCAGCAAAATGAGATCAGGCTTCTTTAATAAAATCTTGGCCAGTTCGATCCGCATCCGCCATCCTCCCGAAAATTCAGAAGTTTGACGGTTGAAGTCTTTTCGTTCAAAGCCCAGTCCTTTCAACACTTTTTCTACCTCAGCATCGTAATTGACTTCTTCTACCGAATAAAATTGCTCGCTCAACTCCGATACACGCTCAATGATCTTCATGTAATCGTCACTTTCATAATCTGTTCTAACCGTCAGCTGCTCATTCAGTTCATCCAGTTCCTTTTGCATTTGATTCACTTCCTGCGAAAGCCTTTCATAGTCTCTTCAAAAACGGTAACATTGTCCTGCGTCAGCAAATGCTGCGGCAAATAAGCAATTACAGCATCTTTTGGCCCGGTTACATTAACTGATGTAGGTTTAATGGCATCGGCAATTATTTTTAAGATGGTAGACTTTCCAGCACCATTTTTACCCATAAGGGCTATCTTGTCGTTTTCGTTAATTGAAAACGTTACATCACTAAATAAGGTAGTCCCACCAAATGAAACAGAGATATTATTTACATTAATCACGAAATGAAAATTAAATTGAGCGGCAAAGATAATGGAATTTGCTGCAAATTTCTAGTCCGATCTTTGGCGCCTAGCCTGCCTCTACCCTTGTTTACTTAAATTTATAACCCTTTTTATCCTAGGGCGATTATACCGTTGAAGGAAAATCGGGTACAGGTTTAGTATGATATTTAATAGCAATAACCACAAAGATTTAATTACTCCAAATTTGAGTGCCACGAAAACATTGAATCCCAAAACTATCAGTAAAATAATTAAGTGGTCCAGTTCAGATTTTTTTGTTTGATAATATAAATTAATCAAAGCTTTTGTGTTTTTCTCAATCGGGTTAGATTTCCTAATTAGTTTTTCCCAGCCGACCCAAACCAATAATTTCCTAAAAAAATTAATTCCAAGATATTCGTATACTTTTCCTTTTAGTTCCCATCCTTTTTGATCGTAGTAAGAAGAACTAAGCGGGCTTTTTAGCGCACTGGTAAAAAAAACCACAAAGAACATTAACAGAAAATTCAAAACCCATGAAAACGAAAAACTATCCATTCTGATATAAATAACCAGGGCGTAAATTGAGCCAATTGTAATTATTGCAATTAAAATTAAAATAGATATTTTTCTCATCGACTATTTTCGTTTGAGATTCTGAGATGTCCCACAACTATCAAATATATACAATTGGGTCAGATTCTAAAAACCGGGAAGTGCAAAAAAATGAGTTCTGCTTTTGAAAGGAGAACTCATCAAACAATAGAATAAAACCTAAATGCGCCGGGAGCGCATGCTACTCATGCTGATATGCTTCTCGGGAACTATTGCCATGCTGGTAACTGCGGCCGTAGGCTATTTATTTGGCATCCAAACTGCGTAAATAAAACCAGCCCCCCTTCCTGGTAAGAAAAATATCGCCGCTAAAAAGCCTGTTTCCAAAGAAAACAGGCTTTTGATATCAAGTAAAGATTTTATGAGGTGACGATCGCGCTTGACGAAATCAATCCAATAACTCGTCTAACTTTCTTTGCATTGCTTCTGTTCTCAAATTTTCAGCAATGATCCTGCCCTCTCGGTCCAGTAGCAAATTACTCGGTATGCTGTAAATTCCATAGTATTTAGCAACTTCGTTTTTCCAGCCTTTCAGATCGCTTAGTTGTGCCCAAGGCAAATTGTCCTCCACGATTGCTTTTTTCCAGCGTAAACTCTCCTTGTCAAGTGAAATCCCTAAAATGGTAAAGCCTTTATCTTTAAATCTTTGGTATGTTTTTAGAACATTTGGATGCTCAGCTCTGCAGGGCATACACCAGCTTGCCCAAAAATCAATCAACACATATCTTCCTTTGAAGTCGGAAATCCTGATGAGGCTGCCTGAAGTATCACTCTGCATAAAATTGACAATTGGCTCCCCTATTGCACTTCGTTTAAGAAGCTCAAGGCTTTTCGTAATTTCTTTTCCCATCATACTGTTGCGGGCATTAGTATCCAATCGCAAAAATAAAGCATTAATTGTTTCATAGGTACCCGTTCTGGATTGCTCGAAAACCAGGTTCACACTGATGGGACTGCCTGGATTGTTGATGATGTACGCTCTTTCAATAGATATTTGTTTGCTATTCAGATTTTCCATTTGCTTCATCAGGCCATCTTGCGCTATACCATTTGCAGCCTTCAGTTGACGCTGTAACCGAAATTCTTCTTCCTTAATCTTTCGCAAAGTAGATTCCATCAGATTATAAGCGTCGTTCACCGGAGATCCCTTTACAGTCACTCCCGGTAAATTGGAATGAGTTTTGACGCTGAGGGCACCTGCTTCAACGAAAAACAAATAGTATTTATTTGATGCCTTCATAATAATTTTTTGCGGCTCAGGCATTGCTGCCGACCAATAAAAACGACCGTTGTTGGCTGCTACAGTATCAGAAATATCCTGGCCATCTTTTTTATAGGATAAAATAACTTCATTCGTTTTTAAACTGGCAATATCTCCTGCTAACTGTACGGTCTGGGAGAAAGAGATCACACTGATGTTTAAAAACATCAGTGTGATTATGATAAAATTCTTCAACATAACTAGTTTTTACTGTATCCGGGATTTTGTTCCCCAATAGTAGGGTTGGTCATGAATTCTTGAGCTGGTATTGGCAGGATGTATTGAGCCCTGGTCCTGATAGTGGGTTTCAAAACCTTCACAGTTTCAAAAGGTAAACGCAATAAAGCCATCCAATCCTGACCGTCTTCAGCAACCAGATTGCGACTGATTTCATAGAACACCTGCATTTGCAATTCCTGATAAGAACTGATTTGATCTACGAATGCAAGTTCAGTGGCCCCTGCGTGCTGTAGCATTAACTTCAAAATCTGCCTGGCTTCATCCATTCCCGATCCCAACTGCGCTATAGCCTCAGCTTTAAGTAAATAGACCTCAGATAACCTAAAGGCATAGGAGGTTTCTGACGCTATCGTAGCCCTTGCATTCAGCTCTATATATTTACTGAAAAAACGTCCGCCCGGACGATCAGTACCTGGTATCAAAGCACCTGTAACCCAATTACGTCGGGGATCATCGGGACTAAAAAAATCATATAGCTTTTTAGTGGCATAATGACTGACCGTAATCTGCCCTGTGTAGTTTGAATACGCATAACTGATGTTGAAAGCGCTATTCTCCTGATTGACTTGTGGCTTGATACCAAGGATTACTTCGGTACTGGCCAAGCCCTTACTGCGAAAGATATCTCTGGCATTTGCTTCCAGACGGTATGGGCTGTTTTGAATCAGTTCATCCGCAAGTTTGATGACTTCAGCATAATCGCCACTCTGTGCCCTGCTCATGAGTACTCTTATCTTTAAAGCTATGGCAGACCATTTGCTGGCATAATAGTTTGGGTTTTGAGCAGGGGCATTTGCTATTGCAAAATCAATGTCACCAAGTATAAAGTCGTAACTCTGCTTCACGTTACTCCTCGCTTTTGCAATGTTGTCCAGGTTGGAAAGCTCGTTCCTGATCAGAATCCCATAATTACTATCATAATTAAACCATTCTGCATAATAACTAAGTATCCTGAAATGAGAATAAGCCCTTATAAATCTGGCTTCAGCTGAAATGGCATTTTTACGGCCGGAAGTAAAAGCAGCATCCGGCAGCATATCGATTCGACCAATTATTCCGTTCGCTGCGTTAATTGTAGCGTAAGATTCATTCCAGATTGAGGCAATCGTGTACCCCTCAGCATACCTGTTTTCTTCATCCGGCCCATCCGGAGCTCCTGCAAGATAACCGGCATAGTACGCAGGTTGCCATTGATGGTTGTCCCAACTAGTAATATTCGTACCACGCCCCGGTATATTATAAAGCAGGTAGTAAGCTCCCCTGAGGGCAACCTCTGCTGTCCTTTGGTCCAGAATCGTGTTTTCATCTACTTTGGCATTTTCTGGCAAAGCGTTGAGCGTTTGTTTACAAGCAGATTGGAATAACAACAATATGCTGCAAAATGTATATATGAGTATTTTTTTCATAACGAATAACTTTATTACTTGATGAATCTAAAATCCAAATCTGATACCTGCGCTAAATTGCCTGACAGCAGGATATGCCCCTGCATCGCTGTTACCGCCAATAAGGCTGTATGGATCATCACTTACTTCAGGATCAGCGCCGGGGTAACTGGTGATCGCAAACAAGTTCACGCCAGACAGATATACACTACATTCATTTAGTTTAATCCTCTTAAGTAAAGCCTTCGGAAGGCTGTAATTCAATGTCACGGATTTCAACTTTAAATAAGAAGCATCGTATACGTCGGCGCTGGATGGCGTAGTATTCACAGCTGAAACCAGGTAGACCAGCCTCGGTCTGTTTGAGTTTGGATGCTCTGGAGTCCAGCGATCAAGTATACGCTCCCCCCTGTTTCCTAAATGATTGATCTGTTTATTTAAAGCATCACGCAGATACAGGATATCTCCTCCGTAAGAATATGTAAAAAGTGTTGTCAGACTGAAGGATTTGAAGGAAAATGTATTCGTATAGCCGCCATAAAATTTAGGTTCGGCCCTACCAATGATATCTCTTTTATAGTAACCAGCTTCATCCAGTTGAAAATTGCCATAACCGAGGCCCAGATATGGGCTCACGCCAAGCTTATAAAGGGTGTTCACTTGCTTATAAGCCTCTACTTCCTCCTGAGTCTTAAGTGTCCCTAACAACGGAACGCCATATAATAAGCCCAGAGGTTCTCCTATTTTCAATACTGCATTGCCGAATGTATAAATACCAGGATTGGATAAATCCGGTGAGACATTCGAAAGCTTTAGAACCTTAGACCTGTTCCTCGAGATGTTGAAACCTGCCGACCATTTGAAATTTTGGGCATTCACAAGCTGAGCATTCAGGTCAAACTCAAGCCCCTGATTCTGAATGCTCGCAATGTTGGCAATCA
Source organism: uncultured Sphingobacteriaceae bacterium (assembly GCA_963795585.1). Taxonomy (GTDB): domain Bacteria; phylum Bacteroidota; class Bacteroidia; order Sphingobacteriales; family Sphingobacteriaceae; genus Pedobacter. Next base: position 30,673 of record CAWCIO010000011.1, on the reverse strand, counting down.
CTTCACTGAACCCGGAACTTCTGCCAACTGGCGTATTGAACAGCACACCGCTGGTGTTTTTCTGATAGTAACCTACAGTCCCCGTCAAACGCGATTGAAAAACAGAATAATCCAGGCCAAGATCCTTCTGCAAAGTAGATTCCCATTTAATGGTATTATTACCCAACTGACTGGGAATCAAACCATTTTCCGAGCCTAGCGAAATAGGCTTGTAAAGCGTATAAAAAAGATTGTTACCAATATTTTGAGTTCCTGTATAACCTAAACTTCCCCTTAGCTTCAGTTCATCGAGCCAGGTAATGTCTTCCATGAAGTTTTCTTCTGATATCCTCCAGGCGAGACCTCCTGATGGAAAGAAACCCACTCTATTTTCCCGGGGGAATTTGGAGGAAGCATCTGCCCTTGCCGTAAAGGTAAGCAGATACCTGTCTTTAAAAGCATAATTACCCCGAAGGTAAAAACTCAACAGCGCATTCTGACCGGAGTTATTGAATGGCGGCAAAGGCGTTGCTGCAGACGACAGGCCGTTTAAAAATTCATCATCCGGAAAACCTTGTCCACTCGCGGAAAATGAGTTGAAACGGTTTTTTTCAAAAGAAGTTCCGACCAGAAGGTTCAATCTGTTATTTTCATTAAACTGCTTGTTCCAGGTGAGGGTATTTTCAAAGAATAATATATTTGTTTCCGTTTGGCCCTGCGTCGCTATTCCTCCGTTAGATCTTCTTAAACCGGTCTGACTACCCACACTAATGGTGCTCGGCACATAGTTCAACTGATGATAATTGCTATGGTTTACTGACAGGGTACTCCTAAACCTGAGGTCCTTTAAAACGTCATATTCCAGTGCTAAAGATCCAATTAATGAGGTTGTCTTTCCTTCGTTAACACCTTTTAATAAAGCAAGTGGGCTTTGTATGTTGGACAAACCTGTTGCCGAAAGCCCATTTCCAAGCTCATTGTTAGTGAAAAGATGGATACTGCCATCGGCATTATACGCTGGTATTGTTGGCGGGGCGAGTAAGGCCTGAGGATATACGCCGTTACTGATGTTGTTTTTCGTAAACCCATAATCGAGGTTCGTGATTACTCTAAACTTTGCCCCGATTTGATTTTCGAGATTAATCTTACCAGCAATCCTGTTAAAATCTGAACCTCGAATTACTCCATTCTGCGAGGTGTAGGATAAAGAAGTATAATAGTTTGAGGACGGCCCACCTCCTCGTACGGAAACGTCAGCATTCTGGCTGATCCCGTTTCTCAGCACCAAGTCCAACCAGTCTGTGTTTTGGGTTCCGAAGAAATTCGGGTCAGTCAATATACTCGTAGCCGTTGCATTTGGTGCCCTTCCTATTTCAGCCCTTATGTCATTGAAATTTTTTGCGGCCTCCTTCATGATCATGATGTAGTCATCCCTGTTCAATAACTTTTCTTTAATTGCTGAAGAAAGCCCGGTGGAATAATTAGCATCCAAAACGGCCTTTTGATTAATTTTCCCTTTTTTCGTAGTAATGATCACAACGCCATTTGCGGCTTTAGATCCGTAGATAGCGGTGGCAGAAGCATCTTTTAAAATATCAATGCTCTCAATATCATTTATATTTATTCCGGCAAGACTATTGACCCCGCGGGCAAATGAACCGGAAATGCTCGTTCCATTTAAATTACCTGCCTGGTTTCTTAGAGTTGCTTCTACCGGATTAATAATTTCAGCTGAAGTACCCAGGAATCTATTCTGAACGGTGACCGGCACCCCATCGATAATATAGAGCGGATCATTCCCGCCTAAAAGGGAAGCGCCCCCGCGAATACGTATTTTAGCAACTCCGCCGGGTGATCCGTCACCTTGCACCACCTGTACACCTGCAGCTTTTCCAGATAAAGCCTGATCGAAGCTGACCAAAGGTACATTTTTTAGTTCTGCCATATTCACCGAGGCTACCGAACCGGTAAGGTCTTTTCTCCTCGTAGCGCCATACCCTACTACTACCATTTCATCCAATTTATTCAGACTCAATGGCATTATAACGGTGATAGATGGTTTGGCAGAACGTTCTTGTGTAAGGAAACCGACATAAGAAAAAATGAGAATGGCATCTTCAGGTACTTTAATGCTAAAGAAACCATTCTCATTGGTAATTACTGGCTTTGCAGATTGGTCTTTTAGCGAGACTGTCACACCAGCCATCGGTTTACCATTTTCATCGCTGACCTGTCCATTGACGACCAGATCGGAAAAAATCTGTTCGATTCGATCCAAAAATGATGGTTCTTTGATAGAAACAACCACAGACTTTTGATCCATCGAATAGTCAAAAGGCTGATTTGAAAATACAGCTTTCAGTACAACATCAAGTTCAGCGTTCTTCACATTGATGGTAACAGGCTTTGCAAGCTTTAAATTAGCAGAAGGAAACAGGAAATCAAAACCACTCTGCTTGCGGATCTTATCGAGTACGACCTTGATCGGAGTGTTCTTCTCCGACAGGGTTATTTTTTGTCCATATGAACTTGCACTTACCTGTAATATAGAAATAATCAGAAGTAAGGTGGTGAGCCTCATAATCAAGAGAATTTTAGGGATGTAGCCATAGAAGGACATCCATCTTTTATAGTAAAAAATGTACATTTGTTTAGTTGTGGTTTATCGTGTCGGGCCATTCATTTTCAAAGATGGAAGAGGCTCTCCACAGGTTAATATTTAAAGTGTTAACGTAAGCCATATTTTGCCCCGGTTCCGACACCGGGGCATTTTTTTGGTTACCAGCGTAATTTTAATTCAAAACAGTAACCCTCCTTCCTTCAATTTCAAAATGGACAATTTTAGTTCTTTGCAACATATTAAGTACCTCACTGATATTGGAAAATCTTGAGATAGCACCCGTAAAACGATCCTGCGAAATATTGCCTTTATAGATGACCTCTACATTATACCATCGGGATATTTTCGTCATGATCTCCTGAATCGGCTCATCGCTAAAACGGAAATAGCCCTCTTTCCAGGACGTTACGGCTTCTATATCCGCAATTGAAACATGGAGCCCGTGATTTAGAATGGCTTGTTGCCCTGGAATCAATGTAACTGAACTTCCTTCAGCATCGGCTTTGACACTACCCTCCACCAGCGTTGCGCTAACTGAAGAACCGGAAGGATAACTATTTAGGTTAAACTGGGTACCCAATACCGTTATGGACATTCCTTTTGAGTTGACTATAAAAGGGACGGATTTGTTTTTGGTAACTTCGAAATAACCTTCTCCCGTTAATTCGACCACTCGCGAAGGCCCGCTGAATACCTTGGGAAAGCTTAGGCTGCTTTCTGCATTTAACGTGACTGATGTACCATCTGACAGATTAATCTTATAGGTACCCCCACGTGGGGTCTGTGCTTTTAGGTATGTTAGAGAACCGGGCTCATTTAGACGGCTGTCTTTCAGTTGCGTTCCATCGTCATAAATAAATTGATCTGCTGTAACTGACAAAGCACTTTTTGATCCGTTGAGTTGGATCGTACTGCCATTTGCTAACGTCAGAACTGCGTTATTACTACCGGGTGATATGTCCTGGGCTGCTGAAATTTGAGTCCAGATCCCATCCTCTTGCCGCTCAAAGAAGAAAATACCGGCAGCTAAAATCAGCAATACCGCTGCAGCTGCAGCGATCCTAAGACGCAGGGTTTGCCCCCTGGTATTGATGTAAGTGTTTAACTTTTCCAGGCCAAGGTCATGCTCGTATTGCAGTTCCTCGGGACTCAATGTCTCCCCGGATTTGAGCTGTAAATACCAGGATTTAACAACTTTCTCTTCCTGAGGTGTCGCTCTGCCCTTGTTAAACCTTTGAATCAATTTTTTAGCCTTATTTTTATTTTCCATAGCTAGCAGTACGATTCGCCCCATATACTACAAGACACGCTCAGTCGGGCAATAGACTAGATGAAAATAAAAAAAACTAAAATAAAGTTAACAAATGATGTCCGCTGAATTTTCCACGAAGAATTTTGAGGGCATTATGTACCTGGTTCCGCACAGTATGGGGTGATAAGTTCAGCTCCCCTGCGATTTCGTTATGAGTCATTTCCAACTTCCGGCTCATTTCAAAGACCAGACGCATCTGTTCAGGTAAAGCAGCGATTTCTTTTTCTATGAGTGCGCTGAGCTCCTTTTCATAAAATACTTCTTCTACTACATTCTCCCCCAGCTCAATGAACTCCTGTAATGAAGCAGCGAAGTTATCACGGACCTTTTTGTTACGGTACTGATTCAGGACACGGTTTCTAACTGAAGCATAGAGGTAGGAAGCTAAACTGCCCGACAGTTGCAAGCGTTTTTTGTTGGCCCAAAGATAAGTAAATAGATCCTGTATGATGTCTCTTACCTCTTCACGATCGGAGAGTCTTCGGTAGGCATGACTGTACAAAACTCCCTGATACCGTTTATATATTTCATTGATCGCCATACGATCCCCCTGCCGCAACAAGTTGACCAATTCGGAATCAGAATATTCGCGATACAAATCCATAATAGACTTTTAAGGCTGCTGTTTAGTTATGCATTCTCTATGCGTTTCTCCCCACTCTGCCAAAACAATGATCAGTGGCTGTACTGACTGTCCGTAATCTGTAAGTTCATAGCTTACAGAAAGCGACTGAGAAGCTTCAACCGTACGCTTTACCAGTAAATTAGTTTCCATCTCTTTCAACTCCCGACTTAACATCTTTCCGGATATGCCTACTACATCCCGCAGAATACTCGAGAACCGCTTTGGACCGAAAAGCAGACAAGCGATAATAGACACTTTCCATTTGCCTCCCAATACATACATCGCATCATGAACCGCCATGATTGAGCGTTTACACTCCTGACTAGAATGTTCAGTTATTTGCGCCATAATTCATAGTTACCTAAATGTCACCATTACTTTTTGTCATCAAGTGACAAATGTAAACTATTTATTCAGAGCTTTGAAGAAAAATATGACAATGGATCTTATAAAAAATCTCAACTGGCGCTACGCCACTAAAAAATTCTCAGCACAGACCGTTTCTCAGGAAATTGTAGATCAACTGATACAGGCTATCAATCTTTCAGCTTCCTCAACCGGTATGCAGCCTTACCGATTATTTGTGATCAAAAATCAGGAGCTCAGAAACAAGATGGCTGAAGGATCATTCAATTCACAAATTGCAAGTGCTTCCCACCTGTTGGTATTTGCGGCATTTGAAAAAATAACCCTGGAGCACATCGAAAATTATATTGCTCATATTGCAAGTGAAAGAAACATTCCCGTAGAAGGTTTGGAAGAGTTTAAAACAGCATTGGTCAATGGCATTTTGACCCGTTCTGATGAGGTAAACGCAGCCTGGGCCGCTAAACAGGCATATATTGCCCTTGGTACGGCGCTAATTGCCGCAGCAGAATTAAAAGTGGACAGCACACCAATGGAAGGTTTTGACCCGGAAAAATTCGATCAGCTATTGGAGCTAAAGTCACTCGGCCTTAAGTCAGTGGTAAGCCTGGCTATTGGTTACAGGGACGAAGAAGCTGATGTATTTGCTAAATTGAAAAAGGTGAGACTTCCGCAGAGCGAGTTTGCGACCTTAATTAACTGATCTTTTCAAATAGAACCGGATAGAATTTAATTAATTCACAATTTTGGTTGATTTATCAAAATTCTACATTTTCATTCAATAATATTAATTTTATAGAACTATTGATTCCTTTAGGTTAATTACATAAGTTTGGCAAAAACAAAATGGATATGTAAAAGCTAATATTATACATTTGCAAAATCTTCAAAATATTTGGAGCATTTAGCACTTAAGAGTCTTGTCTTGGAAACGTAGGAAATTTCAAAAGGAAACGAGAGGATAAGTGGAAAGTGCTCACGCCCTAAAAAGCGTGGGCCTTGCTTATTCGTTTCCGGGTCTCCTACGACCTCCAAGACGGTAAGTGGGGTTTCACGCTTTTTGCGTTTAACAGCATTTGGCAGTCTATCATTCAATATGCTAATAATGCAATCTGCCAAACCCTGCTTTCTGATTCAGTATCGTATTGGTTTTTTCATCGATCTATGTTTTGCAAAAAGATTGATTTAAAACAAGATACCTATGAAAAGATCAAAGCAAATCACACCACATCTACTCCTCAGGGCCAAATGCCATGCTGATGATCCTGTTAATTTCGCTATTGTTTCCCTAACTCCTGAATGGAAGGAAATGATCAGTTATCGCCTTTACACCATTGAGGAGTTTTACACCAGCAAGGATTTCCACTGTTTGAGTTATTGGGAGGCTCCACTAGGGTTTTACTATATCCCAGAACAGCAGGTTCTTGAGCAGGGCTTTATACAAGCGCATGAGGATCTGGCTTTTGTGATTTTGGAACCTGGGGACTTGGAATTATTTGAATTGCCGGTAAATAAGCTTGAAGCACACCAACTATTAATTACAAAGGAGGGAATAGCGCATTACAGGGCTTATGCACATGGTACCGGCGAGGCGTATTGGACCATGGAGATCAATTTGAAGCGGTTCATTGGGCTAAGCATTAAACAATCTTTACGATGAAGAACGCAGAAAGAACAGACGAAGCGTGCTTTATCGTGGGGCAGTTCCTGCACTACAATTACGCTATGCAACCTGAACGCTTGACTGAGCAGGAAAGGACGGTATTGATCTTATACTACTGTAAATTAATTGGACTATTGAAAGTTTTGAATGATCATAGAGGATTTAGGCGAGAGATTTAACCGCGATAAACTCGTCGAAGTAACGTTTTTTATAAGACCTGGAATTATCATAGGCCAGTGCAAGTATAAGCCTTCTAGTATTCTGGTACTCCAGCTGGTACAGAGTAGTAGGATAGTAGTAGGAAAGTAGTAGGAAAGTAGTACAACTACCAGCTTGAGCATTTTGCCTGTAGAACGCGTTTAACCTGTCCACCATTTTGTTATATTTGATTTAGAAATGATAAAAGAAGCGTTAAATAAAACAGGAGATAATGAATGATTTAAAAAATAAAAATGTGATCTCCATCCGCCCATTTATCGGTGCTAAAAACTTTGAAAGGTCAAGGGATTTTTATAAGGATTTGGGCTTCGTTGAAACCATTTTAGACCCGTCACTATCCTTATTTAAATGGGGAGAGACAGGCTTTTATTTACAGAAAGCCTATGTAAAGGAATGGGTAGACAATACCATGATATTTTTTCAAGTTGAAAACGTAAAGGACATCTGGGATGAAATGGTAGCTATGAAACTAACCGCAAAATATCCCGAAGTCAGGATCATCCCCATCCGTGTAGAAAGCTGGGGTAAAGAGTGTTTTCTACATGACCCATCTGGAATACTCTGGCATTTTGGAGAATTTTTCTAGATATCTAAGCCAAAAAATTCCAATGTTCACAGCCCGACCAAATCATGAGAAATTTCTTATTTTTATACCGAGTATTAGTGCAAAAAAGATGATAATGAAATATCACAGCTCGAAAAAACAGAACTTCTTTAACCTGATCCAATGCCGGCTAACCTCTTACTTTTATCTTTAGTCCTTATAGGCGCCATCCAGGGAATAATCATTTCAGTATTGCTTTTTAGAAATGTCCGCATCGTAAAAGGTGGCTTGTTTCTGTGCATTTTGGTCTTGCTCATCGCAATGGCCAATTTGAACGCTTTTTTACTAGAGCTCCCATTAGGCAGAGAATGGCATCCGGCAGCAAATTTAATACCGCTGATCATTTTTATGCCTATAGGACCTCTATTATGGTTTTACTTTAAGACTATGACGGGGCAGCCCTTTAAAAGCAATTATAAACTGCATTTTTTGCTCATCGTATTAGATCTTGTCCCCTACCTGTTAGCAGCAGGTTTTTACCTGGATTTTTTTCCGGCAGGTGTATTCAGATTTATTGATGCCTACAACAGATACATAGATGTCCCTAGATGGATTTCGCTGAGCGCCTATCTCTATGCCGTTTGGTTACTTTGCAAAAACAACCGAAACAGCATTTCGGAGAAAATCTACCCTAAGTTACTCGCACTCTGGCGTTTTTTCGTCACCTTCCAGGCGACATGGCTGTTGTTTTTAATACCCTACCTCATTCCCGGTACAGGCGAGAGGCTGATTGCCACCCTGGGCTGGTTTCCGGTATATATTCCCCTGACATTTCTGGTTTACGCCATTGGTGCGCTGAGCTTTAGCATTTACTTGAACAGCAGACAAGAAAAAAATAACTCAAATTCATATAAAAAACCCCTGGATCAGGATGAAATAGCCAATTCAATACGCATGCTAAGACATGCCATGGAAACTGAGCAATTGTATGCCAATCCGGAACTAAACCTGTCGCTAATGGTCGCCGTTACCGGTCTACCGCAAAAAACCATCTCTGCAGTGCTCAACCAAACTTCGGATAAAGGCTTTAATGGATTTGTCAATGCTTATCGCATCATCGCATTTAAAGAAAAGGTAGCAACTGAAGGTACCAGCAAGCTTACCCTGACAGGAATTGCTATGGAATGCGGTTTCAGTTCTCAATCTACTTTTCAGCGTGTTTTTAAAGCTTCAGAAGGTATTTCACCTTCCGAATATGTGAATTCACTGCTCAAATCTAGAAATGAGCGATAGTTTTCTCATTCAGAAGCTCATCCAAAGCGATATTCGCAGAAAAAAACATGATGAACAGATTGCTTTTACTCCTATTCACTTTATTACCCGCTCTCAGCTATGCACAAGGATCAGACATAAATCAGGTAGTAAATGGGTTAAATCCAAGCCCAGTCCATGCCATTGGAAAAACCTATGAAACACAGCACATCCTAAACAGGATGAAAGCAACCTGGGTAAACGGGTTGAGTGTAGCTGTAGTAGAAAACGGAAAAATCGCCTGGGCTAAGGGGTACGGGTTAAAAGATGCATCCAATAAAAGCGATAGTGTAACTGCCAATACCTTGTTCCAGTGCGCTTCAATTGGTAAAATCATCACCGCACTATCTGCCATGAAACTGGTAAAAGAAAATAAGATCGAACTGGATGAAGATGTCAATTTGAAACTAAAAACCTGGAAAATTCCGGAGAACAACTTCACACGCCAAAAAAAGGTAAGCCTCCGCATGCTCCTGTCACATTCCTCGGGACTGGACGACAATTATGGTTTTCAGGGATATTACCCGGGCGTCGAACTTCCCTCCCTTTTGCAGATGCTCAACGCGACATCACCGGCAAACAACAAAAAGCAACTAGTTATTAAGCGCGTTCCTGGTTCAGTAGAGAATTATTCCGGTGGCGGTTACCTGATTGTCCAGCAACTCATAGAAGACCTCTCAGGAACTACATTTGAGGCATACGTAAAGGAAAACATCCTGCTGCCCTTAGAAATGCATCAAACCACGTATAACCATTACCCAGATACCGAACTCCAGATGGACATCGCTCGTGGTCACGAAGACAATGGCAAAATTGACCCAAAAAGAAAATACAATCTCTACCCGGAAATGGCTGCTGCAGGACCATGGACCACCCCTACAGATTTGGCCAAACTGATCATCGCAATACATGAGGCAAAGACAGGAAAAAGTACTGCACTTTTAGATTCCTCAATGATTAGCCAAATGCTCAGCCCACAACTCAATGCCATGGGTTTGGGGTTGAACTTGAAGGGCGCTGATCAAGTATTGGGCTATTGGCATGCAGGTAATAATGCCGGCTATACCGGAATGCTGTTCGGCATCAGTGATAGCGGTCAGGGTGCAGTAGTGCTCAGCAACTCAAACGCTGGTGAATACCTGGCACTTGAAATCATTCGCAGTATTGCCAACACCTACCGTTGGCCAATAATGACAACCCTGGTTGAATCGCCTGTCAAAAACATCGGATCTTATCCCGGCCTCTACAAAGTCCGCGAAAAACCAGCGCTTATTTTTTCAAATGAAGGCGAGCAATTATATTTCAATAAAATCGGTTCTAAAACCAAATACAAACTTTACCACACCTTAGACGGAAGTTTCCGAATGCTGGAAAAGCCAGACAACCTGAAATTCATTTTTCAAAAAGACAGCACCGGCAAAATCACAGGCGCTACCATGTTTGAAAATGCCGGCAGTATAAACATCATGACAAAATAAGACGAAAATCAGAATGATTGGAATTTGCGCACACATTATGTGGTTATACTTCTCAGGTTCTGAACACCTTTACCACATCATGAAACGCCTTAAATGAACATTAAAATGACCGGAACGTTAAGTATAAGGATCAAAAAACCGTAACTCCAGGAAAGTACCCTTTTGCGGGGGTCTTGGTTAAAAGCAAACATTTTGTAATAATAAAACACAAATCCAAGCAAAGCAATTTCCGCGAAGGCATAGATGAGCCAAACGAAGTACCACCAAATTTGATCTTTAGCAAAATACAAGATATCGAGCGACTGATCCAAGCTGGAATAAGCCTTATCTGCATGTTGGAGATTGAAGAAAGGAACGATGCTGTCCTTTGTAGGTAGTTTGTCAACATCATCTTTCAGGACAAAAAAACGCACCGCCTGCCCGGTACTATCCGGATGATAACCATCATATGATGAAGTAAACAAAGCATCGATATGCTCAGAAGGACGATTCACAATGGGCCGATAATAACTCCGTTTGAAACTCGCCTGAAAAGGGGCAATCCTGAAAGAGTGCTTTCTGGTTCCCTTGTATGAAGAGCTCCTGGAATAAGAGTCTATAGTGCCCCTTCTTTCCACAAGTTTCTGGCTAAGAAGATGTACATACAGAAACACAGATCCCATCACTAATAATGGCAATAGAATTGCAGCCCATAAAAAGCGGTTAAGTTTCGGAAATTTGCCCGCAGGACTGTAAAAAGTTCCTGCGATAGTTACCTCTGGTGAATGACCTGCCCTTTCCATGTATTTCAGGCTAATGATGTTGCCTGTAACATGTCTGAGTCTGCCTGATTGCGTGAGGAAATTAAGCCGGACAGGCGTATTGTAAAAACTTTCCTGCGCAGTCATACCAAAATCGGTCTGTAACAAGAACCGATTAAATGTAAGTTGAAAAAACTGATGCTCATTTGCTACAGTATCATAACGGAAGTCCGTTAACTCAGAAATTGTTGTTCCCTGCAAATTTATGCTAACCGGTTTTTCCATCTGAATCTATTAACAACCACCTGCTTGATTTGTTCAACCTGCATTTTCAAGAGCGGTCGTCAGCTTAGGGCAAAGATTTGAAATTGAATACCTGTTGAAATCACTATCTCCAGTAGATATGTCAAATTCAAAACCAAAAAAGACAGGGCTGTTCCGAAAACGCCAATTAATTTATTTCGTGTTCTTATTCTCAGTTACAGATCACACAAACCATAGCCTATATTTTAGGTAATGCTTTAATCATGATCTGTTTTATAAAAAGCTGTAAATTTATCTTTTTCATTGGAGGTGTGGCTTACATCTCCGACAAACAAGTTCCAGGGTTTCAAAATAATGCCATTCGTCGGAGAACTTTGTTTAAGGGGTTTGTACCACACCATTACCGCAGCATCCTTTTTAGCAATTGTTATTTCGTTAATTGGCTCACCTTTAATTTTACTGTGTAAGTTATCGAACTCAAACTTATAAAAAAGACTGTCCTTATAAGACACATAAATCACATAACGCAGCGTCCTTTGGTTCGGAATTTCATAGCTTTTACCTTTAAAAAAGGCGGTTGCCATCGTTGTACCATCGTCCTTAAGCAGCTCAACATTCACCTTAACATCCTTTTTGAGCAAGTTATCGCCCTTAACAACAAATGCAGGTTCCTCAGTTGTACAGCTTGCAAACAGAACTATACCAACGAGAACCTGTGCAAGTCTTCTAAAGGCTGACAATCTACGTTGGAAAAAGCGAATTGATACGTTCATGATCAGAGGGTTGTGCTGTTTACACCAAAGATTACTCATCTTGGATGTTCCGATACATTTATTTAACTTCATAGAACAAAAATACCCGTTATCCCTCAGAATTTTTAAATTTGGTCATGATCTTTAGACAAGCAGTGCTCGCCGACATTGGACAGATCCAGAAAGTCAGACATTTGGTGAAGGAAAATACACTTAGCAACCCCGATCTCGTCCCTGATAAAGACGTAGCTCATTACATCACTGAAAAAGGCAGAGGCTGGGTCTGCGAGATAGCAGCGCAAATTGTTGGCTTTTCGATTGTTGATCTACAGGAAAAAAGTATCTGGGCACTATTTGTTGACCCTGAATTTGCTGAAAAAGGTATAGGAAAAGAATTACACAGATTGATGCTGGACTGGTACTTCGAACAGACAAAAGAAACAGTTGCTCTGGGTACCGCTCCAAATACCCGTGCAGAAAGATTCTATAATCTGCAGGGCTGGACAAATGTTGGCACCTATGCTAATGGAGAGCTTAAATTTGAACTTTCCCATCAAGCCTGGACTCGTTCTTGAATGATTAAGGGAACAGCACCTTATACTAGTATTATCTTTCAAATGGATGTGCTGAGATTGGTTTTGCCAACCCTCCTTGCAAGCTGCTATCACCGCAGGAAAATCCTCTTGTAATTCCGATAATGGCAGCCCTAATGAATATTTCGCAAAGACTGCACTATTCTCCAGGTCAGCTGCGAAGATGAACAAACATTAGACGATCTTGATTCGTACAGGTCCCCTGATATGATCAACATCAATGGGCAATCCCTTTTGGGTGATGACTACCTTTTTACTGCGATGCAAATCAATAGCTACATCACGCACATCCTTCATGTGTTTTCGCCAATCATCTGGGAACATCATACGGGCAATCTCTGAGGGACAGGTACTTTTTTCCATACCACGCTGCGTTGCGACTGATAAAATTGTTTCTGATATATCTTTATACAAATCACTTATCATTTATTTACTTCTATTAGACAAACGGAATAACTGTTTGTGCACCCACACCCTCAAAGGTAAACAATAGCTCCGTCGTGACTGACTAACAGCTCAAATCCGCAATTGTTACCCAAAAGCCGAATATACAAATAACTAAATGTGGTACGCAGATTGCATCAATCTGGCAGACAAATCCGCATCGCAGATGATCCTTAAGATAATTGGTTACCTAATTTACGTTATAGTATTTACCTATTGTTATTATTTTCTCAACAGAAAGCTGTCTAATAAATGGATACTGATCGGCTATCCACTATTTTTTTTGGCTTCCATCTATCCAGTTAAACTTTGGTTTGATTACATCAGACCCATCTACGGAGAAGCATTTTCTGAAAGCTGGCTTAAGATCATCCTGATGTCTGTAGCAGGTTTTACCCTTTTCAATTTTTCCTACGGAATTGTTAACCTGATGGTAAATGCACAGGTCGGCTTTCACCAGACTTATGGTAAGCCCTGGCTCAACCCGGTCAAATACGTCATCGACAATTCGAAGAACATCAAAGCCATGTTCCATTTCTTTTTCTTCACAGGCGGGATTATATTAATCGGAATCGCATTTTTAAAATATTAGTTTAGCCCGGGATATTCCTCTTCGCAAAGAGATAAACATATACCCAAAATAAGCATCCATTTTGAACACATTTAAACACGTTATGGAAACATGCGTTTGATGAATTTTGGACAAGCTTGTAATATGAAGACCATCAATTCTATAACAGAAAAGCACCGGTTATTGGCCTTACCGGACCCTCTGTTATTAAACTATAGCAAACGTTTGCATGGTGATTTTATGCTAAGGAGAAAGATAAATCCAATTTATTGTATCTTTCTAAAAAAAAAGAAATGAAAAAAACCAAGCTACTAATTCTAATTCTGTTTATTGCCAATTTCGGTTACGCACAAACCACTTTAATGGATAGTTTAATTCAAAAAAACTACTCCACCTTTAAAAAAAACAATAACAACACTTTCGAAGGGAAAGGATGGATTACCTTACAGGATGAAATCAGCAAAAACAATTCGGTTTTATTGGGCGAGCTACATTTCACCAGTGAAGTCCCCTACTTCACAAATGCGATTATTAATAATATTAAGTTCGACAACTATATTCTGGAAATTGATCCATATACAATCAATACAGTATCAACAAGAATTAAATCCTTATCCCCGGCTGAACTGGACAAATTCCGTAATGAATCAGGTTCAGCTTTATCTTTTTTACAAGGTGAAGCTGAGTTTGATTTATTCAAAAACATACTTCAACAGAATATCAAACTATATGGAGCTGATCAAATTAGTTTATTTTCAGACCGATTACTGCTGTCGGAATTGAGGAAACAATCCAAAAATGCTAAAGCAAAAGAAATTTATAAGCAGATGATCGCTAATTCCACTGCTTATGATACAAAAAAGAACACCACATTCTATTTATTCTCTGACGATTGTCTGGCAAAAATGAACGCATTGAGTGCTCTGAATTTATCAGCCAGCGAGAAAGAGCAGCTTGAAGCACTAAAACTAAGCAGGGAACTATATTTAAGCCGAATTCATCCTTTAAGAGTTCAATACATGAAGCACCTGGTTCTTGAAAAACTACCTGAGTGGAAAGACACGAAGAATCTTTTCAAATTTGGTGCTAACCACATGCCCAAAGGAGAGAGTTTAATGGAAGTATTCGATATTGGCAACCTGGTTTCCAATATCGAAGAGGCAAATTACCGGAAGTCATTACATATTATGCTTATTGGAAAGGAAGAAGGTGAAACATTGGCTGATTTAGATCAATATAAATCTTTCTTAACCGTCGTAAAAGATGACAATTGGTATTCCTATGATTTAAGACCCTTTAAACAAGCAATTTCTAAAAAGAAGCTTAAAGTAGAGAATTTGGAGCTAGAAAGAATTATAAAGGGTTACGACTATTTGGTTTTCATTCCAAACATAACTAAAACCCCAAAAAGAGGCAAAATAGACTATTAAATCTGATAAAGACCAGTTGTATCTAATGCCGTGTAATTCGAGGCCGCTAAACAAATCGACTACAGCGCAACCCATAACAAGCATAAAATCACTAACCCACCACCTGCAGAGAGTAGGCCTGGCTGGATCAGGTTAGATTGCCTTAAAGGATTCAATTGCTGTTAAACTGGATTTTTCGAAAGTTTTGGCCGAAGCTTTGATCAGGTTGGAAAGAATAACCGAATTGTACACGCTAGGCGACATAGAGCAGAAGATATACATAATTGGTTCGATCTACCCTGAAAAATGGAGAATTCTAGATTTTGAAGGTCGAACCGCTATCGTGAACAAAGCAGCAAAGCTAATCTGCCTGAAAAGCAAAGATTTATAGCATAAAAAAACCGGAAAGAATGTTTCGAAAAACTATCTTTCCGGCTTAGTACCCGGAGCCGGAGTCGAACCGGCACGGTTTCCCACAGGTGTTTGAGACCAGCGCGTCTACCAATTCCGCCATCCGGGCATTTGCTTCCTTAGCGGGTTGCAAATGTATAAATTGAATTTATAATTACAAAGAATTATTTGAATTTTCTTCATTTAGCCTTTTTTCCACCCAAAACGGCGCTAATGGGATCAAAGAAGCCAATCCAAAAATGAAAACTGTCTTAAATTTCCATTTGTATTCCTGCCAGGCCACGATAAGGAACACGATATACAGCATAAACAGCAAACCATGCGCCCAGCCGCCATATTTTACAAATAGCGGCATATCTGCCCAATATTTTAATGGCATTGCTATAAGCACTAAAAACACGAAGGAAATCCCCTCCGCTAAAGCAATCTTTTTAAAAATCGATAATGTCGTCATAAACTCGTACCTGAAGAGGCCTTAATTATACTTTCCCGAAGACGGAAAACGTACTTATTTCGGTAAAATAAATCTTTAATTCTTAACAATGTCTGCGCTTGTTCTTCTGCTCCTATTGTATCAAACGAAGCTGTGAGTCCGGCAATTTCTAACGTTAATGCAGCTTCCACACCATTTACTTCTTTCTTCAGATCAGCAAGACGTTCCGCATCCGGATCAAACTGTAAGTCCATCAATGCTTCATTGATCTCCATCATTTCCATTAGAAAATCCTGGGGCAATTTATAGCCCTCCCCTTCCTGCAGCAGCCCTTTCAGTTCAAGAACATACTGCAAACGCTGCTGAGGATCGCGGAGCAACTGATAAGCCTTATTGTTGAGCGTGCTCAACTCCAGAACTTCATCCTGTTTCTCCTGCGACTCATTGATATAAAAATCGGGATGATACTTCTTGCTCAGTTCGTAAAACTTTTGCTTTACTACTGAAACATCGGGATTAAAACCAACCGGCAAGCCGTAAAAAGCAAAATAGTCTGTCATGCTCCCTTAATGCATTATGGCTTTAAAAATGTCGTTTCCTAGCACAAAGACCATGAGTGACAACAACAGTACAAAGCCCACAATCTGTGCACGCTCCATAAATTTATCGCCCAATGGTTTTCCTTTGATCATTTCTACGATCAGGAATACCACGTGTCCGCCATCAAGTGCAGGGATTGGTAAAAGGTTCATAAATGCCAAAGCAATTGAAATAAAGCCCGTAGAAGCCCAGAATCTGGCCCAGATCCACTCTCCTCCATACACTTTACGCGCGATCTCCACAGGGCCTGAAAACGCTTTATTGGCCTTGATTTTTCCTGTCAATACTTTCCAGATTCCTTTTCCATTGTCGCTAAACACTTTCCAGGCTTGGGTTGCACCGATTGGCAGGGAAGCCAACAATCCATATTTTATAGTTTCTTCTTTTATCTCACTAATGCTAAAGCGAATCCCAACTGTACCAGCTGTATCCACAGGTACATTGATCGCCAGTGGTGCTCCGGCACGGATCACATCTATGCTGATCACTTTTCCTTTATTCTTTACAATTTGTGCCTGGGCATCTACATCGTATTGTACCGGCACACCGCCCACAGCTGTGATACGGTCACCTGCCTGTATTCCTGCTTTAAATGCTGGCTTGTTCGCAGGTACACTGTCTATCGTAGCTGTCCTCAATGGCATCCTGCTGATGAACTCTTCAATTCCCAAATCGGAAACTTTGTTCAAAATATTATCAGGAACCTTGATCTCCATAGGCTGACCCTCGCGGATGATGCTCAGGGTGGTATTACCCAGCAATACTTTGGAACTGATCAGCTCTTCGAAACGAACAACCTTCAGACCGTTCACGGCAACTACTTTATCGCCTTTTTTCAGGCCTATCTCTTTACCGATCTGACCCGGATTGATCCCTAAAACGGAATCATTCGGAATGAAAGTCTCTCCGTATTTGAACGTAAGCATCCAGAAGATCAAAATACCCACCACAATATTTACGATCACACCACCGAGCATCACGATCAAACGCTGCCATGCTGGTTTAGACCTGAACTCCCAGGGCTGTGCAGGCTGGTTCATCTGCTCGGTATCCATCGACTCATCGATCATCCCTGATATCTTCACATAGCCACCTAAAGGCAACCAGCCAATTCCATATTCGCAATCTCCTCTTTTAAAGCTGAAAAGCTTAAATCCCCAGGCATCGAAGAACAGGTAAAATTTCTCTACTTTAATCCCAAAGGCACGCGCCGCTAAAAAATGTCCTAATTCGTGTAAAATTACTAGTATCGATAATCCCAGAAGTAACTGGGCCGCCATAATCAGTCCGCTCATATATAATTTTAATATTTTATGTTTTGATTGTAATTCAGTTGTTTTGTTACGAGTTCGCCGGCAAATATACGTGTATACCGGTCGGTTTCTAAATAATTATTGAGGCTGGGTTCTGCCACAAATTCGATACCTTCCATACAGGCTTCTATGACATCGCTCATCTGCAGAAAGCCAATCTGATCCTGCAAAAATGCATTTACAACGACTTCGTTAGCAGCATTGATGATACAAGGCATGTTTCCGGCCCTCCGCATCGCAGTATAGGCCAGTTCAAGATTTCTAAAGGTTTTTTTATCTGCCTGCTGAAAACTCAGCTCGGGATGTTCCATAAAACTAAAACGCTTAAAATCACTGCATATTCTGTTCGGATAAGCCAGTGCATAGTGGATTGGCAATTTCATATCGGGCAAGCCCATCTGTGCTTTCATCGACCCATCTTCAAACTGCACCAGGGAATGGATGATCGATTGTGGATGCACGATCACATCAATCTGATCTGGCTCCAGACCAAAGAGCCATTTGGCTTCAATCACTTCAAGTCCCTTATTCATCAGCGAAGCGGAATCTATAGTGATCTTCGCCCCCATCACCCAATTGGGATGCTTCAATGCCTCGTTTTTGGTAATGGTCGATAAAAATGCCGTATCCTTCCCCCTGAACGGACCACCGGATGCGGTCAGGTAAATTTTTTCTATTGCATTGCCTTCCTCACCTACCAGGCACTGGAAGATAGCGGAATGCTCTGAATCTACTGGTATGATCTGCACCCCATGTTTTTCTGCCAGGGCAGTGATCAAGTCACCTGCTACTACAAGGGTTTCTTTGTTTGCGAGACCTATGTCTTTACCTGCTTTAATAGCAGCAATCGTAGGCTTTAAGCCTACTGCTCCAACTACTGCTGTCAGTACCAGATCGGCTTCAGGCAAACTTGCGGCTTCGCAGAGCGACTCCTCACCGCATAGCACGGAAATTCCTCGTCCCAAAAGGGCAGATTTTACTGTCTCATATTTACTTTCCTCCCCGATCACCACCATTAATGGCTTAAATTGCAAAGCCTGTTTAATCAGTAATGTCGCATTGGATTGGGCCGTCAGTGCGATAACCCGGTATAATTCAGGATTGGAAGCAACGACCGACAATGTTTGGGTTCCAATAGAACCAGTGGAACCTAAAATGGATATATTTTTCAATCTGTAAAACTTCTTAATTCGTCTGCAATCCTGCGGTCATTAGATAACCTCGGAACTTTGTTCTGCCCACCAAGCTTACCTTGACCGCGCATATAATTCACAAAAGCGTCTTTTTGCAATGAACGTATGATCAAAGGCTGCAGTATTTTCCCTTCAACGAGGTCAAAATAGTAAATATTCTTCTTTTGTAAGGCCTCGTCTACCTTTTTAGCAAAAGAAATTAAATCTTTAGGTGGATTGGAGAACTCGATAAACCACTCATGATACGGCAGTTCTCCCGCAGGGCTCGCCACTTGTGGTGCCACAGTAAATTCTGTAATACCTACCCCTTCTTCATTGGCTATGCTCAGCAGTGCATGCTCTACTTCTTCTCCGATCACATGCTCGCCAAAGGCAGAAATGAAGTGTTTGATCCTTCCGGTAACCACGATTTTATATGGATTTTTGGAAACAAACTTTACCGTATCGCCAATGCTATACCCCCATAGACCGGCACTGGTATTCAATATCAATGCGTAGTTCTGATCCAGTTCAACCTCGGCCAAACTGAGCCTGGAGGGATTGTCATTGTAATATTCATCTGCCGGAATAAATTCATAAAACATACCTGCATCTGCGAGGAGGAGTAAACCTTTATCGGTCTGACTATCCTGATAGGCGATAAAGCCCTCTGAAGCCGGATAGGTTTCTATAGTATCTACTTTCTTACCAATACTTGCTTCTATCTTTGCACGATATGGTTCATAATTTACGCCCCCATATACAAATAGACTAAAATTCTTGAAAATATCTTTAATCTTTTTGCCTCCGGATTGCTCCGTAAGTTTATCAAAATACATCTGCACCCAGGGCGGTATCCCGGAGATCAGCCTCATGTCTTCCTGGTAAGTCTCCTCTACAATCGCATCTACCTTTTCCTCCCAGTCCTCTATACAGTTTGTTTCATAGGAAGGCAACCTGTTTTTCTGCAGATATGCGGGCACGTGGTGGGCTACTATGCCTGATAAGCGTCCTACATTAATACCGTTTTTTTTGGTAAGCACCGGACTTCCCTGCAAAAAAATCATTTTTCCGTTCACAAAATCGGCTTTCCCGGTTTCATTTATATAGGTTAGCAGTGCATTCCTGGCCGCCTTTACATGCTCCGGCATCGATTCTTTAGAGATGGGAATGTATTTTACACCTGATGTGGTACCCGAAGTTTTAGCAAAATATTGTGGCTTACCCTTCCACAGCACATCTGGTTCCCCCGCTACCACACGGTCTATATAGGGGCGCAGGTCTTCGTAATCACGTACAGGGACATTCTGTTTAAAATCAGCATAACTGTGGATTTCTGAAAATTGATGATCTTTGCCAAAGGCTGTATTTCGGGCCGCCTCAATTAGCTTCAACAGGGTTTTATCCTGAGCCGCCACTGCATTCGCCTTCCACTTTTGATGCCCCTCACCACCAAGGCTGCAAATGGCTTACTTAATGCCGCTTTTAAGCCCATATTTTTTAAACAATATTGTGTAAGATATCTGGTTCTCCTTCTCCTTTATAGTCGCTCATCATTTTACGGTAAGCTACTGTAAGCGCTACACTAGACAGGGGAACGATGATAAACGCACTCAATACGTTCACAAAGAAAGCAATCAAAGGCCAATGCAGATAGCCAAAGAACAGTTCAACAAGTGAAAACCTGCCAATACCAGTAATAGTAAAAAGATCTTTGTAAAATTCCCTTTGGTAGTGGCCAGACTGTATTTTATCGAGGCAAAGGACCCCAGGTTTTTATCAATAATAAAGAAGGGAAAAAAAGAAATCCTTACCCATGTGATAAAAATAGCCACTATTCCTACTGAAATGGCCACATTCGTGATGATTTCCATCCTGATCCCGGTATAAATAAAAGGGAATGCAATGAGAATAACTACAGAATATACTCCGATAATGCAAAGCATGAAATACAATGTTGCAATCAGGAACCTGATGATCTGCTGCCTGGTAGGAATTGTACTAACGATACTCACATCATGTTCTTCATCATCCAACAGGTGAAAAATATACCTGAACAGCGAAAGGTTGATCGTGAAATAAAACATGGTAAAGATGAAGGACATCAGCATCCGCAGCGCAAAATGAACCTCACTCATAAAAAATGCCATCAAACTTGATGCGGCGTAGGTGATGAACATCAGGAAGCAGAGTGTAGCAATCGAAAAATAATTTCTTTTCGTTACTGCCCAGGCCTTTACAATCACCTCATTTACAGTAAAAGTACTGTCCTTTAAAAACTCTATCATTGTCGGTTTAGTACTACTCTTTTAATTAAATCCTGCATAAAGCCTAATCCATAGGCAATTAGTTGGATGAATGCAGCAATAATGCTCAAAAATGCAACTTTTAATGATTTATTAACCTGCCAGGAATGAAAAAATATCAACATAAAGTATACCAACATTAAAAAGTTGCACACAAAGGCTAAAGGCCAATAGAATATATTGATGAGTAGCGTTAAAAAAACGCACAGGTAAATACAGCAGGGAAGAAATGCATCAGTTTCAGCTCAGCAGGAAAATGTTTATAAATATTGATCCTCGCCCGCCCAAAAAAATGCAACTGCTTATAAAACTGGGCAAAACTCGTCCGCCGTTTATGGTAAACCTTCGCCGCAGGGATCAGTCCGATCTTAAATCCGGCTTCATGGATCCGGATACTGTATTCTATATCTTCTCCCAATCTGGTCAGGATATATCCGCCTACTTTTTCCCATACTTCACGGGAAACTCCCATATTAAAACTCCGTGGATGGAATTGACCGATATGTTTGGCATTTCCCCTGATCCCGCCTGTAGTGAAAGGCGAAGTCATGGCATAGCTGATCGCCTTTTGCACTGGCGTAAAACTCTGGTGCGCAGCATCGGGCCCGCCGTAGGCATCCAGCTTATGCTCAAATAAATAATCTCTTACAGTTTCCAGATAATCTTTCGGAATCAGGCAATCGGAATCAAATACCATAAAATAATCGCCTTTTGCCCGCTCAAATCCGTAATTCCTGGCAAAGCCCTGTCCGGCATTGGGCTTGAAATAATAATGGATGTCCAGCGCATTGCTGTATTTTTCTACAATCGCCTTCGCATCTTTCACTGACCCATCCTCTATCACCAGCACTTCAAATTGCATGTAAGTCTGCTGTGTCAGTGTATTCAGCAATTCGTCTATTTCCTGGGGACGGTTATATAAGGGTATTATAATGGAAAAAAACATGTTTATATAATCTCCTTCTCTATCAGGTATTGATTGCGCTCTGGCGCATTCCTTGTCACCAATTCGGCAACAAAACCTGTCAGAAACAATTGTGAGCCCACAACAATAGCTACCAATGCAATGTAAAATAAGGGCTGATCTGTAATGTCACGGTATTTAACATTCATTGAGATCTCGTATAGCTTCACCGCGATCAACCAAATTGTGATGAAAGTACCGATCAAAAAGCTCAGCACACCCATAGATCCAAAAAAATGCATCGGGCGTTTGCCAAACTTGCCTACAAAGAAGATCGACAACAGATCCAGAAAGCCATTGATGAAACGGCTCAGACCGAACTTGGTCACCCCATACTTACGCGCCCGGTGTTCCACCACCTGCTCACCGATCTTTTTAAATCCTGCCCATTTAGCGATTACCGGAATATAGCGATGCATCTCTCCATAAACTTCTATGGTCTTGATCACTTCTTTGCGGTAGGCTTTCAATCCGCAGTTGAAATCGTTGAGCTGTATGCCCGACATCCTCCGCGTGGCCGCATTGAACAGTTTGGTGGGAATGGTTTTCGTAATCGGGTCGTAGCGTTTCTTCTTCCATCCGGAAATGATGTCCATTTTCTCTTCCCGCATCCTGCGGTAGAGTTCCGGGATCTCGTCCGGACTGTCCTGAAGGTCGGCATCCATTGTAATGATTACCTCTCCCTGCGCTGCCTCAAAAGCTACATTCAGCGCGGCGGACTTACCATAATTTCTTCGGAATTTGATGGCCTTGACGGCATCATATTCGAGTTTCAGGGCTTCAATTACAGCCCAGGAATTGTCCGTACTCCCGTCGTCTATAAACACTACCTCATACGAGAAATTATGTGCTTGCATCACTTTCGCAATCCAGGCTGTTAATTCCGGTAAAGATTCATCTTCATTGTATAAGGGGATTACTACAGAAATATCCATGTGTGGGTACGACGCTTAAAAAACAATTGCAAACTTATATTTATTTTATTTTATATTTAAACAATTAACGATAAATCTCTATGAAACACCTCATCAGCCTATTTGCTATCCTATCGCTTTCTTTATACATCAGCAGCGCGGTTCATGCACAACAGCTAAACCTTCCGAAAGGCAAAAAATTCCATTACCTGATTAGCCGTGCAGATAAACTCAGTAAAGATGACGATCAGTTCATTTATGCCTTTGAATCTCTTGGCAAAAATACAGATGGTAATATTGCGCTTAAATGTATTCTGCAAAAAGCAGTAATCACCAATAACGGGGTCAAATATTTAAACACTGATTCGATCCGCAATACTACTTTCAATTCGACCGCCATATTTCTCCCCCTGGCCATGCTCAATAAGCCATTTACGGTAATTGTAAACCCAAAAGGGAAAGTGATTAAGACAGAAGGACTGCAGGAAACGCTGAAAGCAGCACTGGAACGTTGGAAATTAACACCGGAAATCAGCAACAGCATACTGGTCAATGCAGGTAGTGCTTTCAACCAGGTACTGCAACCTATGTTCTTTGAATTTCCTGATCAGAACTTCATAAAAAGCCCGCAATGGGAAAACAAAGATTCGGGACTTAAGTTCAAATTCAATGCAAGCAAGGGAAGCAGGGTAATCACTTCTACCCAAACGGATGCGGCCGGAATGAAACAAAAGCATCGCTATGACCTCAATCCCAACAGCGGACTGATACAGAACGCTGCTGAAATTTACAATTTCAGTTCAAAATCCGTCAATAACGATGGCGATACCACAGTTCGCATAGGGGATGTGCGCCTCAGTCAAAAGCTCATTGCCCCGGCTGCCATCGTTAAAAACGATGATTTATGGGTAGAAATGGCCTCACGCATGAGTTACTGGAGTAATGATCTGAAGACGGGTGCTGAATATGATTCACTGAAAGTTAAAAATGTGCTCAATATTTACAACGAAGCTTTTAAAGACGATCCTCATTTCCTGGTTTCTAAACTTAGCCTGACCCAGCAAACACGCAGCAATAGCAATTACCAGGTTTATTCCGACATGTTGCTTACCATTCCTAATAAATACCTTAGGGGACAGGATAGCCACCTTCACAATAAGTTGGGTGAGGCGCTTCGGAAGGAAGGTCCACAGAGCGCTTACGAGGTGAGTAAGTATGTTTACGACAAAGAATCTTTTACCAGCTGGTTGCAGCAGAGCTTTGCGCAAAGCTTCATCATGGAACACCAGTTTGAGGGAAGGGAACAACAGGAAAAAAACAGTAATGAACTACTGGAGCGCTTCGCCGCAGATAAAAATCCAATCTACATCAACAAAACCCGTGCATTGTACTTATGGGTAAAAGCGAAACAGGATAAAAACAATGTAAAACTGCAACTACAAACAGCTAAATCCCTCAACCGCATGAACGATGCTCAAATGCTGGAAGGTAATGGTGGCCGTTATTCTTTATTGATGTACAATCAACTCCTGGATGCCGGTAAGCCACTTGAAGCTGATACCCTGCTCAATACAGCAATTGTAAAATTAAAGCGTTATGCGGCTGACAGTTTATCCAAAACGCGCTACGAAAATCAAAACCTACTTGCCCATGCTTATTACCTTAAGTTCTTATCTGTAGTCAGAAAGGATTCTACGCAAGCTTTGAATTACCTTTCCCAGGCCGCTCAATATTCTCCTAAAACAGGAGGAGAAAAAGCATATGGCAGTTTCTACGATCGTGTTTTTTTAAAATCAAAAGAAAGCTACAGGGATGAATATATAGATCATCTGCTGTCAAATGGCAATGAAGCGGAAGCATTAAAACTTTTCGCCCTGCAGGTTGCTGTCAACCCTGAAAACATGGGCGAAATGCAGGCTTTGTATCAGCGGAAATTCCCCAATTCGGATTTCAAGTCTTTTTTTATCAGTAACATTGTGGGCTCCTGGAAATCCGCTCCTGATTTCAAATTGAAAAACATCGACGGCAAAGAACATAGCCTGGCAGATTACAAGAACAAATGGCTGGTGCTCGACTTCTGGGGCACATGGTGCGGTCCATGCAAAGCCGAACTACCTGAAGTAAATAAATTCTTTGTTGAACTGGCCGAAGGAAAGCATGGCGACATCAAGTTCCTCAGCGTAGCATGCTATGATACCGAACCCAAAGTAAAATCTTTTATCGAACTGAATAAGTACTCCATTCCTGTGGCAATGTCCGACAGTAAAGTGGAGCGGAACTATAAGATCAGTGGATATCCCTCCAAAATCCTCATCTCGCCCGAAGGCAAAATGCTCCAGATCCAATTTGGAAAAGACTGGAAGGCC
This sequence comes from uncultured Sphingobacteriaceae bacterium, assembly GCA_963795585.1. GTDB lineage: Bacteria > Bacteroidota > Bacteroidia > Sphingobacteriales > Sphingobacteriaceae > Pedobacter. The sequence continues at coordinate 5,304 of CAWCIO010000011.1, read as the reverse complement.
ATTCTCAAACAGTTCAATGCGCTTTATGCGGCCAACTAGTACCGCAACGGATAGTAGGTTCCTTTATACAAATAGCAAACAAGCTGGCGCAAATAATAGTTGTGTGTAAAAGGAATCAAAAGAAAAAGTATTTTGCATGCTGATTCCTTTACAGAAAAAAACAGCTATGATCCGCACACTTATTATAGAGGACGAACCCGCCGTACGCAAAGAAATAGAATTCCTTGTCAATCAGGAGCATGACCTGAACCTCCTGGGAACAGCTTCTAATGTAAAAGATGCACTTGTACTCATCAGGGCCACTGAACCTCAATTGATACTGATGGATATTCAGCTTACTGACGGTACAGCCTTCGATATTCTGGATCAGCTTAATGAAATTAAATTCCAGGTCATCTTCATCACTGCCTATAACCATTTTGCCATCAAGGCAATTAAATACGGATCGCTCGACTACCTTCTTAAACCCCTGGATGAAAATGAACTCAGAGCAGCGGTTCAAAAAGTGATCAGCCAACAAACAGATCTAATGCTCCAAAACCAAAAACTGCAGATCTTAAAAGGCAATCAGCACCTAGAAGAGCGCAACATGGAGAGCCGTATGGTACTCAGCACCCAGGAATCTATCCAGGTCATCCAGCTCAAAGACATTGTGTACTGCCAGAGTGAGGGTGGCTATACCTGGTTCTTCCTCGCCAATGGGCAAAAAGTACTCATCTCTAAACCACTCAAGTTTTACGACGAACTCTTACCGGAAGATTGCTTCCTCCGCCCCCACCAATCTTACCTGGTGAACATCATATATGTGGACAAATATCTGAAAGTAGGTGACCTTATCCTCAAAGACAAAACTGAAATATCCGGTCTCTACCCGCAGGAAAGACCTCATCGTCCAGCGCATCATGACCATCAGATGATGAACAGAATTCTTTTTACCCTGCTGATCCTTTCTGTCTTCGGGTGTCAGCGACAGTCTTCTGTAGAACCAGCGAATTCTACCAGGTCATTACTTACAAGACTAAAACATGATTCTGACAGTCTAAAGAAAAACCCTGACCTGAACGTGCGCCTGGCATTTTGGTACAAAAAACTCCATACCCCACGTTATGCCAATGATTCGGTACTGAGTTCAAAAATTCACTACAGCATCGCAGGGATTTTCTACGCCAGCAATGAAATTGATTCCCTCAAAGCACATATGCAACAGGCATGGGAACTGATGGAACACCAGGCGGGATACGAGGACGAACAGGTACTGCTCTATTACGGACTGGGGAATGTAGCTCATGCCGAACAGAAGATCCATCAGGAAAACCATTACTATAATCAAGCTGCGCAAATGCTCATCGCCGATACCTCCATTAGCATTACGCCAAAGCAGAAGCTCATGGTCTTCTTTGCAGCCGGGCAATCCTGTGATCAGCTTCGCCTGGTCGACAATGCCATTAAGATGAACAGGCAGGCCCTTGCAATTCTACCGCAACTTCCTGATGACGATGCCTCCAGGTTCAGGGCATATAGCCAGATGGCCAATGCTTACTACCACATGGAGAAGAATACCGACTCGTTGTTTACTTATATCAACAAAATGGTATCCATCTATCTTAAAGCTCCTGATACCGAGAAAGCACGTTTCATCTATGACCGTAAGTCTACTTATTTCGAGCGTATTGGTCAGATAGATTCTTGCCATCCATTACCATAGAAAGCGCATGATGCTGGACGTTGAAGACGAAGGGAAAACGGTCAACAGGCCCAAAATCGCAGCGGAAACCTATATACCAGTTATACCGACCTTGCCGGTGCCTTTCTCAGGATCAATAAAACAGATAGCGCAGAGTTTTACCTGTTGAAATCTGAGAAGATCAACAAGAAATATCCGGCATAGCCGGAGAAATGATCTGATCGGCTACCGCCAAAATATGGTGACTTACCTTTTTGCGACCAAACAATATGGCAGGGCAGAACAGCAACAGGATCTCCTGATCAGCGAGTACCGTAAACTCTATGAATCTGAGAATGCACGCGCCATCGCAGAAATGTCGACAGTATATCAATTGCAGGCTAAAGATAAATCCATCAACAGCCTCAATGAAACAGTAGGCATCACCATTAGCAGACTGGAGAGCAACCGCCTTTGGCTGCTGATCAGCACCTTAGCTGCACTCTTGTCCATTAGTACAGTACTATTCCTCTACTATTTCCAGAAACAACGAAAGCTGCGCAATGAGAAAGAAAAAGCCCAACTGGAACAAAGGCTGCTCCGCACACAAATGGAACCTCATTTTATCTTCAATACACTTTCTGCACTCCAAAGCTTCGTCCGCTTCAATGAAAAGGAAAAAACGCTAAAATACCTGAATCAGTTTGGCCGATTGCTGCGCAGCAGCCTGGAACTCTCCCGCGAAAGTCAGGTGCCTTTAAATGAAGAAATAGAAACACTGGAAAACTACCTCAGCTTACAGCAGATGCGTTATGATGATGCTTTTAGCTATAACATTTATATAGATGAAGAGGAAGACATAGAAAGTATTTTTCTTCTACCCATGCTCATACAGCCATTTGTAGAAAATGCGATTATGCATGGCTTCGACCAGAACAAAAAAGATGGTCAGCTGAACATTAGTTTCGAGGTCAGGGACCAGGTATTGCTGGTGAGTATACAGGACAATGGCAAAGGGATTTCGGCAGAACAAAAAGATCCCGGACGCAGATCACTTTCTACCGCCATCAGCAAGGAAAGGCTGGAAATTCTGGCCAAGGAAAGCGCACAACCCGCAGGTTTTACCATCAATAGCACAGCAGGCGAGGGTACATTGGTTGTCATTACCATCCTTTTGTTGGAGCCACCTAAGTCACCATATAAGAGTCCTCATGCAAATGCATGAGGACTCTTTCCCTTCATTTCCGGCATTCGCCGTATGTTTTGCCTGCCCTTCGCGGATCTCCCACTCACAGGACTTTTTTTTCTCCTTTTTTATTACCATAACAATTTACGCATAATGAAGTTTGGTACCTAATAAAATTTATAAACAATTTAACGTTTATCCACCACGCTAAAAACAGTCCCTGCCATTTCTTCTGCAGAAAACAAAGCTTACAACATAGATTTTCATCCGTTCGTCGCAATTAACAATTGTGAAGCAACCCCATTTTATAAAACTCACACCGTAAAACGCGATCACCAGGATAATTACTAATTAAACCACATGCGATGAAATTTTCACAAAAGCCGCGTGTTTTTATTGGCCATGCTGCCATTCCTCTCCTGCACTAAGAACAATATGAGAGATACCCAGCTCGCTTACCTGAGTATCATCAATACCTCTCCAACGATCGGCACTTACTACGGTGATTTATTTTAATGGCAGCCTGACTGTAGCCGCTGCTGTTCCTTTGGGCTAACAGCTTACGCCGAACAATTGCGGGTGACTATCCGATCAAACTTACCTCGGCAGAGTAGTAACGAAAGTTTAATGAGCAAAACAGTTAGCCTCAGCGCAAATACCATCTATGTCTTACTTCATCATCGACCGGGGAGAAAACCTGGATGGACTGCTGGTAAGTGACAACCTTTCTGTCACTTCTACAGACAAGGCCTACATCAGGTTCATCAATGTGGCTCCTGATGCTGCATCCCTTGATCTCAGCACCACTGAAGGAGATAACTTCATATCCGGAAAAACTTATAAAACAGTCAGCGATTTCATTTCAGTAGACCCTAAAGCTTACAGCTTTATCATTAAAGACAACAGTACAGGAAGCCTCCGTACAACCATGACCAGCAATACACTCGTAGCTGGAAAATATTATACCATTGTAGCCCGCGGACTGCTCAGCCCGGGAGAAGCCGGTCAGCCTTTCAGCGGACAGCTCATCACCAACTTATAAGTCAGCCATAATGAAAAAACTATTACTACTTATAAGCTTCGCTACGGCAATCGCCATTCAGGGCTCTGCCCAAAGTAAACTGACTACCGATGCCAGCATCACCGGGTTCTACAGCATGTCCATGACCAGAATGCTCGACACCCTGGCCACAAGGGCCAATCTGAGGATCGTTTACGATGCTGACATGATTAAGGACTACATGGTGACCGACCGCTATCTGGATGAATCTGTAAAGGATGTGCTGGCACAGGTATGCCGGCAAAACAACCTCTACTATTGGCTGGATCCCGACCAAAGTATTTACATCATCCGCAAGCCAGCTGATGTCACCCGCATTAAAAAGTTGGTGGCCCAGAATAAAGCCGCAGTTGCACAGGACCTCAGCAAACTTCAGCTGATCCAAAAAAACAGCAGGTTAGAAAGCAGAAAACCCAGTGTTATGGAGCCTTTTAAATTAACCGGAAGGATCGTAGACCACAGCACCGGAGAATCCCTGCCCGGAGCAATGGTCCGTGTACGCAACTCGAACATTGGCACCAATACCAATGCCGATGGCTATTTTACTTTATTAAATGTACCAGCAGATACCTGTGTCTTGCTCATCAGCTATATCGGCTACCAAGCCGATGTATTTGCGCTCAACAAGGAAAACATTAAAAATGAGATCAGCATCCGCCTTTTTTCTTCTTCTAAATCCCTGAATGAGGTAGTGATCCGTGATAAAAAGAAAGACAATGCCATGAGCAGCGACAAAAGAAGGGTCAGTGTTTTGCAAATCTCTCCGGCCAAACTCGAGGAATTGCCAAACATCGGGGAGAAAGATATCCTTCGCTCCTTCCAGCTCATGCCGGGCATCAGCGCCAGCAATGAATCCTCTTCCGGGGCCTACGTGCGCGGTGGTACTCCGGATCAAAATCTTGTGCTGTTTGATGGTTTTACGGTATACCAGGTGGATCACCTTTATGGATTTTTCAGTGCCTTCAACAGCAATGCTGTTAAGGATGTAACGCTATATAAAGGTGGCTTTTCTGCTAAATACGGCGGTCGCCTTTCGAGTGTGACAGATATCGTGGGCAAGGAGGGTAATAGTAAAGAGACAAGTATCTCCAGCGACCTGAGTCTCCTCAGTGCCAATGTATTCCTCGAAAAACCCCTCAATGATAAATCCACCCTTTTATTAGCTTACCGCCATTCTTACCAGGGTCCTCTTTACAACAAGATTTTCAACAAATTCAATACGAGCACGACTATTTCAACCGGTTCGGGGCACGCATGGGCGGCGGTCCTCCAGGTGGCGGTGGCGGAGGGTTTGGCGGAGGGGCTGCAACGGCTACCACGCCTTCCTCTTCGTTTTACGACCTCAATGCCAAGTATACTTACGCTCCGGACGATAAAAACCGCTTCTCCTGGAGC